>NZ_JBVATA010000001.1:0-873518 GCF_057814275.1 Pseudomonas sp. F007 | reverse complement strand
GAGCATTGGAACCACCTGATCCCATCCCGAACTCAGCAGTGAAACGATGCATCGCCGATGGTAGTGTGGGGTTTCCCCATGTGAGAGTAGGTCATCGTCAAGATTAAATTCCGAAACCCCTATCTGCGTATGCAGGTAGGGGTTTTGTTTTTGCGCGCGAAAAAGCTGATTCTGCGATCAGGACAAATTTGCACAGTTATTTTCGAGACAGAACACTAGAATAGACCCTCAATTTCGGAGTCCGAGTCCTTTATGCCAGATCCGGTTGACGCCTCAGGGCTGTCAGATTTACCGCTGGAGCACTTGGTGGCCTGTCATGAGTGCGACTTGCTGATGCGCAAACCACAACTCGCCCAAGACGAAAAAGCCTTATGTCCACGCTGCGGCTACGAGCTTTATGCGCATCGGCATAATGTCGTCGAGCGCAGCCTCGCGCTGGTGATCGCCGCGTTACTGTTGTTCATTCCGGCGAACTTCTTGCCGATCATGCAGCTCAATATATTGGGCCAATCGGCCGAGGACACCGTCTGGACAGGCGTTATTGGCTTGTTCGAAACCGGGATGCAAAGTGTCGCGGTGGTCGTGTTCCTGTGCAGCATGGGGATCCCGCTGCTCAAGTTGCTCTGTCAGTTATTCGTATTATTAAGCATTCGCCTGGATATCGGGCGCAGCTATGGCCTACTGCTCTATCGCATTTATCACCACCTGCGCGACTGGGGAATGCTCGAGGTCTATTTGATGGGCGTGTTGGTGGCCATCGTCAAGCTGGCCGACCTTGCTTCCATCACGGTGGGCCTGGGATTGGTGTGCTTTATCAGTTTGTTGCTGGTCCAGGTGTGGCTGGAGGTCGTGATGTCACCGCACCAGATCTGGGAAGCTCTATCAGGAGAAGACGCTCATGCGGGCGATTGATGCGGGCATTCTGATCTGTGCTGAATGCCATCAGTTAAACCAACAGGAACCGGATACCGATGAGCAAACCTGCACCCGCTGTGGCGCACAGGTTCACGCCCGCCGGCCCAACAGCCTGGCGCGCACCTGGGCGCTGTTGATCACTGCGGCGATCCTCTACATCCCTGCCAACGTGCTGCCCATCATGACGGTCAATTCGTTGGGGCAGGGTGAAGGCGATACGATCATGTCCGGGGTGATTACCCTGGTCCAGCACGGGATGATTCCCATCGCCGCCGTGGTATTCGTCGCCAGCATCCTAGTGCCGACCTTCAAGCTGGTGGGGATCGCGCTATTGTTGTTTTCGGTCCAGCGCCGCCAGCCGCTGTCTGCGCGGCAACGCATCATGATGTACCGCTTCATCGAGTTCATTGGCCGCTGGTCCATGCTCGATATCTTCGTCATCGCCATCCTGGTGGCGGTGGTCAACTTTGGCCGGCTGGCCAGTATCGAGGCCAATCTCGGTGCGGTGGCCTTTGCCAGTGTGGTGATTTTGACAATGCTCGCTGCAGTAACTTTCGATCCCCGACTGATTTGGGATAACACGGAGTCGGACGACGACCATGACTGATTTGCCAAAAGCTAAAACTCGACCGGCGTCCAACTGGTCGGCCATCTGGGTGTTGCCCTTGATTGCCCTGGTGATTGGAGGCTGGCTGGGCTGGCGTGCCTACAACGAGACCGGGATTCAGGTTCAGGTTCGATTCGAAAGCGGCGAAGGCATCCAGGCCAACAAGACTGAAGTGGTCTACAAAGGCATGTCGGTCGGCAAGGTCAAGAACCTCACCCTTGATGATCAAGGCAAGAGCCGTGGGGTGATAGCCACGATCGAGATGAACAAGGACGTAGAGCAATACCTCAAGACCAGCACTCGCTTCTGGCTGGTCAAGCCAAGCGTGACCCTGGCCGGCATCACCGGACTGGAAACCCTGGTATCGGGTAACTACGTGGCGATCAGCCCAGGTGAAGGCGAGCCTACGCGCAAATTCAAGGCCCTTGCCCAGGAACCGCCGCTGTCGGACTCCAAGCCAGGCCTGCACCTGACCATCAAGGCCGATCGCCTGGGATCGCTGAACCGCGGCAGCCCGGTGTTCTACAAGCAGATCCAGGTTGGCCAGGTAAAAAGCTACCTGTTGTCCGAGGACCAGAGCACCGTCGAGATCAAGGTTTTCATCGAGCCGACCTACGCCAGCCTTGTGCGCAAACACACGCGTTTCTGGAATGCCAGCGGGATCAGCATCGATGCCAACCTGTCCGGGGTAAAAGTGCGCAGCGAGTCGCTGGCCAGTATCGTCGCCGGTGGTATCGCCTTCGCCACGCCGGAAAACCGCAAGGACAGTCCGCCGACCGATCCAAGTCTGCCGTTCCGACTGTACGAAGACTTCGATGCGGCTCAGGCCGGGATTCGGGTCAAGGTCAAACTCAGCGACTTCGAAGGCCTGCAGGCCGGTCGTACTCCGGTCATGTACAAGGGTATCCAGGTCGGCAATCTGAAAGCGTTGAAGGTCGACTCCGATCTGTCCAGCGCCACCGCGGAATTGACCCTCGATCCATTGGCTGAGGATTACCTGGTCGAAGGCACGCAGTTCTGGGTGGTCAAGCCGTCGATTTCGCTGGCCGGTATCACCGGGCTGGAGGCCTTGGTCAAGGGTAACTACATCGCCGTGCGTCCCGGTGACAAGGGCAGTGCGCCCAAGCGTGAATTCGAGGCACGGCCCAAGGCTCCGCCTCTGGATCTGCGCTCGCCGGGCCTGCACCTGGTGCTGTTCACCGATAACCTCGGTTCACTGGAGGTCGGCAGCCCGATCCTGTTCAAGCAGGTCAAGGTCGGGTCGGTGCAGAGCTATCAGTTCTCCCGGACCAAGAAGCAGTTGGTCATCGGTGTGCACATCGAGAAGGAATACGAAGGGCTGGTCAATGCTTCGACGCGCTTCTGGAATGCCAGCGGAATCACCCTGACCGGCGGACTGACCGGCGGAATCCAGGTCAAGAGCGAATCACTGCAGAGCCTGATGGCCGGCGGCATCGCCTTTGAAACGCCGGAAGCCAAGGCGCCGTTGCAAAAGCGCATCCCGCGTTTCCGCCTGTTTGCCAACCACGACGAGGCCACGCAAAAAGGTGCGATCGTCACGATCAAGCTTGATCGGGCTGACGGTCTGCACAGCGGCACGCCGATTCGCTACAAGGGCCTGGATGTCGGCAAGGTTGAAGACGTCGATCTCAGTGACGACTTGCAATCGGTACTGCTCACGGCGCGCATCACCGAAGTGCCGGAACGCATCGCGCGGGCGGGGAGTCAGTTCTGGGTGGTCAAGCCGGAATTGGGGCTGATCAAGACGTCCAATCTGGAGACCCTGGTCACCGGGCAGTACATCGAGGTGCAGCCGGCGCCGAAAAACCTCGGCCCGCAAAAGAACTTTGTGGCCCTGGCCAAGCCGCCGGAAGCCGAGGTGCAAGAGCCCGGGCTCAGCCTGACGTTGAGCGCTGCCCGACGTGGTTCGTTGAAGCCGGGCGTGCCAGTGACCTACCGCGAAATCACCGTGGGCAAGGTCACGGGCTACGAACTGGGGCAGACAGCGGATCGGGTGTTGATCCGCATTTTGATCGAACCGAAGTACGCGCCATTGGTGCGCAGCGGCTCACGCTTCTGGAACACCAGCGGTTTCGGCCTGGATTACAGCCTGTTCAAGGGCGCAACCGTACGCACCGAGTCCCTGGAAACCCTGATGCAGGGTGGTATCGCCTTTGCGACGCCGGACGGTGAGCGCATGGGCAATCCGGCGCGGCCCCAGCAGACCTTCCCGTTGTTCGACAAGTTCGAAGACGAATGGCTGCAGTGGGCACCGAAGATTTCCCTCGGTAAATAACGCCAGCAGCATGCAATAAAAAAGGCCGCGATCCCTGGATCGCGGCCTTTTTTTGACAGATGAACAGCGGATTACACCGCGTCCAACTCCGGCTCGTCCGCTTCAACGGCAACCGTCGGTTTCACCTCGTCATGCCGGCGAATGAACTTCCAGTCGGCCTCGTCGATGTAGATGCCGTTCGGTCCGCTGCCGCCTTCCAGGTCGATGGCGACGCTGGCGCAGACCTGTGGTTTGACACTGGCGAGGATCGGCACGAAGCCCAGTTGCAGACTGGTTTCCAGTAGCGCCGCCTGGTTCTTCTCGTCGATATCCGCCGCCTCGTCCAGGTAGTACGGCAAGCGCACGCGCCCGGCCTGGTCGCGGTCCATCAAGTGCAGCAACAGGTACATGTTGGTCAGCGCCTTGATGGTCATGGTGGTGCCGTTGGACGCGGCGCCATCGATGTCGGTGTGAATCACCGGCTGGCCGTTGACCTTGGTGATCTCGAACGCCAGCTCGAACAAGTCCTTGAGACCCAGCTGGTTGTGGTTCGCCGCCACCAGGCGCGCCAGGTATTCCTTGGCCTCTTCGTTCTTGTTGTCCTGTTCGGCACTTTGGCTCAGGTCGAACACCGAGAGGGTTTCGCCTTCCTCATATTGACCGGCGCTGTGGATGATCTGGTCGATATGCTTGAGCGCTTCCTTGTTCGGCGCCAGGACAATGCGGAAGCTTTGCAGGTTGGACACCTGGCGCTTGTTGATTTCGCGGTTGAACAGCGCCAGTTGGTGCTCGAGGCTGTCGTAGTCGCTGCGAATGTTGCGCAGCGTCCGCGCGATATCAGTGACTGCTGCACGTCGTGCCTTGCCCAGGGTCAGGGCTTCATCGGTACGGTGCGCATAGGCGTTGATCAGCAGCTGCAGGCGACGCTCCATATCGTCCTCGCTGTCGAACTTCGCGACGCCCTTGAGGCGCACCTGAGCGTACAACGCATCGATCTGGCCGTCGGCGCGCAACAGGCCCTGCCAACTGTCCTGATAGTCATTGAGCAAGGGCAGCAGGTTATCCATGGAGTCATCGATCGGGTCCATGAACGGCGTGCCGAAAGGCAGGTCGGCGGGCAGCAACTGCCGACGGCGCAGGGCGTCGTCGAGGGTGCGCTGCTTGGCTTCCATGTCGCCAATTTGCCGGCCCACCAACTGCAACTTGGCCGACAACTGCTGGACGCGTTCGGTGAAGGCGTCGCTGGAGCGTTTCAATTCATCCTGCGCGGCTTCCATCTGCGCCAGTTGTTCCAGCTTGTCGCCTTCTTCGGCGCTCAGGGTTTGCGCACGGCGGAAATCTTCCAGGGCTTTCTGCGCGTCCAGCACCTGCTGATACAGCGCTTCGGTCTGGGTCTTGCTGGCTGCGCGGTCGGCGGCCACGGCCTGCTGGGTCTTGAGTTGCTTGAGTTCTTTTTCCAGACGCTCCTTCTGATCGCGCAGGGCGGCGCGGTCAGCCAGGGCCTGCAGGGCAGGCGGCTCGATGTGGGAAATATCGATCGCCAGCCCCGGTACTTCGAAACGCTCGCTCTTGAAGCCATCGAGGATCAGCTCCAGGGATTTGACCCACTGCCCGTCCTCATCCAGGGTGATCCCGTGCTCGCCCAGCGGCAGGCTGAACAGGGCGCTGTTGAACAGGCGCATCAGGCGTTCGACGTCCTGCTGCGAGAATTCTTCACGCAGGCGCGCGTAGCTGTTGTTGTCGGCGTGATCGAGTTGTTGCTTGACCGACTTCAGGCGTTTTTCCAGCTCGCGAAGACGTTCATCCAGGTCTTCGGCGCTGAACTGCCGCGACTGGGCCAGGGCGCCGGCCAGTTCATCGTGGGCATCCTTGGCCGCCAGCAGTTGCGCCTCGAGGACCTTGACGTCCTCGACCAGGGCAAAACGATGCTTGAGCACCGACAGTTCGCCAAGCCAGCGCTGGATCCCGGTTATCTCGCGCTCCAGGCGCATCAGCTCCTGGGTGCCTCCACGCTGATCGTTTTGTAGCGCGTCCTGCTCGTTGCGGTAATGCTCGGCCTGGATCGTCAGCTCTTCCTTGCGGGCACTGGCGTAGTCCGACCAGGTGCCCAGCAGGGAATCGAGCAGTGGGGAAATACGGTGCAACTTGCCACGCAGGATGTTGCGCTGATTGACGCCGGCCGACAGGGCTTCGACCAGAGGACCGGCGGTGACCAGCGAGTTGTAGTCCTGCTCCATGCGTCGTACATCGCGGAAGGCTTCTTCGCATGCCGCGATGTAATCGACGCTACCGGAACGCAGGCTGTGCTCGAACGCATCGAGGAACAGCTGCTTAAGCTTGGCGGCGGTGATTTCGCGCATGTGCAGCAGGTTGATGAACAGCGCGCGGAAGGTCTTCAGGCTCTGTTCACTGGTGGAGCGCAGCGGGATCAGCGTCAGGTCCAGGGGAATCGAGGTATGCCCGCCCACCAGCAGGCGCCGCAGTTCATCGGGCTTGAGCTCGTAGGCTTTCAGGCCTTCGCGCTCGAGGTTGGTGAACAGTTCTTTCTGGCGCAGGCAGGTGTCGTTCTTCTGGTAGTGAGCCAGGTCGAGCTTGCCGGCGTAGGCGAAGAACTGGTGACCGAAGCCGCCACCTGGTCCTCGACCGACGACGCCTATCACGTGGGGGCCATGGGGTAGCGAGACTTCCACCAGGATGTAGCTGGTGTCGGAGGCAAAGTAGAAACGCCGCGATTGTTCCAGGCTGTACTTGCCGAAGCTCATGTCGGACATGCGCGCCAGAATCGGGAACTGCAAGGCGTTGATCGAAGCGGACTTGCCCAGGTTGTTGGCGCCGTACACCGACAGCGGCTCTTCCAGCGGAAACAGGCCAAGGCTGTAGCCGGCGGTATTCAGAAGGGCAAAGCGGCGGATGCCGTAACGTTCCTTGCTCATGCGTCGAGCTCCTGTTCTTCGGCAATGGCACGGGCCAGGGCGTCTTCTTCGCTTTCTTCGGAGAAGTCGCTCAAGTCCAGCGGGTCATCGGTGTGCAGCAGTTTTTCGTCGCTGTCGTCATCGATCAATACCGGCGTCGGCAGCGGCAGCACGCTGTGCAGGCTGGCGGCCAGGTCGCGGTCCTGTTGTACCGACAGGCAGACGTCGAGGAAGCGGTGCATCGGCGGCAGGAAACGGTACACACCATTCTCTTCGGCAGCAAAACCGAGTTGGGTCATGCGGCGCATGATCTTTTCTTCCAGCTCTTCCTGGGTCTGCACTTCGGCCTGGAGGAACAGGTCGCGGTATTTTTCCAGCAACGACGGCAGTTCATCGCGACCCAGGCTGCCGCCATCGAGCACGGCGATCGGGTCGCGGCCCTGATCGGCCAGGTGTTCGACGAGGATGAAGGTGAACAACGCCAGGCGCTGGGCGGTCTTGTTCACGGTCGCGGCGGCGAGGTCGGGGACGAAGTAATAGAAGCCGCGGGTATCGCACACCAGTTCGAAGCCCAGGGCACGGAACAGCGTGCGGTACTGGTCCTGGAAATTCGACAGCTGGGCGTACAACTCGGGATCGCGACGGCTGACGTGATAACCCTTGAACAGCTCGCGAAAGATCGGTGCCAGCTGAGACAGTTCGGAAAGATCAAGATGCATGAGGGGTGCTCGCAGAATTCTCGGTGGCGTCGCCGCCGGCCGAGAGCAGGGCGAAGGAGCGCAGGCTGACCTGGTGCTCGTGTGTGTGGTAGTCGCGACGTTCCAGGCGCTCGCGGGTGAAGCGTTTGTCCCGTGACAGGCGCGAGAACCAGTACAGCAATTCATCGGTGGCGCCGTCCGGTTCCTGCTCCAGCAGCCAGGTCATCAGGTCCGGCATCGGCAGGGCGTTTTCGCAGCGTTCGAGCATTTCGCGCACGGTGCGCGGCGCGCGCGGTGGCTCGCCGACCTGGGTCTTGTGGGCCTTGGGGAAGCGCGCCGGTTTCGGCTCGAAGCGCGCCAAGGCATAGACGTAGGCCTCGACCTGGCTGGCGCTACCAAGGAAGGTGCTTTGCGGGCGGGTGAACATCGGCATTGCCGCCTGGGGCACGGCGTCCAGGCCCTTGCGGCGGATCATCGACAGGGCCAGCGCCGCACCACGGGTCACGGCGTTGTGCCGGCGCGCCTCTTCACGCAGCGGCAGGAGCAGCTCGCGGGCATGGCGCAGGGTCAACTGGGCGCTGGTCTGCATTTCGAGGATGCGTGCGTGAGTGCGCAACAGCATGTCGTCGTCGACCAGGTGGCCGAGTCGCTGCTGCTCGGTGAGCATTTTCAGCAACACATTCTCGACCTTGCGTACGCCTTGCTCGAAGGCGCCGTCGGCGTTGACCAACTGGATCATCGGCTCGACATATTCGTCCCAGGTCGCCAGTACTTCGGCATAGCGCTGGCGCAGGGGGATCTGCCGGTCGCTGGTCTTGGCGCGCTCGGCGACCGCCACCAGGGCCTGCTCATCGTTGGCGAGTTTTTTCAGCACGTCGCGCACGCGCATGTCGAGCAAGCGCAGTTGCCGCGCCAGGTCGTTGCCATCGCGAATGTCGAAAGCGTCTTGTATATAGCCGGCCAGTCGCTCCAGGTGGCGCAGGTAGGCTTCGATTTCCAGGCACAGGCCCAAACGGTGCTCTCGCCGCAGGTAGGCCAGGAAGTCGTGGATCTGCGCGTTCAGTTCAAAGCGGTTCGGGCTCTTGGCCACCGGAACCAGAATGTCGAGGCGGATCCACACGTCCAGCAGGCTGGTGATGTCCTGTGGCGTGCTGTCCAGTTGCTGGGCGGCCAGTTGCGAGCGCAATTCGTTGAGGCTCAGGGTGCCTTGGTCGAAATGCTCACACAGTGGCTCCAGAAGTGCCCAGTGTTCGGCGAGGGCGCGCAAGACGCGCTTGGGTTCGATCATTGGATTGGCCGGCTGGTTGGCGATTAAAAGCAGCGATTGTACTGCATCGCGCGCGATGGCAATCATTCTCGGCGGATCGACGGGACGGACTGTCGTTTTTCTCCTCGCAACTGCGGGCGATCTTGCGCGAAGGGCGGTAGAATCCCCGCACTCTCAGTTATCCACAAGTGGCCGACCCTTGCTAATCGAGTCCCGTCGCCGCGCCTATCTGACCGCCATGCAGGTGGTCAACTGGCTGCCGCGTACCGAATTGCCCTTTGCCGCGCCGTCGCGGCCCGAGCTGCTGCAAGCGCTGGAGCCGGTGGTCGAGGCGCCGATCGCGCCGGTGCCGGTCGCCAATGCCCAGGCTGAACCGCCGGTCAGACCGAGCGAGCGGGTGAAAATCGAGGTGCCACGGCCGACGCCCGCAGCGGCGCGTCCGTCGAGCAAACCGCTCGAGGCCGCCGAGGCCGAGCCGGTGGTGGTCAAGGCGCCACAGATTCCGCCGCCGCGCTTTGCCCTGCAACTGCTGCGCGCCGGACGTTGCCTGGTGCTGGTGGAGCTGCCCACGGGGGAGGCCTTCCAGAGCCGCGACCCGGCCTACCTGCTGCTCAAGGACATGCTGCGCGCCGCCGGCCTGCCGGACAGTCCGCAAATCATCGGCGAGCCGGTGCGCTGGCCGCTGCTGGTACGTGGCGCCCTCGATCAGGGGCCCGAGGCGGCGCGGGATTTTGTCCAGGGCTTCCTTTCGGCCCGGTTGGAAGACGCGCCCTGTGCATGCCTGTGGTTGATTGGCCTGCCGGCGGTACGTTTCGCCGGCGAGGCGGGTGCCGAGTCCTACAATCGCGAACTCCAGGTCGAAGGCCTGGGAACGGCCTGGGCCTTGCCCGGGCTGGAACTGTTAATGGAAGAGCCACAGCGTAAGGCTGATGTCTGGCAAGCCATGCGTCGGCTGATGGCGCGCTGGAAAGAACCCAATGAGTGATGCTGTAACGTTCCGCCCGATGACCGAGGCGGACCTCGACGCTGTGCTGAAAATTGAATACGCGGCGTTCAGTCACCCCTGGACCCGTGGGATCTTTCTCGATGGCCTGGGTAAATATCAGATCTGGCTGATGTTCGAGGGCGAGCAACAGGTCGGCCACGGCGTGGTGCAGATCATTCTCGACGAAGCGCACCTGCTGAACATCACGGTCAAGCCGGAAAACCAGGGCCGTGGGCTCGGGCTGGCGCTGCTCGAGCACTTGATGTCGATTGCCTACAAGGCGGACGCCCGGGAATGCTTCCTCGAGGTTCGCGACAGCAACCGCGCGGCGTTCAGCCTGTACGAGCGTTATGGCTTCAACGAAATCGGTCGTCGTCGGGACTACTACCCGGCCGTCGGTGGGCGCGAAGATGCGGTGGTGATGGCCTGCACCCTGGTGGACTAGCCAGCGCTGCAATGACGAGGGCGTAACACCCTCGTCACGGTTTCAACGCTTGCGATCCAGCGGGTCGCGTCGCGCCAGTTCGGCTTCATCCAGCCCGTTACCGCCCCCGATCTCGCCTTCGTTTACAACGCTCAAGTCCCAATCGGCCGCATCGTCACCGCCGGTGTCATGAGCATCGCGTGCGCCGTCTTCACGAATCATGTTTCCCGGCGTGAGCTCGTCATCGCTGGCCTCCTCATCATCCGTATCGCCAGCATCGATATGACGCGCCGGCTTGCGCGGG
The DNA here is from genome assembly GCF_057814275.1 of Pseudomonas sp. F007. Taxonomy (NCBI): domain Bacteria; kingdom Pseudomonadati; phylum Pseudomonadota; class Gammaproteobacteria; order Pseudomonadales; family Pseudomonadaceae; genus Pseudomonas; species Pseudomonas sp. F007. The sequence goes on along the minus strand of NZ_JBVATA010000001.1, from coordinate 863,131 downwards.
GCAGGGTGCTGGCGCAGGTGCTCCGGCAACTCGTCGCCGATCAGCGAATTTTCTGGTTCTTCATCAAAGTTCAACTCATGCATCGAGCCCATGCGGTCTTCGTTGTCGTCGATGGGCTCGGGTTGTTCTGCGCCAAACGGACGTCGCGAATCAGTCATGGCAAATCCTCATAATGGGGGGCTTATAAGGTGGACAGGCGCTACCCTTGAAGATTCCCGGGCTTTTCCACCCTCGCTAATCGCACATTGCCACGTGACCTCGGCAGACGCTCGGCAGTCAAACCAGCGCATCATTCTTGAGGCTTCAGAACATGAACGAATTACAAGATCTGATTGATAACAACGAGCGCTGGGCTGATGCGATCAAGCAGGAAGACCCTGACTTCTTCGCCAAGCTGGCGCGTCAGCAGACGCCGGAGTACTTGTGGATCGGCTGTTCCGATGCGCGAGTGCCGGCCAACGAAATCGTCGGCATGTTGCCTGGCGATCTGTTCGTCCACCGTAATGTGGCCAACGTGGTGCTGCACACCGACCTGAACTGCCTGTCGGTAATTCAGTACGCGGTCGATGTGCTCAAGGTCAAACACATCCTGGTCACTGGCCACTATGGCTGTGGCGGCGTGCGCGCCTCGATGCAGGACCGTCAGTTTGGCCTGATCGATGGCTGGCTGCGCTCGATTCGCGATCTGTACTACGAGCACCGTGACGCCCTGGCGCAATTGCCAACGGAAGAAGAGCGGGTTGATCGCCTGTGTGAATTGAACGTGATCCAGCAGGTGGCCAACGTCGGTCATACCAGCATCGTGCAGAACGCCTGGCACCGTGGCCAGAAGCTGTCGGTTCACGGCTGCATCTACGGCATCAAGGACGGTCGCTGGAAAAGCCTCAACGCCACCATCAGCGGCGCCGAGCAATTGCCGCCGCAGTACCGCCTGCGTCCGGTCGACGCGCCCTAAACAGCCCCGGGTCCCTGGTCGCCAGGGACCTTGCGACGCCATCCCTGCAGATACAGCATGCCTTCTGCGCTGGGCGGTTCGTCGTAGCCGGTGATCCAGCCTCGGCAGCGGGGGGCGCCGCATTGGCAGGCGAACTGGCGCATCAATCTGGCTTCGGTGCTGGCGTAGTCCATGCACAGTGCAGTGCCTGGGCTGATGTCTTGCAGCGCCCACATCCAAAGCTCGCTCATGTCGAGAAACACGTTGGGGTCGCAGGCGTGGGGCAAGCGCCCGCACAGATAAGGATCGTAGACGTGAATGCCCGGCGCCAGTTGCACTGTGTGCAGTTGCCGGCGGTGCATCAACTGTCCGGAAATGCGGCACATGCGGGTGATGCGCGGGTAGTGACGCTGGGCCACCACGCCCAGCCCGGGTTGTTTGTTGCGACTGGTGACGGTGAAGTCCACCGGTGAGGGGTAGCCCTGTTCGGCGCTGAGGGCGGCAAACGGATAAATGCAGGTGTCCGGCAATGACCGGGCGTTGGCCTGGGGTTTCATAACTGTCCCTGTCTGGGCATGGCGGCGATTGCCGTGACGGGCCATCCTGTCAGCCCTGTCGCCATGTGAGTGCCACCCCAGCGTCGCGCAATTAATCTGCAGGGTCTACTGTCAGGTCTGACAGGTGCGGCCCTGCAGGTTGCTGCTCAAATGGCCTACGGCATCACCGGCGCCACATACGCCAGCGTCGTCCCCAGTGCCCACAGCAGAAACAGCACCAGCGGCGTGTGCACCAGCAACTGCACGAACGAAAAGCCGATCAGGTCCCGCGCCTTCAAGCCGAGCACCCCCAGCAACGGCAGCATGTAGAACGGGTTGATCAGGTTCGGCAAGGCTTCCGCCGCGTTATAGATTTGCACCGCCCAGCCCAGGTGATATTCCAGGTCATTGGCCACCTGCATCACGTAAGGTGCCTCGATGATCCACTTGCCACCGCCCGAGGGGATGAAGAAACCGAGGATGGCCGAGTACACGCCCATCAGCACGGCGTAGGTGTCGTGCGAGGCGAAGCTGACGAAGAAGGTGGAAATATGGTGGGCCAGGGTCTGGCCTTCGGCGCCCTTGACCACGGTCATCAGCGCGGCAATCGAACCGTATAGCGGAAACTGGATCATCACCCCGGTGGTGGTCGGCACCGCACGGGCCACGGCGTCGAGGAAGCTGCGCGGGCGCCAGTGCAGCAGCGCGCCGAGCATCAGGAACAGGAAGTTGTAGGTGTTCAGGCCCGAGATCGCGCTGATCGCCGGCTTGGTCGAGAACTCATGGAACAGCCAACCCGCCGCCAACAGCACCAGCAGGATGGTCAGCAGCGGGCTGTACTCCAGCCACTCGCCAGGTCGGGTGCGCGGCGCCAGCGCCGGCATGCTGAAGCTGGGGTCGACGCCGCAGGCCTTGGCGTCGCGCGCAGAGTTGGGGCCGGGCGCGGTGGCGTAGGCGACAATCAGCGAGACCACGATCAGGGCCAGCAGCAGGACGCCGGATTGCCAGAGGAAAATCGTCTCGGTGAACGGAATCACCCCGGTGATCGCCAGAATCGACGGCGGCAGGCTGGCCGGGTTGGCCTGCAATTGGGCCGCCGAGGACGACAGGCCCAGCGCCCAGACCGCACCCAGTCCCAGGTAGGCTGCAGCGCCGGCGGCACGGTAGTCCATGTGCAGATCGGTACGCCGGGCCAGTGCCCGCACCAGCAAGCCGCCAAACACCAGCGACAGGCCCCAGTTCAGCAGCGAGGCGACCATCGAGATCAATGCCACCCAGGCCACCGCCGAGCGGCCGTTCTTCGGAATGCGTGCCAGGCGGTCGATCAGCTTCACCGCCGGTGGCGAACTGGCGACCACATAGCCACCAATCACCACAAAGGCCATCTGCATGGTGAACGGGATCAGGCTCCAGAAGCCGTCACCAAAGGCCATGGCGGCATCGGTGGGCTTGGCGCCCATGGCCAGGGTGGCGAGCGCGACGATGATCACGGCGAGCGCGGCGAATACCCAGGAGTCGGGAAACCAGCGCTCGGCAAAGTTCGAACAGCGCAGGGCAAAGCGCGCGGAACGGCTGTCTGCAATTTCTACGGACACGTAAGTACCTCATTTTTATGTTTATTGTGGTGCCAACCGGGCCGCACGGACCGGGTCGGTCAGGCCTCAACCATAAAGCAATCCCGGGACATTTGCGGTTGTGTATCGAGAAATTGGGACTATGGTCTAACGGCTTGTCCGGGAGCCCTTTTGCGTAGACCATGGGCGCCGTGTTTTATCTCCAGTTTTCGAGCCTGCTTATGACTGCCACTGCCGATACTCGACCCACGCCATTCTCCCGGTCGGATTACAAGACCTTGAGCCTGGCGGCATTGGGCGGGGCCCTGGAAATCTACGACTTCATCATCTTCGTGTTTTTCGCCCTGACCCTCAGCCAGCTGTTCTTTCCGCCGGAAATGCCCGAGTGGCTGCGCCTGCTGCAGAGTTTCGGGATCTTCGTCACCGGTTACCTCGCCCGACCGCTGGGCGGGATCCTGATGGCGCACTTTGCCGACCGGTTGGGGCGCAAGAAGGTCTTCAGCTTGAGCATCCTGATGATGGCGCTGCCGTGCCTGCTCATCGGGATCATGCCGACCTACGCCCAGATTGGTTACTTCGCGCCTTTGCTGTTGCTGTTGCTGCGGGTGTTCCAGGGCGCCGCCGTCGGCGGTGAAGTGCCCAGCGCCTGGGCCTTCGTCGCCGAGCACGCGCCTGCCGGGCACCGTGGTTACGCTTTGGGTTTCCTGCAGGCCGGGCTGACCTTCGGTTACCTGATCGGCGCACTGACTGCGACCCTGCTGGCGCAGCTGTTCACCCCGGCGGAAATCCTCGATTACGCCTGGCGCTACCCGTTCCTGCTGGGCGGCGTGTTTGGCGTGATCGGCGTCTGGTTGCGCCGCTGGCTCAATGAAACCCCGGTGTTCATGGCCCTGCAGGCCAGCCGTGAGACTCACGTCGAATTGCCGCTGCGCACGGTACTGCGCGAGCACCGCCTGGCGATGCTGCCCGCGGCCATCCTCACCTGCGTCCTGACTTCGGCGGTGGTGACCTTCGTCGTCATCACCCCGACCATGATGCAGAAAACCTTCGGCATGACCGCCAGCCACACCTTCGCCCTCAGCAGTCTGGGCATCGTCTTTCTGAATATCGGTTGCGTGATTGCCGGCCTGATCGTCGACCGCATCGGTGCCTGGCGCACCGTCATGCTCTACAGCCTGCTGCTGCCGCTGGGGATCGGCGTGCTCTACGCCAGCCTGATCGGTGGGGGGCAGTGGGTGGCGCTGGCGTACGTGATCGCCGGCTTGTGTTGCGGGGTGGTGGGGGCGGTGCCGTCGGTGATGGTCAACCTGTTCCCGGCGCGGATTCGCGTCTCGGGCATCTCCTTCACCTACAACATCGCCTACGCGATCTGGGCCAGCATCACGCCGTTGCTGCTGATCGGCCTGATGCCCTGGAGCCCATGGATCTGCGTGATCTTCTGCGCAGTGATGGGCGCAGTGGGCATGGGCGCGGCGCTGTACTTCGGTGCGCGGCTGCCGCTGGCCAACCAGCAGACGGCCGCACCCTGCTGCTCTTGAGGGGCATCAGCCGGCCGGTTTGAGCGCGACAATCATGTCGACTTCGACCGCGGCGCCCTTGGGCAGTTGATACACCCCCACCGAGGTCCGCGTGTGCACGCCGGCCTCGGCGAACACCCCGTAAAGCACCTCCGAGGCGCCGTCGGCCACTTCGCTCTGCTGGGTGAAGTCTTCGGCGCTGCGCACATAGACATTGATCCGCAGAACCCGCTCGATGCTCTCCAGGTCGCCGAGCTGTTGGGTGAGAATGGCCAGGGCGCGCATCGTGCAAATCTTCGCCGCCAGCCGGCCCTGTTCCAGGGATACCTCGGCACCCACTCGGCCGACCACCATCACCGTATCGTCGATGCGCGGGATCTGCCCACTGATGTAGAGCTCGTTGCCGTTGCGTACCGCTGGCACGTAGTTGCCACCGATGCGCATCTCGCCGTCGAAGCGATGACCCAGTTGCTGGGCGAAACCCTCGAACAGCGTCTTGCGTGATTGATCCATGGGGTGTGTCTCCTGGGGTTGGGGGGCGCGCGCTGACTATAGCGCCAAGGGCAATTATTTTTCTTGTACAGGTCGACAATGTCCTTCAGAAAACTTGTACAAGGCCGATGGCGATGTATAGCGACGCACTCAACCCTGCCCATCGGTGTATCCCCCCATGTTCAATAAACGTTTGAAGCAGGAGCTGACCGCTCTTCGCGAGGAACTCTCCAGCCTGCAGCAAGTGAAGGAAAGCCTCGACAGCGAGATGCTGGTGCTCACCCTGGACCCGGATGGCAGGGTGCACTCGATCAATCCCAACTTCGCCCAGGAGATGCTCTACAAGGACAGCGAGTTGCTGGGGCGGCACATCGAGGACATCGTCCCGGCGCAGGTCAAGAACGATGAGTTTCACCTGCGCTTTCGCCATGCCTTGACTCGTGGCGAGCACTTCGCCGGTGCCGTACGCCTGCTGCGTGGCAACGGCCAGGAAGCCTGGCTGCGCTCGATCGCGCAACCGATACGGGCGGCGGACGGGCGGATCCGGCACATCTCGATTTATTCCAGTGACCTGACCCGTACCATCGAGTCCTCGCGCGAGCACGAGAACCTGATCGGCGCATTGGTTCGTTCCACGGCGGTGATCGAATTCGACCTTGGCGGCCATGTATTGAACGCCAACGAGCGTTTCCTCAATGGCATGGGGTATGGCCTGGCGCAGATCAAGGGCAAGCATCACCGGCAGTTCTGCGAGCCAGAGGAAGCCAACAGTGCCGGCTATCAGGCGTTCTGGCATCGGCTGAACCAGGGCGAGTATGTCGCCGATCGCTTCAAGCGCGTCGACAGCCAGGGCCGGGTGGTGTGGCTCGAGGCGTCCTACAACCCGGTGCACGATGCCAATGGCAAACTGTACAAAGTGGTCAAGTTCGCCACCGTGATCACCGAGCAGGTCAAGCAGGAACAGGCGGTCGCCGAGGCCGCGAACATTGCCTACAGCACGTCGTTGCAGACCGATAGCTGTGCGCAGCGTGGCACGGCGGTGGTGACCCAGGCCGTGGACGTGATGCGCGAACTGTCCCGGCATATGCAACAAGCCGGTGAGGGTATCGAGGCGCTGAACGAGCAGTCGCTGGTGATCGGCAGCATCGTCAAGACCATCAGCGCGATTGCCGAGCAGACCAACCTGCTGGCGCTCAACGCGGCCATCGAAGCGGCCCGGGCCGGCGAGCAGGGGCGCGGTTTTGCGGTGGTGGCGGACGAGGTGCGGCAACTGGCGTCGCGCACCAGCAAGGCCACCGAAGAAATCGTCGGCGTGGTGCGCCAGAACCAGGACATGGCGCGCGACGCGGTGGTCCTGATGACCGACGGCAAGCAGCAGGCCGAGCACGGGCTGGCGCTGGCGGCCGAGGCGGGCACGGTGATCGTCGAGATCCAGGATGGCGCGCAGAAGGTGGTGGATGCGATTGGCCAGTTCACCAGCCAGCTGTCGAGCTGAGGCGCATCCTGACGCGCCGCCAGGTGGTCAGGGGCAGGTCTTTGCGATAGCGTTACATTTTGTTTGATTGCGAGATGCACGCCTCATGAGCAGTTCCCATCGTCGTTCGGTTCCACTGTCCAAAGCCTATCGCCTGCTCAATCACGGGCCGACGGTGCTGGTCAGTGCCGCCCATGAGGGCAAGCGCAACATCATGGCTGCCGCCTGGGCGATGCCGCTGGACTTCGAGCCACCGAAGGTCGCCGTGGTACTCGATAAGTCCACCTGGACCCGCCAATTGCTGGAAGCGTCCGGTACCTTTGTGCTCAACGTGCCCTGTGCCGCCCAGGCCGATATCGTGCAGACCGTCGGCTCGACCAGCGGCGCGCAGCAGGACAAGTTTCAGGCCTATGACCTGCAAACCTTCGCCGGTGAGCAACTCGCGGCGCCAATGCTTGAGGGCTGTGTTGCCTGGTTGGAATGCAGGCTGCTGCCCGAGCCGCACAACCACCAGCAATACGACCTGTTTCTCGCTGAAGTGATCGCTGCGCAAGCCGACGAGCGGGTTTTCAGCGATGGCCGCTGGCACTTCGAAGGGCACGACGAGTTGCGCACCTTGCACCATGTGGCCGGCGGGCATTTCCTCACCATCGGTGAGCCCGTGACCGGCAAGCTGCTCGACGCTGAGTGAGTCAGCAAGTGGCGTGCAGGGTCAGATCCACTGATCATTCTGCGCCGTGCGCACGCCACCTTCAGCACCGGTATTGAGCACGCCCCGGGGTTCGATCAGCATCAGGCTGACTTCCTGCTCGGCAAAGGGTTTGTGCTCGACCCCCTTGGGCACCACGTACATCTCACCCGCATTCACCAGCACCTGGCCGTCGCGAAAATCGATACGCAACTGGCCTTCGAGGACGATGAAGGTCTCGTCGGTATCCTGGTGATCGTGCCAGATGAATTCCCCCAGCAGTTTCACCACCTTGAACTGGTAGTCGTTCATTTCGGCAATGACTCGCGGCGACCAGTGCTCGTTGAGTTGGTGCAGTTTGTCGTTGAGATTCAGGCTTCGATAGGCAGTCATGGCAAGGCTCGCTCGGGTGAATGACGAGCCCAGATTAGTCGCGGCGCCTGGGCATTTCTTGCACGATTGTGCGTCGCTCAGGCGCGGTGCATTTTCAGCCAGCGTGCCGGGGACAGGCCGTAGGTCTTGCCGAATTGCCGGGTCATGTGGCTCTGGTCGCTGAAGCCGGCGATCAGTGCGGCATTGCTCAGTGACTCGCCTTGCATCAGCAGGGCACGCACCAGGTCCAGACGGCGCATGGTCAGGTAGCGATAGGGGCTGGTGCCGAACAGCAGGCGAAAGTCACGGGACAGGCTCCAGCGGTCGCGGCCGCTGTGTTCGGCCAATTGATCCAGGGTCACGTTTTGATCGAGGGCGCCGTGAATCAATTCGCGGGCGCGCTCTGCCGCCAGATAGTCGAAGCGCTTGTGCCGCGACAGGTTGCCGGACACCAGGCTCATCGCCTGGGCGAGGTCGAACAGCGCGTCCTGCTGCTCCAGCGGTTCGAGTGGACGATCAATGCTGTGCAGCAATGCACCGGCGGCGGCGAACAGGCGTGGATCGCTGGAAATCCCGGTCTTGATGTAGGGCAGCGGCTGGCCGCCGAGCATCTGCTGGATCAGCGCCGGTTCGACGTAGAGCATCCGGTATTTGAAGCCTTCCTCGGTACCGGCTTCGCCATCGTGGGCCTCGTCCGGGTGCAGCACCATGGTGCTGCCCGGCTGGCTGTGGCGCCAGCTGCCGCGGTACTGAAAGCTTTGCACACCGGCCAGGGTGTGGCCGATGGCGTAGGTGTCGTGGCGGTGCAGTTCATAGCCGTGCCCGGCAAAAAACGCTTCGATACGCTCCAGCCCTGCAGTTTCAGGGGCGCGATGCAACCAGTCGGTGAGGGCAGGGGGCTTGTTCATGGAAAGTCTTCGTTGACGCCTTGAGTCATGGTTTACACGGTAACGTAGCGGCAGGCCGGCTGTCAGCCGGCCAACGGCTTGATTGATCTACGCAAGCTCGGGTAGAACGTGAGGCTGCATAGTGTCGAGCCGCAACAGGGATAGGGAGAGCCAAGCATGAGTGTCACCTTCAGAGCCGTACAGGCGCAGGACATTGCGCACATCTGCAGTTTTGCCCGCACCGAGGAAGAGCAGTTTTTCTTCTTCCCCGCCGCCACCTGGCCGTTGACCGAGGCGCAACTGCAGGCCTCGGTCGACAAACGCTCGGATTCGACGGTCATCGAACTCGACGGCGTGGTGGTGGGCTTCGCCAACTTCTACAAATGGGAGCAGGCGGGCACCTGCACCATCGGCAATGTGATCGTCGATCCGCAGACCCGAGGCAAGGGCATCGGCGCGCAGCTCATCAAGCAGATGATCGACATCGCGCGGACCCGCCATCAGGCCGGTGAAGTCACCTTGTCGTGTTTCAACAGCAATGTGGCGGGGCTGCTGCTCTACCCGAAACTGGGCTTTGTTCCCTATGCGGTCGAAGAGCGCCAGGATAAGCAGGGCCGGCGTCTGGCCCTGATTCATCTGCGCCTGGCGACCTGATCGCGATCAATCGCCGAGGGCTTCACCTTCACGCCGCGGATCGGCCCCACCAGCCCACGACGCCTTGCCCTGGGCATCACGCACGCGAACGATGGCCTGGGTGCCGCTGGTCATGTCGATCTCGTTGACCACGTGGCCCTTGTCCTTGAGTGCCTGGATCAACGCCGGGCTGAACTGGCCGCGCTCAAGCTCGGTAGGCCCGTTGCGGCTGCCGAAGTTGGGCAGGTTGATCGCTGCCTGTGGATCGAGTTGCCAGTCGAGCAGGCCGATTGCCGATTTGGCAACATACTCGATGATCTGCGAGCCGCCCGGCGAACCTAGAGTGGCGACCAGTTCGCCGCTTTGCCGATCGAAAATCAGCGTCGGTGCCATCGACGAACGCGGGCGTTTGCCAGGCTCGACCCGGTTGGCTACCGGCAGGCCATTTTCCCGGGCGATGAAGGAAAAGTCGGTCAGCTGATTGTTGAGCATGAAGCCCTGGACCATCAGGTGCGAACCGAAGGCGGCTTCCACGGTGGTGGTCATCGACACGGCGCCACCGAGGTCGTCCACCGCGACCACCTGGGACGTCGAGATGCGCAACGGCGAGCGATCCGCGGTATAGGCCACTTGAATCCCTGGTGGTGTGCCGGGTTGGGCGCTGCCCATGCTCCGTTCGCCGATCAGTGCGGCACGGCTGGCCAGGTAGGTGGGCGCCACCAGGCCGGCCAGCGGCACCGGAACGAAATCGCTGTCGGCGACGTACAGCGCGCGGTCGGCGTAGGCCAGGCGCTCGGCTTCGGCGATCAGGTGGACTGCCTCGGCGGGCGGCTCGATTCCGGCCGGTTTGTCCGTCTTCAGCGGCTTCATCGAGGCCAGGGCCAGGCGGTTGTCGCGTGCCTCCAGCGCCTGGAGAGTGCCGAGAATCTGCGCGACAGCGATCCCGCCCGACGAGGGCGGCGGCATGCCACACACCTGCCAGCGCTTGTAGTCGGTGCACAGCGGTGCGCGTTCCTTGGCCTGGTAGCCTTTGAGGTCGCTGAGGGACAGGCTGCCCGGGTTTTTGCTGCCTTGGACCTGGGCGACGATTTCTTCGGCAATCGGGCCTTGATAGAGCGCATCCGGTCCCTCTGTCGCAATGCGCTTGAGGACCTTGGCCAGCGGCGGATTCTGCAGCAGGGTTCCGACCGCTTTCGGGCTGCCATCGGCATTCAGGAAATACCTGGCCATTTCTGGCGAGCCTGGCAGTGCCGGATCGGTGGCGATCATGGTGTGCAGGCGTGGCGAAATGGCGAAGCCCTTTTCCGCGAGGGCGATGGCCGGCTCGAACAGGGATGCCCAGGGCAGGCGGCCATGTTGGCGATGGGCCATTTCCAGGGCGCGCAACACGCCGGGCGTGCCCACCGAGCGTCCGCCGATCTGCGCCTGGGTGAACGGCATCGGTTTGCCGTCGGCTTGCAGGAACAGCGTCTCGCTGGCGCCTGCCGGTGCAGTTTCGCGGCCGTCGTAGGTGCGCACGGCCTTGCCGTCCCAGAGCACGATCATCGCGCCGCCTCCGATCCCCGACGATTGCGGCTCGACCAGGGTCAACACCGCCTGCATGGCGATCGCCGCATCAATCGCCGAACCACCCTGGCGCAGCATCTCGCGTCCGGCGGCGGCCGCCAGTGGGTTGGCAGCGGCGGCCATGTGCCGGTTGGCCTGTTGGGTGCGCAGGTCGCTGCGATAGCCCGAGGCGACTTCCGGAGCCGTGGGCAGGGCGCTGACGGTCGAGGCGGGCGGGGCGTTACAGGCGACGAGCGCCAGTGTCCCGGCGATCAACGACAGGGCGCCGAGGCGATAGGTGTGCAGGAGAGAAGCAGGGAACACGTGGGCACTCCGTCCATGGGATAAAAGATTTGGCGACTGTATCGGCGTGAGGAGTGCGCCGCAACGCTGGCCTTTTGCGGTTGGCCTACGGATATGAGGTTTGAGTCCTTCATTCGCTGGGGAATTTTCTGTAGGGTCGCGAGGAGATGAACCCCACCCAAAACAACAAGAGGTCGATATGCCCAGCGTGTTTCCAGACCACCTCAATTTCGCCGATCAGCGTAAACAGTTCCTCAGCGCAGCCACTGCCGTGGGGGCCCGCCTGACTCACTATCCCCATCCGCTCAAGGGGCCCTTTGGCGAGGACCTGGGCACTGATGTGGCGGTGTTGGGAGATCCCGCGGCCAAACGCCTGCTGGTGCTGCTCAGCGGCACCCATGGCGTCGAGGGCTACTACGGCTCGCAGTGTCAGGCCAAATGGCTCAGTGCGCTGGCCGAGAGCTCTGCGCTGCCTGAGGACGTGGCGCTGGTGGTGATTCACCTGATCAACCCGTGGGGGACGGCATGGCTGCGTCGGGTCAACGAAGACAACATCGACCTTAACCGCAATCAGCTGAATTTTTCCGCAGCGCTCCCGGACAATCAGGCCTATGCCGCGCTGCACGGCATCTACGATTTTGCCGAGTTGCGCGGGCCCCAGCGCCAGCGCGCCGATGCCCTGCTTGCCGAGCAGTTGCAGGCGCAGGGCTGGCCGGCGGTGATGTCGATTGTCGAGGGCGGCCAGCACAGTCATCCGGACGGCTTTTTTTACGGCGGCCTCGAGGCGAGCTGGTCGAACCGCACGCTGCACCGGATCATCGACACTCATCTGGCGCATGCCGAAGTCGCGATGTGCTTCGATCTGCACACCGGGGCCGGCGAATACGGCCACCCGATGCTGCTGACCGTCAGCCAGGCGGCGTATCCGGCTCTGGCCCAGGCCCAGGCGCTTTTCGGTCCGTGGTTGTACACCGTGCAGACCGGTACTGCGCAGCACAGCGAAACCGGGATCGCCGCCTCAGCCACCGGCTACACCTCGCAGGCGCTGCTCGATGCACTGCCACAGACGCGTCTGATGCCGTTTGTCATCGAGTGCGGGACCTATCCCACGCAAGCGGTGCATGAGCATCTGCGCGACGATCACTGGCTGCACCTGCATGGCGATCCGTTGGACGAGGTGGGGCGCGAGATCAAGCTTGGGCTGCTGGAGCAGTTCTATCCGGCGGACCCGGACTGGCAGGAAATGGTCTGGGTGCGTACCCGGCAGATCTGGGACAAGGCATTGGCGGCATTGCCCACGCTTTGATCCTGCCTGGCGAGAGACTTTTCGCCAGGCATAAAAAAACGGCCTACCTTGCGGTAAGCCGTTTTTAGTACTTGGTGGCTACACAGGGACTTGAACCCCGGACCCCAGCATTATGAATGCTATGCTCTAACCAACTGAGCTATGTAGCCAAGTGGTGCGCATTATCGGCATGAGACGATGATGTGTCAAGCATGAATCTAAAATATTTCTCTACACTTTCAACTGCTTACCCTCAAACCCCGATAAAAACCGATTTTTTGCGTGCGCAGCCGACGAATGCCCTGTCCGGAATGATCCGGAAAAGTAGTTAGCAGGCTAAGGGGATGGCCTTTGCCCAGGGAAAAATGGCACATTGTCGCACCTGCAATTGCGCGCCCATCCGCTGTCTGGAAACCCTCATGGCAATCAGTACCCCTCAAACCGCCGCGTCCGCGGCGCCTGCGACTTCGCAAAGTAGCCCCCTGGTCATGCGCATCATCGGTGCCGTGGCCCTGGCGCATCTGATCAACGACCTGATCCAGTCGGTACTGCCGTCGATCTACCCGATGCTCAAGGACAGCTACGGCCTGACCTTCACCCAGGTCGGCCTGATCACCTTGACCTTCCAGCTGACCGCGTCGCTGCTGCAACCCTGGGTGGGCTATTACACCGACCGTCATCCCAAGCCCTATCTGTTGCCCATGGGCATGATCTGCACCCTGGTCGGCATCCTGATGATGTCCCAGGTTGGCAGCTTTCCCCTGATTCTGCTGGCGGCGGGGTTGATCGGCATCGGCTCCTCGACCTTTCACCCGGAAGCGTCGCGCGTGGCGCGGTTGGCCTCGGGCGGGCGGTTTGGCCTGGCGCAATCGACCTTCCAGGTGGGCGGCAATGCCGGTTCGGCCTTCGGTCCGTTATTGGCGGCAGCGATCATCATCCCGTTTGGCCAGGGCAATGTGGCCTGGTTCGGGCTGTTCGCGGTGTTCGCCTTGCTGGTGCTGTACCGCATCAGTCGCTGGTACGCCAATCACCTCAACCTGTTCAAGCTCAAGCAAGGCCAGGCGGCGACTCACGGGCTGTCGAAGGGCCGGGTGATCAGCGCGCTGGTGGTGCTTGGGCTGCTGGTGTTCTCCAAGTATTTCTACATGGCCAGCCTGACCAGCTACTTCACCTTCTACCTGATCGAGAAATTCGACCTGTCGGTGGCCAGCTCCCAGCTGCACCTGTTCCTGTTCCTCGGCGCGGTGGCGGCGGGCACCTTCTTCGGTGGGCCGGTCGGCGACAAGATCGGGCGCAAGGCGGTGATCTGGTTCTCGATCCTCGGCGTCGCGCCATTCACCTTGCTGTTGCCCCATGTCGACCTGTTCTGGACCACCATTCTCAGCGTAGTGATCGGCTTCATCCTCGCATCGGCGTTCTCGGCCATCGTGGTCTACGCGCAGGAACTGGTGCCGGGCAATGTGGGAATGATCGCCGGGGTGTTCTTCGGCCTGATGTTCGGTTTTGGCGGGATTGGCGCGGCGTTGCTGGGTTATCTGGCGGACATTCACGGCATCGAGTACGTGTACTTCCTCTGCTCATTCCTGCCGTTGCTCGGGGTCTTGGCCATCTTCCTGCCGCGCTCGAAAAAGGCCTGACGCGTTCATTGAAGCGCGGTCCGTCTTCCGGGCCGCGTCAGTGTTTTTCAGCGCACAGTCAGGCCCGCTCGACCCGACGCACGCTCGCAGGCTGCTCCAGGGGCGGATGCCGGCTGATCACCTCGACCTGATCCGCAACACCTTGCGCCCTGGCGATGATTGCCTGCCATTGCCCGGGCTCGGCCGTTACCTGCACGCGCAGGCGCCCAATCGAGCGGCCCTGGATGCGTTCCACCGTGCCGTGCAGCAGCACCAGGTTTTTTCCCAGCGCTGTGGCGATTGCATCGGGTCTCGGCTCCAGCCCGGCGCTGCCGTCGTAGCGCAGGTCCAGGGTGAGGCCTTCGCGCCCGCCCGCGTCCGTCTCCTGTGGGGCATGTTCCAGTGCGCCGAGCAATGCGCGGGTCACCGCATGCTGCGGTGCGCCGAACACTTTCCAGACTTCTGCCTGCTCCACCACTTGCCCCTCATCCAGCACGGCGACGCGGTCGCAAATATCGCGAATCACCCCCATCTCATGGGTAATCAGGACAATCGTCAGCCCCAGTCGACGATTGATATCGCGCAACAAGGCGAGGATAGCCTGGGTACTTTCCGGGTCCAGGGCCGAGGTGGCTTCGTCGCACAAGAGGATTTCCGGCTGCAGCACCAGGGCCCTTGCGATACCCACCCGCTGCTTTTGCCCGCCGGACAGTTGCGCCGGGTAGGCATCGCGGCGTGATTCCAGACCCACCAGTTTCAGCAGTTCCTCGACCCGCTGCTGCCGCTCTTCGCGCGCCACGCCGAGCAGGCGCAGCGGCAGGGCGATGTTTTGCGCGACAGTGCGCGAGGACATGAGGTTGAAATGCTGGAAGATCATCGACACCCGGCGACGCAGTCCGCGCAGGCGCTGATGTTTGAAGCGGCTGATGTCTTCGCCGTCCACCAGGATCTCGCCCTCGCTGGGCGATTCCAGCAGGTTGAGCATGCGCAGCAACGAAGACTTGCCGGCGCCACTGCGGCCGATGATGCCGAAGATCTCGCCGCGATGGATGTCCAGCGAGATGTCGCGCAGCGCGCGCACACCGTTGGGGTAACGCTTGCCGACCGCCTTCAGGCGAATTTTCACTTCAGGGCGGTCAGCCAGGTTGGGATAGGCCATACAGGGCGCTCTCACAGGTTGGGTTAGAACGCCGGGTAAATGGCGCCCTGGTAGCGGCTCTTGATGAACGCCCGGGTGTCATCGCTGTTGAGGGCATCGGCAACGATCTTGATCGCCTTGTCGTGCTCGTTCTCCGGGCGCGTGACCAGGTACTCGCCCCAGATGTTCTTGCCGTCCTGGCCCTTTTCTATGTACAGCGATTTATCCAGCGGCAACTTGGCCTCCAGCACGTAGTTGCCATTCAGCGCGGCCAGGTCGACCTGGGCCAGTGAGCGCGGGAGCATGGCCGACTCCAGTTCGACGATCTTCAGTTTCTTCGGGTTCTCGGTGATGTCGCGCAACGTGGGCAACGGGTCCTCGGGGGTATCCAGTTGCGCCTTGCCCTTGAGGGTGATCAGCCCCAGCTTCTGCAGGACCAGCAGGCCGCGTCCGCCATTCACCGGGTCGTTGGGGATGGCGACCCGGGCACCGTCGGCCAACTGGCTGATGTCGGTGATTTTTTGCGAGTAGGCGACGAAGGGTTCGATGTGCACCGGAACAATCGGCACCAGATGGGTGTGCCGCTCACGGTTGAAGTCATTGAGGAAGGGGCGATATTGGAAGTAGTTGGCGTCCAACTGCTTGGACACCAGCTGTGCATTGGGCTGGATGTAATCGGAGAACACCCGGATATCCAGGTCGACGCCTTGTTTGGCCACGATCGGCTTGATGAATTCGAGGATTTCGCTGTGGGGCACCGGGCTGGCGCCGATAGTCAGTTTCTCCCCGGCCTGGGTCAGGCTGGCGAATAGAACGTTGGAGGCGATCAGGGTCAAGGCAGCCCATTTGCTGAGTTTCATGGTGGTGGTTCCTTTGCGATTATTTTCGACTGAAATGCGCGACGAGGCGGTTACCGGTGGTTTGCAGCAGTTGCACCAGGACGATGAGCAGGAGCACGGTGACGATCATTACTTCGGTCTGGAAGCGCTGGTAGCCGTAGCGGATCGCCAGGTCACCGATGCCACCGCCGCCAATGGCGCCGGACATCGCGGTGTAGTCCACCAGCACAATGGCCGTGACCGTCACCGCCGAAATCAGGCCCAACCGGGCTTCGGGCAGCAGGGTGAACCAGACGATCTGCCAGGTGCTGGCGCCCATCGACTGACCGGCCTCGATCAAGCCGCGATCCACTTCGCGCAGCGCGGTTTCCACCAGGCGTGCGAAGAATGCAGTGGTACCCACCACCAGCGGCGGGATCACCCCGCGAACCCCCAGCGAGGTGCCGGTGAGCAAGGTCGTCACGGGAATCAGCACGATCAGCAGGATGATGAACGGTACCGAGCGCAGGATGTTCAGCACGAATGACACGAAGCCATAGAGCGCCGGCTGTTCGAGCAATTGGCGCTTGCCGGTGAGGAACAGTGCAACGCCCAGCGGCAGCCCGAACAGCACGGTGAAAATCAGCGCGCCGCCGAGCATGGCCAAGGTGTCCAGGCTCGCGTCGCTGATCTGGCTCCAGTCGATGAGATCGAATGACATGGCCTTAGATCCACGAGTGCAGCGGTGGGTGAATCGCGTTGAGGTAGTACTGCCCGACCGCGAACGGTTTCCAGCGCACCGGGTCATGCAAGGTGTGGGTGCGCGCATCACGCCAGAGCCGGTCGAGATTGTGTTTCTGCAGGGTCGAGCGCGTGCCGCCCAGTTCGAACAACTTGTTGGCGGCCGCCAGGGCGATTTCGGTGGTGAGCACTTTCGCCTCGGCCACGGCGATCTTGGCCAGGGCAATACTGTCCAGGTCGGTGTGGGCCAGGGTGGCATCGAGTTGGCGTGCGCCACGCTCGAGCAGCGCCTCGGCGGCGTGCAGGCGAATGAACAGGTCACCGACTGCGGCGATGGTGAACACGTCATCACTGGCCTTGGGTGTGTGGCTGTCGATCCACGGGCGTGCCTGTTGGCGGACGAAGTCCACCGTCGCCTGGAGGATGCCGCGGGCGATCCCGGCGTCGATGGCGGCGTGGATCAGTTGGCTTTGCGGGCCGACGGCGCTCGGCTGGTCGTACACCCGGTGCGCCGGCAGCACCCGCGAGGCCGGCACCCGTACCTGATCGATCAGCACCGTACCGCTGGCGGTGGTGCGCTGGCCGAAGGCCGACCAATCGTCGACCACGGTCAGGCCAGCGGCGTGCCTGTCGGCCAGCGCGACCGTGACCTTGCCGGTTTCGTCGAGGGCGACGATCGGCACGATATGGGCGAACAGAGCGCCGGTGGAATAGAACTTGCGGCCGTTGACCACATGCTCGCCGTTACCCTGGTCGACAATTCGGGTTTCGTAGGCTTCGACGTCCTTGCCATTGGCCTCGGAAAACGCGTTGCCCAGGCGCTGACCCTCAAGCACGGCGCTGAACAGTTCACGCTTCTGATGTTCGCTGCCGGTCTGGCGAATGACTTCGAGAATTTCGAAACTGTTCTGGGCAATCTGCGCGACCGAGGCGTCGCCCGCGGCCAGCAGCGCGAAGACCTTGGCCAGGGTGACCTGGGATACCTCTGCGCCGCCGTATGCCTTGGGAATCGTGATACCCCACAGGCCGCTTTGCGAATAGGCATCCACCTCGCTGAAGGGCAGGAGGCGATGGCGATCCCGTTCTCCCGCCTGGGCGGCGAATAGCCTGGCCAGTTCGGCGGCCACTTCCAGGGCCTGGGCGTCGTCTCGAATGACCCGGGCTTTCGCCGCCGGCGGAGCGGGGCGCCAGTCCGTGTCATGGGGCTGTGTAGGGGTTGAGTTACTCAAGGTCTGGCTCATGGCTGTTGTCTCGTCGCATAGGCTCAGTAATCCAGATGGTCACTGTTCTATGGAGTCAGGAGCAAAGCCTGTGCCAGGTAATAAATTCAATAAAAACAATTGGTTATGGATTATCGGCAGCGGCGTGGGTTTGCAGCAGTCAGCATTGCGCTGATTTGCTGTTGCCAGGCCAACAGTTGCTGGGCGGGACCTGTAATGGCCGGGCAATAAAAAACCCCCATCTCACCGAGTGAGTATGGGGGCTGGTTTGCGAGCAGGATCCTGCTGGCGGCTTACACGTTGAAGCGGAAGTGCATCACGTCGCCGTCCTTGACGATGTAATCCTTGCCTTCCAGGCGCCATTTGCCGGCTTCCTTGGCACCGGCTTCACCCTTGAACTGGATGAAGTCGTTGTAGGCGATCACTTCGGCGCGGATGAAGCCTTTTTCGAAGTCGGTGTGGATCACGCCCGCGGCTTGTGGCGCGGTGGCGCCGACGCGTACGGTCCAGGCGCGGACTTCTTCGACACCGGCGGTGAAGTAGGTCTGCAGGTGCAGCATTTCGTAGCCGGCGCGGATCACGCGGTTCAGGCCAGGCTCTTCCAGGCCCAGGGCCTCGAGGAACATGTCTTTTTCTTCGCCGTCATCGAGTTCGGCGATTTCCGCCTCGATCTTGTTGCAGACCGGAACGACCACGGCGCCTTCTTCTTCGGCGATGGCCTTGACCACGTCCAGGTGCGGGTTGTTCTCGAAACCGTCTTCAGCGACGTTGGCGATGTACATGACCGGCTTGGTGGTCAGCAGGTGGAAGCCCTTGATCACTGCCTTCTCGTCGGCGCCCATGTTCTTCATCAGGCTGCGCGCTGGCTTGCCTTCGGTGAAGTGCGCGATCAGTTGCTCGAGCAGGCCTTTCTGGACCACTGCGTCCTTGTCACCGCCCTTGGCGTTGCGCGCGACTTTCTGCAGTTGCTTCTCGCAGCTGTCGAGGTCGGCGAAGATCAGTTCCAGGTCGATGATTTCGATGTCGCGTTTCGGGTCGACGCTGTTGGAGACGTGAATCACGTTCTCGTCTTCGAAGCAGCGGACCACGTGGGCGATGGCGTCGGTTTCGCGGATGTTGGCCAGGAACTTGTTACCCAGGCCTTCACCTTTCGAGGCTCCGGCCACCAGGCCGGCGATGTCGACGAACTCCATGGTGGTCGGCAGGATGCGCTTGGGATTGACGATGGCCGCCAGGGCGTCCAAGCGTGGATCCGGCATCGGCACGATACCGCTGTTTGGCTCGATGGTGCAGAAGGGGAAGTTCTCCGCTGCAATACCGGATTTGGTCAGGGCGTTGAACAGGGTGGACTTGCCGACGTTAGGCAGGCCGACGATGCCGCAATTGAATCCCATGGTGTTTCCCCTTGGATAAGAGTCAGGCCTTCTGGCTGTGCAGGTTTTTCATCGCGCGGTTCCATTCACCGGCGAAGATATCCGGCAGCACGCCGAGGGCAAAGTCGATGCTGGCATCGAGTTTTTCCTGTTCGGCGCGTGGCGCACGACCCAGGACAAAGTTAGAAACCATACTGGCAACGCCCGGGTGGCCAATGCCAAGCCGCAAGCGGTAGAACGTATTCTGATTGCCCAGTTGCGCGATGATGTCGCGCAACCCGTTGTGACCGCCATGCCCGCCGCCCTGTTTGAGCTTGGCTACGCCGGGAGGCAAGTCGAGTTCGTCATGCGCCACCAGTATTTCCTCCGGCTTGATCCGGAAAAATCCTGCCAGTGCCGCCACGGCCTGGCCGCTGCGGTTCATGTAGGTGGTGGGAATCAGCAGGCGAACATCCTGACCCTGATGCGAGAAGCGTCCGGTCAGGCCGAAATATTTGCGATCGGGCACAAGGTTGACACCCTGCGCTTGCGCGATGCGCTCAACAAAAAGGGCCCCTGCGTTATGCCGGGTCTGTTCGTATTCGGTGCCTGGATTTCCCAGGCCAACGATCAGTTTGATGGCAGTCACGTCAGGGGCCCTTCCTTGGAGTGGTGAGTAAGATCGCGGCAAGTGGAGGTTGCGGCGAAAGTGGACGAAAAATGCTCATTTACCATGATGTAAACTCCGCGTTCCGCCCGCTTTCTCGCTACGTTCCAGTCCGCGATGTTACTGGGTCACTCCGGCGTACAGAGTAAAATTACTCTGCAGCGCCTTCTGCAGCTTCTGGAGCAACACGTGGAGCGTGAACGTTGGCAACAGCCAGGTCGTTACCGTGGGCCAGAGCAACAAACTCAACGCCTTTAGGGGCTTTGAGGTCGGACAGGTGAATGATCGCGCCGACTTCGGCGTTAGCCAGGTCAACTTCGATGAACTCAGGCAGGTCCTTGGCTTCGCAAGAAACTTCGATTTCGTTGGCAACGTGAGAAATTTCGCCGCCTTTCTTGATCGGTGCTTCTTCGTTGATGAAGTGAACCGGTACTTTGGCAGTCAGTTTCTGGCCAGCAACAACGCGCACGAAGTCAGCGTGCATGATGAATTGCTTGGCTGGGTGACGCTGCATCGCTTTAACGATGACGTTCTGCTTGGTGCCGTCAACGTTCAGTTCGATAACGTGGCTGTAGGCAGCTTCGTTTTCGAACAGCTTGGCGATTTCCTTGGCCACGATGGTCAGGGATTCAGCAGGCTTGTCGCCACCGTATACAACGGCAGGGATGTTCAGTGCGTGACGCAGGCGGCGGCTCGCACCTTTCCCCAGGTCAGTACGCGCTTGAGCGTTCAGGATGAAATCAGTCATTTTGTATCTCCAAAATAGCCATTACCGGCAGGCGTTTGCGACCAGCGCCAAACACGGTATGGGCAAAAAAGCCCCGCCCCGACAGGAATGCCGGGGCGGGGCGCTTTCATCAACGAGAGGTTCGTGAAGGGCAGGGCCCTTAGCGGAACATCGCGCTGATCGATTCTTCATTGCTGATGCGGCGGACCGCTTCGGCAACTACCGGTGCGATATCCAGCTGGCGGATACGTGCACAGGCTTGTGCTGCAGCGGACAGCGGGATGGTGTTGGTCACCACCAGCTCGTCCAGCACGGAATTTTCAATGTTCTCGATCGCCCGACCCGACAGCACAGGGTGTGTGCAGTAGGCAAAGACCTTGGCAGCGCCATGCTCTTTCAGGGCTTTCGCCGCGTGGCACAGGGTGCCGGCGGTGTCGACCATGTCGTCAACCAGAATGCAGGTACGCCCTTCGACATCACCGATGATATGCATCACTTCAGAGTGATTGGCTTTCTCACGGCGCTTGTCGATGATCCCGAGATCCACGCCCAGGGATTTGGCAACAGCCCGTGCACGCACGACGCCACCAATGTCCGGGGACACGATCATCAGGTTTTCGAAGCGTTGGTCTTCGATGTCATCCACCAGTACTGGGGAGCCGTAGATGTTATCTACCGGAATATCGAAGAAGCCCTGGATCTGGTCAGCATGCAAATCAACCGTGAGGACACGATCGATGCCGACTACGGTAAGCATGTCAGCGACGACTTTCGCGCTGATAGCCACACGTGCGGAACGCGGACGGCGATCCTGACGGGCATAACCAAAGTAGGGGATCACCGCAGTGATTCGAGTTGCTGAGGAACGGCGGAAGGCATCAGCCATCACGACGAGTTCCATCAGGTTATCGTTGGTCGGAGCGCAAGTCGGCTGAATAATGAAGACGTCTTTACCGCGAACGTTTTCATTGATCTCGGCAGTAATTTCGCCGTCGGAGAACTTACCGACAGAAATGTCACCGAGAGGGATATGCAGCTGACGTACGACACGCCGAGCCAGATCGGGGTTAGCGTTCCCCGTAAAGACCATCATCTTGGACACGCGCAGTACCTGAAGGCTGAGGGTAACCTGGATGAGTATAGGAAAATGGCAGGGGCGGCTGGATTCGAACCAACGCATGGCAGGATCAAAACCTGCTGCCTTACCGCTTGGCGACGCCCCTGTATTTGTTGCAACGATTACCCAGTAATCGATTCCTTTAGAGCAGACTCTGCAGCTTGCGATGCAACATCGAAACGTTGCTTCCTTTTGCTACAAACCCTGTAAGGGTCTCTGTAAGAAGGGCCGAGACTTTATCAGCTTCAGCTTTGCTTGGGAAGCCCCCAAACACACAACTTCCAGTTCCGGTGAGCTTTGCTTCGGTAAATTTACCTAACAAATTCAAGGCGTTGGCTACAGCTGGATAACGCCTTGTTACCACCGGCAAGCAGTCATTTCGACTGTTTCCCTTGGGAACGGGGCGCACTTTAATGGGCGGCGTGTTACGTGTCAACAACGGATCGGAAAAAATTTCTGCCGTACTAACAGAGACTTGCGGCACAAGCACGACGTACCACGGTTCTTCGGGGTCCACCGGGGTCAGTTTCTCGCCCACGCCTTCGGCGAACGCCGCATGGCCACGGACGAAAACCGGGACGTCGGCACCCAGGGTCAAACCCAGCGTCGCCAGGCGATCTTCGTCCCAGCCCAGTTGCCACAGATGATTGAGACCCAGCAGGGTCGTCGCTGCATTTGAACTGCCGCCACCGATGCCGCCGCCCATGGGCAGGACTTTGTCGATCCAGATATCAATGCCCAGCGTGCATTCGGATTGTTCCTGAAGTTTCTTTGCGGCCTTGACGATGAGGTTGCTGTCGTGGGGCACGCCTTCGAATTCGGTATGCAGGGCAATCACGCCATCATCGCGCACAGCGAAGGTGATTTCGTCGCCGTAGTCGAGGAACTGGAACAGCGTCTGCAACTCGTGATAGCCGTCGTCGCGACGGCCGAGAATATGCAGCATCAAATTGAGCTTGGCCGGCGAGGGCAGAGTCAGGCGGTTGCTAGCCATGTCATTGCCCCAGCTTGCGCGGTTGCCAGGCCTTGATTACCAGCGTGACGTCGAGATCACTGCCATGCAGTTTGATCCGCTCGGGCAGCCAGTAGCCGTTTTGCTCGGTGTAGGCGGTGTATTCGACTTGCCAACCGTCCTGTTCGAGGCTCGCCAGGCGGCTATTACCGTCCAGGGACAGGCGGCTTTTGCTGGCGGGCGATGGCAGGCCGCGCACCCACCAGGCGAGATTGGAGACCGGCAGTTTCCAGCCCAATTGCTCTTCAAGGAGGAGTTCCGGGCTCGGCGCGTTATAACGGCCCTGGTTCGCCACCTCAAGGGTGACATCGCCCGGGCGTCCGGTCAGGCGTGCCGCGCCGCGACCCAGCGGGCCGGACAGGCGGATGTCGTAGTAGTCCTGGCGCTGCAGCCAGAACAGCGTGCCGCTGCCCGAATCTTTCGGCGCGCGGATGCCGATCTTGCCGTCAATCTGCCAGCCATCGAGGCCGGTCAGTTGCTCTTTGTGTTCGCGCCATTGCGCGGGATTGCCGTGACCCTCGACCGATTCGCGGGGGCCAAGGCCCGCACAGCCGGCGAGGAGGGCGATGAAGCTGAATACGATGAAGTGGCGCAAAAACATGATTTTAAAGAGTCTCGGATCCGGTCAGGCGCTTGATGGTGCTGCGCAGGGTAGGGCTGTCGGGTTGGTCCTTGAGGAACTTGGCCCAGATTTGCCGGGCTTCGCGCTGTTTGCCTTTGGCCCACAGGACTTCGCCCAGGTGCGCGGCGATTTCCTGGTCGGGGAAGCGTTCAAGGGCCTGGCGCAGGTAGCGCTCGGCGTCATCGAGGTTGCCCAGGCGAAAATTCACCCAACCCAGGCTGTCGAGCACGGCCGGGTCTTCCGGGCTCAGTTGATGAGCCTGTTCGATCAGGGTCTTGGCTTCGGCGTAGCGCGTGGTGCGGTCGGACAGGGTATAACCCAGGGCATTGAGGGCCATGGCGTTGTCCGGGTCGCGCTTGATGATTTGCCGCAGGTCGGTCTCCATTTGCGCCAGATCGTTACGCTTTTCCGCCAGCATCGCGCGGGTATAGAGCAGGTTCAGGTCATCCGGGTACTGCTTCAAGGCTTTGTCGAGCACTGACCAGGCGCGGTCTTGCTGCTTGTTGGCGGCCAGGGACTCGGCTTCGATCAGGTACAGCTGGATCGCGTAGTCCGGCTGCTCGTCACGCTCCTTGGCCAGGCGGCTCTGGGCTTCGGTGGCGCGACCGTTCTGCATGAGGATGTCGGCCTGGCGCAGTTGCGCCGGCAGATAATCGGTGCCCGGTTCGACCAGGGCGTATTCGATCAGCGCACCTTGTGGGTCATTGCGCTCTTCGGCGATGCGGCCCAGGTTCAGGTGGGCGGAGTCGACGTGGCTGTCGCGGGCGACCAGGTCTTCCAGGTAACCCTTGGCCTCGTCCCAGGCCTTGGCTTCCAGGCAGACCAGCGCCAGGGAGTAGCGCAGTTCATCGTCTTCCGGGTACTGCTGCAGCAGGCTGGAAAACTCGGCCTTGGCGTCGTCCATGCGGTCCTGTTCGACCAGCATGCGGGCGTAGGTCAGGCGCAGGCGCTTGTCATCCGGGTACTTGCGAATGCTTTTCTGCAGCAGCGGCAGGGCTTCGTCGCCGCGATTGAGGCTCTGCAGCAGGCGTGCGCGCAGCAGGATTGGCGCCACTTCACCTTCTTCCGGCGGGTTTTTCTCGAGCAGGGTCAAGGCGCCCTGGGAATCACCGTCCTGTTGCAGCAGCAAGGCCTTGCCGAAAATCAGCTGGCCGTTGTTCGGATGGCGCTGCAGCAGCCGGTCAAAACTTTTCATCAGGCCGTTGCGGGTGTCCTGGTCGGTATCGGCGGCGGACAGGGCGAGGAAATCGAAATGGGTATCGCCCTTGCCTTGCAGGACTTTCTCCATATACATCATGGAGTCGTCATAACGCCCGCTGCGCGCCAGCTGGATAGCCGCGGCGCGTTGCGCCTCGAGGTCGTCGGGGGCGTTTCGGGCCCAGATCAACGCGCTGTCGAGTGCGGCCTGGTCGGCGCCCAGGTATTCGGCGATGCGAAATGCCCGCTCCGAAATGCCCGGGTCCTGGGTGTTGATGGCCTGGGTCACGTAGTTGTCCAGGGCAATGTCGTAACGATTGCGCTGGCCAGCCAGCTCCGCGCTCAGCAGGCTGAAGACCGTGTCTTCGCTGAACGAGCTATAGACCTTGGGCTTTTCAGGGGCGGGTGTGCTCCCTTCGACCGGCGGCGTACCGTCCGTCGAGACGGGTGCCAAGGCCTGGCAGCCGCTGAGGAAGACAAAAGCGAGGAGCAACGCGGAGGATCTATTCATATGGGAAGAGGGCGACTAACCTGCGGTCGGATCATCATGACACAAGCCTTCGGTCAAACATAACCGAGGCGCTCTTTATCTCTTTACGGCCTTTTCACGGGCTGTCTATAAGGACAATAGATAACGGTGGTTGTTCTGAGTCTGGCGAAGTAGGACAATTGTCGGCTTCTCGTCATCATCAGCGATCTTGAATGGCCTTCCTTGCACTCGGTATTAACCACAAGACTGCTTCCGTAGACGTCCGCGAACGCGTGGCCTTTACTCCGGAACAGCTGGTTGAGGCCTTGCAGCAGCTCTGCCGACTCACCGACAGCCGCGAAGCTGCGATCCTCTCCACCTGCAATCGCAGCGAACTCTATATAGAACAGGATCAGCTGAGTGCCGAGACCGTGCTGCGCTGGTTGGCCGACTACCATCATTTAAGCCTCGATGAGCTGCGCGCGAGCGCTTATGTGCATGAAGATGATGCGGCAGTTCGTCACATGATGCGCGTCGCCTCCGGGCTCGACTCGCTGGTGCTGGGCGAACCGCAGATTCTTGGCCAGATGAAATCGGCCTACGCCGTGGCCCGCGAGGCCGGCACCGTGGGGCCGTTGCTCGGGCGCTTGTTCCAGGCCACCTTCAATGCCGCCAAGCAGGTGCGCACCGACACGGCTATCGGCGAGAACCCGGTGTCCGTGGCCTTTGCCGCCGTCAGCCTGGCCAAACAGATTTTCAGCGACTTGCAGCGCAGCCAGGCATTGTTGATCGGTGCCGGTGAAACCATCACTCTGGTTGCCCGGCATTTGCATGAACTGGGGGTCAAGCGCATCGTTGTCGCCAACCGTACCCTGGAGCGCGCCAGTCAGCTGGCCGAGCAGTTCGGCGCCCACGCCGTGTTGCTGTCGGATATTCCGGCCGAGCTGGTGCGCAGCGACATCGTGATCAGCTCCACCGCCAGCCAGTTGCCGATCCTGGGCAAGGGCGCGGTGGAAAGCGCGTTGAAACTGCGCAAGCACAAACCGATCTTCATGGTCGACATCGCCGTGCCGCGGGATATCGAACCGGAAGTCGGCGAACTGGATGACGTCTACCTTTATAGCGTCGACGATCTCCACGAAGTGGTCGCGGAGAACCTCAAGAGTCGCCAGGGAGCAGCCCAGGCGGCGGAAGAGATGGTGTCGATCGGCGCCGATGATTTCATGGTGCGCCTGCGTGAGCTGGCGGCGGTCGACGTGCTCAAGGCCTATCGTCAACAGAGCGAACGCCTGCGCGACGAAGAACTGCAGAAGGCCCAGCGCCTGCTCGCCAACGGCGGCAGCGCCGAGGAAGTGCTGGTGCAACTGGCCCGGGGCCTGACCAACAAACTGCTGCACGCCCCCAGTGTGCAATTGAAAAAGCTTACCGCCGAAGGCCGCCTCGATGCGCTGGCCATGGCACAGGAACTCTTTGCCCTCGGTGAGGGGGCGTCGGATAGCTCTTCGGATAAAAAACCGCAATGAAAGCGTCACTGCTCAATAAACTGGACGTCCTCCAGGATCGTTTCGAGGAACTGACCGCCTTGCTCGGCGATGGCGAAGTCATTTCCGATCAGACCAGGTTCCGCGCTTATTCCAAGGAATACGCCGAACTTGAGCCGGTCGTACAGGCTTATAAAAAGCTGCTCGGCGTACAAGGCGATCTTGAAGGCGCGCAAGCGCTGCTCAAGGACAACGACCCGGACATGCGTGAAATGGCCGTGGAAGAAGTTCGCGATGCCAAGGAATTGCTGGTGACCCTGGAAGCCGATCTGCAACGCATGCTGCTGCCCAAGGATCCCAACGATAGCCGCAACGTCTTCCTCGAAATCCGCGCCGGCACCGGTGGCGACGAGGCGGCGATTTTCTCCGGCGACCTGTTCCGCATGTACTCGCGCTACGCCGAGCGCCGTGGCTGGCGTGTGGAAATTCTCTCGGAAAACGAGGGCGAACATGGTGGCTATAAAGAAGTCATCGCCCGGGTCGAGGGTGACAACGTCTACGGCAAGCTGAAATTCGAATCCGGCGCGCACCGCGTACAGCGTGTACCCGCGACGGAATCCCAGGGCCGCATTCACACCTCGGCCTGCACAGTGGCAGTGTTGCCCGAGCCGGACGAGCGAGAAGCCATCGAGATCAACCCGGCGGATTTGCGCGTCGACACTTACCGCTCCTCCGGGGCGGGTGGTCAGCACGTCAACACCACCGACTCGGCGATCCGCATTACGCACTTGCCGACCGGCACCGTCGTCGAGTGTCAGGAAGAGCGTTCCCAGCACAAGAACCGGGCGCGGGCGATGGCCTGGCTGGTGGCCAAGTTGAATGACCAGCAGACCAGCGCGGCGGCCAATGCCATTGCCAGCGAGCGCAAATTGCTGGTGGGTTCGGGTGATCGCTCCGAGCGGATCCGCACCTACAACTATGCCCAGGGCCGGGTCACCGACCACCGAGTCAACCTGACGCTGTACTCCCTCGACGAGATTCTTGCCGGCGGCGTCGATGCCGTGATCGAGCCGTTGCTGGCCGAGTACCAGGCTGACCAACTGGCGGCGATAGGTGAGTAAATGACCATCATTGCCAGTTTATTGCGCGCCGCCGACCTGCCTGACTCGCCGACCGCGCGCCTGGATGCCGAGTTGCTGCTGGCGGCGGCCCTGGGCAAATCGCGCAGCTTCCTGCACACCTGGCCGGAACGCATCGTGCCCAGCGAAGCCGCGCTGACCTTTGCCGAATACCTGCAACGCCGCCGCAGTGGCGAGCCGGTGGCCTACATTCTCGGCCAGCAGGGTTTCTGGAAACTCGACCTGGAAGTTGCGCCGCACACCTTGATTCCGCGTCCGGACACCGAGCTGTTGGTGGAAGCCGCACTGGAATTGTTGCCAGCCACGCCTGCCCGGGTGCTTGACCTGGGCACCGGCAGCGGGGCAATCGCCCTGGCCCTGGCCAGCGAACGTCCGGCCTGGCAGGTGACGGCGGTGGACCGGGTGCTCGAAGCCGTGGCCCTGGCCGAGCGCAATCGCCAGCGCCTGAATCTGCTCAACGTCACGGTGCTCAGCAGTCACTGGTTCGACTCGCTGAAGGATCATCGCTTCAGCCTGATCATCAGCAATCCGCCGTACATTGCCGCCGCCGACCCGCACCTGGTTGCCGGTGACGTACGCTTTGAACCGGCCAGCGCTCTGGTGGCCGGCGTCGACGGCCTGGACGATCTGCGCCTGATCATTGCCCAGGCACCACAACACCTGGAAGCGGGGGGCTGGTTGATGCTCGAACACGGTTACGATCAAGCCGACGCAGTGCGTGATCTGCTGCAGAGCCAAGGCTTCGACGAGGTCCATAGCCGCAAGGACCTCGGTGGTCATCAGCGAATCAGCCTGGGGCGCCTGCCGTGCTGAACGATCAGGAGCTGTTGCGCTACAGCCGGCAGATCCTGTTGCAGCACGTCGACATCGACGGCCAGCTGCGACTCAAACAAAGCCGCGCGCTGATCATCGGCCTCGGTGGCCTGGGCGCGCCGGTGGCGCTGTACCTGGCAGCGGCCGGAGTCGGCCAGTTGCACCTGGCCGACTTCGATACGGTCGACCTGACCAACCTGCAACGGCAGATCATCCACGACACCGACAGCGTCGGCCTGAGCAAGGTCGACTCGGCGATCCGTCGCCTGAGCGCGATCAACCCCGAGATCGAGCTGCTTGCCCATCGCACCGCGCTGGATGAGGATTCGCTGGCGGCCGCGGTGGCAGCGGTCGACCTGGTGCTCGACTGCTCCGACAACTTCTCCACCCGTGAAGCGGTGAACGCAGCCTGTGTGGCGGCGCGCAAGCCGCTGGTCAGCGGCGCGGCAATTCGTCTTGAAGGGCAGTTGTCGGTGTTCGACCCGCGTCGCGCCGAGAGCCCGTGTTATCACTGCCTGTACGGGCATGGCAGCGAGGCCGAACTGACCTGCAGTGAGGCCGGCGTGGTCGGCCCGCTGGTGGGTTTGGTCGGCAGTCTGCAGGCGTTGGAAGCGCTGAAGTTGCTGGCCGGTTTCGGCGAGCCGCTGGTGGGCCGGTTGTTGTTGATCGACGCGCTGGGCACGCGCTTTCGCGAGTTACGGGTCAAGCGTGATCCAGGTTGCAGTGTTTGCGGTACGCCCCATGCGTGAGGCGCCGGTTGGAGTATTCGACTCCGGAGTCGGCGGGCTCTCGGTGCTGGCGGAGATCCAGCGGCTGCTACCGAATGAGTCACTGCTGTATCTCGGCGATTGCGGGTACATTCCCTATGGCGAGAAAACCCCGGAGTTCATTCGCCAGCGCTGCAGCGTGATGGCGAAATTCTTCCGCGAACAGGGCGCCAAGGCTTTGGTCGTCGCCTGTAACACCGCGACTGTGGCCGGCGTCGCGGATGTACGGCGCGACTATCCAGAGTGGCCCATCGTGGGTATGGAGCCGGCGGTCAAACCCGCTGCCGCGGCCACCCGCAGCGGTGTGGTCGGAGTGCTTGCCACCACCGGAACCCTGCAAAGCGCCAAGTTCGCTGCCTTGCTTGATCGTTTTGCCACTGATGTACGGGTGGTCACCCAACCCTGTCCGGGCCTGGTGGAGATGATCGAAGCGGGCGACCTGCACAGTCCGGCCTTGCGCCAATTGCTTGGGCATTACCTGGAACCGCTGCTGGCGGCCGGTTGCGACACGATCATCCTCGGCTGTACCCATTATCCATTCCTCAAGCACCTGCTGCTGCAGATGCTCCCCGCCGACATCAGCCTGATCGACACCGGTGCCGCCGTCGCCCGGCAACTGCAACGCCTGCTCGCCGAGCGTGAGTTGCTGGCGGATGGGCCGGCAGCGGCCACTCGATTCTGGACCAGTGGCAACCAGCAACACTTCATAAATATCTTGCCGTTACTCTGGAATAACCCCGGCGTTGTGCAAAGCTTCAGTCTGTAGGACGAATCAACAAGCAGGGAAATCCGGCTGAACTTTTGCGCGGGGGCAAGCTTCTATTGCTGCGTCTGTTGAACAAAAACTCTAAAAGTCGTTCGCAAAAAAAGGATGTTTCCTATGAGGCAAGTAGTCTGTCTGGCTGCGCTTGCAGCCGCGTTGTTGGGGAATAGTTTCAGCGTACAAGCAGCGGGCGTGGAGTTCGGGGTAGGCCAGACGAGTGATTCGACCATGACCTATCGCCTGGGGATGCAGTCCGATTGGGACAAGAGCTGGTGGCAGACCGATGTCGGGCGGCTGACCGGTTACTGGAGCGGTGCCTATACGTTCTGGGATGGCGACAAGGAGGCGAGCAATCACAGCCTGTCATTCTCGCCGGTGCTGGTCTATGAATTCGCGGGGGACAGCGTCAAGCCCTACATCGAGGCGGGGATTGGTGTCGCAGTCTTTGCCCATACCGAAGTGGAAGACAACAAGCTCGGTTCGGCTTTCCAGTTCGAAGACCGCTTTGGCGTCGGCCTGCGCTTTGCCGGTGGGCATGAAGTCGGCATTCGTGCAACGCACTACTCCAACGCCGGGATCAGTGATCCGAACGACGGCGTCGAAAGCTACGCGTTGCATTACACGATGCCGTTGTAGGCCTGACTATTTATACGCCGTGGCGATGCCCCGGCGTTCCTCCAGGCACTCAGGTGCGCCCATCTCGAACTCGCGGCAAATCAGCGGACGCTGCTCGTAGATCGTGCACAGCATGGTGTCGCGATCCAGTGCCGCGCACCAGCCATCGTCCAGGCGCAGCATGACTTCGCCGCCCCAATCGTCGGTATCGATGTAGCGCTCGGGCACGCCGGTGTCGGTGATCAGCATGACTTCGAGCTGGCAGCAGCAGGCGGCACAGGTCGAGCAGGTAGCCGACGGATCGACGATTTCGGTGAGGGGGATGGTGTTCATGGGCGCCAGTGTAAGGCAGCAGGCGCACGCCGTGTGAACGCCCTGACGGACGCTCGGCGTCAGACAGGCCTGAACACCTGCCTGACACCGTGGATCAAGGCTGGTCCTCGATGGGCGGCGTGCTCCAGCCGCCGTGTTTACCGATGACCAGGTCAATGCCGTCCGGGCCACTGTTCAGTGGCCAGAGTGCTTGCATATTGAGGGCCGGAAAGCTGATCTGCAGCGGGCGCTGCTTGAGTTGGTCGATGATGTAGTGCGCGGCTTTGTCTGCCGGCAAGCTCAGTGGCAGGGTATCGACGGGGCCCTTGTCGGCCGTACTGGGGCTGGCCACGGTGACTTCGATGCCCTCTGGGGCCAGATCGATTCGTACGGACTCGAACAGATAGCGCAGGCCGGGTTTCGCGCTACCGTTGGCTTCGGAGCGTGGCAACGGCATTTGCGTCAATGGGCTGGCGATGCCGACGAGATGCGGCGCGGTGCCGGCGCGCAACAAAGGCAGGGCGGCGTCGATGCAGAAACTGCTGGCGAGCAGGTTGGTGCGCACCACCAGTTCACTGATCGATGAATCGGACTGCCTGGCGTCGACGAATTCACAGGTCCCGGCATTCAGTATCACCGTGTCCAGGGAGCCCCAGTCGTGCTTGATCTGTTCGCCGATCTCGCGCACGGTCTGGCCGTTGGTCAAATCGCCGGGCAGCACCAGCACCTGGCCCGGGTAGTGGCGGGCGAGGATCTGCAATGGCTCGGCGGTCCGTGCGCTGACCGCCAGATGTACGCCTGCCTTGAGCAGTTGCTCCGCCAGGGCGCTGCCGATGCCGTTGCCGGCGCCGGTGAGCCAGTAGCGTCGTGGTCGTGTGAGGCTCATGCTGCGCTCCTTGTCTGGCATGACTTCCATCCTGAAAGTCGGTGTGCACTGCCCTGCGTCAGGTTAGCCATACAGACCTCCCGCTTCCAGGCGTGTTGGCAGGTTCTTGAAGGCGGCCAGGGCGCGTTCGCGTGATTGACTGAGGTTGACGATGGGCGGGGGATAGCCCGCCACGCCAAACAGTCCGCCTATATTGGCCGGGTTGTGGATATCTTTTTTGCTCAAGTCCGCCAGCTCTGGCAGCCAGTGCTTGATGAACAGGCCTTCGCTGTCGAATTTTTCCGATTGGCTCACTGGATTGAAAATCCGGAAATAGGGGGCCGCGTCGGTGCCGGTGGAAGCGCTCCACTGCCAGCCACCGTTATTGGCAGCCAGGTCACCGTCGATCAGGTGGCGCATGAAGAATCGCTCGCCTTCGCGCCAGTCGATCAGCAGGTTTTTGGTCAGGAACATGGCCACCACCATCCGTAGACGGTTGTGCATCCAGCCGGTGTCCAGGAGTTGGCGCATGGCCGCGTCGATGATCGGCAAACCGGTCCGCGCCTCCTTCCATGCTGCGAGGTCTTCCGGCGCGTTGCGCCAGGCCAGGGCTTCGGTTTCCGGGCGGAAGGCGCGATGTCGGGAGACCCGTGGGTAACCGACCAAAATATGTTTATAGAACTCTCGCCAGAGCAATTCATTGATCCAGGTCACGACTCCAACGCTTCCGCTTTCAAACTCACCCTGATTGCTCTGCAAGGCGGCGTGCAGGCATTGGCGCGGCGAGATCACCCCGGCTGCCAGATAAGTCGAGAGCTGGCTGGTGCCGGGCTTGGCCGGCAAGTCGCGCTCGTCCTTGTAGTAGTCGATCTGGGCGTCCGTGAACTCGGCAAGGCGACGCTGTGCTTCGTCCTCGCCTGCGGGCCACAAGGCTTGCAGCTGTGCACTTGGCGTGGGGAAGCCGTCGAGGTGGGCGGGTATCGGGTCGGGGCTGATGCCAGTCGGGGCCTGCGCCCCGGGCGCTGCGACCAAGGGGGGGAGGCTGCCGTGCAGGCGCGAGTAGCAGACTTTGCGAAACTGGCTGAACACCTGGAAATAGCCGCCGGTCTTGGTCAGGACACTGCCCGGCTGGAACAGCAACTGATCGAGATAGTTGTGCAGGCTGATGCCGGCGGCGTCGAGTGCCTGGCGCACGGCGGCGTCGCGGCGGGTTTCATGCACGCCATACTCGTCGTTGACATGCACGGTCTCGACCCCAAGCTCGTTGCACAGGCGGGCCAATACGCGGGGCGCTTCATCCCAGTGGGAGGCGCTGCGGATCAGCAACGGGATGTTCAGCCTGGCCAATGCCTGACTCAGCTCGGCAAGATTGCGCAGCCAGAAATCCACCTTGCACGGCGCATCGTCATGGGCGAGCCATTGCCCGGGGCTCAGCAGGTAAACCGCGACGCACGGGCCGCGCTGCGCGGCAGCACTGAGGGCGGTGTTGTCATGCAGGCGCAAGTCGCTGCGCAGCCAGACCAATTGCACGTTTGAATCGCCGCGCGACATCAAATCAGCCCTCGCGCAATGAGCGCCTGGTGAGCCGCCAAGGGATCCTCGGCCAGGCACAGATTGGCAAATTCACCGGTCATGCCGGATAACTCGGTGTCGTGAATGCACACCGTGGGGCCGGCCATCAAAATTGGGCAACTGAGCGTGTTCAGAAGTTTCACCAAGTGTTGAAGATTGTTGGTTTTGCTCGAATACAGCAGTACCGCACGGGGCTGCAGGTGTTCGGTGGCCAGGCTCAGCTCGGCGGCAGGCAGGGGCCAGTCGAACACTTCCACCGGGCAGTCGGCGCTGCTGATCAGCCAGGCGACCAGCCACAGGTGCGGTTCGAACGGCAGGTCCGACTGATTGACCA
This sequence comes from Pseudomonas sp. F007, assembly GCF_057814275.1. Lineage (NCBI taxonomy): Bacteria > Pseudomonadati > Pseudomonadota > Gammaproteobacteria > Pseudomonadales > Pseudomonadaceae > Pseudomonas > Pseudomonas sp. F007. The sequence goes on along the minus strand of NZ_JBVATA010000001.1, from coordinate 829,534 downwards.
GCAGCACCGGAGCGCCGCGTAGCTGACGGTTGTTGTGGTAGATCCGCGCGCCGAATTTGCTGCGCAGCCAGCTGAAAAAGAAGTTGCGCTCCATCTGCGCGCCAAACAGTCCCTGCCAGCGCTGTTCGAGTTCTGCCAACAGTGGCATCAGCAACTGCTCGCACAGGGTACGGGGCGGATACAGGGACATCGCCTGGTTGAACAGGTCGTCGACCTGGCGCTCAGCCAGGGTACTGATGGCCTGGAGCAGGTTCTGGCGGAACATCTGCCAGTCGTTTTCCACCGGTAGCGCCAACGCCTGGTTGCTGTCGAGTAACGATTTGACCTGGCTGACGGCGACGCCACGATTGAGCCAGGTCAGCACGTCGTGGATGCGTTGTACGTGTTCGCTGGAAAACAGCCGGTGGCCCTTGGGCGTGCGCAGCGGTACCACCAGGCCATAGCGTCGCTCCCAGGCGCGCAAGGTGATTGCGTTGACACCGGTGCGTCGGGCCACTTCCCGGATCGGCAGCCAGCCTTCATCCAGCGCCTGTTGATAGTCGGCGCCGAGGCTTGCGGCAGGGGTGGGAGTGGCGGATGGGATGTTCATTCAGAGGGCATTTCTCAGGCTGAGGTTTTCCGGATGGGGCTGCAGGTAAACCTGTTGCGCAATGTACGGATCGGGATGGTGGCGCAGGTGATGCTTGAGCAGGGTCAGCGGCACCACCAATGGCACGATGCCCTGGCGGTACTGGCCGATCAGTTGCTGGATTTCCTGTTTGTCCTCGTGACTGATGGTCTGCTTGAAGTAGCCACTGAGGTGTTGCAGCACGTTGCTGTGAGTGCCACGGGTTGCGCACTGCTTCAATGCGCTCATCAGGGCGCTGAAATAACGTGGGCCAATGTCTTTCGCGTCGCTCTGGCCCATGTTGCCCAGTAGTTTGCCCAGGGCCTTGTATTGCACCGGGTTGTGGGCCATCAGCAGGTATTTGTAGCGCGCGTGGAAGTCGGTCAGGCCGCGGCGGGTCAGGCCACTGCGCAGCATGTCCTGCCAGGCGGCGTAGGCGAAGACTCGCGTCAGGAAGTTTTCCCGCAGCACCGGGTCGTTGAGGCGTCCGTCTTCCTCCACCGGCAAGTCCGGGTGCCGGGCGCAGAAGGCGTCGGCGTAGATGCCGCGGCTGCCGCCGTCCTGCACATGGCCCTTGGGATGGTAGAGCTTGACCCGCTCCAGCCCACAGGAAGGGGATTTTTGCATGAAGATGTAGCCGCAGATATCGGCCAGCTCAGTGGCCATGCGAGTGCCGTAGTCGGCCAGCGGTTGGGTGACATCCAATCCGGGATCCACGCTGCCGACGGCCCGGCGATGGAGCGCGTCGCCCACCAGGCGGATAGGCTCGCGAGGAATGCCCAGGCCGACCGCGACTTCCGGGCACACCGGGACAAACTCGAAATGTTCACTGAGAACTTCGCTGCACAGCCGGGAATTCTTGTGCCCGGCGTTGTAGCGCACCTCGGCACCCAGCAGGCAGGCACTGATGGCAATCTTCGGTTTGCTCGGGGATTGGCTGGACATCGATGGCCTCGGATTAAACCTGTACAGCGAGAGATAGCTGTACAACATGGCTTAATCATAGAACCAAGGGTCTACAAGTCAAATTTTTTGTATAGGTTTTGCCGTGGGCTGCTGTCCTGGCGACAGCAGCTTGCGAGGCGCCCAGGCGTTATTGCAGGTGTTGGTGCAAGCGGCGGGCGGCTTCCTGGCCGCTCAGCCAGGCCCCTTCGACGCGTCCGGACAGGCACCAGTCGCCGCAGGCGTACAGGCCCAGGTCGGCATCGGCAAGAACACCCCATTCGTGACTGCTGGCGGGGCGGGCGTAGAGCCAGCGATGAGCCAGGCTGAAGGTCGGCGCAGGCATGGCGCTGTGCAGCAGTTCGGCAAACGCGCCATGCAAATGCTCGATCACCGCTTCCTTTGGCAGGTCGATGTGCTGCCGGCTCCAGTTGCTGGTGGCGTGCAGGATCCAGGTGTCGTGGCTGCTGTCGCGTCCCGGTTTGCTGCGGTTGCACGCCAGCCAGTCGAGTGGGCTGTCCTGAACGAAGCAGCCCTGCATGGCGGTATCGAGCGGCGTGTCGAAGGCCAGTGCGACAGCCCAGGTCGGGTCCATTTTGACCCCGGCGGCGACCCCGGCGAGTTTCGGCGCGGCAGCCAGCAGGGCGGTGGCCTGGGGAGCGGGGGTGGCGATGATCACGTGGCTGAAGGGGCCGTGGGTAAAGCCTTCGGCGTCCTGCAGATGCCAGTGTTCTTCACCGCGAAAGACTTCGGTGATCCGGCAGGCGAAATGCACTTCCTGGTCGCCGATCAGGCCGCGGGTGATGGCGCTCATGCGCGGAGTCCCGACCCAGCGCGTCTGCTCGTCGGGCGACGGGCTCAGTTGGCCACCCTGGAAGTTGTACAGTTGCGGCGTCCACTCGGCGGCCCAGCCCTGGCTCTGCCAGCGCTGGACTTCGGTAACAAAACGCCGGTCGCGGGCGGTGAAATATTGCGCGCCCATGTCCAGGGAACCGGCGTCGCTGCGCTTGCTCGACATGCGGCCGCCACTCCCACGGCTTTTATCGAACAACTGCACGGTGTACCCGGTCTCCTGCAGAGCCTGGGCGGCGGAGAGCCCGGCGATGCCGGTACCGATGATTGCAATGGGTAGAGTCATAAGGGCCTCGTTTACCTTTCTCTACAGGCTACGCCGGGGATTAAACCTGTACAATTATATTTTTTGGTATAACTTCCAGCGTTCTGGTTCTGACGGCTTGGCCTATGGTTAATCATGAAACCTGCCCGATCCGAAACGTCCCTGCTTATAAAAATAGACTAGTGATCGAGGTAAAACGCCACGCGAGGAACAAGTCATGCACATATTGCTGACCGGCGGTACTGGTTTGATCGGTCGCGAGCTTTGTCGGCACTGGCTGAGGCAGGGCCACAACTTGACGGTGTGGAGTCGCAGGCCGGAAAAAGTGCCGGGGCTGTGTGGCGCCCAGGTCCGCGCAATTGCCCGGCTGGAGGATCTGGAAGAGACGCCGGTGGATGCGGTGATCAATCTGGCCGGTGCACCGATCGCCGATCGACTCTGGACCCATCGGCGAAAAGCGCTGCTGTGGAGCAGTCGAATCAGCCTGACGGAAACCCTGCTGACGTGGCTGGAAAGTCGTGCGCAGAAACCGCAGGTGCTGATATCCGGGTCGGCCGTGGGGTGGTATGGCGATGGCGGCGAACGGGAGCTGACCGAGGATTCGCCTCCGGTCAGCGAAGATTTCGCCAGTCAGTTGTGCATCGCCTGGGAAGAAACCGCACAGCGCGCCGAAGCCTTGGGCATGCGCGTGGTGCTGATACGGACCGGTTTGGTGCTGGCGGCGCGGGGCGGCTTTTTGTCGCGCCTGTTGCTGCCCTTCAAAGTCGGACTGGGCGGGCCTATCGGCAATGGTCGGCAGTGGATGCCGTGGATTCATATCGATGATCAAATCGGCTTGATTGATTTTCTTCTGCATCAGAATTCGGCCAGCGGTCCCTATAATGCCTGCGCGCCAAAACCGGTACGCAACCGCGAGTTTGCCAAGACCCTGGCCGCGGTGCTGCACCGCCCGGCGTTCATGCCGATGCCAGCCTTCGCGCTGAAGGTCGGCCTGGGCGAGTTGTCGCTGCTGCTGCTGGGTGGCCAGCGCGCGACACCGGCGCGGTTGTTGGCGGCGGGTTACATTTTTCGCTTCACTGATTTGCGCGCGGCTCTGGATGACTTGTCCAGCCGCCTTTGAAATAGGACGTTGCATGACCGATCACGCGTTGCTCCTGGTCAATCTGGGTTCGCCCGCTTCCACACAGGTGGCGGACGTGCGCAGCTACCTCAATCAATTCCTCATGGACCCTTACGTGATCGACCTGCCGTGGCCGGTGCGGCGGTTGCTGGTGTCGCTGATCCTGATCAAGCGCCCCGAGCAATCGGCCCACGCCTACGCCTCGATCTGGTGGGACGAAGGTTCGCCGCTGGTGGTGCTGAGCAAGCGCTTGCAGCAGGCCATGACGGCGCAGTGGACCCATGGTCCGGTCGAGTTGGCCATGCGTTATGGCGAGCCGTCGATCGAGACGGTGCTCACCCGCCTGGCCGCACAGGGCATTCGCAAGATCACCCTGGCGCCGCTGTACCCGCAATTTGCCGACAGTACCGTGACCACGGTGATCGAGGAAGCGAAGCGGGTGGTGCGCGAGAAAAAGCTCGCCGTGCAGTTCTCGATTCTCCAGCCGTTCTACGATCAGGCCGAGTACATCGACGCGCTCGCGGCCAGCGCCGAGCCGTACCTGGAGCAGGACTACGATCACCTGTTGCTGAGCTTCCATGGGTTGCCAGAGCGGCACCTGAAGAAGCTCAATCCGGGACATTGCTTTGAAGCGGGTGGCAATTGTTGCGCCCGGGCGCCTGCCGAAGTGGTTGCCACCTGCTATCGCGCGCAATGCCTGCGCACCGCGGCTGCTTTTGCCAAGCGCCTGGGGTTGCCGGATGGCAAATGGTCAGTGGCATTCCAGTCGCGACTGGGCCGGGCGAAATGGATCGAGCCCTACACCGAGGCGCGTCTTGATGAGCTGGGCAAAAGCGGGGCGAAGAAGATCCTCGTGATGTGCCCGGCGTTCGTCGCCGATTGCATCGAGACTCTGGAGGAAATTGGTGATCGTGGCCTGGAACAGTTCCGCGAGGCCGGAGGCGAGGAGTTGGTGCTGGTGCCCTGTCTCAACGACAACCCGCAGTGGGCGAAGGCGTTGAACAGCTTGTGCGAGCGGGCGCCATTGGCAATCTGAGCGCTGTGAGAGCGGGCAAGCCCGCTCTCACAGGTTCATCGGACGGCTTACAGCAACGGCTCATCCGGTTGCTTGTTCTTCCAGCCATCGTTGCCTGGCAGGATCAGGTTCAGCGCAATTGCCACAATGGCGCACAGCGCGATGCCCTTCAGGCCGAAGTCATCCGGGCCGGTACCGGTACCCACCAGCACACCGCCAATCCCGAACACCAGGGTCACCGAGACGATCACCAGGTTGCGCGCTTCGCCGAGGTCGATCTTGTGCCGGATCATGGTGTTCATGCCCACTGCCGCAATCGAACCGAACAGCAGGCAGAGAATGCCGCCCATCACCGGCACCGGAATGCTCTGCAGCAGCGCGCCGAACTTGCCGATAAACGCCAGGCTGATGGCGAAGATCGCCGCCCAGGTCATGATTTTCGGGTTGTAGTTCTTGGTCAGCATCACTGCGCCGGTCACTTCGGCGTACGTGGTGTTGGGCGGGCCGCCGAGCATGCCGGCGGCAGTGGTGGCGATGCCGTCACCGAACAGTGTGCGATGCAGGCCGGGCTTTTTCAGGTAGTCGCGACCGGTTACGCTGCCGACGGCAATGACGCCGCCGATGTGCTCGATGGCCGGCGCCAGGGCCACTGGAACAATGAACAGGATCGCCTGCCAGTTGAATTCGGGCGCGGTGAAGTGCGGCAGGGCGAACCAGGGCGCAGCGGCGATCTTCGCGGTGTCGACCACGCCGAAGAAAAACGCCATGGCAAAGCCCACCAGCACGCCGGAGATGATCGGTACCAGACGGAAGATGCCTTTGCCGAACACCGCGACTATCAAGGTGGTCAGCAGGGCGGGCATCGAGATCATCATTGCCGTCTGGTAATGAATCAGCTCAGTGCCGTCCCCCGCCTTGCCCATCGCCATGTTGGCGGCAATCGGTGCCATCGCCAGGCCGATCGAAATGATCACCGGGCCAATCACCACTGGCGGCAGCAGGCGGTCGATGAAACCGGTGCCCTTGATCTTCACGGCCAGGCCGAGAAAGGTGTAGACGAAGCCGGCCGCCATCACGCCGCCCATGGTCGCCGCGAGGCCGAACTGGCCCTTGGCGAGAATGATCGGGGTGATGAAGGCAAAGCTCGAGGCCAGGAACACGGGGACCTGGCGGCCGGTCACGAGCTGGAACAGCAGAGTCCCCAGACCCGCCGTGAACAACGCAACGTTGGGGTCGAGGCCGGTAATCAGCGGCATCAGGACCAATGCTCCGAACGCCACGAACAGCATCTGCGCGCCCGACAGGACCTGGCGCCAGAGCGGGTCGTTGAACTCATCCTGCATGGTTACGCGTCCTTCTGCTTGGTGCCGAAGATCTTGTCGCCAGCATCGCCCAGGCCAGGAATGATGTAGCCGTGCTCGTTGAGTTTTTCGTCGATCGAGGCGGTGTAGATGGTCACATCCGGGTGAGCTTTCTCGACCACGGCGATGCCTTCGGGAGCGGCCACCAGGACCATGGCGCAGATCTCCTTGCAACCGGCCTTTTTCAGCAGGTCGATGGTCGCAACCATTGAACCGCCGGTGGCGAGCATCGGGTCGATGATCATGGCCAACCGCTCGTCGATTTCTGGCACCAGTTTTTCCAGATAGGTGTGCGCTTCGAGGGTTTCCTCGTTGCGAGCCACGCCCACGGCGCTGACCTTGGCGCCCGGGATCAGGCTGAGCACGCCTTCGAGCATGCCGATGCCGGCGCGCAGGATGGGTACTACAGTGATCTTCTTGCCGGCGATTTTTTCGACCGATACGGTGCCGCACCAGCCTTCGATGTCGTAGGTTTCAAGGGGCAGGTCTTTAGTGGCCTCGTAGGTCAGCAGGGCGCCGACTTCCTGCGCAAGCTCACGAAAATTCTTCGTGCTGATGTCTGCACGGCGCATAAGGCCAAGTTTGTGTCGGATCAGCGGATGGCGGATCTCACGGATGGGCATAGGGAAAGGCTCCGGCGGCGGGCAAAAAAACCGGCCTAGATTAATCTATCCGAGGTTGTTGTCCTATAGACAATCAGTACGTTAGTCCAGAAACGCTTGATTCGACGCTGCGGGATGCGTACCTTTGCTCGCTTTTCCGAATCTGCCACCCCCCTTGGAGAGCGCCATGTCCGCTGATCTCGAGCATATCCGTCAAATCATGCGAGAGGCTGACTGCCTGTACACCGAAGCTGAAGTCGAGGCCGCCATTGCCCGCGTCGGTGCACACATCAACGAACAACTGGCCGAGCGCAATCCGGTGGTGTTCTGCGTGATGAACGGCGGACTGATTTTCGCCGGCAAACTGCTCACGCACCTGCAGTTCCCGCTGGAAGCCTCTTACCTGCACGCCACCCGTTATCGCAACGAAACCAGCGGCGGCGACCTGTTCTGGAAGGCCAAGCCGGAAGTCTCGTTCATCGACCGTGACGTGCTGATCATCGATGACATCCTCGACGAGGGGCACACCCTGGGCGCGATCATCGATTTCTGCAAACACGCCGGCGCACGCCAGGTGCACACCGCCGTGTTGATCGACAAGGACCACGACCGCAAGGCACGTCCGGACCTCAAGGCCGACTTCGTGGGCCTGCCCTGCGTCGATCGCTACATCTTCGGCTACGGGATGGACTACAAGGGCTACTGGCGCAACGCCAACGGAATCTTCGCCGTTAAAGGTATGTAAACATGACGACGCCCAGCTTTCTTGATCAAGCTTTGTTTGCACAATTGGCCGAGAAGGCTGCGGCCAATCCCCGTGGCCGCCAGCACCACAACTTCCACCAGATGGAAGAACCGTGCCACCGCATGGCCGTGGGCTTGCAGCCGTCGACCTACATCCCACCGCACCGCCACCTGAGCGACGACAAGGCCGAAACCTTGCTGGTGCTCAAGGGCCGCCTCGGCGTGCTGATCTTCGACGAGGCCGGCCAGGTGCTGGCCAAGCGCGTTCTGGAATTGGGCGGCGATACCCTGGGGGTCGACTTGCCGGCCCGGGTTTATCACGGTCTGGTGGTGCTGGAAGCGGACAGCGTGATGTTCGAGTGCAAGTCCGGGCCTTATCGGCCGGTGGGCGAGGGCGAACACGCGCACTGGGCGCCGCGTGAAGGCGAGCCTGGCGTTGCCGAGTATCATGCCTGGATGCGCGCGCAGTTCGATTGACGCCAAGCGGCACACTGTTACAGTGCTGGGCCCCGTTCCGGAGCCCGTCATGAGCCCTTTGATTCGCCGTTGCGCCATCCTCTTGCTGAGCTTCAGCCTGCCCCTGGCCGCCGCACCGGCGGTGATGCATGGGCAGTTCCTGCCGCCGGACGACCTGAACCTGCGTGATACCCCGCCCGAGCAGCAGCAATTGCTGCAGATCACTGATTATTCGGTGGTGGTGGGCAGCCAGCGCCAGTCCAATCAGCAGCCGATTCCGGTGACCTCGCCGGTGCTGATTCGCCTCAAGGGCAAATCCCTGAACAAGGGGGCGAACATCAGCCAGGTGCTGGTGAATTTCGACGGCGAAAGCAAAAGCCTGAAAAAGCCGGTCTACGACGCCGCGACCCGGACCCTCAGCCTGTATTACCCGATGGCTCAATACCGGGTGGTGATGGACTTGCTGCGCAACGATACGCTCTATTGCCAGTTCCTCAGCTACGCCAACGGCCATGTCTGGGCCGACCTGCACACCGGCACCGTGCGCACCCGCTGAACCCTGGTCGTTGAGGCTTGGGCCGGCGCAGGGGTAAACTGCCGGCCCCGTGAAATATCTGCGAGCTGGAGTCGGCAATGCGTAAAGACAAAAAACAAGTGATTGGTGACGAGATCGGCGACGAGCAGATCAAATTGTTCCTCGATTTCGAGCCGGCCGATGCGACTTCACCGTCCCTGCACAAGCTGATCAAGGCCTATCGTGGCCTGCGTATCGACGATTTCGAGCGTTTCCTGACCTTCTTCACCGAAGCCGGCTACGACGTTGACGGCAAGGATGATCAGGGCAATGATTTCGTTGCCCTGATCAAGGATCAGCGTAACGCGCCGGATTACATCGAGCTGATTGAAAAAGCCCGCGGCTAACGCGAAACGCCGCGCACCTTGTAGGAGCTGGCTTGCCAGCGAAGGCGGTCTGTCATTGAACATTGATGTCGGCTGACCCACCGCTTTCGCTGGCAAGCCAGCTCCTACAGGTCAAAAAAAACGCCCCGTTCTCGATGAGAGCGGGGCGTTTTTCATGGCGCCGAATCAAGCGAAGCTTGGGGTCTCGCTGCTGGCTTCAACCAGCTCCAGGGCAACGTTGTTCTGCGCATTGATCTTGCGATACAGCGCCGCGTCGGTTTCCAGGACCTTTTCCCGTGCCGGGAAGATTTCCGCCAGCTTGGCTGCCCACTCACCCTTGGCCTTGCTCGGGAAGCACTTCTCGATCAGCTCAAGCATGATCGAAACGGTCACCGAGGCGCCTGGCGAGGCGCCGAGCAGGGCGGCGAGGGAACCGTCCTTGGCTGCAACCAGTTCGGTACCGAACTGCAGCACGCCGCCTTTTTTCGGGTCTTTCTTGATGATCTGCACCCGTTGGCCGGCCACTTCCAGGCGCCAGTCCTCGGCTTTCGCCTCGGGATAGAAGCGACGCAGGGATTCCAGGCGTTGCTCCATCGATTGCATCACTTCGCTGACCAGGTACTTGGTCAGGTCCATGTTGTTCTTCGCCACGGCCAGCATCGGCCCGATGTTGCCAGCGCGAACCGACATCGGCAGGTCCATGAAGGAGCCGTGCTTGAGGAACTTGGTGGTGAAACCGGCGTAAGGTCCGAACAGCAGGGACTTCTTGCCATCGACCACGCGGGTGTCGAGGTGCGGCACCGACATCGGCGGCGAGCCTACCGCGGCCTGGCTGTAGACCTTGGCCTGGTGATGCTTGACCACTTCCGGATTGTCGCAACGCAGCCATTGGCCGCTGATCGGGAAGCCGCCGAAGCCTTTGCTCTCTTCGATACCCGAGGCTTGCAGCAGCGGCAGCGCCGCGCCACCGGCGCCGAGGAAGACGAACTTGGCGTCGACTTCACGGCTGTTGCCGCTGTTGACGTCCTTGATGCTGACGGTCCAGCCATTGGCGTTGCGCTTGAGACCGGTCACGCGCTTGCAGTACTTGACCTGGGCATCGGGTGCGCTGGTCAGGTGCTTGAGCAGTTGATTGGTCAGGTTGCCGAAGTTGACGTCGGTGCCATTGATTACGCGGGTGGCGGCGAGGGTTTCGCCGGCGTCGCGACCAGGCATCATCAATGGCATCCACTCTGCCATCTTGGCCTTGTCTTCGGTGTATTCCATATCCGCGAAGGCGTGGTGCTGCTTCAGGACGTTGAAGCGCTCCTTGAGGAACGATACGCCTGCGTCACCCTGCACGAAGCTCAGGTGCGGAACCGGGCTGATGAAGGTCTTCGACGAGCCGAACGTGCCTTTGCGGGTCAGGTACGACCAGAACTGCTTCGACACCTCGAACTGGGTGTTGATGTGCACGGCTTTCTTGATGTCGACGCTGCCGTCCGCGGCCTGCGGCGTGTAGTTCAGCTCGCACAGGCCAGCGTGACCGGTGCCGGCGTTGTTCCACGGGTTGGAACTCTCCGCGGCACCGGAATCCATCAGCTCAACGACTTCCAGCTTGATCGCCGGGTCGAGTTCTTTGAGCAGTACCGCCAGGGTGGCACTCATGATGCCGGCCCCAACCAGTACTACGTCGACTGCTTCGTTATGCGCCATTTAACGCGTCTCCAAAATCTGCAGCACCAAATTGTCGGCATGGCTGCCAGGAGTTACGGGGCATGCTCTACAGCGCCCCAGGTCACCCATGGCCAGAATCGCCATGTCCGAATCTTCGCAATTTTTTGCAACTTCGACAGACGTCAGCTTCCGGCCCCAGGGTTCCTATGAACTCACTTCAAGGCGCGGGAGACAATTCGACTTATGGTCGATACGTCCGTTTGTGCAACCAAATCCGTAGCGGACAGGCTTCAGGCTCCGGTATTCGAGGCGTGCCCGGTCCTGTGTCGTTGGGCTGTTGTAGACGCTAATGGTGCATATTCAGACGCAAAACTATTCATTTGCTCGCCACACTCTTGTGAAGTTGTGAAAACCCGTTTTTTCACGCTCTTTTGAAGACGTGAACCTCAAAAAAGGGCTATCTGCGCTGCAGCTCAGTGGCCGAGCGTCATGACAGCTCTGGCAGATTCGCGAAAAGTGGTGGTTTGCAGGATGAACAGCAAGCTCGCCAGCTTCACTCGATCTGTGTGGGCGGCTCTCTGTGGGCGGTGCGGGGGTGTCGATACGCAGGTATCAACGGTGCTGCGAGGCCCGATCAGGAGACGTCCTTATAATCGGGGGGAGATTGTAGCGAAGAAACGCAGGGAAATGGTCGTGTTTAATGAGGTTTATTTGCCCTTCGGTCAACTGGCCAGTGCTGGGCGCAACCGTGGATGACGGCTGCGCGGGCTCAGGCGGGCACTTGATGGCAAGGGCTGGTGCAACCAGTTGAGGCGAATTTCCTCGATTTCTACCCAACCCTCGCCCATTGGCGGCACCTGGCAGTGTTTGAACGACAGGCAGCAGTCGTTGCTGTCGAGACGGGCAAAGTTGCGGTATTTGCGGCGTGGCGCGAACAGCGACCAGAGAAATTGCATGGCGATGCCCTCGAACGGTTGACGGTGCAGAAGTTAGCAGTGTGGCATGACACTCCCGTTACGAGTGCGGGCGGTGGCTGACATTGCACAAGTCTTCAGCCACTGTTCAGGGTTGCTGGTTTGCAGCCGGCGCGCACCGCTATACTGGCGCCCTGTTTGTGCCTGATTTCTGGAGAGAAGCGCATGTTGCAACGCCTGTTGTTCGGTTTGATCACTGTGACCAGCTTGACCCTGGTTGGCTGCGCCCATAGTCCACAGCAACTGGCTCCCGAGCCGAAGCTGACGACCCAATTGGCGCCTGTCGGCCACGGTCAGCCTGTAGTAGTACGGGTCGTGGACGGGCGTCCATCGCCGACCCTGGGTACTCGTGGTGGTATGTACCCGGAAACCAGCGCGATCACCGTGCAGGGTGCGCAGATCCTGCCGAAGTTGCAGGCCCAGGCTGAAGCCGCCGTGCGCCTGCTGGGCTTCACCCCGACTTCCAACGCAATGAATGCACCGCAGTTGACCGTGACCCTGGCGGAGCTGAAGTATCAGTCGCCCAAAGAAGGCCTGTACGTGACCGAGGCGACTATCGGCGCGACCTTCCGCTCCGACGTACAGAACGCCAATCGCCGCTACAGCGGTCGCTACGGCGCTTCGCTGGACCAGCGTTTCGGCATGGCGCCGAATCAGGAAACCAACACCAAGCTGGTCAGCGATGTGTTGAGCGATGCCCTGACGCGCCTGTTCAAGGACCCGACCATCGGTCAGATCCTCGCGGAATAATCGCGCCCAGTTGTAAAAAAGCCCGGCAGCCAGAAATGGCGCCGGGCTTTTTCATGGGCAGGTGATTGGATGCGCTTGAGCCGGTCAAGCCGCCTGGGAGTAAAAGTCGAGCACACTGACACCCGTCAGCAGGTCGGTTTCCGGCAAGTCGGCGTGTTGATGACCGCCGAGGGCGCAATAGACCAGCCAATGACGATCCTGGACGTTGAAGGCCAGGCTGCCGACGAGGGTCTGTTGTTCGTCGGAGGGCGTAATGAGGTACAGGCGATCCTGGTTTTCGGCGTGCAGCATGACAGGCTCCATGTCAGCGGTTTCGAGGGGCGACAGACTGACCTATTTAGATGACGAAGCCGTGACGCAGGACATTAGTCGGGCAGATGTTTCGTTATTTGTCGGAAAGCCCGTGCAGCGCGTGCGGGTTTCGGTAAAATTCGCGCCGCGCTTGCCCTGTTCCATTTGAGGTTCCCGATGTCACTGCATCTCTGGTCGCTGTTTTCCGCCCATCCCGCCAAACTGATCAACGTGCTTGCCCTGCTGTTTGCCTGCCCAGGCAGTTGGCTGCTGCATGTGACGCGCCGCCGCGAGCAACAGGCGCGCGCCAGTCTCGCCGCCCAGGCCGGACGCGAAGAGGGCGATACGCGGTTGCATTTGTCGAGCATCGCCACCTTGCGCATGAACCGTTTCTTCTACGCCTTTGGTTTTTCCTGCCTCGGCGTTGCCCTGATGGTGTCGTGGCTCAGCACCCGGCTGTGATCCAGGCGAAAAAAAACGGCGCTTATCCAGCGCCGTTTTTTTATCGCTAACCTTGCCTCACAGCGGCACGCCGGCCTTGACCCGATACTGATTGCGCACCGGTGTGGCGTATTGCAGCACCAGGAACGGACGGTGTTCCGCAGGGCAGGCATCCAGGCGGCTCTGCCATTCTTGCTCGGCCTTGGCCAGTTCTTCGGCCGGGAACAACTCGGCCGCGCGCGGCACCTGCAGTTGCGGATCGGCGTCTGCCCACTGGGCGTACGCCAGGTAGTGCACCGGGAACAGCCGATAGCCGCCGAGGATCTGCCGGTCCATTTCCGTCGCCAGTTGCTTGGTGTCCTCGAAACGCTCGGTGATCGGCGCGGCAAAGTTCACATGGACCCGGCCCTTGTAGCCGGTAATGCCCTTGGCGATGCTCACGTCGTCCTCGCCCGGCGCCTTGGTGTAGCTGCCGCTGGTGGCGCGGATGAACAGCTCGCGGGCCTTGTCCTGGTCGCACGGATCGTATTCGTAGCTGATCGAGACCGGAGTCAGGTTCAGCGACTGGATGACGTCGGCGAATGGCTCGTCCTTGCGGCTCATGTGGAACATCTTGAGGATCGCCGACTCGGTACGGTCGTCACCGTCCTTGGCGCGGCCTTCGGCCTGGGCGATCCAGATCGACTGGCAATCGTTGCGGATCGAATGATTGATGTAGGCCGAGAGCAACTGGTACGCCGCCATCTTCTCGCGCCGTCCGGTGATCGAGCGGTGCACGATGAAGCTCTTGTTCAGGCGCATCAGGTCGCTGACGAACGGCTTCTGCAGCAGGTTGTCGCCAATCGCGATACGCGGCGTGGGCAGGCCAGCGTGGTACACCGCGTAGTTGACGAACGCCGGATCCATGACGATGTCGCGGTGGTTGGCCAGGAACAGGTAGGCCCTGCCGGACTTGAACTGCTCGACGCCGGTGTAGGTCACGCCATCGGTCGCGCGCTCAATGGTGTGGTCGACATAGTGCTCGACCTTGTCCTGCAAGGTGGCTACCGAAGTGACACCGGCAAACTCGCGGCGCAGCCGATGAGCTATAAGAGGTTTGAGCGCCCAGCCCAGGGCCCCGGCAAAACGCGGGAAGCGAAAGTGCGTGAGGATATCTAGAAATGCCTTGTCGCTCAGCAGCCGTGCCAGCACGGCCGGGACTTCGCTGTCGTCGTAAGGTCGGATGGCATCGAATTCGCCCATCATGCTCTCTTGTTGGAAACGGCTAGGGTTAGTAATGGGTTGGATCAAATCCACACAGGGTACGGTCTGAAAAATCAGCTCAAACAACAATAGCCCTGCAAATAGACCGGCGATTATACGCACAAGTCACTTGGGAGACCGCGATGCTGGAAACCGAGCGCTATGAATGTCCTTATTGTGGTGAAGAAGCCGAAGCTGAGCTGGATCTGTCCGCAGGTGACCAGACCTACATCGAGGACTGTCCGGTCTGTTGTCGGCCGATTACCTTCGTTCTGCAGACTGATGGTGTGGAATGGATGCTCGAAGTTCGCAGCGAAAACGAGTGAGGGGTGACCGCCATGCAGCGCATTTACGAGCCGGAGAACCTGATGGAGGGTGAGTTGCTGCAGGGGATGCTGGCCAGCGAGGGCGTCGAAGCGCACCTGGTGGGTCGTGATTTGCTCGGCGCGACCGGTGAGTTGCCGGTATATGGGCTATTGGGCCTGGCGGTGGAAAATGACCAGGCGCAATACGCCCGCGAGCTGATCGCTGCCTACAATGCCGCCTTGCCGGTGCCCGGCGATGAACCGGATAACTTCCCGGGTGTGCTCGTCTGTTAGGCTGGCGTTCGTTTGATCAAGAGTTGTATTAGCCCATGTGTGGACGTTTTGCCCTGTTTCGCTGGAATCCCGCGTTTGCGGCCCTGCCCGGATTTCCCGCCGATCAGCAGGCGCAGTGGAATATTTCGCCGAATGATTCGGTACTCATCCTGCGTGCCGAGGCCGGCCAGCGGACCCTGGCCCGTGCCCGTTGGGGGCTGACGCCGGCATGGCTGACGGATATGTCGAAGACCCCGGCCCACGCCCGGGCGGAAACCGTCGCCGAACAGCCGATGTTTCGCGAAGCCTTGCGCCAGCGTCGCTGCCTGCTGCCCGCCAACGGTTTCTACGAATGGCGCGGTACCACGCGCAAACGTCCGTATTGGCTGACGCCAGGTGAGGGGGCGTCGCTGTTTTTTGCGGCGATATGGGAAGCCTATCCGGTGCAGGAGCAGGTCTGGCTGAGCACGGCGGTGATCACCCAGCCGGCGGCCAGCCAGCGTCGACCGCTGATTCTCGACGCGGCAGGCCAGGAGGCCTGGCTCGACCCCGAAACCCCGTTGCATGTCCTGCAAGCGCTGCTCGCCAGTGAGCCTGCCGTCCTGCGTGAGCGGGTGCTGGCCAATCTGGTCAATGATCCCAAGCTCAACGCCCCGGAGTGCCTGACCCCGGGTTGAACCCGAACAGCGGATTTCTTCGGCGAAATGCGGCGTTATGCGTCTGTTACATCTGGCGCGCGCACCCGCCACCGCCTAGGATACCGCCATGTTTTCAGGGAGTATTTCAATGAACAAGATTTGGCTTGTGGGCGCACTGGGCGCCAGCCTGTTGCTCAGTGGTTGCCAGTCGGTCAACACCACCAAGAGCGGGGCGGTGGGCGTGGAGCGCTCGCAGTGGATGTTCAGCATGCTGTCGACCGATGAGGTCAACCAGATGTACGCCCAGTCCTACCAGAAGACGGTGGGCGAGGCGGGCAGCAAAGGCGTGCTGGACAAGACCAGCAGCGATGCCAAGCGCGTCCAGGCGATTGCCACGCGGCTGATTGCCCAGGCACCGGTGTTTCGTCCGGATGCGGCGCAATGGAACTGGGAGGTCAATCTGATCAAGAGTGATGAGCTCAACGCCAACTGCGGTCCTGGCGGCAAGATCATTTTCTACACCGGACTGATCGACAAGCTGAAACTCACCGACGACGAAATCGCCGCAATCATGGGCCATGAAATCGCCCACGCCCTGCGCGAGCACGGGCGTGAAGCGATGTCCAAGGCCTATGGCATCGAGATGGCCAAGCAGGGCGCCGGCGCCTTGCTCGGCCTGGGTCAGGACACCCTGGCACTGGCCGACACTGTGGCCAACTACGGCATGACTCTGCCCAACAGCCGCGCCAACGAGAACGAAGCCGACCTGATCGGCCTCGAACTGTCGGCCCGCGCCGGTTATGACCCGAACGCAGCGATCACCTTGTGGAACAAGATGAGCAAGGTTTCCGAAGGTGCGCCGCCTGAGTTCATGAGCACCCACCCGGCCTCCAGCAGCCGTATCGCGTCGCTGCAGGCGGCGATTCCGAAAGTGATGCCGCTCTACAACAGCGCTAAAAAGTAAGCGACAAGCTTCAAGCGGCAAGCTACAAGCTACAAGCCGGGCACAGCGCCTCTGCTTGCAGCTTGAAGCCTGCCGCTACTAGCTGCTTTTAGACCCACCCACTCGTTTGCATCGCCTTGTACACCGCCACCAGCGCAAGGACGAAGAACGCCGACGCCGCCAGGCGACGGATCAGGGTCAGCGGCAGCTTGTCGGCGGCGAAGTTGCCCGCCAATACCACCGGCACGTTGGCAATCAGCATGCCCAGGGTGGTGCCGATGATCACCAGCCACAGTTCCGGGTACTGCGCCGCGAGCATCACGGTGGCAACCTGGGTCTTGTCACCCATTTCGGCGAGGAAGAACGCGATCAGCGTGGTCAGGAACGGCCCGAACTTGCGCGCGGTGCTGCCTTCGTCGTCATCCATCTTGTCCGGCACCAGGGTCCACAGCGCAGTAGCGGTGAAGCTGGCGGCGAGAATCCAGTGCAGCACCGAATCCGAGAAGAACGTACTGAACCAGGCGCCGACAGCGCCGGCCGCAGCGTGGTTGGCCAGGGTCGCGGCGACGATACCGGCGATGATCGGCCAGGGTTTGCGGAAGCGAGCGGCGAGAATGAGTGCGAGCAGTTGCGTCTTGTCGCCGATTTCGGCCAAGGCAACGATTGCGGTAGGAACGAGTAATGAATCCAACATCAGGTATTTTCCCAAGGGGCGGGTCGACACGGCTATGACACGTACAGCCTTCCCGCCCCGGGTAAGGTGTGCGTGTCATAGGTCTTGTCAAACCCTGCGGTCCGTCTGTGCGGACTCTTGGGTCGCATGCGCCATGGTCTTCGGACCAAGTATGTTGACGCATGCCGGACGAGCGTGGCGCTCGTGGGAGACTACTCCCCTAGGACGGAGCGGATTCTGCCTAGACAAAATCCGTTCGGCAAGTGTTCTTTTTCATCCCGGGTTTTAGCCGCGCTTGGCTCGGTAGATGCGAAAACCCTGTCCTTCGGCCTTGATCGAGCAGGGCCCCAGGTGCTCTTCGATGAGTGGCTGGTACTTCAGGAAACTGTTGGCAACCAGTCGCAGTTCGCCGCCGTTTTTCAGATGTTTGGCTGCTTTTCGCAGCAAGTTTTCGGTGGCGAAATAATCGGTGTGGACCCCGACGTGGAACGGTGGATTGCTCAGGATGGCGTTCAAGCCCATGGGCGCGGCGTCGATGCCGTCGCCGGTCAGGACCTCGGCTTCCAGGCCATTGGCTGCCAGGGTCAGGCGGCTGCTCGCGGCGGCAAAGGCATCGACGTCGAGCAGGGTCACCGTATTGTGCGGATAGCGGCGCTTGACTGCCGCGCCGAGTACACCGGCACCGCAGCCAAAATCGAGCAAGTGGCCGCTGGGCAGCTTGTCCAGGTGCTCCAGCAAGAGGGCGCTGCCGCGATCGAGGCGACCATGACTGAACACCCCGGGCAGGCTGATGACTTTCAACGGGCCTTCTGCCAGCGGCAACTCGTATTCCTGAGCCAGGCTTTCCAGGGGTTTGGCCACTGGCGCATTGGCCACGGTCACTTGCCAGAGCTGGCAGTGCCGGGCGCTGTCGAGCTTGCGCGGTTTGCCGAAGGGGTTGAGTTGCTTGGCGGCGCCTTCGATGCCGCTGCGCTTTTCGCCCACCAGGAACAGTTCTCGACCGGCCAGGCGCGAGGCGAGGGCGTTGAGGATGTAATCGGTCAGGTCCTTGGACTTGGGCAGGAACAACACCGCAGTCTCGAACCCGCGCGCCGGCGCCTCGACGCCGAAGTGACTGCGCTCGGCGAAGCGTGCATCCAGCGCCGCCTGATCGCCGGCATGCCAGCACCAGCCGTGGGCCTCGGGCAATTTGCCGAACAGGTCGTCGGCGGGCAAGCCGGCCAGCAGCACGTTGCCTTGAAACAATTCGGCCTGGCGAAGCAGTACTTCACTGCGCGGATCCATACTCTGCTCCTTGAAAAAAAGTCCGGCAGTTTATCAATTGACGACCCGCAGCGCTGTACCGCTGAAAAATCCCCGGGCGTTTTCCGTCAATTGGCCGACGATGCGCTGCCGTGCTTCGCGGCTGCCCCAGGCGTTGTGCGGGGTGACGATCAAGCGCGGGATGTCATTCGCCAGCAACGGATTGCCCGCAGTCGGTGGTTCGACGCTCAGCACATCAGTCGCCGCGCCACCCAGGTGACCGCTGCGCAAGGCGTCGGCCAGGGCCTGCTCGTCGATCAGGCCGCCGCGGGCGGTGTTGACCACCAGCGCGCCGGGCTTGAGCATCGCCAACTCGCGGGCGCCGATGAAATGCCGGGTGTGTTCATTGAGCGGGCAATGCAGGGTCAGGGCGTCGATCTGCGGCAGCAGTTCGTCCAACGGCATGCGCTCGGCGCGCGCCGGGCGGCCGGGGACCTGGCCGGAAATAACCCGCATGCCAAAGGCTTCGGCCAGCCGCGCAACAGCACCGCCCAACTCGCCGTGACCGAGCAAGCCAAGGGTTTTGCCCTGCAATTCGATGATCGGGTAGTCGAGCAGGCAGAACTGTTGGGCCTGTTGCCAGCGTCCTTCGCCAACGGCTTTCTGATAGTCGCCGAGGCGGGTGGCCAGGTTGAGCAGCAGCATCAGCGTGTGTTGCGCCACCGACGGTGTGCCGTAGCCCTGGCAATTGCTCACGGTAATGCCCAAGGCACGGGCGGCGGCGAGGTCGACGTTGTTGGTGCCGGTGGCGGCAATCAGGATCAGCTTCAGGTCTGGGCAGGCCTTGAGGGTTTCGGCATTGAGCAGCACCTTGTTGCTGATCGCCACCTCGGCGCCCTGCAGCCGCTCGATGATGTTCTGCGCGGTGGTCACGGAGCGCAGTTGCAGGTCGCTGAAGCATTGCTGCAAAGCGCTGAGGTCGAGGTCTCCGAGGTCCAGCGAGTTGTGGTCGAGGAATACCGCGCGGCGATTGTTTGTCATTAACTGTACCTTTTGCGCAAGGGTCTGAAGGCGTAATCTGCCGAGCCTACCAGATGAAATAAATAGTTACGCTTGGCCTGAAGGAGCCTTCATGTACTGGACAGAATTCTTGACCGTCGCCCTGATCCACCTGCTGGCTGTCGCCAGTCCCGGTCCGGACTTTGCGGTGGTGGTGCGCGAGGCGGTGACCCACGGTCGCCGCGCTGGCACCTGGACCGCCCTGGGGGTAGGTTGTGCGATCTTCCTGCATGTCGGCTACTCGCTGCTGGGGATCGGCCTGATCGTTTCGCAATCGATCGTGCTGTTCAATGCCCTCAAGTGGCTCGCCGCAGCCTACCTGCTGTACATCGGCTTCAAGGCGCTGCGTGCGCAACCGGCCAAACCCTCGACCGATGACCTGCACAAGGAAGCCGGTGAGCGCACCGCCCGCGGCGCCTTCACATCAGGCTTCGTGACCAACGGCCTGAACCCCAAGGCGACGCTGTTTTTCCTCTCGCTGTTTACCGTGGTGATCAACCCGCACACACCGCTGGCGATCCAGGCCGGTTACGGCGTCTACCTGGCAGCCGCCACGGCGTTCTGGTTCTGCCTGGTGGCGATGCTGTTCAGCCAGCAGCGAGTGCGTGCCGGCTTTGCGCGCATGGGGCACTGGTTCGACCGCACCATGGGCGTGGTGCTGGTGGCGATCGGAGTAAAACTGGCCTTTACCGAGATGCATTGAGACTGCCGAGCTGATTCAGCGCGTTGAGGTACTCCCGGGGGTTGTCGCCGAGCAATCGCCGGAACATCGCGCTGAACGCCCGGCCACTGCCATAGCCCAGCTCATGCGCCACCTGCTGCACGCTTTCCCCGGCGAGCAGCCGAGGCAGAGCTTCCATCAGGCGCAACTGCTGGCGCCAGGCATTGAAATTCATCTGTAGTTGTTGCTGAAACAGCCGGGCCAGGGTGCGTGAGCTGGCGCCGACCTGTTGTGCCCAGTCTTCCAGGGTATGGGCATGGTTCGGGGTTTCCAGCAGCGCCAGGCAGATGCTGCGTAAACGGCGGTCCTCGGGCATCGGGATGTGCAGCGGCAGATTTTCCAGGTTGGCGATTTCTTCCAGCATCAACTGCTGGATCAGCGGGTTTTCCGCCTGCGCGCGGCCCTGTACCGCACGCACGATCAGTTCACGCAGCAGCGGCGTGACCGCCAGTACGCAGCACTGCTGCAGGTTGGCCGGACACAGCTCCGGGGCGATGAACAGCGAGCGCATGTGCACCTCACCCGACATGAAAATTTCATGCTCGACCCAGGGCGGAATCCATACCGCGCGAGTGGGTGGAATCACCCATGCACCTTGCCGGGTGACCACACGCATGGTGCCGCACACCGCATACAGAAACTGCGCTTCGCGATGCTGGTGCAGGACCTGATGTGCGCCATCCTTGTAATTGCGCGGGTAGGCACTGACGGGGCCGTGGAGGAAGTGGCTGACTAACATGTCCGATTCGATGAGTTATATGTCAAGAATGCGATTTATTGCCAACTTAGCATAGCGGCACAACCACAACGAATAGCGTGTCGTCATGAATCAATCGCGAAGTGTCATCCGCTACATCAACGCTGCCCACGTCATCGATCACATGTTCATGCTGATCTTTCCCGCTGCCGTGCTCGGCATGACCCAGGTGTTTGCCCTCGATTACGCGGCAATGATCGGCCTGTCCCTGGGCGGCTTCATTGCCTTCGGTGCCTGCTCGCTACCGGCGGGCTGGCTGGGGGATCGCTGGAGTCGGCGGCAGATGATGCTGGTGTTTTTTTTCGGCATCGGTGCTTCGGCGATCTTTACCGGTCTGAGCAGCACGCCGGCGATGCTGGTGCTGGGCTTGACGCTGATCGGAGTGTTCGCGGCGATCTACCATCCAGTGGGGACCGCGATGTTGGTGGCTTACGCACAGAATCGTGGCCGCGAGATCGGCATCAACGGCATGTGGGGCAACCTCGGCGTGGCGTTTTCGGCGCTGGTCACCGGGTTTCTGGTGGCGCAGTTCGGCTGGCGTTCGGCGTTCATCCTGCCGGGTGTCGTCGCCATCGTGCTGGGCATCGGCTTTGCCTTGCAGGTCCGCGAGGAGCCGATCCCGCAGCGTGCCCATGCCTCGCTGAAGAATGCCTCGGGACAGCGGATCTCCATGCTCATGGTGTTCAGCGTGCTGGCGCTGGCCACCGCCACCGGCGGCGTGGTGTTCAATGCCACGACCATGACCTACCCCAAATTGTTCGAGGAGCGCCTGCACGCGCTGTTTGCCTCGCCGCAGACCCTCGGTGTGGTGGTGAGCCTGGCGTATGCCTTCGGTGCGGTGGCGCAGTTGAGTATCGGTCGGGTGTTGCATCGCTTCAGTCTGAAATGGCCATTCATCCTGCTGACCTTAGGCCAGGCGCCGCTGCTGTTCGGCCTCGCGTATGTCGACGGCTGGGCAGTGATCGCCTTGGGTGCGGCGTTCATGTTCGTGGTGTTCGGCCAGGTCACGGTGAACGATGCGATGGTTGCCAATTTCGTCGCGCCGCAGTGGCAATCTCGGGTCTTCGCCTTGCGCTATTGCCTGTCGTTCGGTGCCAGCGCCACGGCGATTCCATTGATTGCTTACGTCGAGCCACGACAGGGTTTTGTCGGCCTTTACCTGATCCTTGGCGGATTCGCAGCACTGACCTTCGTCGCTGCACTGGTATTCCCACGCACTCCGTCTGAATCGGCTGTAGGGCAGGCAGCCTGAAAATTGTGGGTTTTTGTCCGTGAATGCTGGCGCTGAGCCAGCATTTGCCGGCTCTGCAAATCATTCCTTTGGCTGATTTGGCGTCCGCCAAGGGTGACTAAAGTGCAGTCTTTACGCCAAGACCGTGCAGTCAGATTAAAGGGATCATTATGTTGCAGACTCGCGTTATTCCACCCGCCGAAGGTGCGTATCAATACCCGCTGTTGATCAAACGCCTGCTCATGTCCGGCAGCCGCTACGAGAAAACCCGCGAGATTGTCTACCGTGACCAGTTGCGCTACAGCTATCCAACGCTGATCGAGCGAGTCGCGCGGCTGGCCAACGTGCTGACAGCGGCAGGGGTCAAGGCCGGGGACACCGTGGCGGTGATGGACTGGGACAGCCATCGCTACCTGGAATGCATGTTCGCGATCCCGATGATTGGCGCGGTAATCCACACCATCAACGTGCGTCTGTCGCCCGAACAGATTCTCTACACCATGAACCACGCCGAAGATCGCTTCGTGCTGGTCAACAGCGAGTTCGTCGGTTTGTACCAGGCGATTGCCGGGCAACTGACCACGGTCGAGAAAACCCTGCTCCTCACTGACCTGCCGGAAAAAACCGCCGAGCTGCCAAACCTGGTGGGCGAGTACGAGCAACTCCTGGCGGCCGCGAGCCCGCAGTATCAATTCGAAGACTTCGACGAAAACTCGGTGGCGACCACCTTCTACACCACCGGCACCACCGGCAATCCCAAGGGCGTGTACTTCACTCATCGTCAGTTGGTGCTGCACACCATGGGCGTGTCGACGATCATGGGCAGCATCGACAGCGTGCGCCTGTTGGGCACCAACGATGTCTACATGCCTATCACTCCGATGTTTCATGTGCATGCCTGGGGCTTGCCGTACGTGGCGACCATGCTCGGCCTCAAGCAGGTCTACCCGGGACGCTACGACCCGGAATTCCTGGTGGAGCTGTGGCGCAAGGAAAAGGTCAGCTTCTCCCACTGCGTGCCGACCATCCTGCAAATGCTGCTCAACGCCAAAGGTGCGCAGGGCACCGATTTTGCCGGCTGGAAAATCGTCATTGGCGGCAGTGCGCTGAACCGTGCGCTGTACGAAGCGGCGAAGGCCAAGGGCATCCAGTTGACCGCCGCCTATGGCATGTCGGAAACCGGGCCGTTGGTGTCCTGCGCTCACCTCAACGATGAGCTGATGGCCGGCACCGAAGATGAACGCACCACTTACCGGATCAAGGCCGGGGTGCCGGGGCCGTTGGTGGAAGCAGCGATCATTGATGCCGACGGCCACTTCCTGCCCGCCGATGGCGAATCCCAGGGTGAACTGGTGCTGCGTGCGCCATGGCTGACCGAAGGCTATTTCAACGAACCGCAGAAGGGCGCGGAGCTGTGGGCTGGCGGCTGGCTGCACACCGGCGACGTGGCGACGCTGGACAGCATGGGCGTGATCGACATCCGTGACCGGATCAAGGACGTGATCAAGACCGGTGGCGAATGGGTGTCGTCGCTGGACCTTGAAGACCTGATCAGTCGTCACCTGGCGGTACGTGAAGTAGCAGTGGTGGGCATCCCCGATCCGCAATGGGGCGAACGTCCATTTGCCTTGCTGGTGATCCGCGAAGGCCATGTGATTGGCGCCAGGGAGCTCAAGGAACACCTCAAGCCCTTTGTCGAGTTGGGCCACCTGAGCAAGTGGGCGATCCCGAGCCAGATCGCGCTTGTTACTGAAATTCCCAAGACCAGCGTCGGCAAGCTCGACAAGAAACGCATCCGTCTCGACATCAGCGAATGGCAGGCCAACAACAGCACCTTCCTTTCGACGCTTTAACTCTCCCGTGCCGTGCCCAAAAGGGCACGGCAGGCCCACCAAGCAAGCGCTTGGCTTGTCAAATCGAAATTTTCAGCCATCCTTGCCGAGCCGGCATCTGCCGGACTGGCAACAGGACTGTTCCAGAGTGGTCGGGGGCTGCAAATCACACTTTAGAGGGATCAAGCAGTACAGGCTGCTGGATATAGTCCGTTCAAGGATTTTTAGGAACGCGGCGCACGCACGAACAGGGGCGATGCAACTTTGGATGACTTCGCGAGCGCATGGCTCTCCGTCCTCCAGAGCGTTTTTAAAAGTGCTCACTGCCATAACAATAAAAGCACATGGAGTAGCGTCGATGACATCAGTAAACCAGTTCTGGCGCCGGGCGAAATTGCCCCTGGCGGTCAGTCTCGCCTCTACGCTCGCCGGGCCCGCATTCGGCGTCAGTTTCAACGTTGGTGAAATCGAAGGTCAGTTCGACTCATCCCTCTCGTTGGGCATGAGTGTGTCGACCCAGTCACCGAACAAGAACCTCATTGGCGTCAACAACGGTGGGCATGGTCTGTCCCAGACCTCCGATGACGGCCACCTGAACTTCAAGAGCGGGCAAGCGTTCTCGAAGATCTTCAAGGGCATTCATGACCTGGAACTGAAATACGGTGACACCGGCGCGTTTGTTCGCGGCAAATACTGGTATGACTTCGCGCTGCAAAACGAAGACCTGGAATTCAAGAACGTCAGCAACGACAACCGCAAGGAAGGCGCCAAGTCCTCCGGCGGGCAGATCCTCGACGCCTTCGTCTACCACAACTACGCGATCGCCGATCAGCCGGGCTCCGTGCGCCTGGGCAAGCAGGTGGTCAGTTGGGGTGAAAGTACCTTCATCGGCGGCGGCATCAACTCGATCAACCCGATCGATGTGTCCGCGTTCCGTCGTCCAGGCGCCGAGATCAAGGAAGGCCTGATTCCGGTCAACATGTTCTACGTGTCCCAGAGCCTGACCGAGAACCTGTCGGCCGAAGCCTTCTACCAGATCGAATGGGACCAGACAGTTGTCGACAACTGCGGCACTTTCTTCTCCCAGCCCGACATCATCGCCGACGGTTGCGACAACAACCTGCGCGTATTGAACAAACGCTCGACCCTGCCGGCGGCAGCCTTGGGGCCAGCGGCTGCACTGGGCGTCGACGTCAACGAAGAGGGCGTGCTGGTGCGTCGCGGTCCGGATCGCGATGCTCGCGACAGCGGCCAGTGGGGCGCGTCGTTCAAGTACATGTTCGACCCCTTGGACACCGAGTTCGGTGCCTACTTCATGAACTACCACAGCCGTGCGCCGATCTTCAGCGCCACCGGTGCCTCGCAATCGATCTACAACACCGCCGGCGCCTTGCCAGGGCCGTTCGCGGCACTCGCACCCCTGCTGGTGGCGGGCAACTCGCAGTACTTCGTCGAATACCCGGAAGACATTCGCCTGTACGGCCTGAGCTTCTCCACCACCCTGCCTACCGGCACGGCGTGGCAGGGTGAGCTCAGCTACCGTCCGAACGCGCCGGTGCAGCTGAACTCCACCGACATCCTGTTTGCTGGCGTACGACCTCTGGGCGGCGCCCTGGCCAACGCTTCGCTGCTGTCGGCGTCGCCAGGTTCCGACCTGCACGGCTATCGCCGCAAGGAAGTGACCCAGTTCCAGACCACCCTGACGCACTTCTTCGATCAGGTCATGGGCGCCAGCCGCCTGACCCTGGTGGGTGAAGTCGGCGTGACCCACGTTGGCGGGCTGGAAAGCACCTCGGACGTGCGTTATGGCCGCGATCCGGTCTACGGTCCGGGTGAGTTGCCTGGTGGTAGCTGCGAGTTCCTCAACGGCCGCACCATCGCCGGTGCAGGTCCAGGCACACCGACCAACAACGCCACGCGCAATTGCACCGACGAAGGTTTCACCACCCCGACATCCTGGGGCTACCGTGGCCGTGCGATCTGGGACTACAACGACGTGTTTGCCGGGGTCAACCTCAAGCCTAACGTGGCCTGGTCCCACGACGTCAGCGGCTACTCGCCGGGTCCTGGCGGCAACTTCGAGGAAGGCCGCAAAGCCATCAGCCTGGGCCTGGATGCCGAATACCAGAACACCTACACCGCCAGCCTGGCCTACACCAACTTCTTCGACGGCAAGTACACCACCGTGGATGACCGTGACTTCGTCGCGCTCAGCGTCGGCGTGAACTTCTAAGCATTGCTTCTTCAGGACGAACACGAAATGAAAATAGCCAAGAATCTGATGTACGTCGCGGGCCTGGGGCTGTCATTGCTGGCCACCAGCGTGATCGCCGCCGTACCGGCTGCCGAAGCCGACAAGCTGGGCAAGAGCCTGACGCCCATGGGTGCGGAAATGGCCGGCAATGCCGATGGCTCGATCCCGAGCTGGAAGCCGCTGCCGAAGAATGCCGGGTCCGTCGACAGCCGTGGTTTCCTGTCCAACCCTTATGCCAGTGAACAGCCGCTGTTCACCATCACTGCGCAGAACGTCGACAAGTACAAGGACAAGCTGGCGCCGGGACAATACGCGATGTTCAAGCGTTACCCCGAGACCTTCAAGATGCCGGTCTACACCTCCCATCGTGGCGCTACCGTGCCGGATGACGTGTTCGCCGCCATCAAGAGAAACGCCACCAACACCAACCTGGTGTCGGGCGGCAACGGCCTGGAGAACTTCGAAACGGCGGTGCCGTTCCCGATCCCGAAAAGCGGTGTCGAAGTCATCTGGAACCACATCACCCGCTATCGTGGCGGCAGCGTGACTCGCCTGGTCACCCAGGCCACGCCGCAGGCCAATGGTTCGTACAGCCTGGTGTACTTCCAGGATCAGTTCGTGTTCCGCGACAAGATGAAGGACTACGACCCGAAAAACCCGGGCAACATCCTGTTCTACTTCAAGCAGAAAGTCACCGCGCCAGCGCGCCTGGCCGGTGGTGTGCTGCTGGTCCACGAGACCCTCGACCAGGTCAAGGAACCGCGCCTGGCGTGGGTCTACAACGCCGGTCAGCGTCGTGTGCGTCGTGCGCCACAAGTGTCCTATGACGGCCCAGGTACAGCGGCGGATGGCCTGCGCACCTCCGACAACCTGGACATGTACAACGGTGCGCCGGATCGCTACGACTGGAAGCTCGAAGGCAAGAAAGAGATGTACATCGCCTCCGACGCCTACAAACTCGACGATCCGAAGCTCAAATACGCCGACATCATCAAGGCCGGCCACATCAACCAGGACCTGGCCCGCTACGAGCTGCGCCGCGTGTGGCATGTGGTTGCGACCTTGAAGGAAGGCCAGCGCCACATCTACGCCAAGCGTGACTTCTACATCGACGAGGACACCTGGCAAGCGGCGGTGATCGACCACTACGACGGTCGCGGGCAACTGTGGCGTGTGGCTGAAGCCCATGCCGAGAACTACTACGACAAACAAGTGCCGTGGTACGCCCTGGAAACCCTCTACGACCTGCAGTCCGGCCGCTACCTGGCACTGGGCATGAAGAACGAAGAGAAACAGGCCTACGACTTCGGCTTTACCGCCACCAGCAGCGACTTCACCCCGGCCGCACTGCGCCAGGATGGTATTCGCTAACCCGCTGTAACAGAGGCCGCATCCTCGAAAAAACGCCCCGACTGGTTCGGGGCTTTTTTTTGCGTCGGGAAAAGCGCCGCCATTTGCCTGAAACACCGGAGCGTTACATTCAGCGGCCAATGTGACAGCGATAGGTGGCTTGTGCGGTATTCCGCTGTACTTTTTGTAGCCATTTGTAGCAATTGCCTTCAATCCCTTCTCCTTTACCGCTAGTCTGCGGACATCTGCAATGCCGACAACAGCACTCCAAAAAGAGTTGGCTATGACTGACCTGTTCCGAATCCAGAACTCTCCCGACACTGCGGTGCCAATGTCGCAGGGGCGCTTCTATCGTCCGCCCTTGCCCGATGGTCACGTCGTGCGGCCGCGCCTGTGCGAGCGGCTGAGTGCCGGCTTGCAGGGACGATTGCTGCTGGTCAGCGCGCCGGCCGGATTCGGCAAAAGCTCGCTGGCGGTGGAGTTCTGCCAGAGCCTGGCGCCCCATTGGCAGAGCCTCTGGCTGGGGATCAGCTCGCGCGACAGTGATCCCGGGCGTTTTCTCGAACGACTGCTCGAAGGCCTGCAACACTATTTCCCCCGCCTTGGCAGCCAGGCCCTTGGCCTGCTGAAAATGCGCCAGCGTCATCAGCCCTTTGCCTTTGAAGAATGGCTCGACGGTTTGCTTGATGAACTGGCGGTGCATCTGTCTCCCAGCGAGCCGTTGCTGCTGGTGCTCGATGACTACCATCTGGCGCAGGGGCCGGTGCTTGACCGCTGTCTCCAATTCTTCCTCAACCACCTGCCGGATGGCCTGCTGGTGCTTGTGACCAGTCGCCAGCGTCCGGACTGGCATCTGGCGCGCTTGCGCCTGTCGCGACAATTGCTGGAGTTGCACGAGCAGGATCTGCGCCTGACCCATGATGAGTCCCTGGCCTTGCTCGACCGGCACAGCAGCTCGCTACGCGGCGAGGCGCTGGAGAACCTGATCCGGCGCAGTGAAGGTTGGGTCGCCGGCCTGCGGTTCTGGCTGCTGGCTGCCTCCGAGGCGGGCAGCAGTGCACTGTTGCCACCACCGTTGCATGGCGGCGAAGGGCTGATCCGCGACTACCTGCTGGAGGAAGTCATCGATTGCCTGCCCGCCGAAGTGCAGGCCTTTCTCTACGACACTGCCCCCCAGGAGCGTTTTTGCCGCGAGCTGTGCGACGCCGTGCGCGAAGCCCATGACAGTGGCGAAATCCTGCGCTTCCTGTTGTCCCACCAGGTGTTCCTGGTGCCGCTCGACGAGCAGGGCCACTGGTACCGTTATCACCACCTGTTTTCCGATCTGCTGCGCAGCCGGCCGCCGGCCACCGCCATTGTTCCGGCCGCGACCCTGCATTTGCGTGCCTGCCGCTGGTTCAATGCCCAGGGCCTGCTCGACGAGGCGGTAGAGCAGGCGCTGCGTGCCGGCCATCTGGATGTGGCGGCGAACCTGGTGCAGAACCTGTCGGAGGAGCAACTGCTGGCCGAGCAGAACGTCGGCATGCTCCTGCGCTGGAAAATGGACTTGCCCGACAGCCTGCTGGTCAGCACCCCGCGCTTGATCGTGTTGTACAGTTGGGCCCTGGGCCTGGCCTGCCAACTGGACGCCGCCGAGGAACTGGCCAGCCACTTGAGTCGCTTCCTCCCGGCGCCTTCGGCCACGGCGCAGAAATCCATGCTGGCGCAGTGGCTGGCATTGAGCGGGATCATCGCCCGCGGGCGCGGCCAGCGTGAACAGACTCTGATGTACTGCAGCGAAGCCCTGGAAAGCCTGCCGCACAAACGTTACGGCCAGCGCCTGATGTGCCTGTCGACGTTGTCCAACCTGGCCATTGCCGATGCCGACCTGTGGCGCGCGCGAGGCTTGAACCGCGAGTCCCTGGAACTGGCCCAGCGCGTCGGCAACCCGCTGTTCGAAGCGCTGGCCCATTACGACCGGGCCCGGGTGCTGCAGGCGCGCGGGGAAATTCTGCGCGCCCTCGACGAGGTGCGCCAAGGCCAGCAGCGCCTGCAGGGGCTGTCGCCGCAGCGTCTGTATGCGGTGCGTGCCCGCCTGACTCTGTACGAGGGCTACCTGCTGGTGCTGCGCCTGCAACCGGAGCTCGGCCTGGCACGCTTGCAGGCTGGCTTGTTGGAGGCGCGCGCCTGCCGTGATATCAGCGTGTTGATCGGCCACAGCGTGATCGCCCGCTACGAAGGCAGCAAGGGCGAGTTTGCCAGGGCCTTTGCTGAACTGGCGGAAGCCGAGCGCCTGATGCACATCTGGGACGTGCCGCCGATCTACTACCTGGCGATGATCACGCTGGTCAAATGCGAGCTGTGGCTGGCCCAGGGCCGCACCGACCTGGCGGGTGCCTGGCTGTCCCGGCTCGGGCAGACCTACAACGGCGAACAACCGGCTTCGCCGCCGGAATTCCATCCACAGATGGCCCTGCACATCGAATTGCAGCAAGCCGTGCTGGATGTCATCCAGGGCCAGCCGATGCTGGCCGAAGGGCGTCTCAACGTGTTACTTGAGCACGGGCAGAACAGCGGGCGGCAGATGCTCAGTGTCATGGCCTTGAATCAGAAGGTTGCACTGATGCTCGGCAATGGTCGTGAAGCCGAGGCGCGCAAGGCTCTGGTCCAGGCCTTCGAAGCAGCCCATGGCGGCGTGTTGCAGCCTTTCGAAGGTTTGCTGCGCGAGCGTCCGGACTGGTTGCGCGAGCAACTGGCGTACTGTGCGAATGACGCGCTGCGCCAGAGTCTGTTGCAGCGTCTACCGGCAGGTGCTGCCCGTGCCAGCACCGACCCGGCAGTCGGCAGCGAAACCCTCAGCGCCCGCGAGCAAGCGGTGCTGCAATTGATTGCACGGGGCTGCTCGAATCAGGAAATCAGCGATCAGTTGTTCATCTCGTTGCATACGGTGAAAACCCACGCCAGCCACATCAACAGCAAGCTGGGGGTCGAGCGTCGCACCCAGGCGGTGGCCCGGGCCAAGGAGCTGGGCCTGCTGGCCTAATCGGCTGGCAGCGGCCGCCGGGCCTTGGCGGTCAGTTGCTCGCGGCAGTAATCGGCGAACAGTTGCGCCGGCTTGGTCAACTGTCCCCGCTTGAGCCAGGCCGCCACCAGGCCCGACCCAGTCACCTCTTCGACAATGTCCACGCACACCACCTTCTGCCCGTCGTAGGTGCATTCGGAGTGTGGGCGGGTGACCAGGATCGAGAAGCCGAAGCCCTGGCCGACCATGCCGCGCACCATCTCGATCGAGGGTGAGCTGAAAGCGATCTGCGGGGTCAGCCCCAGTTCGTCGAACAGGCTGACGAAGTAGGTGCGGCTCGGTTGTACGTCCAGCAGAATCATCGGCTCCAGGCACAGGTCGCGCAGCGAGACCTGGGCTTGCTGGGCGAAGCGGTGATCGGCCGGCAGCAACGCGTAGGGCCGCTGGGCCGGCATCAGCGGTTCGGTCTGGATGGTGCCATCGAGGTCGTGTTCATAGAGGATCGCCAGGTCAAACGCCCCCGACGTCAGCCCCTGCACCAACTCCTGCTGCTCGCCATCACGGATGCGGATTTCCACCCCCGGATACAAGGCCGAAAAACCGGCCATCAGCTGCGGCAAATACAGCGGTGCGACCGTTTCAAAGCAGCCGATGTCGATCTGCCCGGACACCACGTCGTTGTC
Organism: Pseudomonas sp. F007; assembly: GCF_057814275.1. Taxonomy (NCBI): domain Bacteria; kingdom Pseudomonadati; phylum Pseudomonadota; class Gammaproteobacteria; order Pseudomonadales; family Pseudomonadaceae; genus Pseudomonas; species Pseudomonas sp. F007. The sequence goes on along the minus strand of NZ_JBVATA010000001.1, from coordinate 798,354 downwards.
GGCCAGGGCATTCTGTTCGAACTCCCGGGCCATGCGCAGCAGCTCCTGGGCCTTGCGAAAAAAACGCGCACCGCTGGGCGTCAGGGACACGCCCTGGGCGTGATGGCGGATCAGCAGTTGTACGCCGAAGCTGTCTTCCAGGCCCTTGATCGCCGTGGAAATCGACGGCTGGGCGATGTACAGCTTGCGCGACGCCTCGGCGACGCTGCCGCATTCGACCGTGGTGATGAAGTACTTCAGTTGACGCAGATTGTAGGCAGCCACAGCAGACCTCGGGAGGGTAGGTTCAGCGTTACGCTCGATCCCTGAAACCAAGCAATTTGCGCACCGCCCCGATCCGCGTGGGCGACAGTTTTGTCGTGGCTGAACAATAACCACCTCACGCTCGGGTGGGGAGCTCGGCTGCAGAGTTTTTTCATCGCCTGCGAAGACATTTTTACTATTTTTACCCCGCCGCCACCTGGGCCACTATCCACTGCACAAGAAAGCCCATGGAGCATCCGAACGTGTTCGAGCTTGAATATTGGCAAGGCCAGGCTGCCGCGCTGCAGTTTCCTACCCAAGCGTTGATAGGCGGGCAATGGCGTCCGGCGTTGTCCGGGCAGACCTTTACCGCGATCAATCCGGCCACCGGTGGCGTGCTGGCCGAGGTTTCGGCCTGCGGCAGTGAGGACGTCGATGCGGCCGTGAGCAGCGCCCGCCGGGCATTCGATGCCGGTGTCTGGGCGCAGCGTTCTCCCAACGAGCGCAAGCAGGTCTTGCTGCGCCTCGCCGATCTGCTCATGACCCACCGCGAAGAACTGGCGCTGCTCGATTCGCTGAACATGGGCAAGCCGGTGATGGACGCCTACAACATTGACGTGCCGGGCGCCGCCGGGGTGTTTCGCTGGTATGCGGAAAGTCTCGACAAGCTGTATGACCAGGTGGCCCCCAGCGCCAGCAACGTGTTGGCGACCATCACCCGCGAGGCCCTGGGCGTGGTCGCTGCCGTGGTGCCGTGGAACTTCCCCTTGGACATGGCCGCCTGGAAGTTGGCACCGGCCCTGGCCGCAGGCAACTCGGTAATTCTCAAACCCGCCGAGCAGTCGCCGTTTTCTGCGCTGCGTCTGGGTGAACTGGCGCTGGAGGCAGGCATACCACCGGGCGTGCTCAACGTACTGCCGGGCCTTGGCGAACAGGCCGGCAAGGCGCTCGGTTTGCACCCGGACATCGACTGCCTGGTGTTCACCGGTTCCACCGAAGTCGGCAAATACTTCATGCAGTACTCGGCGCAGTCCAACCTCAAGCAGGTGTGGCTGGAGTGCGGTGGCAAGAGCGCGAACCTGGTGTTCGCCGATTGCCAGGACCTGGACCTGGCCGCGCAGAAAGCCGCGTTCGGCATCTTCTTCAATCAGGGCGAAGTCTGCTCGGCCAACTCGCGCTTGCTGGTGCAGCGCTCGATTCACGATGAATTCGTCGAGCGCCTGAAAGTGCAGGCGGCGCGCTGGCAGCCCGGCGATCCACTCGACCCGTCCAGCCCGGCTGGGGCTATCGTCGACAGTCGGCAAACCCGGCGCATCATGGGCTTTATCGATCAGGCTCAACGCCAGGGCGCCCGCCGGGTATGTGGCGGCGAGCAGGCCCGTTTCAATGGTTGTGACAACTTCATTCAGCCGACGATTTTTACTGGCGTCACGCCTGATATGTCGCTGTTTCGCGACGAAGTCTTTGGCCCGGTGCTGGCGGTCACAGCGTTTGACGACGAAGCCCACGCCCTGCAGTTGGCCAACGACAGCGTCTACGGCCTTGCCGCGTCGCTGTGGACCGACGACCTCAACCGCGCGCACCGCGTGGCGCGGCAATTGCGTGCCGGCACCGTCTCGGTCAACAGCGTCGACGCGCTCGACGTGACCGTTCCATTCGGCGGCGGCAAGCAGTCCGGTTTCGGTCGTGACCTGTCGCTGCACTCATTCGATAAATACACCCAGTTGAAAACCACCTGGTTTCAACTGCGCTGATCACCACAACGGAGAACTGGCGATGACCACCCCACGTGAAACCCGCGACTACCAGGCCGCCGATGCTGCACACCACATCCACGCCTTTGTCGATCAGAAAGCCCTCAACGACGAAGGGCCGCGCGTGATGGTCCGTGGCGAACGCCTGCATCTGTGGGACAACGACGGTCGGCGCTACCTGGATGGTATGTCGGGGCTGTGGTGCACCAACCTCGGCTACGGCCGCAAGGACCTGGCCGCTGCCGCGAGCCAGCAACTGGAGCAGTTGCCGTACTACAACATGTTCTTCCACACCACCCACCCGCAGGTGATCGAGCTGTCGGAGTTGCTGTTCAGCCTGCTGCCAGGGCACTACAGCCACGCTATCTACACCAACTCCGGCTCCGAGGCCAACGAAGTGCTGATCCGCACTGTGCGCCGTTACTGGCAGGTACTGGGCAAGCCCGAGAAGAAGGTAATGATCGGGCGTTGGAACGGTTACCACGGCTCGACCCTGGCCGCGACGGCGCTGGGCGGGATGAAATTCATGCACGAAATGGGCGGGATGATTCCGGATATTGCGCACATCGACGAACCTTATTTCTTTGCCCACGAAGGCAACCTCACGCCAGAGGAGTTCGGTCTGCGGGCGGCGCGACAACTGGAGGAAAAAATCCTCGAGCTGGGGGCGGACAAAGTCGCTGGTTTTATCGCCGAACCCTTCCAGGGCGCCGGTGGCATGATCTTCCCGCCGGCGAGCTACTGGCCGGAGATTCAGCGCATTTGCCGCCAGTACGACGTGCTGCTGTGCGCCGATGAAGTGATCGGCGGCTTCGGTCGCACCGGTGAATGGTTTGCCCATGAGTATTTCGGCTTCGAGCCGGACACCCTGTCCATCGCCAAGGGCCTGACCTCTGGCTACATCCCCATGGGTGGCCTGGTGCTGTCGAAGAAAATGGCCCAGGTGCTGGTGGAGCAGGGCGGTGTCTTCGCCCACGGCCTGACCTACTCCGGGCACCCGGTGGCGGCCGCCGTGGCGATTGCCAACCTCAAGGCGCTGCGCGACGAAGGCGTGGTCAGCCGGGTCAAGACCGACATCGGGCCGTATCTGCAGCAATGCCTGCGCGAGGTGTTCGGCAAGCACCCGCTGGTGGGCGATATCCAGGGCACGGGCATGGTCGCGGCGTTGCAACTGGCCGAGGACCGGGACACCCGCAAGCGCTTCGCCAATGAGAACGATATTGCCTGGCGCTGCCGCACGATTGGCTTTGAGGAGGGGGTGATTATTCGCTCCACCCTGGGGCGCATGATCATGGCGCCGGCGTTGATTGCCAGTCGTGAGGAAGTTGATGAACTGATAGGCAAGACCTTGAAGGCGGTGGATCGTACGGCGCGGGAGTTTGGCCGGCTTTGAGTTTTTCGTAAGGTCTTGAAGGCTAATCGCGGCGGTGCGACGTTTCGACAAGCCCGCTCCCACAGGGTTTTGTGTTGGCCGCAGGTTTGGGGCTGCATACCTGACCTGTGGGAGCGGGCTTGCCCGCGATAGCTATCTCTGAATCAAGCCATTTTCAGAGCCCTGCACCAACCCCGGGCAACCCTGCCCAAGGCGCCCATTTTCCGGGCGCTCTAGCGAGTTTTTTGTTCATTCGCATCGACATATTTCCTCATTTTCCTCACCGCGCCCTTGGGCCAACATTCGTCTGGCCAGTCAGCCCAACGCTGACCCTTCAAGGTCCAGTCAGAGACCGCCTGTACCACCTGTTCGAGGCCGCTGGCCGTACTGCCCCGCAACACACAATCAAATCAACAGCTGTGGGAGTGCTCCATGATCAAGTCCTTGCTAACGCGTTTCGCCCATCCGCTGGCGGTCACCGCCATTGCCGCCACAGTCGCCACCAGCGCCCAGGCTGGCACCCTGTCCATCGGCCATACCACCTGGGTCGGCTACGGCACCTTGTACCTGGCCCAGGACCTGGGCTACTTCAAGGAAAACGGCCTGACGGTCGAGCTGCCGGTGGTGGAAGAGGCGGCGATGTACATGGCCGCCCAGGCGTCCGGCCAATTGTCGGGTTCGGCGTCGACCATCGACGAAGTGCTGAAATACCGTCCGCAATTCTGCTTCAAGGCCGTGGCGGCGCTGGATGACAGCCACGGTGGCGACGGTGTACTGGTCGGCAAGGAGGTCAAGAGCCTGCAGGAACTCAAGGGCAAGGCGGTGGCGGTGAACGAGGGTTCGACCTCGCAGTTCTGGCTGTCCTACCTGCTGAAAAAGAACGGCATGAGCATGAGTGATATCACGGTGCAGAACATGACCGCCGATGATGCCGCCACTGCCTTCATCGCCGGGCGGGTGCCGGCCGCAGTGACCTGGGAGCCGCATCTGTCGATGGTCCGCGACAAGCAGCAAGGCAAGGTGTTGATCGACAGCAGCACCACGCCGGGAGTGATCGTCGATGTGGTGGCGCTGAACTGCGACGTCATCGAGAAACAACCGGACGACGTCAAGGCGCTGGTCTCGGGCTTGTACAAGGCCGTGAAGTACACCCAGGAACATCCGGAAAAAGCCTACGAGATCATGGCCAAGGGTGTCGGTGGCTATCTCTCCGATCCGAAAGAACTGGCGGCTGCCGCCAAAGGCGTGCGCTTCTACGACCAGGCCATGAGCGAAAAACTCCTCGGCTCTCCGGGCAAACCGGGCGACAGCGCCGCGCTGATCAAACTGGCCAACGAAACCGCCAGCGAATTGCAAGGCAAACCCTACAACGTCAGCCACGACGATCTGGTCGACAACCGTTTCGTCAGCCCGCTCTAGGAGACTGTCATGTTCAAGCGCAATTCATGGTTGAGCCGCTGCGTCACGCCCAAGACGGCTTTGCCGGTCAAAGTCATCTGGAGCGCCAGTGGCCTGGCCTGGGTACTGTTGGTGGGCCTGTGGGCCGGGTTGTCCTACGGCGGCGTGGTGCCCAGCATGTTCCTGCCGACGCCCGGCGCGGTGGTGGAAGCCGCTGGGCGCCTGAGCCGCGATGGCACCCTCGGCCAGCATGTGTGGGCGAGCCTGGAAGTGGTGATGGTCGGGTTCGTGGTCTCGTCGCTGGTAGCGGTGCCGTTGGGCCTGCTGATGGGCAGCTTCCGTATCGTCCAGGCGTTCCTCGAACCGATGGTCAACTTCATCCGCTACCTGCCGGTCACCTCGTTCGTGCCGTTGTTCATCCTGTGGATCGGCATTGGCCTGGAACAACGGGTGTCGGTGATTATCTTCGGCGTGTTCTTTCAGCAACTGGTGATGATTGCCGACGTCTCCAAGGGCATTTCCAAGGATTTGATCAACGCGTCCTACACCCTCGGTTCCAGCCGGCGTGATGCGGTGCTGCATGTGATCGCCCCGGCGTCCTTGCCCGGCGTACTCGATACCTTGCGCGTGACCATGGGCTGGGCCTGGACCTACCTGGTGGTCGCCGAACTGGTGGCTGCCTCCAGTGGCCTGGGTTACCTGAGCCTCAAGGCCATGCGTGGCTTTCAGGTGGACGTGATTTTTCTCGCCATTGCGATCATCGGCCTGTTGGGCCTGATCACCGACCAACTGTTCCGTTTCCTTCGCCTGAGGATCGCCGCATGGGCTCAGTAACCTCTGCCACTCACCGTTTTGATACTCCCCGAGCGGCTGCCATCAGCGCCGCCCCGCGCCTGCAGGTAGACAAGGTCAGCCTGCGTTACCAGAAACCTGATGGCGGCGTTTTCAGTGCGCTGGAGAAGGTTTCATTTGAGGTGCCGGACCAGCAATTTGCGGTATTGGTCGGCCCTTCGGGTTGCGGCAAATCCAGCTTGCTGTACCTGACCGCAGGCCTGGCGGAACCCACCGAAGGCGAGATCTACGTCGGTGGCCAGCAAGTCGAAGGCCCCGGCGCGGATCGCGGCATGGTGTTCCAGAGCTACACCCTGTTCCCCTGGCTGACCGTACGACAGAACGTCGAATTCGGCCTCAAGCGGCGTGGGATGCCGGCTGCCAAGCGCAAGGAAATAGTCGATTACTATGTCAACGAAGTCGGCTTGAGCGCCTTCGCCGACAACTACGCCAAGCAGCTCTCCGGCGGCATGATGCAGCGCGTGGCCATCGCCCGCGCCCTGGCCAACGACCCGCAGATCCTGTTGATGGACGAACCCTTCGGCGCCCTCGACAGCCAGACGCGCCTGCAAATGCAGCAACTGCTGCTGCGGGTGTGGGGCAACAGCAAGAAAACCGTGTTGTTCGTCACCCACGATATCGATGAAGCCATCCTGCTCGGCGACCGGGTCTACGTCATGGGCGCCCGGCCGGGGCGGATCAAGCAGATCCTCGACGTGCCCATCGAGCGCCCGCGCACGCTGGATATGGTCATGGAGCGCTCGTTCATCGAGATGAAGCGCGAGATCTTCGGCCTGCTGCATGATGAGCTGGAGGAGGCGCACTGATCGAAGGCGAAAATTCAAGTCCCCTGTAGGAGCTGGCTTGCCAGCGATAGCAATCTCCAGTCGTGCGTCGCCAGAATCGACGCCTTCGCCGGCAAGCCGGCTCCTACAAATTCAAACGCAAGAAACGTAGTTCTTGCGTTTGAATCCCGTTTTACCCTGAATACGTTCTCTGACCCAGGAGCCTCCCATGTCCTACGTATTCAAGCGGCTGCCTTCTCCTGTTGGCACCCTGACCCTGATCGCACGGGGCGACAAGCTCTGCGCGATCCTCTGGGAAAACGAAAAACTCAATCGCGTGCGCATCGGCCCGCTGCAGGAAGATATCCACAACCCGCTGCTGCAGGAAACCGAACGCCAGCTCAAGCAGTACTTCGCCGGTGAGCGCGACTGCTTCGAGCTGCCACTGGACTTTGCCGGCACCGAGTTCCAGCAAAAAGTCTGGCGGGCCTTGCTCACCATCCCCTTCGGCGAAACCCGCAGCTACAGCCAGATTGCCCAGCAGATCGGCAGCCCCAAGGCCGTTCGCGCGGTGGGCGCGGCGAACGGCAAGAATCCGCTGTCGATTGTCGCACCCTGTCACCGAGTGATTGGCGCGTCGGGCAGCCTGACCGGCTTCGCCGGCGGCCTGGAGGCCAAACAGTATCTATTGGGGCTGGAAGGCCGGGAGACGTTGCCGCTGGGGTTCTGATCAGCGTCCTGGCGTCTGTCGCCGACGGTATTCATCGACCACATCGCCGAGGGTGGCCGGGGCGCCGCTGCGGATCCAGGCCATGAAATCGCGGTCAAACTTGAACGCGGCCCCGCAGTGTTGGTGCATGAAACGGCGCACGTTCTGGGTGTTTTTGTACGTGGGGTCGATGGCGGTGGTGGCGGTCAGCGTGTCGCTGTGCCAGTTGAATGTCATGAATGCAGCCTCCTTGCGACGATTGTGTAACGCTCGCGCCATCGGCGGCGCTCAGCGGCTGTGCCAGAATAGTCCATTCACTCTCTCCAGGAACACTCATGGACGCTGCCAAACCCGCGCTGATCCGCGAAACCTTCCCCGTCGGCCCGTTGCAGTGCAACTGCACCATCATCGGCGATCCGATCACCAAAAAGGCCATCGTCGTCGATCCGGGTGGCAATCATGAGTTGATCCTGTCGCGCCTCGAAGCCCTGGGCCTGAAGCTGGTGAGCATCATTCATACCCATGCGCACCTGGATCACTTCCTGGCCTCGGGCCAGTTGAAGGAAAAAACCGGCGCCACCTTGCACCTGCACAAGGAAGACCAGTTCCTCTGGGACAACCTGGAGATGCAATGCCAGATGTTCCGGGTGCCTTACACCCCGGTGCCGTCGCCGGATCGCTGGCTGGATGACGATGAAGAGCTGGCCTGCGGCTGCGGGGTGGCACTGCACACGCCCGGGCATACGCCGGGTTCCATGAGCTTCTGGTTTGCAGAGGCTAAGCTGCTGATTGCCGGCGACACCTTGTTTCGACGCGGGGTAGGGCGGACCGACCTGTGGGGCGGCGACCAGGCCACCATCGTGCGTTCGATCAAGCAGCGCCTGTACACCCTCGATGAAGAGGCCACCGTGGTCGCCGGGCACGGTCCTGATACGCGCCTGGGCGATGAGATGCGTGAGAACCCCTTCGTGCGGGCCTGATTTTTCAGGGCGTCGGGGCCGCTCACGGAATTTTTGCCGGTTGTCGTGTTCCAACGCCCGCAGGGGTCTTTTGCCAACGTCCGTTGCACCACAGAATGAAAAAGTAGGAGCTCTCCATGTTCACCTCGCGTCGTTTGATTATTGTCGCTACCGCCGTGGCCTTGTTGTCTGGCTGTGCATCCCCTAACCCGTATGACAACCAGGGTCAGGCCGACGGCGGCTCCACGGGTATGAGCAAAACTGCCAAGTACGGTGGCCTCGGTGCGCTGGCGGGTGCCGTTGCCGGTGCAGCCATCAACCACGACAACCGTGGCAAGGGCGCGCTGATCGGCGCTGCAGTGGTCGGTGCTTCCGCCGCCGGCTATGGCTACTACGCCGACCAGCAGGAAAAGAAACTGCGCGCCAGCATGGCCAACACCGGGGTTGAAGTGCAGCGCCAGGGCGATCAGATCAAGTTGATCATGCCGGGTAACATTACCTTCGCCACCGATTCGGCGAACATCGCCCCAAGCTTCTACCAGCCGCTGAATAACCTGGCAGGCTCGCTGAAAGAGTTCAGCCAGAACCAGATCGAAATCGTCGGCTACACCGACAGCACCGGCAGCCGCCAGCACAACATGGACCTGTCCCAGCGTCGTGCGCAGAGCGTAGCGACCTACCTGACCTCGCAAGGCGTGAGCGGCGCCAACCTCAGCGCCCGCGGCGCCGGCCCGGACAATCCGATCGCGAGCAACAGCGACGTCAACGGTCGCGCGCAGAACCGCCGTGTCGAGGTCAACCTCAAGGCGATTCCTGGCCAGCAGTATGGTGGTCAGCAGTAACAGCCATTCCCTGATTCAATTCCGGGCATAAAAAAACCCTCGACCAAGACATTGGCCGAGGGTTTTTTATGGGCGCTGAAAGCGAGTTACTTCTTCAGGCCATAGTGCTCGTCGAGCATGCCCGGCGCGTTAGGCGTCTTTGGCGCATAGTCGCGAGGCGGTTCCTGGTCGCGCGGTGGCGTCAGGCGTTCCCGTGGTGCATGCCCGGCATCGGCGTGCAGGGCGGCCAGCAGGCGTTGGCGTGTCTGTTCGTCGAGGGCCAGGCGGTTGGCGCCCTCGGCCAGGTGATCCTGCACTTCCTGATAGCTCTGAGTGAGTTTCTTCACCAGCGTTGCGGTGCTGTTGAAGTGGGTAACCACTTCATTCTGATAGCTGTCAAAACGTTCCTGAATGTCATCCAGCTGACGTTGCGTGCTGTTGGGCACGGCATTGGGCAGCAGGCGAGCAACCAGGAATCCAATGGCGACACCGGCAACCAGGGCAAGAGTCGGCAACAACCAAACTAAGAGCGAGTGTTCCACGAGTCCTTCCTCTATAAACGGCTTTGCTTTACGTTAACGGCTCGGACCTGCGCTGTATACCGCGACGAGATCGCAATTATGCCAGGCACAGACTTTTAGCTAGACGAGTCGACCCTTCGAGAGGTCACGGAGTTCCTTCCTTGCTGATGCGTGAAACCCCTGTAGTGATTGATGGCCCGGTGGGTCAACTGGAAGCCTTGTACCTGGATTCCCCCGAACCACGGGGCCTGGCGCTGATTTGCCACCCCAACCCGGTGCAGGGCGGCACCATGCTCAACAAAGTCGTCTCGACCTTGCAGCGCACGGCCCGCGACGCCGGTTTTATTACCTTGCGTTTCAACTACCGTGGCGTCGGCGCGAGTGCCGGCAGTCATGACATGGGCACCGGAGAAGTCGACGACGCCCACGCCGCCGCCCAATGGCTACGCGCCAAACATCCCGGCTTGCCGATCACCCTGCTCGGTTTTTCCTTCGGCGGCTTCGTAGCGGCCAGCCTCGGCGGACGCCTGGAAGCCGAGGGCGAACGCCTCGCGCATTTGTTCATGGTGGCCCCGGCGGTGATGCGCCTGGGCAGCCAGGACCCGTTACCACAGCGCGGCACCTTGACCCTGATCCAGCCGGAAACCGACGAAGTGATCGACCCGCAACTGGTTTACGACTGGTCTGCAGCCCTTGATCGCCCCCATGAGCTGCTGAAAGTGGCAGAATGCGGACACTTTTTTCACGGCAAGCTGACCGATCTCAAGGATCTGCTGCTGCCGCGCCTTTCGAATTGAATGCAGTCAGACAAGCGATTACCCATGACGACTCGTACGCGCATCCTTACCGGCATCACCACCACTGGCACCCCGCACCTGGGCAACTACGCGGGCGCGATTCGCCCGGCGATTGTCGCCAGCCGTGACAGCAATGCCGATTCGTTCTACTTCCTGGCGGATTACCACGCCCTGATCAAGTGCGACGACCCGCTGCGCATCCAGCGCTCGCGTCTGGAAATCGCCGCGACCTGGCTGGCCGGTGGCCTCGATGTGGAGCGCGCAACCTTTTATCGCCAGTCCGATATCCCGGAAATTCCCGAGCTGACCTGGTTGCTCACCTGCGTCGCGGCCAAGGGCCTGCTCAACCGCGCCCACGCCTACAAGGCCTCGGTGGACAAGAACCTGGAGACCGGCGAAGACCCGGACGCCGGCATCACCATGGGCCTGTACAGCTACCCGGTGCTGATGGCCGCGGACATCCTGATGTTCAACGCACACAAGGTGCCGGTCGGCCGCGATCAGATCCAGCACGTGGAAATGGCCCGCGACATCGGCCAGCGCTTCAACCACCTGTTTGGCCAGGGCCAGGAATTCTTCACGCTGCCCGAAGCGCTGATCGAGGAAAGCGTCGCCACCTTGCCGGGCCTCGACGGTCGCAAGATGTCCAAGAGCTACGACAACACCATCCCGTTGTTCAGCAGCGCCAAGGAGATGAAGGACGCGATCTCGCGCATCGTCACCGACTCGCGCGCGCCGGGCGAAGCGAAGGACCCAGACAACTCGCACCTGTTCACCCTGTTCCAGGCCTTCGCCACACCGGCGCAAGCCGCCGAGTTCCACGGCGAACTGCTGCAGGGCCTGGGCTGGGGCGAGGCGAAGAACCGTCTGTTCCAGTTGCTCGATGCCGAACTCGGGGAGTCTCGCGAGCGTTATCACCAGTTGATCGCGCGTCCGGCGGACCTGGAAGACATCCTGCAAATGGGCGCGAAAAAGGCCCGTGCGGTGGCGACCCCATTTCTGCAGCAGCTGCGTGAGGCGGTTGGCCTGCGCTCGTTCGTCACTCAGACCCAGGTTGCGGCCAGCACCAAGAAAAAGGCGGCCAAAGCCGCGCGTTTCGTCAGCTTCCGTGAAGACGACGGCAGTTTCCGTTTCCGTCTGTTGGCGGCCGATGGCGAGCAATTGCTGTTGTCGCGCAATTTTGCCGACGGCAAGACCGCCGGTCAGGTGACCAAGCAGCTGCAATCCGGCCAGGCGCTGGATGTGCGCAGCGAGGGGTCGAGCTTCAGCGTCTGGCTGGAAGGCGAGTGCGTCGGCGACAGCCCGGAGTTCGCCGACGGCGCCGCGCGGGATCAGGCCATCGAGGCCTTGCGCATTGCGCTGACCCCCGTTCAGGAATAATCAACGGCTCGGCCCGACCAAGGGCCGATTGCCATTCTTCAGGGCCGTCGCTACAGTGTCGGCCCGTTTTTGTTGCCTTGCTAACGAATTATGACGCCCCTAGAACGATATCAAGCTGATCTCAAACGTCCGGAATTCTTCCATGACGCCGCCCAGGAAACTGCCGTGCGTCATTTGCAGCGCCTGTACGACGACCTGATCGCGGCCTCGCAAAACAAGCCGGGCCTGCTCGGCAAGCTGTTCGGCAAGAAAGACCAGGCGCCGGTCAAGGGTCTGTATTTCTGGGGCGGCGTGGGTCGCGGCAAGACCTACCTGGTCGACACCTTCTTCGAAGCGCTGCCGTTCAAGGAGAAATCCCGGACGCACTTCCACCGCTTCATGAAGCGCGTGCACGAAGAGATGAAGACCCTGGGCGGCGAGAAAAACCCGCTGACCATCATTGCCAAGCGTTTTGCCACCGAAGCGCGGGTGATCTGTTTCGATGAATTCTTCGTGTCCGACATCACCGACGCGATGATCCTCGGCACCCTGATGGAAGAGCTGTTCAAGAACGGCGTGACCCTGGTCGCGACCTCGAACATCGTACCGGACGGCCTGTACAAGGACGGTCTGCAGCGTGCGCGCTTCCTACCGGCGATTGCGCTGATCAAGCAGAACACCGACATCGTCAACGTCGACAGTGGCGTCGATTACCGTCTGCGTCACCTTGAGCAAGCGGAACTGTTTCACTTCCCGCTCGATGAAGCGTCCCACGAGAGCCTGCGCAAAAGCTTCCGCGCACTCACTCCGGAATGCACGGCAGCCGTGGAAAACGACGTATTGATCATCGAGAATCGCGAGATCCGTGCCCTGCGCACCTGCGACGACGTGGCCTGGTTCGACTTCCGCGAACTGTGCGACGGCCCGCGTAGCCAGAACGACTACATCGAACTCGGCAAGATCTTCCACGCCGTGTTGCTCAGTGGCGTGGAGCAGATGAGCGTCACCACCGACGACATCGCCCGCCGTTTCATCAACATGGTCGACGAGTTCTATGACCGCAACGTCAAGTTGATCATTTCTGCCGAAGTCGAACTGAAAGACCTGTACACCGGCGGTCGCCTGAACTTTGAGTTCCAGCGCACCCTGAGCCGTCTGCTGGAGATGCAATCCCACGAATTCCTGGCCCGGGCGCACAAGCCTTAAACCGGATTCGAATGCACAAAAAAGGGCCTGCAATGCAGGCCCTTTTTTTGTGTTGCGCCCGGGGTCAGGCTGCCTGCTGGAACTGCTGGCGATACTGGTTTGGCGACAGTTCGGTGTGTTGGCGGAACAGCCGTGCGAAGAAGCTCGCATCGTCGTAGCCGACTTCATAGCTGATGGTCTTGATGCTTTTGCGACTGCCTGACAGCAGGCCCTTGGCGGTTTCAATGCGCAGCCTTTGCAGGTAGTGCAGCGGCTTGTCGCCGGTGGCGGTCTGGAAGCGGCGCATGAAGTTGCGAATGCTCATGCCGTGTTCGCGGGCGACGTCCTCGAAGCGGAACTTGTCGGCGAAATGCTCTTCGAGCCAGTGCTGGATCTGCAGGATGATCACGTCCTGGTGCAGTTTCTGCCCGCCAAAGCCGATGCGGCCGGGGGAATAGCTGCGCTGCACTTCGTAGAGAATGTCACGGGCGACGGCCTGGGCGACGTTGGCGCCGCAAAAGCGCTCTATCAGATAGATGTACAGGTCACAGGCCGAAGTGGTGCCTCCTGCGCAAAACAGGTTGTCGGCATCCGTGAGGTGCTTGTCCTTGTTCAGTTGGACGTTGGGGAAACGCTCTTCGAAGGCATTGAAGAAGCGCCAGTAGGTGGTCGCCTCCTTGCCATCCAGCAGGCCCGCTTCGGCGAGCCAGAATACGCCAGTTGCCTCACCACAGAGCACCGCGCCTCGTGCGTGCTGTTCGCGCAGCCACGGCAGGACCTGTGGATAACGCTGGCAAATGGTTTCGAAGTCGTCCCAGAAGGCCGGGAGGATGATCACATCGGTATTTTCCAGGCCGCCGTCCACCGGCATCAGCACATCGCTGAAGCTGTTGACGGGTTTGCCGTCGGGACTGACCACGCGGGTCTCAAAGCCGGGAGTAAGGCCCTGGCCCTGTTGCTTGCCATAGCGCAGGCTGGCCAGATGGAAGAAATCCTTGGCCTGCATGAGTGTGTAGGCAAAAACCCGGTCGATCGCCAGGATGCTGACGCGCCGCAAGGGCGCAGAGGATTGGATAGACATAATTCAATTTATTCTTATAGGGGAAAGTGGTCACCAAGCGGCTGGATCGTCTTATTTTTTGGCGGATGTGTCCAGTGTCCTGTTGCAGGTGCTCGGCTTAGTCTCTGGATTCATTTTCGGCCAACAATAATTACAGGTGCCCCGATGATCCCCAGAACCCTGCTCAGCTCCGAGCACGAATTGTTCCGCGACAGCGTACGAACCTTCCTCGAAAAAGAAGCGGTGCCGTTCCATGCGCAGTGGGAAAAGCAGGGTTTCATCGATCGTGCGTTGTGGAATAAAGCCGGGGAGGCGGGGATGCTCTGCTCCCATCTGCCGGAAGAATATGGCGGCCTGGGCGCGGACTTTCTCTACAGCGCAGTGGTGATCGAGGAGGTCGGGCGCCTGGGGTTGACCGGCATCGGTTTTTCCCTGCATTCGGACATTGTTGCGCCGTACATCCTGCATTACGGCAGTGAAGCCTTGAAACACAAATACCTGCCCAAGTTGGTGTCCGGGGAAATGGTCACCGCGATCGCCATGACTGAACCTGGTGCGGGTTCCGATCTGCAAGGGGTGAAGACCACCGCGGTGCTGGAGGGCGACGAGTACGTGATCAATGGCTCAAAGACCTTTATCACCAACGGCTTCCTGGCGGACCTGGTGATAGTCGTGGCCAAGACCGATCCCAAGGCGGGCGCCAAGGGCACCAGCCTGTTTCTGGTGGAAGCCAACACGCCGGGTTTCGACAAGGGCAAGCGCCTGGAGAAGGTGGGGATGAAGGCCCAGGACACTTCCGAACTGTTCTTCCAGGACGTGCGGGTGCCCAAGGAGAACTTGCTGGGGCAGGCCGGGATGGGCTTTGCCTACCTGATGCAGGAGTTGCCTCAGGAGCGGTTGACGGTGGCTGTCGGTGGCCTGGCTTCGGCGGAAGCGGCGTTGCAGTGGACCCTCGAATACACCCGCGAGCGCAAGGCGTTCGGCAAGTCGATCGCGGACTTCCAGAACACCCGCTTCAAGCTGGCGGAAATGGCCACGCAAATCCAGATCGGCCGGGTGTTTGTCGATCGCTGTCTGGAACTGCACCTGCAAGGCAAGCTCGATGTGCCAACCGCCGCGATGGCCAAGTATTGGGGGACCGACCTGCAATGCCAGGTGCTCGACGAGTGCGTGCAACTGCATGGCGGCTACGGCTTCATGTGGGAATACCCGATCGCCCGGGCCTGGGCGGATGCGCGGGTGCAGCGGATCTATGCCGGGACCAATGAGATCATGAAGGAGATCATTGCGCGGTCGCTTTGATCTGCGGTGACTGGGCGGACGCCATCGCGAGCAGGCTCGCTCCCACAGGTACGGCGTAATACCTGTGGGAGCGAGCCTGCTGGCGAATGGCCCTATGAATCAATCAAGGCGCAGGATTCGGATGATCCTTGTGAATCGCCTCGATCCCCTCCAGCACCTCATCCGACAACTTCAAGTCAAAACTGGCAATGTTGCTGTCCAGTTGCTCAAGGGTGGTTGCGCCAATGATGTTGCTGGTGACGAACGGTTGCTGGGTGACGAACGCCAGGGCCATTTGTGCCGGATCCAGGCCGTGTTGGCGGGCCAGTGCCACATAGCGGCTGCAGGCGGCTTCCGACTGCGGGTTGAAGTAGCGGCTGAAGCGGCTGTAGAGGCTCAGGCGGCCTTTTGGTGGGCGTGCGCCACCTTCGTATTTGCCGGAGAGGAAACCGAACGCCAGCGGCGAGTAGGCGAGCAGGCCGCACTGTTCGCGAATGGCGATTTCCGCCAGGCCCACCTCGAAGCTGCGGTTGAGCAGGTTGTAGGGGTTCTGGATGGTCACCGCGCGTGGCCAGCCGCGGGCTTCGGCCAGGGCGAGGAAGCGCATGGTGCCCCAAGGGGTTTCGTTGGACAGACCGATGTGGCGGATCTTGCCGGCCTTGACCTGTTCGTCCAGCGCTTCGAGGGTGTCTTCGAGCGGCGTCAGGTTGACCTCGCTCTTGTGCTTGTAGCCCAGTTGGCCGAAGAAGTTGGTGCTGCGCTCCGGCCAGTGCAACTGGTAGAGGTCGATCCAGTCGGTCTGCAGGCGCTTGAGGCTGGCGTCTAGGGCCTGGACGATGTGTTCGCGGTTGTGCTTGAGGTGGCCGTCGCGGATGTAATCGATGGTGTTGCCCGGACCGGCGATCTTGCTGGCCAGGACCCAGTCGGCGCGATCGCCACGGCTCTTGAAATAGTTGCCGATATAACGCTCGGTGCTGGCGTAAGTCTCGGCTTTTGGCGGCACCGGATACATCTCGGCGGTGTCGAGAAAGTTGATCCCGGCGCCCTTGGCTCTCTCGATCTGGGCGAAGGCCTCGGCCTCGCTGTTCTGCTCACCCCAGGTCATGGTCCCGAGGCAGATGGCGCTGACATTGAGGTCGGTGCGGCCTAGCTGGCGATAGTCCATCGGGTGCTCCCTTGGCAAAACAATCATAAAAGCAGGTTGAAATATTTTTCGCAATCTGCATAATTGCGCACCTCTTTCTGCAGTGGAAGTGATGCGCCGCCGCCGAAGAATCTTGCCGTTGAACGGACGCGCCGACCCGAGCCCCCGAAAGCGTCTGTATCCGGCTGCCTTTGACTTGTCAAAGTACGCACTATTCAGTAAGATCCGCCGTCTAAATTTACAGGCGGCCCCTGAGGCTATAAAGAATGAAAACTTTTACTGCTAAACCGGAAACAGTACAGCGCGAGTGGTTCGTCGTCGACGCTGCTGGTCAGACCCTGGGTCGTCTGGCCACCGAAATCGCGAGCCGTCTGCGTGGCAAGCACAAGCCTGAGTACACTCCTCACGTTGACACCGGCGACTACATCGTCGTAATCAACGCCGAGCAGATCCGTGTTACCGGTGCTAAAACCACTGACAAAATGTACTACTCCCACTCCGGTTTCCCGGGCGGCATCAAGTCGATCAACTTTGAAAAGCTGATCGCCAAAGCCCCTGAGCGCGTGATCGAGACCGCGGTTAAAGGCATGCTGCCTAAGAACCCGCTGGGTCGTGACATGTACCGTAAGCTGAAAGTCTATGCGGGCGCTGCACACCCTCATACTGCTCAGCAGCCCCAAGAACTGAAGATTTAACGGAATAGTTCATTATGTCGGCGACTCAAAATTACGGCACTGGCCGTCGCAAGACCGCAACCGCACGCGTTTTCCTGCGTCCGGGCACTGGTAACATCTCCATCAACAACCGCTCCCTGGATAACTTCTTCGGTCGCGAAACTGCCCGCATGGTAGTTCGTCAGCCGCTGGAATTGACCGAGACCGTCGAGAAGTTCGACATCTACGTCACCGTTATCGGCGGTGGTGTAAGTGGTCAAGCTGGCGCAATCCGCCACGGTATCACTCGTGCCCTGATGGACTACGACGAAACTCTGCGCAGCGCTCTGCGTAAAGCTGGCTTCGTAACCCGTGACGCACGTGAAGTTGAACGTAAGAAAGTTGGTCTGCGTAAAGCGCGTAAGCGTCCGCAGTACTCGAAGCGTTAATTCGCTCTCGCGTTCAAAGCGCCCAGTCTCCTCACGGAGCTGGGCGTTTTTTATGGGCGATGTTTTTTCGGTGTGACAACTTGCCACAGCCACAGAGGCCCTATACTACAAGGCTTGAGGGTTCTGACGGGTGGTAATTACCTTGTCAGAATTGGGGCTTTTCATTACCATTCTGCAAAATTTTTATAAGTACAGATTTTTACTTAGTAGATGCCTGATTTAACAGGCCACAAAGCTGATGGGAGAGGACTGGATGAGCAATGACGGCGTGAATACAGGCCGGCGTCGCTTCTTGGTAGCAGCCACATCCGTGGTGGGTGCTGCAGGAGCGGTGGGGGCTGCGGTCCCGTTCGTGGGTTCATGGTTTCCCAGTGCCAAGGCGAAAGCCGCAGGTGCACCGGTGAAAGTGAATGTCAGCAAGATCGAGCCAGGCCAGCAATTGATTGCTGAGTGGCGCGGCCAGCCGGTGTTCATTGTCCGCCGTACCCCGGAAATTCTCGGCAATCTCACGAAGATCGAGGGTGACCTCTCCGATCCGGAATCCAAGGCCTCGGTACAACCGGCCTACGTGGACCCGAAGACGCGCTCGATCAAGCCAGAGGTTCTGCTGCTGATCGGTATCTGCACCCACCTGGGCTGCTCGCCGACCTTCCGTCCAGAAGTGGCACCAGCCGACCTGGGTCCGAAATGGGTGGGTGGCTACTTCTGCCCATGCCACGGTTCCCACTACGACCTGGCTGGCCGTGTCTACAAGTCGCAGCCTGCGCCTTTGAACCTGCCAGTTCCCCCGCATTCCTATGAGTCGGACGAGATCATTATCGTCGGCGTCGATACGGAGAAAGCGTGATGAGCAAGTTCATGGATTGGGTTGATGCGCGCTTCCCCGCGACCAAGATGTGGGAAGACCATCTCAGCAAGTATTACGCCCCGAAGAACTTCAACTTCTTCTATTTCTTTGGCTCCCTGGCACTGCTGGTTCTGGTCAACCAGATCGTTACCGGTGTCTGGCTGACCATGAGCTACACCCCGTCGGCGGAAGAGGCGTTTGCCTCCGTCGAATACATCATGCGCGACGTCGAGTACGGCTCGATCCTGCGTCTGCTGCACTCCACCGGCGCTTCGGCGTTCTTCATCGTGGTCTACCTGCACATGTTCCGTGGCCTGCTCTACGGTTCGTACCAGAAGCCGCGTGAACTGGTGTGGGTGTTCGGCATGCTGATCTACCTGGCGCTGATGGCGGAAGCCTTCATGGGCTACCTGCTGCCATGGGGCCAGATGTCCTACTGGGGTGCCCAGGTGATCATCTCGCTGTTCGGTGCGATCCCGGTCATCGGTGACGACCTGACCCAATGGATCCGCGGTGACTACCTGATCTCGGGCATCACCCTGAACCGCTTCTTCGCCCTGCACGTGGTCGCCTTGCCGATCGTGATCCTCGGCCTGGTGGTGCTGCACGTCCTGGCCCTGCACGAAGTCGGCTCGAACAACCCGGATGGCGTGGACATCAAGAAATACAAAGACGAAAACGGCGTACCGCTGGACGGCATTGCCTTCCACCCGTACTACACCGTGAAAGATATCGTCGGCGTGGTGGTGTTCCTGTTCATCTTCTGCTCGATCGTGTTCTTCTTCCCGGAAATGGGCGGTTACTTCCTGGAAAAACCGAACTTTGAAGTGGCAAACGCCTTCAAGACACCAGAGCACATCGCTCCGGTCTGGTACTTCACCCCGTTCTACGCGATCTTGCGTGCGGTGCCGGACAAGCTCCTGGGCGTTATCGCCATGGGTGCCGCGATTGCCGTCCTGTTCGTCCTGCCATGGCTTGACCGCAGCCCGGTCAAATCCATGCGCTACAAGGGCTGGCTGAGCAAGATCTGGTTGTGGGTATTCTGCATTTCGTTCGTGATCCTGGGTGTACTGGGGGTTCTGGCGCCAACGCCGGGTCGTACGCTGCTGTCGCAGGTGTGCACCTTCCTGTACTTCGCCTACTTCATTCTGATGCCGTTCTACACCCGGCTCGAGAAGACAAAACCGGTTCCGGAAAGGGTGACTGGCTGATGAAAAAGCTATTTGCTGTACTGATTCTTGCTGCACTGCCTGTCTTCTCCTTCGCGGCTGAACACGGTGGTCCCGAGCTGGAAAAAGTCGATATCGACGTCTCCGATAAAGCGGCAATGCAAGATGGCGCACGCACGTTCGCCAACTACTGCATGGGCTGCCACAGTGCCAAGTTCCAGCGCTATGAACGCGTCGCTGACGATCTGGGTATCCCCCACGATCTGATGCTCAAGAACCTGGTGTTCACCGGCGCCAAGATCGGCGACCACATGAGCATCGGCATGCAGCCGGCAGACGCAAAGGCCTGGTTCGGCGCTGCGCCGCCGGACCTGACCCTGGTGGCTCGCGTCCGTGGTACTGACTGGCTGTACGGTTACCTGAAGTCGTTCTACGAAGATCCTGCACGCCCTTGGGGTGTGAACAACAAGGTCTTCCCGAACGTCGGCATGCCTAACGTGCTGGTCGGCCTGCAAGGTCGCCAGGTCGTAGGCTGCAAGCAGGTGCAGATCGTCGAAGACGGCAAGAAGCAATATGATCCGCTGACCGGTACGCCGCTGACTCATGAAGCGTGCGATCAGCTGACCATCGTGCCGAAGTCCGGTGCTCTCACCGAAGAGCAGTTCGATGAGAAGGTCAAGAATCTGGTAACCTTCCTCGCTTACTCGGCTAACCCGGTTAAGCTGGAGCATCAACGCATTGGTACCTACGTACTGTTGTACCTGGCGTTCTTCTTCGTATTCGCTTACTTGCTCAAGCGCGAATACTGGAAAGATGTTCACTGATAAAGCTTCAAGCAATTGCTGTTAACCGCGCGCGCCCAAGGGCGTCTCTGAAAACGTGACAGGCCTGGTCAAACAGGTGTTACGGGAGGCGCCCTCTGGGCGCGCGCGTTTTTCCGCTTACGAATATTTCCACAAGCGAGGAGGACCGCCATGGGCGTGACCAATCGGTTGGCCTGTTACTCCGACCCCGCCGACCACTATTCCCACCGAGTGCGCATCGTACTGGCAGAGAAGGGTGTCAGCGCCGAGATCATCAGCGTGGAGGCGGGTCGTCAGCCGCCTAAACTGATCGAAGTGAACCCGTATGGCAGCTTGCCCACCCTGGTCGATCGCGACCTGGCGTTGTGGGAGTCGACGGTGGTGATGGAATATCTGGATGAGCGTTACCCGCATCCGCCGCTGCTGCCGGTCTATCCCGTGGCGCGTGCGAACAGTCGTCTGCTGATGCACCGCATCCAGCGCGACTGGTGCGGCCTGGTGGATCTGATCCTGGATTCGCGCACCAAGGAGCCTGCGCGTGCGCAGGCGCGCAAAGAGTTGCGTGAAAGCCTGACGGGCGTTTCGCCGCTGTTCGCCGACAAACCGTTTTTCCTCAGTGAGGAACAAAGTCTGGTGGATTGCTGCCTATTGCCCATACTCTGGCGTTTGCCGATTCTGGGTATTGAACTGCCGCGGCCAGCCAAGCCGCTGCTTGATTATATGGAGCGCCAGTTTGCGCGTGAGACATTCCAGGCGAGCCTGTCTGCTGTCGAACGCGACATGCGCTAAGGCTTAAGGAGCCACTATGAACTCCAGTCGACCTTATCTGGTCCGTGCGCTCTATGAGTGGATTGTGGATAACGATTGCACCCCGCATATGCTGGTCAATTCCGAGTTCCCTTCGGTGCAGGTGCCGCAGGGTTTTGCCAGCGACGGACAGATCGTCCTCAACGTGTCGCCGGCTGCCGTGCGTCATTTGCATATGGATAACGACGCGGTGAGCTTTGAAGGTCGCTTCGGCGGCGTGCCGCACACCCTGTACGTGCCTGTGGCGGCGATCCTGGGTATTTATGCTCGGGAGAATGGCCAGGGCATGGTGTTCGACCTGGAGTCGCCGGTAGGTGATGAGGACGAGATCGAGCCGGAAGACGATCTGCCGCCACCCGACGACGAGCCACCGCGCCCAAGCGGGCGGCCAAGCCTGAAAGTGGTGAAGTAATAAAAAAGGCGATCCGGATGGATCGCCTTTTTTGTGCCTGCCGTTCGGCTTACATCAGTCGATGTACTCGAACAGTTTGACGATTTTCTGTACCCCGGAAACGCCCTGTACCAGATTGGTGGCCTGGGCGGCTTCCTGTTTGGTCAGCAGGCCGAGCAGGTAGACGATGCCGTTTTCGGTGACGACCTTGATGCGTGAGCCGGGAATGTTGGCGTCGGCCAGCATCTGGGTCTTGATCTTGGTGGTCAGCCAGGCGTCGTTGTTGCGCGCCAGCAGCGACGAAGGCTGCATCACCTGCAGTTCGTTGTGCACGGTCTTGACCCGCTGCACGGCCGCTGCGGCCTGTTCGGCCTGGGCCTTGAGGTCGGCGCGGGGCGTTTGCCCGGCCAGCAGCACGACGCCGTTGAAGCTGGTGACGACAATGTGCGACTTGCTGTCCAGGTCCGGGTTGGCCTTGGCAACGTTGACGCCGACCTTGGTCTCGATCAGCGAATCGTCGATCTTGCTGCCGAAGGTGCGGGTGCCGCGGTCGTCTTGAATGGGGCTTTCACGGCTGGCGGTAACCACCGAGGTGCAACCGCTGATGCCGAGGCACAGGGTCAGGGCCAGAAGGCCTAGGCGATTAGGGGTCATTCTTCACTCCCGAACAGTTGGCTATCGATCAAGTCGCAGAGGCAGTGGATCGCCAGCAAGTGGACTTCCTGAATGCGTGCGGTGACGTTGGCCGGTACGCGAATCTCGACGTCTTCCGGCAACAGCAGCGAGGCCATGCCGCCGCCATCGCGTCCGGTCAATGCTACGACAATCATTTCGCGATCATGTGCGGCCTGGATCGCCTGAATTATGTTGGCCGAGTTGCCGCTGGTGGAAATCGCCAGCAGGACGTCGCCAGGTTGGCCCAGGGCGCGAATCTGCTTGGAGAAGATTTCGTTGTAGCTGTAGTCGTTGGCAATCGAGGTGATGGTCGAGCTGTCGGTGGTCAGGGCGATGGCCGGCAGGCTCGGGCGCTCGCGCTCGAAGCGGTTGAGCAGCTCGGAGGAGAAGTGCTGGGCATCGCCGGCCGAGCCGCCGTTGCCGCAAGCGAGCATCTTGCCTTCGTTTAGCAGGGCGTCGACCATGACCTGGCTGGCTTGCTCGATGTGCGGTGCAAGTACGTCCATCGCCTGTTGCTTGGTATCGATGCTGGCCTGAAAAAGCTGGCGAATTCGGGATTGCATGTCCATCTGTGTGACCTTAAGTGGCGCGGCCTGGTGGCACCGCAATGTGCGGCCCGCAAAGCAAAGAGCAAGAGTTGTGGGTAAAAAACGGCCAAGCCCGAGAGCGTTCAGCTATCAAAGGCGTTCCGTAGCCAGTTCAGATCGGCTGCAGTGCTGTCTATGGCAACCACATCGAAACGGCAGGGAGAGTCGGCCCAGCGTGCCTCGCTCTGCAGAAAATACTGCGCGGCGAGAATCAGTTTTTCGCGCTTGCGCGCATCGATGCTGCCGAGCGCGCCACCCCATTGGGTGTGTTGTCTGTAGCGGACTTCGACGAATACTACTGTATCGCCGTCAAGCATGACCAGATCAAGCTCGCCGCGTTTACACAACCAGTTCTGCGCCAGCAGGCGCAGACCCTGTTGCTGGAGATGCTCGAGCGCCTGGCGCTCGGCATCTCGTCCGCTTTGCTGGCGTGACCTGTCGGGCATCAGCGTGGCGTGTCAGGCAGGCGCTGAACCTGGCCACTGACGAACTGCGCCCATGGCAACTGGCGTTGCACGCGCTGGGTCGGGCCCATGCTCAGGTTGCCCGACTGGCCTTCGATGGTGCTGTCCGGCAGGGCCTTGAGTTGACCCAGGCGTGGCGCCAGGCGGTAAGCGTCGACGCCCATGGCGTACAGGCGGCCCAGGCTGCTGTTGGCTTGCGGCCATTGGGCGGCCACTTGCTGGCGCAGTGGGTCGCTGGTGCTGAGCAGCCATGGGGTTTCGCAGAAGCGAATGCCGTTCATGTCGTTGTACTGGTTCTGGTCGCCGCTCGCACTGTAGACATGGGAAGTGGCGTAGACCGGTACATCGCCGGCGTACTGGAAGTTCAGCGTCGGCTTGATCTGTTGGGCCTGTTGCGGTGTCGAGGCGAGGAAGATGAACTCGATGTCCTGACGGCGCGAAGGTTGTGCGGCGACCGGGGTGCCTACCGTGCTTTGCAGGCTCTTGGCGCGACCTTCGCTCTGGCGCAGTTGGAACAGATCAGCGATCTGCTGGGCCAGTTGCACGGGTTGGTCGACACGCTCGATACCGATAATACTGCCGCCGTTGGCCTGCCAGTCCTGGCTGAAAGCCTTCAATACGCGGTCGCCCCATTCGCCTTTCGGCACCAGTACAGCGGCGCGATGCAGGCCGTCGGCACGGGCGCGGCGCGATACTTCGCGTGCTTCGTCTTCAGCGGCCAGGCCGAACTGGAACAATTGCGCCGGACCTTGTTCACCTTCGCTGTAGTTCAGGGCCAGGGTGGTGATCGGCAGTTGCGGGCGGGTGCTGAGTTGTTTGACCAGTGGTTTTTCCAGCGGGCCGACCACCAGTTGCACGCCGTCGGCTTGCGCCTTGCGATAGAAGTCATCCAGCGAGGTCAGGCGCGAGCTGTCGTAGAACTCGATGGCCGGCGGGTTCTGCCCGGCCTGTTGCGCCTGGTAGTGCGCGGCCATGAAGCCTTCACGCAGCGCCTTGGCAACCGATGCCAGGGGGCCTTCCTGCGGCAGCAGCAGGCCGATCTTGGCCAATGGCTGGCTGGCCAGTTGTTTGAGCTGGGTCAGCGCCAGTGGCAACTGCAGGGCGGCCGGGTGTTTCGAGTGCTGGGCCTTCCAGGTGTCGATGGCGGCCTGTTGGGACTCCAGGGTGCCGGCAGTTTTTACCGCGACCGCCAGGCTCATCCAGCCGCCGAGCTCATCGTCGGTAATGGGCTGCAGTTGATCGGTAGGCAGGGAGGCAATCAGGGCCCAGATGGCTTCGTGATTCTTGCTGGCAGCGTCGCCTTTCATCATTGGCGCGATGGCGATCCGCTCGCGTGCTGCGGCCAGGGTCTGGCCATCGGCTTCGAGAGCACGTGCGCGAACGATGCCGGTGCGCACCTGCTGTTCGTCCGGCAACTCACTGAGGCGTTGCAGGCTCGGGTGGCTGAGGGCGGTCAGCGCCGCCTTGGGCTGGTTGCGGGTCATCGCCAGCTCGGCGGCCAGGGTGCTGGCAAACACCTGTTGGCCTGGCTTGAGTTGGTCCACCGGGACCTGTTGCAGGATTTGCGCGGATTGTCCGGCATTGCCCTGGCGATACGCCAGGTCGGCCGCGCTCAGGCGCAGCAGGGCAGCCTTCTCCGGATTGGTGCTGGTGGCAGCCTGTTCGAGCAGTTGCTCGATACTGGCATCGGCCGTCCGTGGAAGGTCGCCAAGGCTGGACGAGGGCGAGCTGGCGCAAGCCGCCAACAGGGCAGCGAGGCAGAGGGCAGTGAACAGCCGCAGGCAAGCGATCATGTAAGTGTTCCTGATACTCGATCAAATTAGCGTGGAATTGTACCCAAGCACTGGCCGGGGCGCGATGTTGCTGGCGTGAAACGTGCAATTTAGGTCGTGTAAATGTTGCTCGGTTCACTAAAAGGTAGCTGGCGAGGATGACAGTGGCGCGCATCTGCCGGGCATCTACGCGCTACAATGGCGCTTTTACCGACCATGAGGTGTGCGCTTTGACTGCTCCAGGTGCTTTGAATTCCGCTGCTGGCTCGCTTTATGTGGTGGCGACGCCCATCGGCAACCTGGACGACATCAGTGCCCGTGCGCTGAAAATCTTGCGTGAAGTGGCATTGATCGCGGCGGAAGATACCCGCCACTCGCAGCGCTTGATGCAGCACTTCGGCATCGCCACGCCGCTGGCAGCCTGCCACGAACACAACGAGCGCGACGAAGGCAGTCGCTTTATTACTCGACTGCTGGCTGGCGACAATGTCGCGCTGATTTCCGATGCCGGCACGCCGCTGATCTCCGATCCCGGCTATCACCTCGTGCGCCAGGCGCGGGCGGCGGGCATCAATGTGGTACCGGTGCCTGGCGCCTGCGCGTTGATCGCCGCCTTGTCGGCGGCGGGCTTGCCGTCGGATCGCTTCATCTTCGAAGGTTTCCTGCCAGCCAAGGCCGTTGGTCGACGCGCGCGCCTGGACGCTATAAAGGAAGAACCGCGCACACTGATCTTCTATGAGGCGCCGCACCGGATCCTCGAATGCCTGCAGGACATGGAACTGGTGTTCGGTCCCGAGCGTCCCGCCCTGTTGGCGCGCGAATTGACCAAGACCTTCGAAACCCTCAAGGGTCTGCCGCTTGCCGAACTTCGTGGATTCGTCGAGAGCGACAGCAATCAGCAGCGTGGCGAGTGCGTGGTGCTGGTGGCGGGCTGGACGGCGCCACAGAGTGAAGAGGCGGTCAGCAGCGAAGCGATGCGGGTGCTGAATCTGTTGTTGGAAGAGATGCCGCTCAAGCGCGCGGCGGCATTGGCGGCGCAAATCACCGGTGAGCGCAAGAACGTGCTTTATCAGGTTGCCCTGGATAAACAGAAGGGCGAGCAATAACGGGGCTTGCAGAGCGGCAAAAGGCTTTTATTGCTTGTTCTTCGGGCGTTGTGCCGTTAGCATTCGCGCCGGAGAGTCGATCGGACAGTCGCTGCCCTCTATGAAAATTAGGGGGGGGAGGAAAGTCCGGGCTCCATAGGGCGAAGTGCCAGGTAACGCCTGGGAGGCGCGAGCCTACGGAAAGTGCCACAGAAAACAACCGCCTAAGCGCTTCGGCGCCGGTAAGGGTGAAAAGGTGCGGTAAGAGCGCACCGCACGACTGGCAACAGTTCGTGGCTAGGTAAACCCCACTTGGAGCAAGACCAAATAGGGTCCCAAGGCGTGGCCCGCGCTGGGACCGGGTAGGTTGCTAAAGGTGTCCAGTGATGGCCATCGTAGACGAATGACTGTTCAAGACAGAACCCGGCTTACAGATCGACTCTCCACCTTTTTTCGCTGTTGTGCTTGTATTACGGGCATGGCAGCTTGGTATTATCGGTGTCATGTCAGTACCACTTGCTGGTGACACAACTTGATACTGATATGCCATCACCTCCGGCTTCACCCCTTTGTAGAGGCGCGCGTGTAGTAGCAATTACCCACCCCTGCTGAATCACTAGCAGAAGCGCTTTTGTAATACCGAAAAAATCTTACTCTTAATAAATTACTTTAACTTCCGGACGTAGCCTCTTGCGCTGCCTGAAGTTGCTGGTCGTGTTCACTCCCCAAATATCCGTAACCCCTTCTTTTACTCAGTTAAATCGCCGATCTGTAAGGATTTTCCTTTACTGCGCGCCTTGACGGTGCGGTGGGCGCATTCCTATAGTGTGCGCAAGTGGCGGAAAGTGGCATGAAGTGGGTTTTTTGAGCGCAAAACGCTAGAATTTGGAGAAACGCTGACGTGTTTCGCGGAGCTAACGCTATCAGTCTCGATGCAAAGGGCCGTCTCGCTATGCCGAGCCGGTACCGTGACGAGCTGGTTTCGCGAAGTTCCGGGCAATTGATCGTGACGATCGATGCCGTTGACCCCTGTTTATGTGTGTACCCCCTCGATGAGTGGGAGCTTATTGAAACCAAATTGCGCGCACTGCCTTCGCTCCGCGAAGAGAACCGTCGCCTGCAACGTTTGCTGATTGGTAATGCCGTCGACCTAGAGCTCGATGGCAGTGGTCGTTTTCTGGTTCCGCCGCGGTTGCGTGAATATGCCAAGTTGGATAAACGCGCAATGTTGGTGGGCCAACTGAACAAGTTCCAACTATGGGACGAGGATGCCTGGAACGCAGTATCTGCTGCGGACCTGGCTGCTATTCAACAACCGGGCGCCATGCCTGACGAACTGCGTGATTTGATCCTGTGACTATTGATAGCGGCTTTAACCACATCACCGTACTGCTTGACGAAGCCGTCGAGGCTCTCGCCGTACGCCCTGATGGCTGCTATCTCGATGGCACGTTCGGGCGTGGCGGCCATAGCCGCCTGATTCTCAGCCAGCTCGGTCCCGATGGCCGGCTCCTGGGGTTCGACAAGGATCCACAGGCGATTGCCACCGGGCAAACGCTAGCGGCCGAAGACGGCCGCTTTGTCGTTGTGCAGCGCAGCTTTGCCGAACTCGGTTCGGAAGTCGCCGAGCGCGGCCTGGCCGGCAAGGTCAGCGGCGTGCTGCTCGACCTGGGTGTGTCTTCGCCGCAGCTCGACGACCCTGAGCGTGGCTTCAGCTTCCTCAATGATGGCCCGCTGGACATGCGCATGGACCCGTCCCGCGGGATCAGCGCTGCCGAATTCGTCAACACCGCACCTGTCGAAGAAATTGCCCGCGTTTTCAAGGAGTACGGCGAAGAACGCTTCTCCGGTCGCATGGCGCGTGCCGTGGTCGAGCGCCGCGACGTCAAGCCGTTCGAACGTACCGGCGACCTGGCCGAAGTCCTGAAAGTCGCCAACCCGGCGTGGGAAAAGGGCAAGAACCCGGCGACCCGTGCCTTCCAGGGTCTGCGCATTCACGTCAACAACGAACTGGGCGACCTCGAAGCCGGCCTTGATGCCGCGCTCGAGGCGCTGGAAGTCGGTGGCCGGCTGGTCGTCATCAGCTTTCACTCGCTGGAAGACCGCATCGTCAAATTGTTCATGCGCAAACTGGTCAAGGGCGAAAGCGACAACCTGCCGCGCAACCTGCCGGTGCGTTTCGAAGCCTTCGAGCCGAAAATCAAGGTCCATGGCAAAGCGCAGTTCGCCGGAGAAGCCGAACTCAAGGCCAACCCACGTTCCCGTAGCGCGGTCATGCGTGTGGCGGAGAAACTTCGGTGAGCAAGCTTTTCGCCAAGCCACTTCCCGGCGGAAGCTTTTTCATGTTTCTGCTATTTATAGGCGTGCTCGTTTCGGCGATCGCGGTGTCCTACAGCGCCCACTGGAACCGCCAACTGCTGAACTCGCTGTACAGCGAGCTGAGTGTGCGCGACAAGGCGCAGGCGGAGTGGGGCCGGTTGATTCTCGAACAGAGCACCTGGACGGCCCACAGCCGCATCGAAGTGCTGGCCACCGAACAACTGAAAATGCGCATTCCCGGCGCCGCTGAAGTGCAGATGGTGGCGCCATGATGAAGCTCGAAGGTGGTCTGTTCCCCTGGCGCTTTCGCCTGGTCCTGGGCTTGCTCGGGATCATGGTCGCGGCAATCGCCTGGCGCATCATCGACCTGCAAGTGGTTGACCGTGCCTTCCTTAAAGGCCAGGGCGATGCACGCAGCGTCCGTCACATCCCGATTCCCGCGCACCGTGGCCTGATCACTGACCGTAACGGCGAACCGCTGGCGGTGAGTACCCCGGTGACCACCCTCTGGGCCAACGCCAAGGAAATGCAAACGGCCAAAGACAAGTGGCCTGCGCTGGCGGCAGCCCTGGGTCAGGATCCAAAAGCCCTGGCTGAGCGTCTTGAAGCCCAGGCCAACAAGGAATTCATCTATCTGGTGCGCGGCCTGACCCCCGAACAGGGCCAGGTGGTGCTCGACCTCAAGGTGCCGGGCGTCTACGGCATCGAAGAGTTCCGGCGCTTCTATCCCGCCGGCGAAGTCACCGCACACATGGTCGGCTTTACCGACATCGACGACCACGGTCGTGAAGGGGTCGAGCTGGCCTATGACGAATGGCTGGCCGGCGTACCGGGTAAACGCCAGGTCATCAAGGACCGGCGCGGCAGACTGATCAAGGACGTCCAGGTCACCAAAAACGCCAAGGCCGGCAAGCCCTTGGCGTTGTCGATTGACCTGCGCCTGCAATACCTGGCTAACCGCGAGCTGCGCAACGCGATCATCGAAAACGGTGCCAAGGCCGGCAGCCTGGTGATCATGGACGTCAAGTCCGGCGAGATCCTGGCCATGGTCAACCAGCCGACCTATAACCCGAACAACCGTCGCAACCTGCAGCCGGCGATGATGCGTAACCGCGCGATGATCGACGTGTTCGAGCCGGGTTCGACCATGAAAGCCATCTCCATGAGCGCCGCCCTGGAAACCGGGCGCTGGAAGCCGAGTGACACCGTCGAGGTGTACCCGGGCTCCCTGCAGATCGGCAAATACACCATCAAGGACGTGTCCAAGAGCGAAGGCCCGGTGCTCGACCTGACCGGCATCCTGATCAACTCCAGTAACGTCGGCATGAGCAAGATCGCCTTCGATATCGGCGGCGAAGCGATTTTCCGCCTGGCGCAACGCATCGGCCTGGGTCAGGACACCGGCCTCGGCTTCCCGGGTGAGCGGGTCGGCAACTTGCCGAACTATCGCGAGTGGCGCAAGGCCGAGACGGCGACGCTGTCCTATGGCTACGGCATCTCGGTGACCGCCATCCAGTTGGTCCACGCCTTCTCGGCGCTGGCCAACAATGGTCGCATCGCGCCGCTGACCCTGATCAAGACCGACAAGCCGCCGCAGACCACTCAGGTGATTCCGGAGAAGGTCGCGAAAACCATGCAGGGCATGCTGCAGCAAGTGATCGAGGCGCCGCGCGGGGTATTCCGTGCGCAGGTGCCGGCTTATCACGTCGCAGGCAAGTCCGGTACCGCGCGCAAGACGTCGGTCGGCACCAAGGGCTACGCCGAGAACTCCTACCGTTCGCTGTTCGCCGGCTTCGGCCCGATGAGCGATCCGCGTTTTGCCATCGTCGTGGTGATCGACGAGCCTAGCAAGGCCGGTTACTTCGGTGGCCTGGTATCGGCTCCGGTGTTCTCCAAAGTCATGTCGGGCACCCTGCGCCTGATGAATATTTCCCCGGACAATCTGCCGCCGACCCAACAGGCCAACGCCACACCGGTAGTCCCGCTTAAAGCCAATGGAGGGCGCGGCTGATGTCTCTGAGCCTGAACAAGATTTTCGCCCACGCCGGCCACGATCTGCTGATTCGCGAACTGACCCTGGACAGCCGCAATGTGCGCGCTGGCGACCTGTTCCTGGCTGTGCCGGGCGGCAAGGTCGATGGTCGAGCGCACATCGCCGATGCCCTGCAACGTGGTGCGGCCGCCGTGGCCTATGAAGTGGAAGGGGCGACCGTCCTGCCGATCACCGACGTCCCGCTGATTCCGGTCAAGGGCCTGGCCGCGCAGTTGTCGGACATCGCCGGGCGTTTCTACGGTGAGCCGAGCCATCACCTCAATCTGGTCGGCGTGACCGGGACCAATGGCAAGACCAGCGTGACCCAACTGGTTGCGCAAGCGCTTGACCTGTTGGGCCAGCATTGCGGCATCGTCGGCACTCTGGGCAGCGGCTTTTATGGCGCGCTGCAAAGCGGCCTGCACACCACGCCGAACCCGATTGCCATGCAGGCGACCCTGGCCGACCTGAAGAAGGCAGGGGCCAAGGCGGTGGCCATGGAAGTTTCTTCCCATGGCCTGGATCAGGGGCGTGTCAGTGCGCTGGCGTTCGACGTGGCCGTGATGACCAACCTGTCCCGCGATCACCTGGATTACCACGGCACCATGCAGGCCTACAGCGAAGCCAAGGCCAAGCTGTTCGCCTGGAATGACCTGAAGTGCCGGGTGGTGAACCTGGACGATGAATTCGGCCGGCAGTTGGCCGCCGAAAAACGTGAATCGCGGCTGATCAGCTACAGCCTGGAAGATGCCAGCGCCTACCTGTATTGCCGCGAAGCCCGCTTCGACGACGAAGGTGTGCGCGCCACGCTGGTGACGCCGCAGGGCGAGCACCATCTGCGCAGCACCTTGCTCGGTCGTTTCAATTTGAGCAACGTGCTGGCTGCAGTCGGCGCCTTGCTCGGCCTGGATTACGCACTGGACGAGATCCTGCGGGTACTGCCCAAGCTCGAAGGCCCGGTCGGCCGCATGCAGCGTCTTGGTGGTGGCAGCCAGCCTCTGGTGGTGGTCGATTACGCCCATACCCCGGATGCCCTGGAAAAAGTCCTGACCGCTTTGCGCCCCCACGCCAAGGGCCAGTTGCTGTGCCTGTTCGGTTGCGGTGGTGATCGCGATCGCGGCAAGCGCCCGCTGATGGCCGAAGTGGTCGAGCGTCTGGCCGATGGCGTGCTGGTCACCGATGACAATCCGCGCACCGAAGACCCGGCACAGATTTTCGACGATATCCGCGCCGGTTTTACTGCTGTGGATAAGGTGCGTTTTGTCCCGGGCCGTGGCCCGGCGATTGCCCAGATCATTGCCAGCGCCAGCGCTGATGACGTGATTGTGCTGGCCGGCAAAGGCCACGAGGACTACCAGGAAATCAATGGCCAGCGCCATGCCTTCTCTGATCTGGTCGAAGCCGATCACGCCCTGACCGCTTGGGAGGTGGCCCATGCTTAAGCCTCTGACCTTGAGCGACGTGGCAGCAGCACTGGCCGGCCGGGTGATCGGCGCAAACAGCCGTTTCGACGGCGTCAGCATCGACAGCCGGGCCATCCAGCCGGGCCAGTTGTTTGTCGCCTTGAGCGGTCCGCGTTTCGACGGTCACGATTACCTCAACGAAGTTGCAGCCAAAGGCGCAGTTGCCGCGTTGGTGGAGCGTGAAGTGCCGAACTCGGCGCTGCCGCAACTGCTGGTAAAAGACACTCGCCAGGCGCTGGGTCAACTCGGCGCGCTGAATCGCGCGGCCTATGACAAGCCTGTCGCGGCGATCACCGGTTCCAGCGGCAAGACCACGGTCAAGGAGATGCTCGCGAGCATCTTGCGCACCCGCGGTCCGGTGTTGGCCACCCGTGGCAACTTGAACAACGACCTCGGTGTGCCCCTGACCCTGCTCGAACTGGCCCCGGAGCACAGCGCAGCGGTCATCGAACTCGGCGCCTCGCGCCTCGGTGAAATTGCCTACACCGTGGCCATGACCAAGCCTCATGTTGCCGTGCTCAACAATGCCGGGACCGCCCACGTCGGCGAATTCGGCGGGCCCGACAAAATCGTCGAAGCCAAGGGCGAAATTATCGAGGGCCTGGGTGCCGACGGCATCGCTGTGCTGAATCTGGACGACAAGGCCTTCGCCATCTGGAAAAACCGCGCAGCCGGTCGCCAGGTGCTGACCTTTGCCCTGGAAAACAGCCAGGCTGACTTTTATGCCAGCGACCTGGGCCGCGATGCCCGGGGTTGCCCGTCCTTCACGTTGCACAGCCCGATGGGTGCCGAACCGGTCCAGTTGAACCTGCTGGGCACCCATAACGTGGCCAATGCCCTGGCCGCTGCGGCCGCCGCCCATGCCCTCGGCGTGTCGCTGTTTGGCATCGTTACCGGGCTGAATGCAGTGCAACCGGTCAAGGGTCGTGCAGTCGCGCAATTAGCCAGCAACGGCATGCGCGTGATTGATGATTCTTACAACGCAAACCCCACCTCCATGTGCGCTGCCGTTGATATACTGGCCGGCTTTTCCGGTCGCACTGTTCTGGTGCTCGGAGATATCGGCGAGTTGGGCGAATGGGCGGAGCAGGGGCACCGCGATGTGGGCGCTTATGCCCGCGGCAAGGTATCCGCGTTGTACGCCGTGGGTCCGTTGATGGCGCACGCCGTCGCGGCTTTCGGTGAGCAGGCCCGTCATTTTGCCAATCAGGCCGAACTGATTGCGGCGCTCGGCGCCGAAACCGATTCAAACACCACCATTTTGATCAAGGGCTCGCGCAGCGCGGCGATGGAAAACATCGTGGCGGCGTTGTGCGGTTCGAGCGGGGAGAAACATTAATGCTGCTGCTGCTAGCGGAGTATCTGCAACAGTTCTACAAGGGCTTCGCGGTCTTCCAGTACCTGACCCTGCGCGGGATTCTCGGCGTACTGACCGCGTTGTCGTTGTCGCTGTGCTTTGGCCCGTGGATGATCCGTACCCTGCAGAACCGTCAGATTGGCCAGGCGGTGCGTAACGATGGCCCGCAATCGCACCTGTCGAAATCCGGCACCCCGACCATGGGTGGCGCGCTGATCCTGTCCGCCATCGGCGTAAGCACCTTGCTCTGGGCTGACCTGACCAACCGTTACGTCTGGGTCGTGCTGCTGGTGACCCTGCTGTTCGGTGCCATTGGCTGGGTCGACGATTACCGCAAAGTCATCGAGAAGAACTCTCGTGGCCTGCCGAGTCGCTGGAAGTATTTCTGGCAATCGGTGTTCGGCCTCGGCGCGGCGATCTTCCTTTATATGACCGCGCCAACCGCGGTAGAAACCACCCTGATCCTGCCGATGCTCAAGGACTACAGCATTGCGCTGGGCGCGGGCTTCATCGTCCTCACCTACTTCGTGATCGTCGGTTCGAGCAACGCGGTCAACCTGACTGACGGCCTCGACGGCCTGGCGATCATGCCGACGGTGATGGTCGGCGGCGCACTGGGGATCTTCTGCTACCTGTCGGGCAACGTGAAGTTCGCCGAATACCTGCTGATTCCTTATGTACCGGGCGCCGGTGAGCTGATCGTGTTCTGCGGCGCACTGATCGGCGCGGGCCTGGGCTTTCTCTGGTTCAACACCTATCCAGCCCAGGTGTTCATGGGCGACGTCGGCGCGCTGGCACTGGGCGCTGCGCTGGGCACCATCGCGGTGATCGTGCGCCAGGAAATCGTTCTGTTCATCATGGGCGGCGTGTTCGTGATGGAAACCCTGTCGGTGGTCATCCAAGTTGCCTCTTTCAAACTGACCGGTCGCCGGGTGTTCCGCATGGCGCCGATTCACCACCACTTTGAACTCAAGGGCTGGCCCGAGCCTCGGGTGATCGTCCGTTTCTGGATCATCACCGTGATTCTCGTGCTGTTTGGCCTTGCCACCCTGAAACTGAGGTAGAACGAGTGTCCCTGATCGCTTCTGACCACTTCCGCATCGTTGTCGGCCTCGGCAAGAGCGGCATGTCCCTGGTTCGCTTCCTGGCGAACCGGGGCGTGGCGTTTGCCGTGGCCGATACGCGGGAAAATCCACCGGAGCTGGTCACGCTGCGCCGTGACTACCCGCACGTGGAAGTGCGTTGTGGCGAGCTGGATGTCGAATTCCTCTGCCGTGCCGATGAGCTCTACGTGAGCCCCGGCCTGGCGCTGGCGACTCCGGCCCTGCAGGCGGCCGCTGCCCGTGGGGTGAAACTGTCCGGTGACATCGAGCTGTTCGCGCGTAACGCGAAGGCGCCGATCGTCGCCATCAGTGGCTCCAACGCGAAAAGTACGGTGACCACCCTGGTCGGTGACATGGCGGCTGCGGCCGGCAAGCGCGTGGCGGTGGGCGGTAACCTCGGCACGCCGGCGCTGGATCTGCTCAGCGACGACGTCGAGCTGTACGTGATGGAACTGTCGAGTTTCCAGCTGGAAACCACCGACCAGCTCAACGCCGAAGTGGCCACCGTGCTGAACATCAGCGAAGACCACATGGACCGCTACAGCGGCCTGCCGGCCTACCACCTGGCCAAGCACCGGATCTTCCGTGGCGCGAAGCAGTTCGTGGTCAACCGCCAGGATGCACTGAGCCGGCCGCTGATGGGCGAGGGCCAGCCGTGCTGGACCTTCGGCCTGAGCAAGCCGGATTTCAAGGCGTTCGGGATCCGCGAAGAGGACGGCGAAAAGTACCTGGCGTTCGAATTCCAGAACCTGATGCCGGTGCGTGAACTGAAAATCCGTGGTGCGCACAACCAGTCCAACGCCCTGGCGGCACTGGCGCTCGGCCATGCAGTCGGTCTGCCGTTCGATGCGATGTTGACGGCCCTGCGCAGCTTCGCCGGTCTCGAGCATCGCTGCCAGTGGGTACGTGATCTCGATGGCGTCAGCTACTACAACGACTCCAAGGCGACTAACGTCGGCGCCGCTCTGGCGGCCATCGAAGGCCTGGGCGCGGACATCGCCGGCAAACTGGTGCTGATCGCTGGTGGCGATGGCAAGGGCGCCGAGTTCAAGGACCTGCGTGACCCGGTCCTGGCCCACTGCCGCGCCGTGGTGCTGATGGGCCGCGATCGCGAGCTGATCGGCGAAGCCATCGGCGACGGCGTGCCGCTGATTCGCGTCAACTCGCTGGACGAGGCGGTCGCGCAATGCCGCGCCCTGGCCCAGCCGGGTGATGCGGTGCTGTTGTCACCGGCCTGTGCCAGTTTCGACATGTTCAAGAACTACGAAGAGCGTGGGCACTTGTTCGCCCGGGCCGTGGAGGGCTTGGCATGAGTCTGCGCGACATCATCAAGCCTTATCCTTCGCCGATCATCACCGGACGCGGAATCGACCTCGACTTCCCGATGCTCGCCGGTTGCCTGGCACTGATCGGCCTCGGGCTGGTGATGATCGCCTCGGCGTCCACCGAAGTGGCTGCGGTGCAGTCGGGCAGCGCCCTCTATTACATGATTCGCCACCTGATCTACGTGGTGCTGGGGCTGGGTGCTTGCGTGGTCACCATGATGATCCCGATTGCCACCTGGCAGCGTCTCGGCTGGCTGATGCTGATCGGCGCGTTCGGCTTGCTGGTGATGGTGATCATTCCGGGGATCGGCCGTGAAGTGAACGGTTCGATGCGCTGGATCGGCTTCAGCTTCTTCAACGTCCAGCCTTCGGAAATCGCCAAGGTGTTCGTGGTGATCTACCTCGCCGGTTATCTGGTGCGGCGCCAGAAAGAAGTGCGCGAGAGCTGGATGGGTTTCTTCAAGCCGTTCATCGTGCTGCTGCCGATGGCCGGCCTGCTGCTGATGGAGCCGGACTTCGGCGCCACGGTGGTCATGATGGGCGCGGCGGCGGCCATGCTGTTTCTCGGCGGGGTCGGGCTGTTCCGCTTCTCGTTGATGGTGGTGCTGGCGGTGGCGGCGGTGGTGTTGCTGATCCAGGTGCAGCCTTACCGGATGGCGCGTCTGACCAACTTTGCCGACCCGTGGGCTGATCAATTCGGCGCCGGTTACCAGCTGTCGCAGGCGTTGATCGCCTTTGGTCGTGGCGAATGGTTTGGGGTTGGCCTGGGTAACAGCGTGCAAAAGCAGTTCTATCTGCCGGAAGCCCACACCGACTTCGTGTTCTCGGTATTGGCCGAAGAGCTGGGGGCGATCGGATCGCTGTGCACCGTGGCGCTGTTCACCTTCGTCTGTATTCGCGGCATGTACATCGGCTTCTGGGCCGAACGCGCCAAACAGTATTTTGCAGCCTATATCGCCTACGGCCTGTCCTTCCTGTGGATTGGTCAATTCCTGATCAACATCGGGGTGAATGTCGGCCTGCTGCCGACCAAGGGTCTGACCCTGCCGTTCCTCAGCTACGGCGGCAGCTCGCTGGTGATCTGCTGTGCCTGCCTGGGCCTGTTGCTGCGCATCGAGTGGGAGAGTCGGACCCACCTGGGCAGCGAGGAAATGGAATTCAAGGAGAGTGATTTTGCCGAGGAGCCAACCCATGGGCGCTAACGTGCTGATCATGGCGGGCGGCACCGGTGGCCACGTGTTCCCGGCGTTGGCCTGCGCACGCGAGTTCCAGGCGCGCGGTTATACCGTGCACTGGCTCGGCACGCCCCGTGGCATCGAAAACGAGCTGGTGCCGAATGCCGGCCTGCCCTTGCACCTGATCAACGTCAGCGGCCTGCGCGGCAAGAGCAAGCTGTCGCTGCTCAAGGCACCGTTTGTGTTGCTCAAGGCCGTGATGCAGGCGCGCAAGATCATTGCGCAGCTGAAGCCGGTCTGCGTTCTCGGTTTCGGTGGCTATGTCACCGGCCCTGGCGGTGTTGCGGCCCGGCTTGCTGGTGTGCCGGTAATCGTCCACGAACAGAATGCCGTGGCCGGTACCGCCAATCGGTTGCTGGTGCCGTTGGCCGCCCGAGTCTGCGAAGCTTTCCCGGATACCTTCGCTGCCCGCGATAGCCGGCGCACCACCGGCAACCCGGTGCGCACCGAACTGTTCCTCGAAACACCGCGCCCGGCGCTGGCCGGACGCAAGGCGCGTTTGCTGATCCTCGGCGGGAGCCTGGGCGCAGAACCCTTGAACAAGTTGCTGCCCGAAGCCCTGTCGCAGGTGCCTGTGGACCTGCGTCCGGAGGTGTTTCACCAGGCTGGCAAGAATCACGATGAAGTGACTGCCGAGCGCTATCGCGCTGCTGGCGTCGAGGCGCAGGTGCAGCCGTTCATCAAAGACATGGCCCAAGCCTATGGCTGGGCCGACCTGGTGGTCTGCCGCGCGGGTGCGCTGACCGTCAGCGAGCTGGCTGCCGCCGGTCTGCCCTCGATGCTGGTGCCATTGCCCCACGCGATCGACGATCACCAGACCCGCAACGCCGATTATTTGGCCCGTGAAGGCGCTGCCTTCCTGATGCCGCAAAGAACGACTGGCGCCGCGGATCTTGCCGCGCGCCTGACAGAGGTGCTGATGCAACCACAACGACTCAACGACATGGCCGGCGCCGCTCGTCGCCTGGCCAAACCTGATGCCACCCGCAACGTGGTCGATATCTGCCTGGAGGTGGTGCATGGTTGAGAATCAGAAAGCCATGCCGCAGCCGGAAATGCGCCGCATCCGTCGAATCCACTTCGTCGGCATCGGCGGCGTGGGCATGTGCGGGATTGCCGAAGTGTTGCTCAACCTGGGTTATGAAGTGTCGGGCTCCGACCTCAAGGCCTCCCCGGTGACCGAGCGCCTGGAATCCTTTGGCGCACAGATTTTCCTTGGCCACCGCGCCGAGAACGCCGCGACCGCCGATGTGCTGGTGGTCTCGAGTGCCGTGAACACCTCCAACCCGGAAGTGGCAACTGCCCTGGAACGCCGGATTCCGGTGGTCCCGCGTGCCGAGATGCTCGCCGAACTGATGCGCTACCGCCACGGCATTGCCGTCGCCGGTACCCACGGCAAGACCACCACCACCAGCCTGATTGCCTCGGTGTTCGCCGCCGGTGGCCTGGACCCGACCTTCGTCATCGGTGGCCGCCTGAATGCAGCCGGCACCAATGCACAACTGGGCACCAGCCGCTACCTGATCGCCGAAGCCGATGAGAGCGACGCCAGCTTCCTGCACCTGCAGCCGTTGGTGGCCGTGGTCACCAACATCGACGCCGACCACATGGCGACCTACGACGGTGACTTCAACAAACTGAAGAAAACCTTCGTCGAGTTCCTCCACAACCTGCCGTTCTACGGCCTGGCCGTGGTGTGCCTGGACGACCCGGTGGTTCGCGAAATCCTCCCGCAGGTCAAGCGTCCGACCGTCACCTACGGCTTCAGCGAAGACGCCGACGTGCGCGCAATCAATGTGCGCCAGACCGGCATGCAGACCTTCTTCACCGTGCTGCGTCCTGACCGCGAGCCGCTGGACGTGTCGGTCAACATGCCAGGCAACCACAACGTGCTGAACTCGCTGGCGACCATCTGCATCGCCACCGACGAAGGTGTCAGCGACGAAGCCATCGTCCAGGGCCTGTCGGGCTTCCAGGGCGTGGGCCGACGCTTCCAGGTCTACGGTGAACTGCCGGTCGATAACGGCCACGTGATGCTGGTGGATGACTACGGTCACCACCCGACCGAAGTCGCTGCGGTGATCAAGGCCGTACGCGGTGGCTGGCCGGAGCGCCGCCTGGTGATGGTCTACCAGCCACACCGCTACAGCCGTACGCGCGACCTGTACGACGATTTCGTCAATGTGCTGGCCGATGCCAACGTGCTGCTGCTGATGGAAGTCTATCCGGCCGGCGAAGAACCGATCCCGGGCGCCGACAGCCGCAAGTTGTGCAACAGCATTCGCCAGCGTGGCCAACTCGACCCGATCTACATCGAGCGCGGTGTCGACCTCGCGCCACTGGTCAAGCCGCTGCTGCGTGCCGGTGACATTCTGCTGTGCCAGGGCGCCGGCGATATCGGTGGCCTTGCCCCCAAACTCTTGAAAAGTCCGTTGTTCGCGGGCGCCGTTGTCGCGCCCAGTGAAGGGAAGCTGAAATGACTGCTGACTACGCCAACCTGTCCTCGACCATCGCCCCGAAAGACTTCGGCCGCGTCGCCGTGCTGTTCGGTGGCAAGAGCGCCGAGCGCGAAGTGTCGCTGAAATCCGGCAACGCCGTGCTCGAAGCCCTGCAAAGTGCAGGCGTGGACGCCTTCGGTATCGATGTTGGCGATGACTTGCTGCAGCGCCTGCTCAGCGAAAAGATCGACCGCGCGTTCATCATTCTCCACGGTCGTGGCGGTGAAGACGGCAGCATGCAGGGTCTGCTGGAAGTCGCCGGTATTCCCTACACCGGCAGCGGCATCCTCGCCTCGGCGCTGGCCATGGACAAACTGCGCACCAAGCAGGTGTGGCACACCGTGGGTATTCCGACGCCCCGCCATGCGGTATTGAGCAGCGAAGCCGATTGTATTTTGGCAGCGACGGAACTGGGCTTCCCTTTGATCGTCAAACCGGCGCATGAAGGTTCAAGTATCGGTATGGCCAAAGTGACATCAGCGTCTGAATTGACCGACGCCTGGAAAGCGGCCAGCACCTACGATTCGCAAGTCCTGGTTGAACAATGGATCCAAGGTCCGGAGTTCACCATTGCCATGCTGCGTGGCCAGGTATTGCCGCCGATCGCCCTGGGCACGCCACACACTTTCTACGACTACGACGCCAAGTACATCGCGTCCGATACCCAGTATCGGATTCCGTGCGGCCTCGACAGTGCCAAGGAACAAGAACTCATGGATCTCACGGCCAAGGCCTGTGAGACGCTGGGTATCGCCGGTTGGGGACGGGCTGACGTGATGCAGGACGCCGAAGGGCAGTTCTGGTTTCTCGAGGTCAACACCGCACCGGGCATGACCGATCACAGCCTGGTGCCGATGGCGGCACGGGCGGCTGGCCTGGATTTCCAACAGTTGGTGTTGGCAATCCTCGCAGCCAGCATTGAGTCGCGAGGTTAAGTCCATGCAAGGCGCCCAGCTTCGTCATCCAACCCCCGTACCCGGCCGCAAGCCGGTGCCACGGGGTGCCAGTCGAATGGTGGCTAAAGAGCCGTTGTCGGTGCGCCTGCCCAAAGCCAACTTCGGCTTTCTCAAGGCTTTGTTCTGGCCGGTGCTGCTGGTGGCGCTGGGTTTCGGTACCTATGAAGGTGCGCAGCGCCTGATGCCGTATGCCGACCGGCCGATCACCAAGATCAATGTGCAGGGCGACCTGAGCTACATCAGCCAGCAAGCGGTACAGCAGCGGATCGCGCCTTTCGTCGCGGCGAGCTTCTTCACCATCGACCTGGCGAGCATGCGCACCGAGCTGGAAACCATGCCCTGGATCGCCCACGCCGAAGTGCGTCGGGTCTGGCCGGACCAGGTGGTGATTCGCCTGGAAGAACAACTGCCGGTGGCCCGTTGGGGTGACGAGGCATTGCTGAACAACCAGGGCCAGGCCTTCACCCCGCGTGAGCTGGCCAACTACGAACATTTGCCACAGCTGTTCGGTCCACAGCGGGCCCAGCAGCAAGTGATGCAGCAGTATCAGGTGTTGAGCCAGATGCTTCGGCCGTTGGGCTTCTCCATCGCCCGGCTGGAGTTGCGTGAACGTGGCAGCTGGTTCCTGACCACAGGTGCCGGCAGTGCGGGACCGGGGATCGAGTTGTTGTTGGGCCGCGGCAACCTGGTGGAAAAGATGCGCCGCTTCTTTGCCATCTACGACAAGACGCTTAAAGAACAGATTACGAACATTGCGCGCATCGACCTGCGTTATGCCAACGGCCTCGCCGTCGGCTGGCGGGAAC
Source organism: Pseudomonas sp. F007 (assembly GCF_057814275.1). Lineage (NCBI taxonomy): Bacteria > Pseudomonadati > Pseudomonadota > Gammaproteobacteria > Pseudomonadales > Pseudomonadaceae > Pseudomonas > Pseudomonas sp. F007. The sequence goes on along the minus strand of NZ_JBVATA010000001.1, from coordinate 757,339 downwards.
CTGTAGCGCCCACGACGGCCCAACCCGCCGTCGCGAAGAATTGAGAAGAGGCAGGACCATGGCAAACGTGCAAAGCGGCAAAATGATCGTCGGTCTGGATATCGGTACCTCCAAGGTGGTGGCACTGGTAGGCGAGGTCGCGGCCGATGGCCAGCTGGAAATCGTCGGGATCGGTACCCATCCTTCCCGCGGCCTGAAGAAGGGCGTGGTGGTCAACATCGAATCCACCGTGCAGTCGATCCAGCGCGCCATCGAAGAAGCGCAACTGATGGCCGGTTGCCGGATTCACTCGGCATTTGTCGGCGTTGCCGGCAACCACATTCGCAGCCTGAACTCCCACGGCATCGTGGCGATTCGTGATCGCGAAGTCAGCTCCGCCGACCTTGAGCGCGTTCTCGACGCTGCGCAGGCCGTGGCGATCCCGGCCGACCAGCGCGTCCTGCACACCCTGCCGCAGGACTACGTGATCGACAACCAGGAAGGCGTGCGTGAGCCGCTGGGCATGTCCGGCGTGCGCCTGGAAGCCAAGGTCCACGTGGTCACCTGCGCGGTCAACGCCGCACAGAACATCGAAAAGTGCGTGCGTCGCTGCGGCCTGGAAATCGACGACATCATCCTCGAGCAACTGGCCTCGGCCTACTCGGTGCTGACCGACGACGAGAAAGAGCTGGGCGTGTGCCTGGTGGACATCGGCGGCGGTACCACCGACATCGCGATCTTCACCGAAGGGGCGATCCGTCACACCGCAGTGATCCCGATTGCCGGCGACCAGGTGACCAACGACATCGCCATGGCCTTGCGCACGCCGACCCAGTACGCCGAAGAAATCAAGATTCGTTATGCCTGCGCCCTGGCCAAACTGGCCGGTGCCGGTGAAACCATCAAGGTGCCAAGCGTCGGCGACCGTCCGCCGCGCGAACTGTCGCGCCAGGCCCTGGCCGAAGTGGTCGAGCCACGTTACGACGAGCTCTTCACCCTGATCCAGGCCGAGCTGCGTCGCAGCGGCTACGAAGACCTGATCCCGGCTGGCATCGTGCTGACCGGCGGTACCGCGAAGATGGAAGGCGCGACCGAACTGGCCGAAGAGATTTTTCACATGCCGGTTCGCCTGGGCGTGCCCCATGGCGTCAAGGGCCTGGACGATGTCGTACGCAACCCGATTTATTCCACCGGCGTGGGTTTGCTGATGTACGGCCTGCAGAAGCAGTCCGATGGCATTTCCTTCTCGGGGATCAGCAGCAACCGCGATAGCTACAGCAACGAGGAAGCCAAGAGCCCGTTGATCGATCGCATCAAGAGCTGGGTCCAGGGCAACTTCTAAAGAAGCAGCGGCAAGCTTCCAGCTTGAAGCTGCAAGACAGAGCAAGCAGCAATACGCAGTACAGCAGTAGGCGAAAAAAACTAGAGAATTGAAGGAGAGGGAAAATGTTCGAACTCGTAGACAACATCCCCGCAAGCCCGGTCATTAAAGTCATCGGTGTTGGCGGAGGCGGCGGCAACGCCGTCAACCACATGGTCAAGAGCAACATTGAAGGCGTTGAGTTCATCTGCGCCAACACTGATGCCCAGGCGCTGAAAAGCATCAGCGCGCGGACCATCCTGCAACTGGGTACCGGCGTGACCAAAGGCCTGGGTGCCGGCGCGAATCCGGAGGTTGGCCGTCAGGCTGCCCTGGAAGACCGCGAGCGCATCGCTGAAGTGCTGGCCGGCACCAACATGGTATTCATCACCACTGGCATGGGCGGCGGTACCGGTACCGGTGCGGCGCCAATCATTGCCGAAGTGGCCAAGGAAATGGGAATCCTCACCGTTGCGGTGGTGACCCGTCCGTTCCCGTTCGAAGGTCGCAAGCGCATGCAACTGGCCGACGAAGGCATCCGCCTGCTGTCGGAAAGCGTCGACTCGTTGATCACCATCCCTAACGAAAAACTGCTGACCATCCTCGGTAAAGACGCCAGCCTGCTGTCGGCTTTCGCCAAGGCCGACGACGTGCTGGCCGGTGCCGTTCGTGGTATCTCCGACATCATCAAGCGTCCGGGCATGATCAACGTCGACTTTGCCGACGTGCGTACCGTGATGAGCGAAATGGGCATGGCGATGATGGGCACTGGCTGCGCCAGCGGTCCTAACCGTGCACGTGAAGCGACCGAAGCAGCCATCCGCAACCCGCTGCTCGAAGACGTCAACCTGCAAGGCGCGCGTGGCATCCTGGTGAACATCACCGCCGGTCCTGACCTGTCCCTGGGTGAGTACTCCGACGTGGGTAGCATCATCGAAGCCTTCGCTTCCGAGCACGCCATGGTCAAGGTCGGTACCGTTATCGATCCGGACATGCGCGACGAGCTGCACGTGACCGTGGTGGCTACCGGTCTGGGCGCGAAAATCGAGAAGCCGGTCAAGGTTATCGACAATACCGTTCACACTTCCATGACCAGCGCCCCGGCTCCTGTTGCCGCTGCCGCACGTCAGGAACTGCCGTCGGTGAACTACCGCGACCTCGATCGTCCAACCGTGATGCGCAACCAGGCCCAGGCCGGCGCAGCCGCGGCGGCGAAGCTGAATCCGCAAGATGATCTGGACTACCTGGACATCCCGGCATTCCTGCGTCGTCAGGCCGATTGATGAAATGTATCAGGGCTATGAAGGTGATTGGTGTTCAGCAAAGGCGTGGTCTGCTATCATCGCCAGCCTTTGTTGATACCAGTTCGCAATTTGCGCTGAAGCGGCCCAAGCCATGATTAAACAACGCACACTGAAAAATATTATCCGTGCCACAGGTGTAGGTCTGCACTCCGGGGAGAAGGTATACCTGACCCTCAAGCCTGCACCGATCGACACCGGAATCGTCTTTCGCCGTGCCGACCTCGATCCTGTGGTCGAGATCCCGGCGCGTGCGGCCAACGTCGGCGAGACAACCATGTCGACGACGCTGGTCAATGGCGACGTGAAAGTGGACACGGTTGAGCACTTGCTCTCGGCCATGGCTGGCCTGGGCATCGATAACGCCTACGTCGAGCTCTCCGCGTCCGAAGTGCCAATCATGGATGGTAGCGCTGGACCTTTCGTATTTCTGATTCAATCGGCAGGCCTGGAAGAACAGGACGCTGCCAAGAAGTTCATCCGCATCCTGCGTGAAGTGACAGTGGAAGACGGCGACAAGCGCGCCACTTTCGTCCCTTTCGAAGGCTTCAAGGTGAGCTTCGAGATCGATTTCGATCACCCGGTGTTTCGCGACCGCACCCAAAGCGCCAGCGTGGATTTTTCCAGCACTTCGTTCGTAAAAGAAGTCAGCCGCGCCCGTACCTTTGGTTTCATGAGTGATATCGAGTACCTGCGCAAGCACAACCTCGCACTCGGCGGCAGCGTTGAAAACGCCATTGTGGTTGACGCCGATGGTGTACTGAACGAAGACGGCCTTCGCTATGAAGACGAATTCGTGAAGCACAAGATTCTCGATGCAATTGGCGACCTCTACCTGCTGGGCAATAGCCTGATTGGTGAGTTCAAGGGCTTCAAGTCCGGCCATGCACTGAACAACCAGCTGCTGCGCAAGTTGATTGAGCAGACAGACGCTTGGGAAGTCGTGACTTTTGAAGACGCCAGCACTGCTCCTATCTCTTACATGCGCCCGGTTGCGGCAGTGTAAGTAAAAAACCTCTCTAGTTTTTTAAAGGCTGCCTTCGGGTGGCCTTTTTTTATTCCTGAACTTTCTCCCATCCCCTTGTAGGAGCGAGCTTGCTCGCGAAAAACGTCAACGATAACGAGCAATCCCGGACAAAACAAAAATCTACCCCAACGCACCCACCACCCGATTACGCCCCTCGCCCTTGGCCTGATACAACGCCTTGTCCGCCCTGAACATCAGGTTCTCCAGATTCTCGTTCACTTGTCCGCTGGAGGTAGCCAGGCCAATGCTCACGGTCATCGGCGCTTCGTCATCGGCAAACGGCGGCATCCGCTCGACCGCCGCGCGAATGTTCTCGGCAATCCGCAGCGCCCCGGCGTTGTCGGTTTCCGGCAGCACCACGGCGAACTCCTCTCCGCCGTAACGGGCCGCCAGATCGCCAGGGCGGCGAATGTTTTCAGTGATGACCCGGGCCAACACGCGCAGGGCATCGTCACCGCCCTGATGGCCGTGGCGATCATTGAAGGCCTTGAAGTGGTCGGCGTCGATCATCAGCATCGACAGCGGCTTGCCTGAGCGCTGGGCGCGAGACCATTCGCGGCTCAGCACTGCATCCAGGGTGCGGCGGTTGGCGACACCCGTCAGCGAATCGATCGCCGCCTGTTGTGCCAGTTCCTGCTCGGCGTGATGGCGCAGGCGCAGTTCGCGGCACAGCAGCAGGGTCAGCCACAGCAGGCCGATGCACAGCACCCCGGTGGCGCCGCTGATGACGTAGGCGGTGCGTCGCCAGGTGGCGAAGATTTCATCCACCGACAGCGCCACGCTGACCGTCAGCGGCAAGTTGCCGACGCGGGAGAAGGTGTACAGCCGATCACGCTGGTCCATGCTCGAGACGCTGGTGAAGCTGCCGCTGCCCTCGCGCATGATGCGAATCACGTTGGGCCGGGCGCCGAAGCTCTGGCCGATGCTGTTGTTGAGCAGCATGGGCTTTTGCGCGAGCAGGATGCCGTCCTTGTCGAGCACGTTGAGGGTGCTGTCGTTGCCGATGTCCAGGCCGTTGAACAGCTCGTTGAAGTACTCGAGGCGCATCGACGCCACGGCGACGCCGAGAAACTCACCGTTGGTGGAGGAGATGCGGCGGCTGAAGCTGATCTGCCACTGGTCGTTGTCAGGGCAGTCGCAACGGGGCTTGAACGGGCGGCTGATGAACATCCCGGTGTCGTGGTTGAAGGCGTGGGCGAGGAAGTAGTCGCGGTCGGCAAAATTGCCCGGCTTGGGCTCTATCAATGAGGAGTCGGCCGTGACGTTGCCGTACTTGTCCAGCAACAACAGGTCGCCCTTGAAGCGTGCGGCGCTGGAACGATCGAACAGCACCAGATGGCGCACCTGCGGCGACACCTGTTGCAGGTCCTTGCGCTGGGAGGCGGCAATCAGGCCTTGCAGCGACAGGTCATAGAGTTCGACGTTGCGCAGCACATCGGCGTCGATCAACTGCACGATGTTGTTCGCACTGCGGGTCGCGGCCTGCAAAGCGTTGGCGTGCTCGCGGATGAGCAGGAAGGTGACGATGGCGATGATCGCGATGACTGTCAGCGAGCTGCCGAGAATCAGCATGAATTCCGGGCGCCGGGTGTTGCCCGTCAGGGGAAGGTGCATACGGCGGGTGCTCTGACAAATTATTTGTGTAGGAGCGAGCTTGCTCGCGAAGATCGTGAACGATGACGCGTGCATCCTGAGTCAACGCGGCGCGCTTAAGTTCTTCGCGAGCAAGCTCGCTCCTACAAAGTATTTCATTTGCCTGCATCAAGCCGCTACTGCTTACCTAGAAAACATTCAGCGGATAGTCGACGATCAGCCGATATTCGTCCGTATCACTGTCCAGCGACCCATACCCATTGCCGCCGCGATGGGTCGCCCATTGCAGGCGCAGCGCCAGGTCCTTCGCCTTGCCACCTTGCACCACATACTGCAGGTCGAGGTCGCGCTCCCAGTGTTTGGCGTGCTTGCCGTCTGCGTTGTACCAACTGGCGTAGCCGGGGCTATTCGGATCGACCTTGCTCAGGTTCAGCGTGCCGCGCGAGTACGACAGCGCCGAGGTCAGTCCCGGCAGGCCGGCACCGGCGAAGTCATAGGCGTATTTGAGTTTCCATGAGCGCTCGTTGGGGCCGTTGAAGTCCGAGTACTGCTGCGAGTTGTCGAGGTAGACGCTGTCGCCCTGGGCGATGTAGTCGAACGGTGTGTTGCCGTTCACCCGCTGATACGCCGCGGTGACGCTGTGACTGCCGATCCCGACCGTGAAGTGCAAGCTGTAGGTGTTGTTGTCGATGGCGCCGAGCAGGGCATCGCCGCTGTCCTGGGTGTGGTAGTAGTGCAGGCCCGGGTTGAGGCTGACCAGCTCGTTTAGCTCGTGGGTATAGTCGAGGTCGTAGTAGTACTGGTTCCAGACGTCCTTCAGTTGGGAGGCGTACAGGCTGCTGCTCAATCCAGAGACACCGCTCCAGGCAGTCCCGACCCAACTCAGGTGCTGGCTTTCCTCGCCATCGGGCAAAGCGCCGTAGCCGCTGCCAATCCGTTGATGGCCGCTCTGGTTGTAAGGCTTGGTGAAGCTCGCCTGGCCGCCCTCGAGCAGCCAGCCATCGAAGCTGTGGTTGCTCAGGCTGACGCCGCGGAAGGTCTGCGGCAGCATGCGGCTCATGCCGCCGGCGATCACCGGGTTGTTGAGAAACAGATCGCCGGCCTTGAGCTCGGTGTCCAAGGCGCGCACCTTCAGGGTCGCGCCAGCGGTGGAAAATGAAGACGGCGCCTTGCCGTTGCCATCGCCGACCGGAAGTATGCTCGAGTTGTCGGTGCCGCCACCGCCATCGAGTTTCAAGCCGAGCATGGCATGGGCATCAACCCCAAAGCCGACGCTGCCCTGGCTGTAGCCTGACTGGAAAATGCCGAGCAAGCCCTGGCCCCACTCGATGTTGTCGTCGCTGTGCTGCAGACGATTTCGATTCATGTAGTAGTTGCGGGCGTTGAGGTCGAGGCTTGAGCCTTCAACGAAGCCTGTTGGGCTGGAATCTTCTGCGGCCTGGCTGGCGGTGGCGATCGTTGCGGCGATTGCAACGAACAGGGTACGGCGACTAACGGTGATGCTCACGAGGGATACAGCTCCTTGAATCAATAGCCAACAGGGCCATTGTTTGAAGTCCAGTGTTTCTTATAGGCAGTAACGAAGTTTCCAGTTGTAAAAACATAACAAAAAAAAGCCGCTGATAGCAGCGGCTTTTAAGACAACTCAACCTGGGAAAGAGCCGGGAAAAGTGTCGAGGGAAACAGTTACATAGTGCGGATCAGCTATCTTTTTCAACCTGTGGTTGAGCCTTGATAGTCGATGCTTGCGGGGTGTGCTCAGGGTTTTGGGCCTTGGCGGTCAGTTCGGCCTGGGCCTGGTCGAAGGCGGCAGCGCGCGCGGCATTTTGCGCGACAAAGGCTGGCGACTCTTCGGCCATGGCCAAAGGCGAGAGGAACAGGGACGACAAAACGAAAGCGCTGGCAATACCCATACTATTGGACATCTTTAAAACCTTCTTGCTTGGCAAGTGCTGTTTGGTGCGGGCAAAGATAAGGCGCTTGGGCAAACGGAAACAGAGCGATTTACAGAAAGGACTATTGCGCCAGAAGCAACAGTCAGACCGGCAAACAAATGCCGAAGGTGTTGACCCCATCATCGCTGCGCACAAACACATCGCCGCCGTGCATCAACGCAATTGCCTTGACGATGGCCAGGCCGAGGCCATGGTTGGCGCCGCTGTTGCTGCGCGAGGCGTCAACTCGATAGAAGCGCTCGAACAGCCGGCCCAGATGCTCACCGGCGATCGGCTCGCCCGGGTTGGCCACGCCGAGGCGCACCTGGTGTTCTTCAGTGGCGATATGCACCTCGATCACCTGCCCGGGCGCGGTGTGCTGCACCGCGTTATTGAGCAAGTTGATCAAGGCCCGGCGCAGGTGGGCGATCTCGATCTGCACCTGGGCATCGCCGCTGACCTGCACGCGGACCTGGGCATCTTCGAGGATGAAATCCAGGTAATCGAGGGTGGTCGCCACTTCGTCAGCCAGCGAGGTGGCGGTGAGTTTGGTGGCCTTGCTGCCCTGGTCGGCGCTGGCGAGGAACAGCATGTCGTTGATGATCGAACGCAGGCGTTCCAACTCTTCCAGGTTCGATTGCAGCACTTCGAAGTAGTGTTCGGCCGAACGTCCACGGGTCAGGGCCACCTGGGTCTGGCCGATCAGGTTGGTCAGCGGCGAGCGCAGTTCATGGGCGACGTCGGCGTTGAATGACTCGAGGCGCGTGTAGGCTTGCTCGACCCGTTCCAGGGTCGAGTTGAACGAGGTGACGAACTGATCGAGTTCCGGTGGCAGGGGCGACAACTGCAGGCGCGCCGACAACAGCGGCGGCGCCAGGCGTTGCGCCTCATGGGACAACTTGATCAGCGGCTTGAGGCCAATGCGCGCGACCCAGTAACTCAACGCGCACGACAGCAACACGCCGACGATCGCCAGGCCGATCAAGGCGATCAGCAAGTGGTGCTGGGTTTCGTAAACCGTCTGGGTGTCGATGCCGATCATGAAGCGCAGGGGCGGGCGCTGATCCTTGGCCGGAAATTGGCTGACCAGCACCTTGAGCGGGTAGGGCTGCTGCGGCAACTGCATGTCGCGCATGCCCAGCGGGCCTTCGGCAAAAGCGCGGATCTGCGGGGTGATGGTGCCGTATTCGTATTGGCGGTCGCCACTGATGATCCAGAAACGGATGCGTTTGTCTTCTTCGCCCAGCAGCTTGAGCTTGTTGTTGATCTTCACCCAATGTTCCGGTGTACCGAAGCGCCCGACCGTGGATTCGAGCACGCTGTAGCGCGCGTCCAGTTCAGCTTCCGGCAGCAGGCCCAGGCCCTTGTCGACCTGTTGATACAAGGCCCAGCCGATCAGCAGGAACACCAGCGCCGCCACCAGGCTGAACATCGCGCTCAGGCGCAGGGCGATGGAGTTACGGGGCACGGCGGCTCTCCAGCACGTAGCCCATGCCACGGATGGTGTGCAGCAGTTTCTCTTCGAACGGGCCGTCGATCTTCGCCCGCAGGCGCTTGATCGCCACTTCGACGACGTTGGCATCGCTATCGAAATTGATGTCCCAGACCATCTCCGCAATCGAGGTTTTCGAGAGGATCTCGCCCTGGCGCCGGGCCAACACGCTGAGCAGCGAGAACTCCTTGGCGGTCAGGTCCAGGCGTGTGCCGGCGCGGGTGGCCTTGCGGCTGATCAGGTCAATCCACAGGTCGGCGACGCTGACCTGCACCGGTTCGTGGCCGCCGCTGCGCCGGGTCAGGGCTTGCAGGCGGGCCACCAATTCGAGGAACGAAAACGGCTTGCCGAGGTAGTCGTCGGCGCCGTCGCGCAAACCGCGGATGCGGTCTTCGACCCGTTCGCGGGCGGTGAGCATGATCACTGGCGTCTGCTTGCGCGCGCGCAGTGCCCGAAGTACGCCAAAACCGTCGAGGCCGGGCAGCATGACGTCGAGGACGATCACTGCGTAGTCGCCTTCCAGGGCCAGGTGCAGGCCCTCGATGCCGTCGGGCGCGACGTCGACGGTGTAGCCTTGTTCGGTCAGGCCGCGATACAGGTAATCCGCGGTTTTTTCTTCGTCTTCGACAATCAGGACGCGCATGACCCGCCTCAGTGTGTGGTCGCCAGCGCGGGCGCTGGCGTGGGCCGATGGAATAGCCGCTCGAGCCACAAGTATATGACCGGCGTGGTGAACAGCGTCAGCGCCTGGCTGACCAGCAGCCCGCCGACCACGGCGATACCCAGCGGTTGGCGCAACTCGGCGCCGGTGCCGTGGCCGAGCATCAACGGCAGGGCGCCGAGCAAGGCGGCGAGGGTGGTCATGATGATCGGCCGGAAACGGGTGATACAGGCTTTATAGATCGCCTCCTCGGGCGACAGGCCGCCGTTACGTTGAGCATCGAGGGCGAAGTCGATCATCAGGATGCCGTTCTTCTTGACGATGCCAATCAGCAGCACCAGGCCGATCAGGGCCATGATCGAAAAGTCCTGGCCCAGCAGCCAGAGCATGATCAGCGCGCCCAGACCGGCCGACGGCAGTGTGGAAATGATCGTCAGCGGGTGTACAAAGCTCTCGTAGAGCACGCCAAGGATGATGTACACCGCCACCAGCGCCGCGAGGATCAGCCACGGCTGACTGGCCAAGGAGCTCTGGAACGCCTGGGCGGCGCCCTGGAAGTTGCCGTTGACCGAAGTCGGCATGCCGATCTCGGCCTTGGCCTGATTGAGCAGAATCACCGCATCGCCCAAGGCCACGCCGGGCGCCAGGTTGAAGGACAGGTTGGCGGCCGGGAACATGCCGTCGTGGGCAATCGACAAGGGGCCGACCGTCGGCGCATCGAAACGCGCCAGCGCCGACAGCGGCACCATCTCGCCGCTCAAGGGCGAGCGCAGGTAGAAGTAGGCCAGGCTTTCGGCCTTGCCGCGCTGGCGGGTGTCGAGTTCGAGGATCACGTTGTATTGGTTGATCTGGGTCTGGAACTCATTCACCTGACGCTGGCCGAAGGCGTCGTAGAGCGCTTCGTCGACATCGCTGGCGGTCAGCCCGAAACGCGCGGCGGCGGCCCGGTCGATGCTGATGTGGGTGATGCTGCCGCCCAGTTGCAAGTCATTGGACAGGTCGCGGAAGGCCGGGATAGTGCGCAGTTTTTCGGTCAGGCGCTGGGTCCACAGGTTGAGGGTCGGGCCGTCGTTGCTCTTGAGCACGTACTGGTACTGGGCGCGGCTCGGGCCCGAGCTGAGGTTGATGTCCTGGCCGGCGCGCAGGTACAGGACGATGCCCGGGACTTTCATCAATTGCGGGCGAATGCGGTCGATGAACTCACTGGCCGAAACATCGCGCTCGCCGCGTTTTTTCAGGGCAATCCAGAACCGGCCGTTGGCGATGGTCTGGTTGCTGCCCGAGACGCCGACCGAGTGGGAGAACGCCTGAACGGCGGGATCGGCAGCGACGATTTCCGCCATCGCCAGGTGTTTTTTCACCATGTCGCCGTAGGAGATATCGGCAGCAGCTTCGGTGGTGCCGAGGACGAAACCGGTGTCCTGCACCGGGAAGAAACCCTTGGGGATAAACACATAGCCGGCCACCGCCATCCCCAGGGTCACCAGGAACACCCCGAGCATCAGCTTCTGGTGCGCCAGGGCGCGGCGCAGGCCGTGTTCATACCAGGCCAGCAGGCGCTCGCCAAAGCCCGGCTTGGCGTGGGCGTGGTGTTTCGGTGCGCGCATGAACAGCGCGGCCAGGGTTGGGGCCAGGGTCAGGGACACCACCACCGAAATCATGATGGTCGAGGTGGCGGTCAGGGCAAATTCCTTGAACAGTCGTCCGACCACACCACCCATGAACAGCAGCGGGATGAACGCCGCCACCAGCGAGAAACTGATCGATACCACCGTGAAGCCGATCTCGCCAGCGCCCTTGATCGCCGCTTCGCGCATGCCATCGCCGGCTTCCAGGTGGCGGTGGATGTTTTCCACGACGACAATCGCATCGTCGACCACGAAGCCGACGGAAATCACGATCGCCACCAGGGTCAGGTTGTTCAGGCTGAAACCCATCACGTACATCAGGGCGAAACTGGCGATCAACGACACCGCCAGCACGCTGGAGACAATCAGCGTCGCCGACAGCTGGCGCAGGAACAGTGCCATTACCGCGACCACCAGCAGCACCGCGATCAGCAGGGTCAGCTCCACCTCATGCAGCGAGGCGCGGATGGTCTGGGTGCGGTCGATCAGCACCTTGACCTCGACCGACGCCGGCAACATCGCCTGCAGGCTCGGCAAGGCGGCCTGGATGCGGTCGACGGTCTCGACGATATTCGCCCCCGGCTGGCGGAATATCACCAGGTTGACCCCGGGCTGGGTTCCAGACCAGGCCTGCACGTAGGCATCTTCCGCACCGTTAACCACCTTGGCCACGTCGCGCAGATGGACTGGCGCACCGTCCTTGTAGGAAACGATCAACTGGCCGTATTCCTCGGGGTGGAACAATTGGTCGTTGGTCGACAGCGTAGAAATGCTCGACTCGCCATACAGCGCGCCTTTGGCCAGGTTGAGACTGGTCTGCTGGATCGCCAGGCGGATGTCGGCCAGGGTCAGGCCGATGGCGGCGAGTTTGTCGGCCGAGGCCTGGACGCGAATCGCCGGGCGCTGTTGGCCGGTGATATTGACCTGGCCGACACCGTCGACCTGGCTCAGTTGGCGGCCGAGCAGGGTTTCGGCGTAGTCGCTCAATTGCGTGCCGGGCATCTGCAGCGAGCTGACGCTGAGGATCAGCACCGGGCTGTCGGCCGGGTTGACCTTGCGCCAGGTCGGCAGGGTCGGCATGTCCTTGGGCAGCTTGCCGGCCGCGGTGTTGATCGCCGCCTGGACTTCCTGGGCGGCGGTGTCGATGCTTTTGTCGAGGGTGAATTGCAGGGTCAGGTTGGTCGAGCCCAGAGCGCTGCTGGAGGTCATCTGGGTCACGCCGGGAATCGCGCTGAACTGCACTTCCAGCGGCGTCGCCACCGACGAGGCCATGGTGTCCGGGCTGGCGCCGGGCAGCAGGGCGTTGACCTGGATGGTCGGGAATTCGGCTTCCGGCAGCGGCGCGATGGGCAGCTTGGGGAAGGCGATCAGGCCGAGCAGCACCAGGGCGAAGGTCAACAGCACCGTGGCCACCGGATGGTCGATGCACCAGGCGCTGATGCCGCCACGGGCCTTCATGGCTGGGCCTGCGTGGCGGTGGCTTGGGTCAGCTCGGTCGGCTCGTCGAGAATCTGTACGCTGGCCCCCGGTTTGAGCCGCGATTGGCCGTCGCTGACCAGCACGTCACCGGCTTGCACGCCCTTGATGATGTTCAGGTCGCTGTTCTGATAGACCATCTGTACCGGTACCGATTCGACCTTGCCGTCCTTGACCCGATAGACGAAGTGCTGGTCGAGGCCGCGCTGGACCACGGTCGGCGGCACCACCAGCGCATCCTTGTTCAACGCGGTCTGGATCTTGATGGTCACCAGTTGCCCGGGCCAGAGCTTTTGCCCGGCGTTGTCGAATTCGGCCTTGGCGCGGATGGTCCCGGTGTTGGCGTTGATCTGGTTGTCGATCAGGGTCAGATGGCCTTCACCCAGCAGGTCGCCGGTCTGACCGTCGGTGTCAGCCCCCAGATAGGCGTTGACCGCCGCTGCCGGCGTGGCGCCGATCAGCCCTTGCAAGGTGGGCAGCATTTGCTGGGGCAGGGAAAACTCGACGGCGATGGGGTCGATCTGAGTCACGGTGAACAGGCCCTGGGTGTCACTCATGCGCAGGAAGTTGCCTTCATCCACGGTGCGAATGCCGACCCGACCGCTGACCGGTGAACGAATCTGCGTGTAGGAAAGCTGTACCTGCGCGGCGTCGATGGTCGCCTGATTGCCGAGCAAGGTGGCTTGCAACTGCTTGACCAGCGCCTGTTGCTGATCGTAGGTCTGCTTGGACACGCCGTCATCGACGCTGAGCAGCTTGTAGCGCTTGAGATTGACCAACGCCACCTGCAACTGCGCCTGGCTTTCCCCCAGTTGTGCCTTGGCCTGGTCGAGGCTGGCGCGAATCGAGCGGTCATCGATAGTGGCCAGCAGGTCACCGGCCTTGACCCATTGTCCTTCCTTGACCAGCAACTTGGTGAGAATGCCGTCGATCTGCGGACGTACGACCACGCTGTGCAGCGACAGCACCGAGCCAATCCCGCTGACGTAACGCGGCACATCGCGCTCGGCGACGCTGACCACGCGCACGGGAATCGCCGTCGGCGCCGTCAGTTTGCTCGAGGTCGGGCGCAGCAGGATCCAGGCGCCGGCGGCGACCAACACAATCAGGGCGCCGACGAGCAGCAGGGAACGTTTGTGGGTGGGCATCAGGTCAGTCGCCAGGGCCAGAGGGTTGGATTGGGAGCAGTATGCCTCTGTTATAGGCTTTCGATCCGGTCAGCAGCGTGACGGCTAACTGACAGCGGCGACAGTTTCGAGTGACAGGACTTGTCGTCTCAAGCCAGAAGCTTGCCGCTGCGCTTCCCGCTATACTGCCGGTCTTTCGTGGCCCACCTTTCGGGTCCGACTCAATGCAACACCGGAGCATTCATGACTTCCCCGACACAAACGCCTGCGGCTGACGACCAGGCTGACCTGCCAGACAGCGTCGACTCCAGCGCCGACGGTGACAGCAAAAACGCGATCCCGGCCTTCAAGTTTCCCTTCAAACCGGGCGAACTGGCCGCAGCCAAGCAGGGCAACCAGCCGTGGTACAAGAACGGCGCCAAGAACGGCCATACCAAAGTGCCAGGCGCCGCGCCTCCGGGTACTCGCCGTTCGATGGGCAAACGCTGAGTCGTGCCGGATCACGCCGCACGCAATGAAATAAACGCATAGGTCTGCGGTGGTTCCACGGTCCACCACGCCCCGGCGGCCTGCATCTGTTCGGCGACATTGTCGCCCGACACATGAAACTGCCACTCCTCGACCGCCTCCACTGACGCATCTGCCTGAGCCTGTTCCAGCGCCTGGGCAAATGCCGTCATGTCCGGCAGATAGGCGGTAAAGCCATCGCCCTTGAGCGCGCTGGTGCGAATTCCCAAGCGCCGGCAGAGCGCTTCCTTGATTCGAATGTCATCTCGATCGGCCTGGCGCGACTGTTCGATCAGGCTCGCCAATTCCAGGTCAGCCAATTGACCACCGACAATCAGCTCGGGACCCTGCTCCCACGACTCCGGCGGACAGTCCTTGGCCCCCGGCGTCAGCGGAATATGCGGATTGATTTCCATCGGATAGATCCGACACACCAGCGGCCGCCGGTCATAAATCCGACACAGGTTTTCCTCGTCAAGATTCCGGCAGCGTCCAGGGTTGAACGCGGCAAAGGTGATGGTCACGTAGGCCTTGGCTGCGCCACTGGGCACTGCCACAGAGCGCCGCTGCGCATGCTCGCGCTGCTCGGCCGGCAGCCCCAGGCCATTGCCGAGAAACCCTTCCACCAAGACGATTACAGCGCCTCCATCCGCCGCCCACATACGGGCTTCGGCGAGGGTCAGGGGTACATGGTGGTCACTGCAGCACTTGCCGCAACCTACGCAGGAAAACTTTGTGTTCATGGAAAAGCCGGCCACGTATCAGCGATGACGGAAAACCATCGCAGGGGACGGCCACGAAGCAAGGAGTGCGCCAGTCACTGACCTTTGCCGGTCGCCCGCACCGAGTCCCACTCAGTCACGTAGGCGGTTTTGCTTTTCTTGTGATAGAGGCACAACTCGGTGCCGGTCTGGCCCTTCATGTGTTTCTGCGGGTACTTACCCTCTAGCAGCAGCGCGGTGTAGCCGACCCGATCATCGAACTGCGCGGCGTTGCCCACCGGTTTGACGTGGTTCAACTGGCTGGCCTTGGTGCAACTGGCGAGCACGGCCTTGTCGAAGGCGGCCCAGGCATCGGGGCTGGAAGCCTGGGCCTGGGAGGCGAGGGCGGTCAGGGTGAGGAAGAGCAGGGCGTGGGTTTTCATGGCAGGTCTGCGCGGGGGAAAGGGGTTGTAGGAGCGAGCTTGCTCGCGAAAAACGCCAACGATGACGCAGTCATTCTGAACGAGCGCGGCGGTCTCACGCTTTTCGCGAGCATTCGAGCGTCGACCGGCGGCTCCAACAGTAGAGGTACCGGAGTATGCCGGATACTTCGCGACGGTTTTGCTGAACTCCCTCAATCCCCAAGCAATTCTCGGCGGACCACATACATGCCAGCCTTTTCGTACAGCCGTCGCGCCCGATGGTTGTCTTCCATGACCTTCAGGTCGACATAACCTTCGCGCCGTTGTTGGAACACACTCAATCCATGTAGCAGCAATGCCCGCCCCAGGCCCCGGCCCTGGGCGCGTGGATGCACCACCAGATGGTGGATGAAGGCGCTGGTCCAGCACTGGATCACCCCGACAATGCCCTGGCTGTCCGCCGCGATGAAGCACAACTGCGGGTCGTATTCGGCGTCGCGCTCGAAGCGTTCGCGCCACTCGTCCAGGGCTGGCACGCTGCCGCCGCCATTTTCGTAGCCGGCTTTCAGCAACAGATGCACAGCCGCTGCCTGCGCCGGTTGATAAGTGCTCAGGTTGATGCCCGCCGGCCACTCTGCGTTTGGCAGAACGTTGCGCAGATCACGGCGCAGCAGCAGGCACCAGGCCTCGCCCATGGCTCAAGCGCCCTGTTGTGCCACCGCTTTGGCGGCGGTGATCAGGCACTGAGTGAGTTCCGGCGAGGAGAACTTGGTCAGCAGCGCATTGGCGCCAGACAAGCGAGCCTTCTCACTGTTCATCGCGCTGTCCAGCGAGGTGTGCAGCAACACGTAGAGATGGGCGAAATCCGGTGTTTCGCGCAGGGTGCGGGTGAAGGCGTAACCGTCCATCTCGGACATTTCAATGTCCGAGACAATCAGGTTGATCTGCTGCGCGGTGCCTTGCAGATCCAGCAAACAGTCGATGGCTTCCCGGGCGCTGCGTGCGGTATGGCACTCCAGGCCGAGGTTGCGCAGGGTGTGCACCGATTGTTGCAATGCCACCTGGCTGTCATCGACCACCAGAATCCGCGCATTGCCGAGCAATTCGGCCTCTTCCATGCTCAGTTCGGTGGGGGCGTTGTCCAGCGGTGCCGGAGCGATACCGTGGATGACCTTCTCGATGTCGAGGACTTGCACCAGGGTGCCGTCAACCGAGGTCACGCCGGTGATGTACGAACGCACGCCGCCGGAGCCGTAGGGCGGTGGGCGGATGTCCGACGTCAGGCAGTGCACGATCTTGCTCACCGCCTGCACATGCAGGCCCTGCCTGGAGCGGCTGACCTCGGTGACGATCAGGCAGCCGCCGTCGGGGTCCACCAACGGACGCTCGCCAATCGCCCGGCTCAGGTCAATCACCGACAGCGAGTTACCGCGCAAGGTGGCAATGCCTTTGACGTGCGGGTGGGAGTCCGGCAACCGGGTGAGGGGCGGGCAGGGGATGATTTCGCTGACTTTCAGCAGGTTGATCGCCATCAGCTTGCCACTGCGCAAGGTAAACAGCAGAAGCGATAGGGAATCTGCGCGGGCTTTGGTCGTGGACATAAAAACCTTCTGTGGAACGCTGGTATCAGGTTATCGACCTGTGAGGGGCTGGCTTTAGCCTGCAACGCGGCACATTCACCCCCTGTAGGAGCTGGCTTGTGTAGGAGCTGGCTTGTGTAGGAGCTGGCTTGCCAGCGAAGCTTTTAGCGTTCTCAAAGACGCCTTCGCCGGCAAGCCGGCTCCTACAAGGGGCGTGAACAACATCCAATACATCCGCAAGGTGAGATGTGCGGGTATTACTTCAACCCCAACCGCTTGGCCATGCGCCCCAGATTCGCCCGATCCAGGCCCAGTTCGCGGGCGGCGCTGGCCCAGTTGTGCTGGTGGCGCTCCAGGCTGGCACTGATCAACTGCCGTTGATAGTGCTCGGTGGCCTGGCGCAAATCGCCGGTTACCGTGTTCACCGGGGTTGGCGCTTCGGACAGCGGCGACGCCGGCAATGTGTCATGGGGCAGATCCAGGTCAGCGGCACTGAGGCTGAGAATTTTCGGCCGTTCGCGGGCATTACCCAAGGCCTTGAGTGCGCTGCGGCCGATCAGGTGTTCCAGCTCACGGACATTGCCCGGCCAATCGTAGGCCAGCAGCGCCGCCTGGGCGTCGCTGGACAGGCGCAGGCTGTTGAGGCCCATGCGTGAGCGGTTCTGTTCGAGGAAGTAACCGCTTAGCAGTAGTACATCGCGGCCCCGGTCCCGCAGCGCCGGCACCCGCAACGGGTAAACGCTCAGGCGATGGTAGAAGTCGGCACGGTAACGGCCACTGCGCACTTCTTCAGCGAGGTCGCGGTTGGTGGCGGCGATCAGGCGCACGTCGACCTGATGCTCGCGGTCCGAACCCAGGCGTTGCAATTGACCGCTCTGCAGCACCCGCAGCAACTTGGCCTGGACCGTCAGCGACAGCTCGCCGACCTCATCCAGAAAAAGCGTGCCACCATTGGCCAACTCGAATTTGCCACGCCGCTCGCTGGTGGCGCCGGTGAAGGCGCCACGCACATGGCCGAACAGCTCGCTTTCCACCAGGGTGTCGGGCAGCGCCGCGCAGTTGAGGCTGATGATCGGCTTGTCGGCACGCTTTGACGCGGCGTGTATGGCCTGGGCGACCAACTCCTTGCCGACCCCGGTTTCGCCGGTGATCAACACCGTCAGGTCGCTGCCACCGACCAGCTCGATCTCTTCCACCAGGCGTTTGTGGGCTTTGCTCTGGCCGATCATTTCGCGCTGCTGCTGGCCGCTGGCCTGGCGATAGACCTCGGCGCGCTGATGCTCGTCCTCGACCCGGTTGGCCAGGCGCTCGATGCGTTCGGCGGCGTTGACCGTGGCGGCGGCGAGGCTGGCAAAGGCTTGCAGGGCGTCCAGTTCGATCGGCTCGAAGCGTTCCGGGTCCAGCGCATCAAGAGTCAGCAGGCCCCAGGGACGCTCATCGATAAACAGCGGGCAACCCATGCAGTCGTGGACTTCCAGGTGCTCGTGCAGACCGTCCACCAGACCGTCGTAGGGGTCCGGAAGGTCGCTGTCGGCGGCAAAGCGGGTGGGCCCGGGGCTGCTCAGCAGGACCTCGAAGCGCGGGTGCTCGCTGACCTTGAAGCGCCGGCCCAGGGTGTCAGTGCTCAGGCCGTCGACGGCCAGTGGCACCAGCCACTCACCATCAAGGCGCAGCAGGGCGGCAGCGTCGCAGGGCAGCAGGGCGCGCATCGCTTCGAGCAGGCGTCGATAGCGCTCGCCTTCGGGCAATTCGCGGGACAGGTCAGCGACCAGGGGCAGCAGGGTGGTGAGCAAGGCTTTTGCAGTCATAATGACTCCGTGTAGTCTGTATGACTATAAATGCTAGCGTGTCGATATGACTACCTTAAAATTAAGCTATTGATTTATAACAATTTTAAACGTGGCACGAAAGCTGATTAGACAAGGGCAACTCATTAGAAAAGCCGTCGTGCAGGAGTCACCCGAATGCTTAGCGCCCAAGACCGTGCCATCGTCAAATCCACCGTGCCCTTGCTGGAAAGTGGTGGCGAAGCCCTGATCACCCATTTCTACCGCATGATGCTCTCCGAATACCCCGAAGTACGTCCGCTGTTCAACCAGGCGCACCAGGCCAGCGGCGACCAGCCTCGCGCCCTGGCCAACGGCGTGCTGATGTATGCCCGGCACATCGACCAGCTCGACCAGCTCGGTGACCTGGTGGCGAAGATCATCAACAAGCACGTTGCGCTGCAAATTCTTCCGGAGCACTACCCGATTGTCGGCAGCTGCCTGCTGCGCGCCATCAGCGAAGTGCTGGGCGACGAGATCGCCACGCCGGAAGTGATGAGCGCCTGGGCTGCGGCCTACGGCCAATTGGCGGATATCCTGATCGGCGCCGAGGCGGCGATCTACGACCAGAAAGCCGAAGCCGTCGGCGGCTGGCGCGGGGCGCGGGAGTTCAAGCTGGCCAAACGGGTGGAAGAGAGCAGCGAAATCACCTCGTTCTACTTCGAACCAGCAGACAAGGGGCCGATTCTGGCGGCGGAGCCGGGGCAGTACATCGGCATGCAGCTGATCCTCGACGGCGAAGAGATCCGCCGCAATTACTCGCTGTCTTCCCTGGGCACTGACGGCCAGTACCGCATCAGCGTCAAGCGCGAGGCCGGCGGTCGCGCCTCGAATTATCTGCACGACCAGTTCCAGGTTGGCGCCAGCATTCAATTGTTCCCGCCTGCCGGGGATTTCACCCTGACGACCAGCGACAAACCGCTGGTGCTGATCAGTGGCGGTGTCGGCATCACCCCGACCCTGGCGATGCTCGAGGCGGCGCTGGCCACTGAGCGGCCGGTGCATTTCATCCACTGCGCGCGCAACGGTGGCGTGCATGCCTTCCGCGACTGGATCGACGCGCTGGCCGAGCGTCACCCGCAACTCAAGCGCTTCTACTGCTATGCCGAAGACGACGGCATCAGCCCGGCGGCGCACAAGGTCGGGCTGCTGAGTCAGGAGCAACTGGCGCACTGGCTGCCAGAACAACGCGACCTCGATGCCTACTTCCTCGGGCCTAAAGGCTTCATGGCGGCGGTCAAGCGTCACCTCAAGGCGCTGGGCGTGCCGGAAAGCCAGAGCCGCTACGAGTTCTTCGGCCCGGCGGCTGCGCTGGAGTAATCATTGCTGCTGTCTGCAAGGGGCTGTTGGCGCACGAAAGGCGCCACAGCCCCTTTTCTTTAATCCGCTGTTAATACCCCTGCCGTTAATTCCCTCCTGTTGAACCGCCAGCGAAAATTCCGACACCTCGGCGCGTGCTGCATGGCCGCGTGCGGCGTGTACACTGGCGGGCATTGCCTGTCGCTGGAAAAATATCTCCTGGTGCTGGAGCGCAGATCCCCCTGAAGGAGCGAGCCTGTCGAAACGTCGCACCGTCGCGATGGTCGTCAACGATAACGCGTCATACCTGAGTAAATGCGCCGTCTTTGAGTTAATCGCGAGCAGGCTCGCTCCTACAGGGGATTTGCATCTCACAGGAGATTTACACCAGGCCATCACCTGCATCTATGACTAAGGAAACCGCAATGAACGAGGAAACCATGCGTCTGGGCCGAGAGCGGCGCTATCTGGTGTTGCTGGGGCTGATCTGTCTGGCGTTGATCGGCGGGGCGTTGTACATGCAGATCGTCCTCGGCGAGGCACCTTGCCCGCTGTGCATCCTGCAGCGTTATGCGCTGCTGCTGATCGCCATCAGTGCCTTTGCCGGGGCCGCCATGAGCTCGCGGCGTGGCATCAGCGTCTTTGAAACCCTGGTGGTGATCTTCGCTCTGGCGGGGGCCGCGACGGCCGGGCACCACGTCTACACCCAGTTCTATCCTGCGGTGAGCTGCGGCATCGATGTGCTGCAGCCGATTGTCGATGACCTACCGTTGGCGAAGATTTTCCCGCTGGGTTTCCAGGTCGACGGTTTCTGCTCCACGCCTTACCCGCCGATCCTCGGCCTGTCGTTGGCGCAGTGGGCGCTGGTGGCCTTCGTGCTGATCGTGGTGCTGGTGCCGCTGCTGGTTTCGCGCAATCGTAAACAGCTGGATCAGGGTCGCTGAATCAGGCCTCCCCAGCTGAAAACAACGCCCCGGCCCTCGAAAGAGGCCGGGGCGTTTTGCGTTCCGGCGTCAGCGTTGGAAGACCATGACGTGACGCAAGTTCGGGTGCGACACATGTGCGACATGTTGTCACAGAGAAAGTGTCGCAGGCGGTTTCAAATTCCATATTTGGTTATGGATTGATACAGAAAATCGCACCGGAGTAATGCCTGAACAAGACTCATTTTTATCCGGCGGCAGGCAGTTTTAACAGCCTTGGGCAATTGGCCAGAGCCCTTGTGAAAAGGGGGCTTTAGCGGGTCAGATGATCGCGCGAGGCAGTCGAAGCTGTCTGAAATGCGCTCAGTAGGCCTACATTTTCTGGGGTTCTTGTTGAGAATTAATCGCGATAAGATAGGCGATCGTTACGGATTTATTTAATGATTGTTGCCGTATCCGATAAAAATTATTTCGGGATGAGACATGGTTTATAAAACGTTACATATCTACAATCGCCCGCACTGAAATTCCGGCACTGCTCATCCCTGAGCAGCGAAGGGTGGTCGAGGGGCGGTTTGAGTGCTCCGTGCGACCCCAGGTGTCGGTGCCTTCCAATTTTCCGCACCAAATGGAATTGGTCTGTGACAAGGCCTTTGACCACGAATTCGAATAAGAAACCAGCGCTCGCCGAGTTGATGTCACTGCGCGTTTAACGCAGGACGGGCAAGCCCTTATTCAATCCAAGAAAAATGCCAACCCTTGGCAGGGTGAAGTGTTGGCGATCAAAACCCAACTGCATTGCGCAAGCTGCTTTAGAGGTCGTGAGATGAGTAAAAACAGGTACCCCAGACTACTAGGCTTAGTGCCGCTGCTCGGCACGTTGTTGCTGGGAGGTTGCAACATGACCTTGCTCAATCCCACGGGCCAGGTTGGCCTGGAACAGCGAAACCTGATCATCACCGCCACCCTGCTGATGCTGTTGGTGGTTATTCCGGTGATCGTCATGACGTTCCTGTTCGCCTGGAAATACCGCGCCTCCAACACCAAGGCGACCTACACGCCGAAATGGAACCACTCCACCAAGATTGAAATCGCGGTGTGGACTGTTCCGGTGCTGATCATCATTGCCCTGGGTTACATCACCTACAAGTCGACCCACGAGCTGGACCCGTACCGTCCAATCGAATCCGACGTGAAGCCGGTGACCATCGAAGTGGTCGCGCTGGACTGGAAGTGGCTGTTCATCTACCCGGAACAAGGCATTGCCACGGTCAACAAGATCGTGTTCCCGGCCCACACGCCGATCAACTTCCGCATCACCTCCGATGCCGTGATGAACTCGTTCTTCATCCCGGGCCTGGGCGGCCAGATCTACGCGATGGCGGGTATGCAGACCAAGTTGCACCTGATCGCTGATCGCAACGCTGAAATGGACGGTATCTCCGCCAACTACAGCGGTGCTGGCTTCACCGGCATGAAATTCAAGGCAATTTCCACCACTCAGGAAGAATTCGACGCCTGGGTCAGTGAAGTCAAAAAGTCACCTAAACAGCTTGAACAGGCTGAATACGCGGCTCTTGCCAAGCAAAGCCAGAACAACCCGGTTGAACTCTATTCGTCGGTGACGCCGAACCTGTTCCAGACCATCGTCGACAAGTACGAAGGCATGAAACCGGGTCCGAAGGTCAAGCACGAGAAGAAAGAAAAAGAAGTGGCCGCTACGGACATGGACTCGCATTCAGCTGCCGGGGCAGAGGAGTAAAAGATGTTTGGTAAATTAAGTTGGGAAGCGGTCCCGTTCCACGAGCCGATCGTGATGGTGACCATCGCCATGATCGCGCTGGGTGGTCTGGCACTGTTCGCGGGTATCACTTACTTCAAGAAGTGGACCTATCTGTGGACCGAGTGGCTGACTTCGGTTGACCACAAGAAAATTGGCGTGATGTACATCATCGTCGCCATGGTCATGCTGCTGCGCGGCTTTGCCGACGCCATCATGATGCGTACCCAGCTGGCCATGGCTACCGAAGGTTCGCCTGGCTACCTGCCACCTGAACACTATGACCAGATCTTCACCGCTCACGGTGTGATCATGATCATCTTCATGGCGATGCCATTCTTCACCGGCCTGATGAACCTTGCAGTGCCGCTGCAGATCGGCGCGCGTGACGTTGCGTTCCCGTTCCTGAACTCCCTGAGCTTCTGGCTGCTGGTGTCGGGCGTTGTGCTGATCAACCTGTCCCTGGGCGTCGGCGAATTCGCCAAGACCGGTTGGGTTGCCTATCCGCCGCTGTCGGGCCTGCAATTCAGTCCGGGCGTGGGGATGGATTACTACATCTGGGCGCTACAGCTATCCGGGTTAGGTACGACGCTAACGGGGGTCAACTTCCTCGCGACCGTACTGAAAATGCGTACCCCTGGCATGAAACTGATGGACATGCCGATCTTCACCTGGACCTGCACCTGGGCCAACGTCCTGATCGTCGCGTCGTTCCCGATCCTGACCGCTACCCTGGCACTGCTGACGCTTGACCGTTACATGGATTTCCACATTTTCACCAATGAACTTGGTGGCAATCCAATGATGTACGTCAACCTGTTCTGGGCCTGGGGCCACCCTGAGGTGTACATCCTGATCCTGCCGGCATTCGGCATCTTCTCGGAAGTGATCTCGGCGTTCACCGGCAAGAAACTGTTCGGCCACCACTCGATGATCTACGCCTCGGGCGCGATCTCGGTACTGGGCTTCATGGTTTGGCTGCACCACTTCTTCACCATGGGTTCGGGTGCCAGCGTCAACGCCTTCTTCGGTCTGGCGACGATGCTGATTTCGATCCCGACGGGTGTGAAGCTATTCAACTGGCTGTTCACCATTTACCAGGGCCGTCTGCGTTTCACCAGCCAGGTGCTGTGGACCCTGGGCTTCATGGTGACCTTCGCCATCGGCGGCATGACCGGCGTACTGCTGGCCATCCCGGGTGCGGACTTCGTCCTGCACAACAGCCTGTTCGTGATCGCGCACTTCCACAACGTGATCATCGGCGGCGCGGTATTCGGCTACATCGCAGGTTTCGCGTTCTACTTCCCTAAAGCGTTCGGCTTCAAGCTGCACGAAGGTTGGG
This sequence comes from Pseudomonas sp. F007, assembly GCF_057814275.1. NCBI lineage: Bacteria > Pseudomonadati > Pseudomonadota > Gammaproteobacteria > Pseudomonadales > Pseudomonadaceae > Pseudomonas > Pseudomonas sp. F007. Next base: position 733,381 of record NZ_JBVATA010000001.1, on the reverse strand, counting down.
GCAAGGCTGCATTCTGGTTCTGGATCACCGGCTTCTTCGTCGCGTTCATGCCGCTCTACGTCCTGGGTTTCATGGGCATGACCCGTCGTCTGAACGCTACCACCAACCCTGAGTGGGTCCCGTACCTGTACGTGGCCATGTTCGGTGCGGTGATGATCGCGGTCGGCATCGCCTGCCAGCTGATCCAGCTGTACGTCAGCGTGCGTGATCGCAAGCTGCCGGAAAACATGTGCGAACACGGTGACCCGTGGAATGCCCATACCCTGGAATGGTCGACCTCGTCGCCACCTCCGTTCTACAACTTTGCCGTACTGCCAAAAGCTGACTGCATCGACCCGTTCACCGAGGCCAAGGAAAACGGCACTGCGTACCAGGCTCCGGCCAAGTACCAGCCGATCCACATGCCGAACAACACCGCGACCGGTGTGGTGATGGGCGCGCTGTTGACCGTGTTCGGATTCGCGATGATCTGGCACATCTGGTGGCTGGCAATCGCGAGCCTGGCTGGCACCGTGATCTACTTCGCGATCCACGCGGCCCGTGATGATCAAGGCTATATGGTGCCGGTCGACGTGATCGAGCGCATCGAAGCCGAGCAGCACAAGCGTCTGGTCGCAGCCGGGAAAATCCCAGCTTCTGCCACCCGTGTTGAAACCTCGTTGGAACAGGCTTAAACCATGTCGAACTTAGTGACCAATGCTGGACACACCCATGTCGATGGACATGGGCATGATGACCATCACCACGACTCGGGCGAGATGACCGTATACGGTTTCTGGCTCTACCTGATGACCGACTGCATCCTGTTTGCGTCGATCTTCGCGGTGTACGCGGTACTGGTAAACAACGTAGCGGGTGGCCCGTCGGGCCACGACATCTTCGAACTGCCGTACGTACTGGGCGAAACCGCTCTGCTGCTGTTCAGTTCGATCACCTACGGCTTCGCCATGCTGGCCTTCTTCAAGGGCAACAAGAAGCAGGTCCTGGGCTGGTTGGCCATGACCTTCCTGTTCGGTGCCGGCTTCATCGGCATGGAGATCAACGAGTTCCACATGCTGATCTCCGAGGGCTACGGCCCTAGCCGTTCGGGCTTCCTGTCCGGCTTCTTCACCCTGGTCGGTACCCACGGTCTGCACGTGACCAGCGGTCTGATCTGGATGGCGATCATGATGTATCAGGTCAACAAGCACGGCCTGACGGCGACCAACAAGACGCGTCTGAGCTGCCTGAGCCTGTTCTGGCACTTCCTCGACGTTGTGTGGATCTGCGTATTCACCGTTGTTTACCTGATGGGGACTCTGTAAATGGCTAACGCATCACACTCCCACGACGAAGCCGGTCACGGCAGCGTCAAGTCGTACGCCATCGGCTTCATCCTGTCGGTGATCCTCACCGTGATCCCGTTCGGCCTGGTGATGTACCCGTCGCTGCCGAAGTCGATCACCCTGTGGATCGTCCTGGCGTTCGCGATCATCCAGGTGCTGGTGCACCTGGTGTACTTCCTGCACATGGACCGTTCGGCTGCACAGCGTAACAACGTCATTGCGTTTGTCTTCGCCGCGATCGTGATTGTCCTGCTGGTTGGCCTGTCGCTGTGGATCATGTTCAGCATCCACACGTTCATGATGGCGAAGTGAGGTAAGTCCGGATGTCCTTTAAGCACTTTATCCAAATCACCAAACCGGGGATCATTTTCGGTAACGTGCTTTCTGTGGCAGGCGGATTTTTCCTGGCCTCGAAGGGGCATGTCGATCTGGCCATTTTCCTGGCCGCGATGATCGGCACTTCCCTGGTCGTGGCCTCGGGTTGCGTGTTCAACAACTGCATCGACCGTGACATCGACCTGAAGATGGAGCGCACCAAGAACCGCGTGCTGGTCCAGGGCCTGATCTCCCTGAAACTGGCACTGGTCTACGCGACCGTCCTGGGCGTTGCCGGGGTTGCCTTGCTGTACAAGGTCGCCAACCCGCTGGCCGCACTGTTCGCAGTAATCGGTTTCATCATCTACGTCGGCTTCTACAGCCTGTACCTCAAGCGCAAGTCGGTTCACGGCACGCTGGTGGGCAGTCTGTCGGGGGCGATGCCGCCGGTGATCGGTTACGTGGCAGTGAGCAACAGCTTCGACATGGCTGCACTGACCCTGCTGGTGATGTTCAGCCTGTGGCAGATGCCGCATTCCTACGCCATCGCGATCTTCCGCTTCAACGACTACCTGGCCGCATCGATCCCGGTGCTGCCAGTCAAGCGCGGAATCCAGGTGGCCAAGAAGCACATCCTGTTCTACATCCTGGCGTTCCTGGTAGCGACCCTGATGCTGACCTTCAGTGGTTACGCAGGCATGAGCTATCTGGCCGTCGCCGCGGCCATGGGCATGTACTGGTTGTACATGGCCTGGACCGGCTACAAGGCAGTGGATGACACAGTCTGGGCACGCAAGCTGTTCGTGTTCTCGATCTTCACCATCACCGCCCTGAGCGTGATGATGTCGCTGGACTTCAAGGTCCCGACCGAGCTGTTGCTGACCTACGCGCCATAAGCTTTGCCGCAATACAAAAGCCCCGCCTTCGAGAGAAGCGCGGGGCTTTTTGTTGGGCTTTGATGCGGTGCTGCTGATGGCCTCATCGCGAGCAGGCTCGCTCCTACAGTGGTTCTTATTGATCAGGGACCCTGTAGGAGCGAGCCTGCTCGCGAAGGCGGTGTGTCAGGCATCTATTTACTGCGCAGTAATGCTGTACCCCTCAAACGCCGTCTGCTGTTGCAGGGCGGTGATGATGGCTTTGCGCGTGGCCGGTTGTTCGTTGCCCTGATTGTCGAGGAAGGTTTCGCTGGTCAGTTCCTGCTCATCGCCTTCGCCGACAAAGCTGAAGCCGAGGAATTCGAAGGCTTCGCGGTCGACGCTCGGTTTCGAGCGCGGGGTGCGCAGGGGCAGGGTGATGCTGACGCCGTCCTTGCTGATGCTGAACACCTCGGCTTCTTTCTTCACCCGGGCGCTCTTGCCTTTGCCGCCACTCGGGTTGCTGATGGCCTGGTGGGTCTGGTTCAGCACTTTCAGGGCCAGGCCGTAAACCAGCTCCTGGAAGCTCGGGTCATCCTTGAAGCTCGACAGGATGCGGCTGATTGGAAACTTGCTGCTGAGGTCTTCGAGGGCGGCGCTGTCGGCGGCCTCGGCGTCCTTGAGTTGCTTGAGCTGGCCCATCAGCTCGTAGGCCTGGTCGTCATCGAAACGGTCGTGGGCTTCGCGAATGGCCGCGCGCAGTTCGCGAATCTGCTCGCTTTCCTTGTTGCTGTGGAAGGCGTCCAGCACCATCTCGCTGATGGTTTTGGCCTGGGGCACGTGTTGTGAAAGATTGATGGAGTTTTCGTATTCCGCTTTGGACGACAGGGTGACTACGGATTCAGCGGTGTTGGAATCTGACATTGAAATTTCACTACTTCTATAACTGGATCGGGGCGAGAAAGCCCTGGGGCTTTTCGGGCCGCCTAATTTATGGGACCGGGGCGGCGTTGTCACGGATGAACGGGTGACTGGTCATGTTTTTGCTCCTGCAATGCATGTGGCTGGTCACGAGATCAGCGTCCACCGCGAACCCTTGCAGGAGCGAGCTTGCTCGCGAAGAACCTGAGAACACCGCGTGCATTCAGGATGTGGCGCGTCATCGTTGACGACCATCGCGAGCAAGCTCGCTCCTACAGGGGCGGCGGGGGATAAACGAAAAAAGCCCCGCGCATGCCAGGCAAGCGCGGGGCTTTTTCGTGGGAAGCGCGTTACGGATGCAGAAGTTTCCGCGCACGCTTGTCGGCCAGGTGTTGGACCACCAGGCGACCGATCAACACCAGCAAAGTCAGGGAAATCAACAACACCGAAATCGCCGCCACACTCGGATCGACGTTGTCGCGCAAGCCGCTCCAGATGCGCTTGGGCAGGGTGTCGACGTTGACGCTGGTGATGAACAGCGTCACCGCCACTTCCTCCCACGACAGGGCAAAGCCCAGCAGCGCGGTGGAGGCCAGGCCCAGCTTGAGGTTCGGCAGGATCACCATGAAGGTGGTCTGCATCAGGCTGGCGCCGAGGTTGCGCGAGGCCAGTTCGATGCGTCGGTCGATCTGGCTGAGGGCGACCAGCATGGTCACCACGCCGTAGGGCACGACCATGATCACGTGGGCAATCACCACCCCGGGCAGGGTGTCATAGCCCATGCCCGGCGCAAAACGCCCGAGTTTGGTTTCCATGAAATACAGCACCAGCGCCGAGATCACCGGCGGAATCGCCATCGGCAGCAGCACCAGGCCAATCAGCGCGGTGGCCAGTTTCGAGCGCATGTACCAGATGCCCAGGCTGAAGCTGGCGGCCAGCAGGGTGGCGATAACGCTGGTGGCCAGGGCGATGGTCAGGCTCTGGCTGATGGCATGGAACCAGTCCGGATTGCTCACCAGCGCCTCGTAGTGACGCATCGACCAGTTGCCTTCTGGCATCGACAGGAAGCGTTTGCTGGTGAAGGACACCGGAATGACCGTCAACAGCGGGAACAGCATGAAGGCCATGGCAATCACGGCCAGCAGCCGGGTACTCAGGCTTGTGCGATGGGTGTTCATAAGTAACCTCAGCCTACCAGGCGGTTCACGCGGGTCATTTTCAGCAGGACCCAGATCAGCGCGCTGACCAGGGCCAGCAACACCACGCTGAGTGCAGCCCCCAGGCCCCAGTTACTGGTCTGGAACATTTGCAGGAACACGTACTCGGCGATCATCACGGTCTGTCCGCCACCCAGCAGCACCGGGGTGATGAAGAAGCCCAGGCAGAACACGAAGACCATGATGAAGGCGCCCAGTACCCCCGGTAGCGTCTGTGGCAGCAACACCTGCCAGAAGGTACGCAACGCTCCGGCGCCCAGGCCACGGGAGGCCATCAGGATGCGTTGATCGAGCTGACGCATGCTCGACAGCAGCGGGAACACCGCATACGGAATCATCACGTGGAGCATGCCGATCACCACGCCGATTTCGTTGCGACTCAGCTGTAGCGGTTGATCGATCAGGCCCATGCCCATCAGCCCGTTGTTCAGCACCCCGTTGCTGCGCAGCGCGATCAACCAGCCGAAGGCTCGCACCAGCACCGAGATCCAGAACGGAATGAAGATGCAGATTTCCACCACGCGCTGCCAGAACGGCGGGCTGAACACCCAGCAGTAGGCCAGCAGGTAGCCGATCAACAGCGCCAGGCAACTGACCGTCAGGCACAGGCGCAAGGTGCGCCAGAGCATTTCGTGGATCGCCGGGTCCGTGGCGATGCGTTCATATTGCTCGATGCCCGGGGTCGGCAGCGAAAAGCTCCAGCCGACCACGCCAAGAAACGGCAGCACGTAGAAGATCAGCAGCAACACCGGCAGCGGCAACAGCAGCACGCTGCGCTCAAGCGCAGGCGAACTGAACCGGGGCTTGGGTTTGCTCAGGGTCAAGGTCATGGTCATGATCGCGGGCTCACTTGGACAGTCGCGTCAGGTACTGTTCCAGGGCGGCTGAGTAGTTGTCGGCGTACCACTGGGCATTGAGCGCGATCTGTTTTTTCAGGTTCGCTTCGGACGCGCAGTTGGCCTCCAGTTGCTCGGCCGACATCAGTTTCTCGGTGGCGCTGTTGGACGGACCGTTGCCCAGCAGTTCGAACAGCTTGAGCTGGCCTTCAGGCTGCAGCGCGTGCTGGATGAACTGCATCGCCGCTGGCGTGCCGGCCGGGTTGCCGTTCAACACTGCCCAACTGCTCGAGTTGATAAAACCGTTGTCGAAGCTCCAGCGCACTCGACCCTCGGTGTCCTCGCTGAGCAGCTTGGCGCGGGTGTGCCAGATCGCACCCACCGAAACTTCGCCGTCGACCATCAACTGCTGGCTCTCGGCGCCCGAACTCCAGAACGACAGCACGTGCGGCTTGATCTCGTCGATCTTGTTCAGGGCGCGCACCACGTCCAGCGGATACAGCTGATCAGCCGGAACACCGTCAGCCAGCAAGGCCGCTTCGAGCATGCCGTTCATCCACTTGTACAGGGTGCGTTTGCCGGGGAATTTCTTCACGTCCCAGAAATCCGCCCAGGTCTTCGGCCCGTTGTCGCCGAACTTCTCGCTGTCCCAGGCCATCACGTAGCTGAACTGGTAGCTGGCGATACCGTGGTCCGAAGCCAGTGCCGGGGCCACCTGGTCACGCTTGATCACGCTGTAGTCCAGCGGCTGCAGGATCTTCTCCTTGCCGAGGACGATCGCGCTGTAGCTCTCGACGTCGACCACGTCCCAGCTCGGCTGACCGCTGGCCAGTTGCGAGCGGATCGCGCCCTCGGTGGGGCCGGCGCCGTCGATGCGCACCTGGATTCCGGTGTTCTTGGTGAAGGTGTCGGTCCAGGCCGAACGGAAGGCGGTCAGGGCGTCGCCACCCCAGTTGACCACCACCAGCGGCTTGTCCGCCGACCAGCTGATGCCGCTGCGCAACGCCAACGGCACCGCCGCCAACAGGCCCATGGCCTGGATGAAGGTGCGTCGGTTGATCTCGCCGCCACGGGCCTTTTCGATAAGCACTTCAATACAGTCGCGTTGATGATCCTGGCGCATGGCAAGTCCTCGGAGGGCGGTGGTCCGCTGTTGTTATTGGTTGAAAGAGAGCTTCGTGACGTAATGTTCGGGACATCAGGCCTGCAGCAGGAAACTCTGCTGCACCGGCCAGCTCAGCCACACCGGGGCACCGCTGGGCATCTGTGCGCCAGGGTGATTGCCGGGGACCGAGAGATTGACCGGCAAGCTGTCGCCGCCGACCTTGAGTGCCAGGTGGGTGCTGGAACCCTGGTAGACCTTGTCGGTGAGCTGCGCCGGGATCACGTTGTAGCCCTCGCGGTTCGGCCGTTCGCTGTGCAGGTCCATATGTTCCGGACGCACCGCCAGCACGATCGGCTGCTTGCTCAAGGGCGAGGGCGCCAGCGCATGCAGCAGGCTGTCGCCGCAGCGACCGCTGGCGGTCGGACCGTTGCGCGTGGTGTCTTGCAACGGGAACAGATTCATCTTGCCGAGGAATTCGGCGACGAAGCGGCTCTCCGGGCGGTTGTAGATGTTCTCCGGGGTGTCGACCTGGGTCAGCTTGCCGTGATTGAAAATCGCAATGCGCGACGACAGGGCCAAGGCTTCGTTCTGGTCGTGGGTCACGAACACGAAGCTAGTGCCGACCTGCCGATGAATACGCTGCAGTTCGGTCTGCAGTTGTTCGCGCAGGTTTTTGTCGAGGGCCGACAGCGGCTCATCGAGCAACAACAGTTCCGGCTCGAACACCAGCGCCCGGGCAATCGCCACCCGTTGCTGCTGGCCGCCGGACATCTCGGCCGGCTTCTTGTGCATCTGCGCACCAAGGCCGACCACTTCCAGAATGTGCTTGACCCGACGCTGGCGCTCCTCGGCGCCGACCTTGCGGATGCGCAGCGGGTAGGCGACGTTTTCGGCCACGGTCATGTGCGGGAACAGCGCATAGCCCTGGAACACCATGCCGTAGTTACGTTTCTCGGCGGAGCGCTTGATGATGTCGACGCCCTGTTCCATCAACTTGCCGGAGGTCGGACTGAGAAAACCGGCGAGGATCATCAGCAAGGTGGTCTTGCCCGAACCGGACGGGCCGAGCAGGGTCAGGAACTCGCCCTGGCGGACGTCGAGATCGACATTATCCAGCGCGGCGAAACGACCGTAATACTGGCTGATACCTTGTGCGCTGAGCTGGATGGCTGAACCGCTGGACACGATGGAGTTCCTCTTTTTATTGCCGCTGCGACAGGCGAGGCGGGGATTAATCCGACAGGGGCTTGGCCTCATTATTGTTAAAAGCATCGCTACATCAATGGAATTATTTTGCGGGTATTGGTCAATAAAATTACTCAATTGCCCGCTGATTCCAGCTCCGTCCTACAGCGTGTCCTGCCAGGTCTGGTGCGAGGACTGCAATTGCGTCTTGACCCAACTGCTGAAGGCCCGCACCACCCGGCGCTCGGCCTTTTGCGGGTCGGTGGCGAGGTAGTAGCCGCGGTGCAGATCGATGGTGATGTCGAACGGGCGCACCAATAGGCCCTTGGACAATGCGTCGCCGCTGATCAGGTTGTCGCCAATGGCGATCCCTTGCCCCGCGATGCAGGCGGACTGCGCGCAGTGCGCATCGGAGAACAGAATGCCGCTCATGGCATTGACCCCCGTGGCCCCGGCGGCGGTCAGCCAGATCCGCCAGTCCGAATAATCGGTCATGTGCAGCAGCGGGTAGTCGCTCAGCTCCTGCGGGCTCTTCAAGCCGCCCAAGGCGTTGATCAGGCGCGGGCTGCACACCGGGAAGAAGCGCAATGCGACGATTTCCTCGACCTCCATTTCCGGCCAGTCGCCAATGCCGTAAGCGATGAACAGATCGACGTTGCTGTTGTGGGTGTCGTCCGGCGACTTCGGCGAAATCAGCTGCAACTGCACCTGCGGGTACTGGCGCAGGAACGCGCCGATGTGGTGACACAGCCAGTAGGTGGCGAAGCCCGGTGCGCAACTGACGCACAGGCGCCCGGAGACTTCCTGGTCGTTCACCGGCTGGCCGGCGTCCAGCAGGTTCAGGAGGATGCCGTGGACCTCGCGGGCGTAGCGTTCGCCCTGATAGGTCAGGCCAATGCCGCGACCAATGCGCTCGGTCAGGGCAAAGCCCACGCATTCCTCGAGCTTGCTGATCTGATGGCTGATGGCGCTGCGCGTCAGGTTCAGTTCGCGGGCGGCCACCGACACGCTGCCCAACCGGGCGACCGCGTCCAGAGCCCGAAGGGCTGTCATCGAAGGAAAGCGCATAGAAAGTCCTGCCAGGGTTGAGGGTGAGGGCGGCGGGCTATTTTGCTGATTGCCGACCGGGAGCCAAGTGCCATTTATGGTGACTTAATTTGAACGATCAGGCCAAAAAAAATCGATTGTTGTATTGGTTGATTCAACAATACTAGCGCCATTCGTCTGGGTCCATGCCGCCATTTTGAGCGCGGCGGACCTTTCACTGGCATTGAACACATAGGTGGCTTGCATGGCTGAGTCCGACAACTTTTCCTCTACCCATTCCGCGCGGGGCGTTTACGCCGACCTGATCCTCGGGAACGGCCGTATCTACACCCAGGATCCGTCGCGGCCATGGGCCGAAGCCGTGGCTATTCGCGACGGCAAGTTGATCGGTGTCGCCAGCCTCGACGAGTTGCAACAGTTCAAGGGCCCGAACACCCGCGTGCACGACCTCGACGGCGCGTTCTGCATGCCCGGCCTGCACGACATGCACACCCACCCCGACCTGGCCCTGGCGCCGCGCTACAGCGACGACCTGGACGTCGGCATCGAAGACCCGACCCCGGAGCAACTGCGCGAAAGCATCCTCGCCTACGCCGACAGCCACCCCGGCGACGGCTGGATCTACGGTCAGTACTGGGTGCGCTACACCTTCCGCGAAGCCGGCCTGACCCCGGGCCGCGCCTGGCTCGACAGCGTCATGCCGGACCGTCCGGTGGCGCTGCTCGACCGCATGTGGGGAACCATGATGGTCAACTCCAAGGCCCTGGAGCTGGCCGGCATCGACCGCCACACCTCGGACCCGCGCAACGGCTATTTCGAGCGTGACGAACTGACCGGCGAGCCCAACGGCCTGATGATCGACGGCGCCTACGCGATGATCCACGCCGCCATGCCGCCCACTCCGGTCAGCGTGCTGCGCCGTGCCTACCGCGACGGTGTGCATTTCCAGAGTTCCCGCGGGGTCACCGCGAGCAAATACGTGCACGTCTGCGAGCAACGTCTGCAGGCGCTCAAGGAACTGGACGACAGCGGCGAACTGACCGTGCGCATCGAAGCAGCGATCAGTTGGCAGGACGATATTTTCCCGGTGCGTCGGCGTTGGGAGCTGCTGGCCGGTGAGCGGCACTACTACCGCAGCGCGCGCTTGAGCGCCAACGCGGTGAAGTTCCATTTCGACGGCACGGTCGAGCCGAAATCCTCGTACCTGCTGACCCCATGGCCGGAAGAGGCGAACTGGCGTGGCAAGCTCAACCTGACCCCGGAACACATCACCGACATGGTGGTGGACATGGACCGCAAGGGCGTCCGCGTGATTGCCCACTGCACCGGTGACGGCGCCTCCGACGTGTTCCTCGACGCCGTGGCCGAAGCCCGTCGGCGCAACGGTTTCAGCGGTGTGCGTCACCAGTGCGCCCACAGCACCCTGCTGCATCCGGGCAACTTGCCGCGCTTCAAGGAACTCAACGTGATCGCCGAGTTCTCCCCGGCCGCCTGGTACCCGACGCCGTTCGCCAGTGGCGCACGATCTGGCTACGGCCAGGAACGCCTGAAGCGCATCTACGACTTCAAAGGCGTGCTCGAAGCCGGCGGCACCGCAGTGATGGGCACCGACTGGCCGGTGGCGTCGATCGACCCGTGGCTGGCGCTGGAAACCATGGTCACCCGGCAGAACCCGTGGAACGACGACCCGGCCTGCTTCGGCGATCCGATCAGCCTTGAACAGGCGCTCAACGTGATCACGATCAACGGTGCCGTGGCCATGGGCCTGGAGCATTCGACCGGCAGCCTGGAAGTCGGCAAGTCGGCGGACCTGATCGTCATCGACCGCGACCTGTTCGCCCAACCGGCGCGCAATTACATTCACCAGACCCAGGTGCTGCTGACCTTCGTCGAAGGACAACTGGTCTACGACCGCCATGGCGCCCTCGGCGATATCGGCCTCAAGGCCGTGTGGCAGGGCGAACCACCGGTGCTGGAGGGCAAGGCAGAATGACTTCTCCACGCATCGCCGTGACCGTCGTCTCGGGATTCCTCGGCGCCGGCAAAACCACCTTGCTCAACCGCATGGTGCGCCGTGCCGAGGGCAGCCGCCTGGCAGTCATCGTCAACGATTTTGGTGAGCTGAACATCGATGCGGCGATCGTTTCCGAGGTCACCGATGCGGTGTACAGCCTGCAGAACGGTTGCATCTGCTGCACCGTGCAGGAAGACCTGCTGGCGCAACTGACCAGCCTGGCGCAATTGCAGCCACGGCTGGAACGCATCGTTATCGAGTGCAGCGGCGTCTCCGACCCGCAACGCATCGTGCAGACCCTGGCCTACCCGCAACTGCGCAGCCAGATGCAATTGGACATGGTGATCACTGTGGTCGACGCCACCCGCCATTTGCAGCTCGAAGGCGAGTATGCGCGGCTGGCCCGGGCCCAGGTCGGGGCGGCTGACTTGCTGCTGTTGAACAAGACCGACCTGGTCGACGAAGTGCAGTTGCAGGCGCTGCGTCAGGCTTTGGGATTGCGCACACGGATTCACGAAAGCGTGCAGGCGCAGTTGCCGGATGCATTGTGGCTGGATTCTGATCTGGACCTGGAACCGCGCGCACTCAAGCCGCTGGTACGGGTGGCCAGCGACGACCACAGCGAGATGTTCAGCAGTCATCTGTGGCAGGGCAGCCTGCCGCTCAACGTCGAACGCCTGCGCGCCTGGTTGCAGGCGTTGCCCAACGACATATTCCGGGTCAAAGGCCTGGTGGTGCTGGATCAGGGTGCCAAGGCGCACTGGTTGCAACACGTCGGCAGCCGCAGTCAGTTCCTCCCGGCCATCGATGAAGCATCGGCCAGCGGCACGCGTCTGGTGTTTATCGGCCGTCGTGGCTTTGATAATTGGGAGGCCTTGATCGAAGGTCTGGAGCAGTGCCAGGTGCGCCCATGAATCCGACCGAACAGCAATTGCGCGAAGAGCTGGCCGCCTGTTACCGGCTGATCGCGCACTTTCGCATGACCGACCTGATCTTCACCCACATCTCGGTACGTCTGCCGGGGCCGGAGCATCATTTCCTGATCAACCCCTATGGGCTGATGTTCGATGAAATCACCGCCTCGAGCCTGGTGAAGATCGGTCTTGATGGTCGCGCGGTGGAGGACAGTCCGTACCCGGTCAACCCGGCCGGTTTTGTTATCCACAGCGCTTTGCATGCAGCCCGCGCAGACGCCCAATGCGTGCTGCACACCCACACCCGTGCCGGCTGTGCGGTGGCGGCGCTGGCCTGCGGCTTGCTGCCGGTGAATCAGATTTCCATGGAGTTCTACGGACGGGTCGCCTACCACGATTACGAAGGCATCGCCCTCGATCTGGCGGAGCAGAAGCGGTTGGTGGCGGACATGGGCGACAAGAGCGTGCTGATGCTGCGCAACCACGGCCTGTTGACCGTCGGCGCCAGCGTGGCCCAGGCTTTCCTGCGCATGTACTACCTGGAAAAAGCCTGCGACATCCAGCTCGCGGCCCAGGCCTGCGGCGAACTGGTACTGCCCGCGCCCGAGGTCTGCGCCCACACCGAGCGCCAGTTCAACCAGCCTGACCGGCCGTTGGGTGAGGGCGAATTGAGTGATCCGGATGCACTGGATCTGGCGTGGAAGGCGTTGTTGCGGTTGCTGGATCGGGTGGCGCCGGATTACCGCGATTGAGTGATTCACACATACCTTGTAGGAGCTGGCTCGCCAGCGAAGACGGCGGCACAGTCGACATCGATGCTGGCTGACAATCCGCCTTCGCTGGCAAGCCAGCTCCTACGGGGATTTGATTTACAGGGAGATTGCCAGCGACTCAGTGACTCCCCGGTGTATTCAGATTCATCGACCGCACCGCCAACCCACTCGCCGTCTCTTCATCCACCGGCAGGGAAAAGCTGAAGGTCGCGCCTTGTCCCGGCACATCCAGCAGACGAATCTGCCGCCCATGCAGTTGCAGGATCCGCTGCACGATGCGCAAGCCAAGGCCGCCATCGCGACGGGCGCCGCCGATGTTGAACGGGCGCAGGAACAAGCCTTCGCGCAGCTCGGCAGCGATTCCCGGGCCGCTGTCGCTGACGGTGATCTCGACGAACTTGCCCTGGGGCACCAGGCGAATATCAATCGAACCGCCCGCCGGTGTATAGCGCAAGGCGTTGTCGAACAGATTGGTCAGCACCCGCTCGATCAGCCCCAGGTCAGCACACACCGCCGCCACCGTCGGCGCGAAGCTGGCGTTGAGTTGCACCTGCCGGGCTTCGGCGGTCAGCTCGAACTTCTGAAAAATATCCTGCACCAGGTCCGTCACCGGGAAGCGCTCCAGCACCGGCTGGACGAAGCCGTGTTCCAGGCGCACCAACTCCAGCAGCGACTGCGCCAGCCCGCCGACCTTGCGGCTTTGATCGAGGGCGATGCCCAGGTAGCGCCGGCGTTCCTCCGGGCTCAGGCTGGCGTCCTTGAGCGACAGGGTTTCCAGGTAACCATGCAACGACGCCAGTGGCGTGCGCAGGTCATGGGAAATGTTCGCCACCAGTTCGCGGCGTTCCTGGTCCTGGCGGGTCAGGGAGCGCCATTGTTCGCCGAGACGGTTTTGCATCTGCCGGAAAGCCGCGTCGAGAATGGCGATTTCATCCTGGCTGGCCGACGGCTCGGGCATAGGCGCGACAGGCGCAGCGGGCACACCATCGATATCAAAATGCGCCACGCTGTCGGTCAGGCGTCGCAGCGGCCGAGTGATCAGGGTGAACGCGGTGAGACCGGCAATCAGGCACAGCAACGCCACCAGGCCGATCGACCAGAGCGCGGTGTTGAGGGCAACGCTGTTGGCATCGCGCTCGGCAAGGCGGTCCCGCTCTTCGCTGAGCAGCACCACATACAGATAACCGGCCTGCTTGCCGGCGACCTTGAGCGGGGCGGCGCTGAACACCTTGCGCCCGTCGACGCTTCGCGGGTCGTCGCCGAGGATCGGCAGGCTCTCGTCATTGAACAGACGCTGCACCGGCGCCAGGTCAATCTGCTCACGGCGCAAATGACCTTCCGGCGCGGCGTCGCCGATGATCCTCCCCTGGTTGTCGAGCAGGTACACCTCGACGCTCGGATTGACCAGCATCAACTGGCTGAACAGGCCGCGCAGGGCCTCGGGTTTCAGGCCATTGGCGTCCATCAACTGGGTATCGCGGGCGATGTGCTGGGCCAGGTCGCGGGACAGCCCTTGCACCACTTCCAGTTCGTGCATCTTGTTGGCGCGCACCTGCATCCAGACCGACGTGCCACTGCACACCAGCAGCAACAGGGCGAACACCAGGGATAGGCGTTGCGACAGGGTCAGTCTCATGCCGGCTCCTGCGCCGCGGCGAATTTATAGCCGCGACCCCAGACGGTGAGGATGCGCACCGGTTGTGCCGGGTCGCTTTCGATCTTCGCCCGCAGGCGGTTGATGTGGGTGTTGACCGTGTGCTCGTAGCCTTCGTGGCTGTAGCCCCAGACGGCGTTGAGCAAGTCCATGCGCGAAAACACCTTGCCCGGCTGGCGAGCGAAGAAATACAGCAGGTCGAACTCGCGCGGGGTCAGGTCGAGGCGCTTGTCGTGCAGCGCCACTTCACGGGTAATCGGGTCGATGAACAGGCCATCGCTGTCGAGACTGCCGGCATCCATCTTCAGGTTGCGCGCCATGGCGTCGACCCGGCGCAGCAGGGCCTTGACCCGCGCCACCAATTCCAGCATCGAGAACGGCTTGGCCAGGTAGTCGTCGGCACCCAGTTCGAGGCCGAGGATGCGGTGCATTTCGCTGGAGCGCGCGCTGGTGATGATGATCGGCGTGTAGCGCGCCATGGCCCGTGCGCGGCGGCAGATTTCCAGGCCGTCGACCCCGGGCAGCATCAGGTCGAGGACCAGCGCGTCCCAGTTGCCTTGTTCGAGCAGGCGCAGGCCCTGGTTGCCGTCGGCGCTGTGCACCACCTCGAAATGTTCGTCTCGCAGGTGCAGGCAGATCAGGTCGGCGATGTGCGTGTCGTCCTCGACCACCAGGACACGTTTGGGCTGATCCATAGGGCTTCGATCCCGTTGCGTAATGACACCCATTGTGCGGGTTTTCCCGGCGCCGAGTTATCACGAATTGTTTAACTGCCCGTGAGGATTTGGCGATCAGCACAAGCCTAGGCTGTGTTGCATACCCCTCACAGTGATTTTTCGGAGACAGCCATGTACTCACGGCGACACGTTCTTCTGGCAGGCGGCGGGCTGGGCATTGCGGCGCTGCTGGCGAGTGCCTGGCCACGGCGGGTGACGTTGATCGAATCGGCGCAGGCCGCCGAGACCTTCGAGGTCAATTTCAGCGATGAGCAGTGGCGCCAGCGCTTGAGCGCCGAGCAGTTCCACATCCTGCGTGAAGAAGGCACCGAGCGCGCCTACAGCAGCCCGCTGAACAATGAACACCGGCCTGGCACTTTCGCCTGCGCTGGCTGCGAACTGGCGCTGTTTTCTTCCAGCAGCAAGTTCGACAGCCACACCGGCTGGCCGAGTTTCTGGGCGCCATTGGCGAATGCCGTCGGTACGCGCCAGGACCGCTCCTTCGGCATGCTCCGTGAATCCGTGCATTGCCGCCGTTGCGGCGGACACCTGGGCCATGTCTTCGACGACGGCCCGCAACCCACTGGCCTGCGCTACTGCATGAACGGCCTGGCGATGACTTTCACCGCACAAGCGGCCTGAACCCTTACCTGGGCATGACTGAGGTAAATGATGATGAAAATGCAATGGACCTGGCGTCGCAGCCTGCTCGGTTTGGCGCTGGCCGGCGTGGTTGGCCAATGCCTGGCTATGTCCTTCGGCAGCGCCGAGGAGGCGGTTCTCCTGGCCCCGCCGGTGCTCGATGAAACGCCCAAGACCGGCAGTGAAACCGCAGTGTTCGCCGGCGGTTGCTTCTGGGGCGTGCAGGGCGTGTTCCAGCACGTCAAAGGGGTGAAAAACGCGGTGTCCGGCTATGCCGGTGGCAGCGCCGATACCGCGCAATACGAGCGGGTCGGCGAAGGGGATACCGGTCACGCCGAAGCAGTGCAAGTGACCTACGACCCGGCCCAGGTCAGCTATGGCAGCCTGCTGCAGATCTACTTTTCAGTGGCCCATAACCCCACCGAACTGAACCGCCAGGGACCTGACCGTGGGCCTCAGTATCGGTCGGCGCTGTTCGTCGAAAATCCCGAGCAGCAGCGCGTCGCCCAGGCCTATATCCAACAACTGGATGCCGCCCAGGCCTTCAACAAACCCATCGTGACCACGCTGGAAACCTACAACGGCTTCTACCCGGCCGAGGACTACCATCAGAACTTCCTCACCGAGCACCCGAGCCATCCTTACATCGTGATCAATGACCTGCCGAAAGTCGCGCAGCTCAAGCAGCTTTATCCCCAGCGCTACACGGATAAACCGGTACTGGTGAAGGCCGGGCAATAAGCTTGGTTCACTCGCTGATCATGTTCTTGCCCACGGTCTTGGATCGATACAGCGCCTGATCCGCCCGAGCCAGCAGGCCGGTTTTCTCTTCACTGTCAAAACGCTGCACCACGCCAAAGCTCAGGGTCACCTGGTACTCGCCCACCGGCGCCAGGCTTTCCAGTTCGAAGCGGATGGTTTCGGCGATGACCCGGGCGGTGGTCAGCGGTGTGTCGGGCAGGAGCATGATGAATTCGTCGCCACCCCAGCGCGCCAGCAGGTCGCCTTCGCGCACGCAGCGTTTCAGGGTCTCGACCACCTGCACCAGCGCGGCGTCACCGAGGGCATGGCCGTAGTGGTCGTTGATGCATTTGAAATCGTCGATGTCCATCGCGATCAGAGCCAGCGGCTGGCGAAAACGCTGGGCCCGCTCGCATTCCAGGGGGAGGGCGGTTTCCAGCCGATAGCGATTGGCGATGCCGGTGAGGCTGTCGCTTTCCGCCAGTTTGCGGTTCTCCGCCAACTGCACCTGGAGCTGCTGATTGACCCGCGACAGCTCGCGTGTGCGCTCGTCGATAATCGCCGCCAGCGACTTGTTCTGCTGTTCGAGTTGCTCGACCAGGCGTTGTTGATGTTCGGTGCTGCGATGGGCACCGATCATCCGCGCCACCGAACCGTCGGCATTGCGCGCGACCACGTAGCCGTTGTCTTCGATGCGGGTGTAGGAGCCATCCTGCATGCGGCAGCGATACTGCGCCCGATACTGCGGGGTGCGCTGCTGCAGGTGGTCATCGAATTTTTGCATGACCAGGGGATAGTCATCGGGGTGGATCAGGTTCTCCCAGGTCAGCACGTTATTGTCCAGGCCGTGGGGTGTGTAGCCGAGCATTTCGTACCAGCCGCGATTGCGGTAGACGAACCCGGTGTTGGCGTTCCAGTCCCAGATACCGTCGCTGGTCAGGTCGAGAATCGCCTGGAGCACATCTTCATTCAGGTCAACCGGAGTGACCTCCAACGTCACAGCTTCCCCCATTTCGCTCTCCCTGCAGTGCTGATGTCGAGGTGTCGCTGAGACTAGCTGATGGCGGGGGAGTGCTCCAGTACCGGAAGTCGCTCAAATCCCCGGTTTGCCCCACATCTGCAGGGCAAACTCGACAAAGCAGCGCAGTTTCGGCAGGCGATAGCGGTCGGGGGCGTACACCAGGTTCATCGCCCGGCGCGGCAGTTGGTAGTCCTGCAGCAAGGCTACCAGTCGCCCTTCGCGCAAATCCTGTTGCACCAACACGTCAGGCAACATCACCACGCCCATGCCGACCCGGGCAGCCTGTAGCAAACCAGGGACGCTGTTGATCACCATCGGCCCGCTGACCGGCACCAGTACTTCGCCCTCCGGCCCGCTCAGCGGCCATTGCTTCCCCACCGAACTCCACTCGTCACCGGCCGGATAGGCGTAGGTAAGGCAAGCGTGCTGGCTCAGTTCGGCCGGCGTAGTCGGCACGCCGTGCTGCTCCAGGTACGCGGGAGCGGCGCAGATGCTCAGGGTGTAGTCGACCAAAGGCCGGGCAATCAGGCCTGACGGCTCGGGGTTGCCGAGGCGAAACGCGACGTGGACGCTGTTGTCGATCAGGTCCATCACCTGGTTGTTGAGCAGGATATCGACGCGGATGTCCGGGTATTGCTGGGTAAACAGGTGCATGGCCGGCGCCAGGCATTCGGAGCCGAAGCTCGGCGGCGCGGTGATGCACAGGGTGCCCTTGGGCTCGCCCTGGACCGTCTCGGCGAGCCGCTCGGATTCGTTGACCAACCCCAGCACCTCCAGGCAGCGCTCGTAGTAGGCGCTGCCGAATTCGGTCAGACGCTGGCGCCGCGTGGTGCGGTTGATCAGGCTCACGCCCAGGCGCTGCTCCAGCGCCCGCAGGTGATTGCCGACCATGGTGGTCGACAGGCTGCAGTGGCGGGCGGCGGCGGTCATGCTGCCGGTCTCGACCACTTTGACGTACACCGACATTGCCAGGAACAGATCCATTATCAAGCTCAGCTTTAAGATGATTGAAGTTTTAAGGCGTTTATCCAGCTCAGGTGGTTAACGATACTGCAAAAACACTGAACTGCTCACTGTACGCAACCCCTGTAGGAGCGAGCTTGCTCGCGAAAAACGTCAACGATAACGCGCCCTGTCTGAATGATTGCGGTGCCCTTGCGTTCTTCGCGAGCAAGCTCGCTCCTACAGGGGATCGCAGTGACTACATTCCTGCTAATGGAGCCTGACCCCCATGACCGCCACCCACCTGATGAGCACCTACCAACCCCTGGCCCTGAGTTTTACCCGCGGCCTGGGCACGCGCCTGTGGGATCAGGCCGGGCGTGAATACCTGGACGCGGTGGCGGGCGTGGCGGTGACCAATGTTGGTCACTCGCACCCGCGGGTGGTCAGTGCCATCACCGAACAGGCTGGCCTATTGCTGCACACCTCCAACCTGTACAGCATCGACTGGCAGCAGCGGTTGGCGCAGAAGCTGACGCAATTGTCGGGAATGGACCGGGCGTTTTTCAGCAACTCCGGCGCCGAGGCCAACGAAACCGCGCTGAAACTGGCGCGGCTGTACGGTTGGCAAAAAGGTATCGAGCAGCCGTTGGTGGTGGTCATGGAAAATGCCTTTCACGGCCGCACCCTCGGCACCCTGTCGGCCAGCGACGGCCCGGCGGTGCGTCTGGGTTTTGCACAGTTGCCGGGGGACTATCTCAAGGTGCCGTTCGGCGACCTCGCCGCACTGGAGCAGGCTCAGGCCAAATATGGGCAGCGCATCGTCGCCGTACTGATGGAACCGGTGCAGGGTGAAAGTGGCGTGCAGCCGGCACCCGTCGGCTATCTGCGGGCGCTGCGTACGCTATGTGATCGGCATAATTGGTTGTTGATGCTCGACGAGATCCAGACCGGCATCGGCCGCACCGGGCAGTGGTTTGCCTTTCAGCACGAAGGCATCGTGCCTGACGTGATGACCCTGGCCAAGGGCCTGGGCAACGGCGTGCCGATCGGCGCCTGCCTGGCCCGGGGCAAGGCCGCCGAGCTGTTCACCCCCGGCAGCCACGGCAGCACCTTTGGCGGCAATCCGCTGGCCTGCCGGGTCGGTTGCACGGTGCTGGAAATAATCGAGGAACAAGGTCTGCTGGATAACGCCCGGCGCCAGGGCGAGCGGTTGTTGGCCCGGTTGCGCGCCGAACTCGAGGGCCTGCCGAACGTGGCGGCGATCCGTGGTGTGGGCCTGATGATCGGCATCGAGCTGAAACAGTCGATACGCAACCTGAGCCTGACCGCCGCCCGCGATCACGGGCTGCTGATCAACGTCACCCGGGGCAACGTCATCCGCCTGCTGCCGCCGTTGACCCTGGATGAGCGGGAGGTGGAGATGATTGTGCGTGGGGTGTACGGCGTTCTGAAAGCTGAATGACCACCCTCCACTGTAGGAGCGAGCTTGCTCGCGAAAAACGTCAACGATGACGCGGGATACCTGATGCCGCGCAGCGCCCTCAGGTTTTTCGCGAGCAAGCTCGCTCCTACAGTGTGGGCTTCAGCCGGGTCTAACGCTCGGAGAGCTGCGACAACGACGGCGAATCGAGAATCTGGATCGATTTACCCTGGGCCACAATCAGCCCTTGCTGTTGCAGCAAGGTAAAGCTGCGGCAGGTGGTTTCGGTGGCGATGCCCAGGTAGTTGGCGATTTCGTCGCGGGTCATGTTCAGGCGAAATTGCCGGGCCGAATAGCCATTGGCGTGGAAGCGTCCGGACAGATCCAGCAGGAAAGTCGCCAGGCGCTCATGGGCATTTTTCTGCGCGAGCATGCGCATCATTTTGTGATCGTCGCGAATTTCCCGGCTCATCAGGTTGATCAGTTGCCGCCGCAGCTGGGGGATTTTCTCCAGCAGGGCCTCGAGTTGATCGAAGGGGATTTCGCAGACAGTCGTGGTTTCCTGAGCCTGGGCGGTGCAGGCGTAGGTGTTGATATCCATCCCCGACAACCCGATCAGCTCGCCGGGCAGATGAAACCCGATGATGTGCTCTTCGCCATTGAGGTTGACGCTGGAGGTTTTCAAGGCGCCGGAACGGATCACGTAAATCGACGTAAAGGCCTCGCCCTGGCGAAACAGGCTGTCGCCTTTGCGCAGTGGGCGCTCGCGTTTGACGATGGCGTTCAGTGCGCTGACATCGTCACTGCCCAGCGCCAGTGGCAGGCATAACGAGGCCAGCTTGCAGTTTTTGCAATGGGGCGATTCAGAGTGCTTGGGGGACGCTGGGGTGTGCATGTCATGACCTTGGGCAAATCGTCTGGACCTCTATCAGGCCGCGACGATGGAAGGTCATTAGCGCCGGGCGGCAGGGCGGGCGTCAAACCGCGCGGCGAGGAAATAAACATTATTGATAAGTGCCCGAGCCAGCGTTTTTGGGGGGGCAGCGAGATAGAGCGCTGCCGGGTCCCAGGTCAAAGAATCGGCCGTTCACCCAGCGCCTGCACCAGGCGCAACAGGTAGCCGTCAGGGTCCTGGACGATCAGTTCAAGCTGACCGACTTCGGTCTTGCCGGAGCGATACCAGTTTTCGCCAAACGGACGAAACAGCGGCCATTGGGCAGCCGTCAGCCGAGCCAGGATCGGTTCGACCTGCTGCACCTCCATCTGAAAATTGATCCCGCGGCCAAAGGGCACCTGCAATGGCCCGGTGTGCCACTGGCCGTCGTCGGGAACATACTGTTCGAGCATCACCTGTACGCCGTCGAAATCGAGGTAGGCGAAGCCTTCCTCGGGACGGTCGTAAGCGACCTGGAAACCGATCAGGCGAGTCCAGAAGTCCAGGCTTGTGGCGATGTCGCTGACCGTCAGTTCGGGCACCATCTTGTTGCGCTTGAGCATACGTATCCTTCGTTTCTCAGAGGTCAATCGGTGGTGGGTGGCACCATCCGGGTTTTCGCTGCGCCGTTCGAGTTGTGCTGGTAGATCGTCTGGGGCTGGCCCTGTTGATTGAAAAACACCTGGCCAATCCCCGCCGAGTTCCACAACCGCTCGCCGGCCTCGGCGTGCTCCGGCACGTGGGGCACGACCTGCATGCGCCGGCGCTTGGTCAGCCAGTTCAGTGGCGAGCGTGGCGAGTATAGCCAGCGATTGAGACGATCGAACCACTCCAACAGGGTCGGCGGGAATTCATTCTTGATGCCGCTGCTGGTGATCTGCCAGATCCGTGGCCCGGCACTGCGGTGGCGAATCAGCACTTCGTAGACGAACGAGTAATGCACGTCACCGGAGAGGATCACGTAATTGCCTGGCGTGCGCGAGTGACGAAAGATGTTGAGGATCACCTGCGCCGCGCCGCGATGGGCCATCCAGTTTTCCGCGTCCACCAGCAGCGGGTAGCCGCACCAACTGAAGACTTTCTGCACGGTCTCGATCAGCTTGACGCCGAACACCGGCGCCGGTGAAACGATGATCGCCGAGGGGTGATCGAGCAATTCTTGCTGCAACTCACAGAGGGCTTCCCAATCCAGCAGACCCGAGGGTTGCTTGAGATTGGACTCGCTGCGCCAGCGCCGGGTGCGGGTGTCGAGCACCACCAGCGCCGGGGTGGTCGGCAGCACGTAATGCCAGTGCTGGAATTTCAGCAGCTCGTCGATCAGTGCGTCTTGCGCAGGGCTGTCGAGGTAACCCTGCTGCGGGTCGAGGGCGCGGGTTTTATCCACAAGGCCGGTGAATGCATCGGGGTTGTTGCCCCAGCCCTGGCACAGCAGGTAGGCAATCAGCGCGTTGCCGATGATGCGCTTGGAGAACGGGTGGCCATAGGCGGTCTGTTCCCATTGGGCGCTGAGGTTCCAGTCGTCGGTGATGTCGTGGTCATCGAAAATCATCAGGCACGGCAAATGGGCGAACACTCGCGCCACCTGACCGAGGCCGAGCTTGAAGGCGTCGATGCGGGTCTGTTCCAGGGCGTAGCGCTCGCGGCGCTCGGGCGTCAGTGCCGGCGGCTGCGGGTCGATCAGGGTCCAGGCGGTGGGCGACCAGACCAGCAGGTACATGGCCATGACTTCGGCGAAGGTCACCAGGTGATTGTCGGCGCTGCTGCTGGTAAAAATCGGTTTGCGCGCACCGCCGAAAAAGCGTTCGCGCAGGGTTTCGTTGCTCTCCAGCGCCGGCAGCAGATCGGCGCGATGGTAGTAACTGGCCGGGTGCTGGTAGAGCGCGGCGCTGTCCTCGACCACCGCGCCGTCGAGGTGCTCGCCGAACAGGCCCAGGCGTTCGATCAGCGCGTGGATCGCCCGTAGCATCGGGCCGGCGACATCGTCGGCGTAGACCTGGTCGCCGCTCATCATCAACAGCGCCGGGCGTTGTTCGGGGGCTGGGTTGTCGGCCAGCAGTTGGTCGACGCACAGCAAACCATCACGGGCCGGAAAATGCGGTTTGCGGCAGGAACCGTGGAGCAGTTGGTCGATGCGACTGCGCAAGACGAAATTCGCCGATTGCGCCGCGCCGTACAGCAGGTGCGGCGCCCATTCGGCGATACCGGTCTGCTGGCCATCGTCGCCGCTGACCAGCAGGTCGTAGTCGATGCTCACGTCCTGGGGCAGGGCCTGGTCAAGCTGCACGTCGATCAGGTGGACAAAAGCCTGACGGCCGACCGCGATGACCTGGGGCTCCAGCGCAATGTCGCCGACGCCGGCCAGGCGCAGGGTCAGCGCCAGTTCCCGCGAACCCACCAGCCACAGCACCAGGCGCGTCGGTTCCAGACGCCGCAACAGCGGGCCGACCAGTACGGCGGGCAGGGGCGATTGATCAGCGAGGTGCGGCGCAGGCGTGGACATCCGAGGGGTGGGCTCCAGGTAAAAACAGGCCGGCGATGATAACGCAGCCGATCTTCGCTGTGGCGGCTCGCTCCCACAGACCCGGTGACCGCCGATCTCGCGATCGATCACAAAACCTGTAGGAGCGAGCCTGCTCGCGATGAGGCCATCAGCTACACCGCATCAATTTCATCGCGAGCAGGCTCGCTCCCACAGAGGGCTGCTGCGACCGCCGATCTTGTGACCGATCACAAACCCCGTAGGAGCTGGCTTGCCAGCGAAGGGGCCATCAGCCACACCGCACCAATTTCATCGCGAGCAGGCATAGGGGATTAGGCAGATTCAGGCTATCGGCCAGATCAATTCATCACCCCCCGCCCCGGCAGGTCGCTGCCTTGCTCCACCGCCTGCGCCTCGCCGTTGGCGATGATCCAGCGCAGCAGGGCGTTGACCGAGATGCGGTGGCTGCGCTCGACCCATTCCACGCCTTCGGGGCGGTACAGTTCGATGTAGCGGCTGAGCACCAGTTCGCGCTCGTCGTCGGTCAGGCGAAGGCTGGTTTCGCTGCAGTGCAGGCCGCTGTTGGCGCGGCGGTTCAGGCGCTGTTCGAGCACCAGCGGCGGGCTGTTACGTGGCATCGGTTGCCACGAGCGGCCCGCTGATAACGCCCCAGATACCGAAGGTCTGGCCGAAGGCGGAACGACGAAGGGCGATGCCCGGTGCGTCGATGCCCTCAAAGGACGGCTTGCCGTTGACGTGGGGCAGGCTGTCGAGGAACACCGTGGGTTGGTTGAAGTGGGTGGTGAAATTATCCAGGCCCAGTTGGTAGAAATCCGGCGTGTAGCCATAACCCCGGGCAACCGGCTCGATGGCGTCTTCGTCAATCACCTGGTTGAAGGCGAAATTGCCGCGGTTGACCTGTTCCGCCGGGTCCTGCAACGGGTAGCCGGCCTGGGCGCAGGTGGTCGGGGTGTCGGCCGAAGTGCGGCTGGCGCAGCCGTACAGGTAGGTCAAGGTCAGCAGCAATGCAGCATTGCGGAACAGTGCATGGGAGCGCTTGAACAAAGGCATGGCAAACAGTCTTCGGGATAAGGGAACTGGATCCTGACATCTGCGCCTTGCGTAAAAATGTCTGGTTTTTTACCGGCTTGATGCTTTGTGACCGAGTTGAAATATATGACGAACCTCGCCGAATGGTTTTAGATATCCGCACTATCCATCGCTGAGTGTGCCCGCCGGTGAGCCATTTGTTGATCGTGGACGACGACCTTGAGGTCCTCGATCTGCTGCGTAAATTCTTTGTCCAGCAAGGCTATGTCGTCGACGTCGCCACCGACGGCGTGGCGCTGTGGGCCGCCCTTGAGCGACAAATGCCCGACCTGATCATCCTCGACCTGATGATGCCCGGCGAAAATGGCCTGACCCTGTGCCAGCGCCTGCGTCAGCAACACAGCACGCCGGTGATCATGCTCACCGCCATGGGCGAACTGAGCGACCGCGTGGTGGGCCTGGAAATGGGCGCCGACGATTACGTCAGCAAGCCGTTCGATGCCCGCGAGCTGTTGGCGCGGGTGCGCGCGGTGTTGCGTCGGGTCGGCGAAGTACGACCGTTGACCGGCCAGGTGCCCCACCCGCTGATCAAGTTCTGCGACTGGCAACTGGACCTGACGCGCCGCGAACTGCGCTCGCCGGACCAGGTGATGATCCCACTGTCGGCCGGCGAATTCGACCTGCTGCTGGTGTTCGTCGAGCACCCGCAACGCATCCTCACCCGCGAGCTGCTGCTGGACCTGGCGCGCGGACGTACCCACGAAGCCTTCGACCGCAGCATCGACGTGCAGGTCAGCCGTTTGCGGCGCAAGCTGGAAATCGACAGCAAGCGCCCGGAAATGATTCGCACCGTGCGTAACGGCGGCTATCTGTTCACCCCCAGCGTGACTCGCCAGTGAAAGGTTGGCGGGCGGCCTGGTGCCTGCGCAAACGCGACACCGTGTCGCGCTGGATCGCCCTGACCACCATCCTCGCGATGCTGACCTCCCTGGGCTTCTACGCGCTGTTCACTCAGGTCGCCGGCGTCTGGGCCTATCCGCCGTTGACCGAGACCGGGCTGCTGGAAAAACTCTCGTCCCTCAGTCGGGTGATCGCCGCCTCCGAACCGGCGCAACGGCAACGTCTGGCCGACGCCGCCAGCGACAGCAGCCTGACGATCCGCTGGAGCACCAGCCACGAAGCGCTGGAGCTGCCCGCCACACCTGAAGCCGCCAGCCGCGCCGACAAACCAAACGCCCGCAAACTGTTCAACAGTGAGCGCCTGGAAGCCTACCAACCCTCGGACTGGCCGCAGCACAACGGCCAATACGCGATGGCCATGCAACTGGCGGACGGCTCCTGGCTGATGTTCAGCATGCCGTCGCGCAGCTGGGGCCTGGAGCACTGGGCGCGCAATCTGATTGTGGTGGTGCTGATTTTGCTCTCCACCGGGCTGGTCGCGCTGATCGCCACCCGTCGCCTGGCGCGTCCGCTGCAAACCTTTGCCGAGGGCGCCCGGCGCTTTGGCGTGGACTTTCGCGCACCGCCGATCGAACCGGTCGGCCCCCACGAAATCCGCCAGGCAATCCTCGCCTTCAATGCCATGCAGGCGCAGTTGCAGCACTTCATCAAAGACCGCACGCAAATGCTCGCGGCCATCTCCCACGACCTGCGCGCGCCGCTGACGCGTATGCGCTTGCGCGGTGAATTCATTGACGACCCGCAGTTGCAGAAAAAGCTCTTCAGCGACGTCGACGAAATGCACGCCATGATCAATTCCAGCCTGGAGTTCTTCCGCGACAACGCGCGCCTTGAACAAGCCACTCCGTTTGACCTCGCCGAACTTCTGCAAACCCTGATCGACGACTACCGCGACCAGTCCATCGAAATCCCGTTCAGCGGTCCGCAGCGCCTGGCGTATGTCGGGCGTCCGCTGGGGCTGAAACGGGTGATCACCAACCTGCTGGAAAACGCCCTCAAGTACGCCAGCGAACCGGCCATCGAACTGCGCAGCGATGCCGAACACGTGACCATTCGCGTGCTCGATCGCGGGCCGGGCATTCCCAGCGACAGTTATGAACAGGTGTTCGTGCCGTTCCATCGCCTGGAAGGCTCGCGCAATAAAAGCACCGGCGGCGTCGGCCTGGGATTGTCGGCAGCGCGGGCCATCGTGCTGGAACACGGTGGCGAGCTGACCGTGAGAAACCGCAGCATTGGCGGGCTGGAAGCGCGGGTGGTGTTGCCGGTGTTGTAGTGGCCGCCTGCGCAGGGGTATGCACGCCCTGCGCAGACAGCTACCGACTCAGAAGTCCCAGCGCGTGTTGAGCATGAAGTTGCGCGGTTCGCCGTAGGCCGCCGAGTTGTAGAAGCCGATGTTGGTGTAGTACGACTTGTCGAAGATATTGTTGACGTTGAGGGTCGTCGAAAGGTTTTTAGTGATCTGATAGCGGGTCATCAGGTCCACCAGCCAGTAGGCATCCTGGGCGATATCCTCGTAGTGACCCAGCGGCGCGTTGTAGATCGATTGCCAACCGACGCTCTGCCAGCGCAGACCGCCACCGACGGTCAGCTTGTCGAGGTCACCGCGCAATTTGTAGCGGGTGTACAGGCTGACCTGGTCTTCGGGTTCGAAGGTCGAGATCTTCTGGTCGTTTTCGTCACGCACGATCTTGTGGGTGTAGCCGGCCTGCACCTGCCAACCGGGGGCCAGTTCGCCGGAGATTTCCAGCTCATACCCCTTGGTGGTGGCCTTGGTGCCCTTGAACGCGTAGTTCGGTGGCGTTGGTTGCTGGTTGTTGTAGTCGTCGTCCGGCATGTAACGGTTGTTTTCATGCACCTCGAAGTAGGCCAGGCTGCTGTTCAGGCGGCCATCGAAGAATTCCCCCTTCAGCCCCAGCTCATAGTTCTGGCCTTCGTCCGGCTCGAGGATGGTGTTGTTGCGGTCTTTGTTCCAGCTGTCCTGGGGCATGAAGATGTCGGTGTAGCTGGCGTACACCGAGTACTGCTCGTCGAGGTCGTAGACCGCGCCGACGTAGGGTACGAAGCGCCCGGTCTCGCGGTAGGACGGGGTCAGGCCGGTCAGGTGATAGTTGACCACGCGGCCGCCGAGAAACACTTTCAGGTCGTCGGCGACATTCAGGCGAGTGGTCATGTAGGTGCCGGTCTGCCGCACGGTGTCATCGGTGCGTTGCGACACCGGGCCCCAGTTCGGTTCCGGGAAGTTGCCGTTCCAGTTATTGAAATCGACCACGTTTGGCGCGTTCTGGGTCACGTCCCAGTAGCCCTTGCCGGTCCAGTGCGAGTTGCCCGCCGAGCCGCCGATCACCAGTTCATGCTCACGACCCATGAAGGTAAACGGCCCACTGAGGTAGAAGTCCGCCGAGTCGCTGGTGGTTTCGCCGGTGTACTTCTGCGTGTTGATTGTCGCCGTGCCGTCGGGCTGCGGCTGGTCGAACTGGATCGAGCCGAGCGGGGCGTGGTAGCCGTTGATCTTGTGGTCCAGTTGCAACTTGGTCACCCAGCCGTTGCCCAGTTCATGCTCGAGGGTGGCGAACACGGTGCGGGTGTACTGCTCCCAGCCGCTCCAGTCGGTGCCGTTGTTGAACGAGCGCGAGACGCTGTTATGCCCGCCTTCGGAGTTGATCAGCGGGAAGCTGCCGGACCAGCTGGAGCCTTTGGGATTGTTGTCCTGGTAGTCGCCGCCGAGGGTCAGCAGGGTCTCCGGGGTCAGGTCGAATTCGACGATGCCGTAGTACACCGAGCTGTCGCGCGAGTAGTGGTCCATGAACGAATTCTTGTCCTGGTAAGCCGCCACGGCGCGACCACGGACGTTGCCGGTTTCGGTCAGCGGGCCGCTGACGTCCAGTTCGCTGCGGTAGTTGTCCCAGGAACCGACGCCGAGGCTGGCGTGGCCCTGGAAATCGGCGGTAGGTTTCTTGCGCACCAGGTTGATGGTGGCGCCCAGCGAGCCGGCGCCGGTCAGCAGGCCGGTGGCGCCCTTGAGCACTTCAACGCGGTCGTAGATGGCCATGTCGCTGAGGGTGTTGCCCGCCGAGTAGGCGACGTTGCGCACGGTGGAGGGCACGCCGTCGTACTGGAAATTGTTGATGGAAAAACCGCGGGCGTAGTAGTTGGTGCGGTCACTGTCGAAGGCCGAGACGGTGATGCCCGGGGTGTGGCGCATCACGTCGTCGACGTTGTTCAGGCCGAAATCGTCCATGTGTTGGCGGGTGATCACGGTGATCGACTGCGGGGTTTCCCGGGGCGTCAGCACCAGGCGCGTGGCGGTGGCGATGGTGCCGGGGGTGTAGGAGCCGCTGCCTTCGGTGACCGTACCCAACTGGTTGCTGATGATGCTGGTGGCGCCCAGTTCGAGCGCGTCACCGGTGCTGGCGCGCGGCACCAGGATGATCGCGTTGGGACCGTTTTGCTGGAAGTCCAGCGCGCTGCCGGCCAGCAGTTGGCTCAACGCCTGCTGGATACTCATCTGGCCGTTGACGCCGGGAGACTCGATGCCCTGGGCCATGTCCGAGGTGTAGGCAATCTGCAGGCCGCTCTGCACGCTCAATTGATCCAGCGCGTTAGCCAGTGGCTGGCGAGCAATGGCAAAGCGATGGGTGCTTTGCATTTCGTGGCCGGTCGTCTCGGCGACGGGCTCGACGGCGGCGGCGTGGCTGCAGGCCAGGCAGATGGCGAGTGCCAGCAGGCTGCGGGCAGGGGTCGGATTGAGCGTAGGAAAGTGCATGCGAGTCCCGTACTGAATAGGAATTATTTGCAAAAGCAATTCCTTGACGGGTTGGCCGCGCAAAAACCGTAAAACTTTTTTCGCTTTGGCGCTTCAGCGGATCAGAAGGGCGCCGCCGGGCAGTTGGGTCAGTTGGCTGGCGGTCACCTTAGCCAGCGCCCGGACCACGGCCTGCGGGTCATCCAGCTGGTAGCTGCCACTGACGTTCTGCTGCGCGGCGCGCTCGTTGAGCAGCACGATGGGGGCCGGGTAGTAGCGTTGCAACTCATCCAGCACCTGCGCCAGCGGTCGGTCCTGGAAGGACAGGCGGCCATTCAGCCAGGCCAGTTGCCGTTCGCTGCCTTCCGTGTGCAGGGCTTGCAAGTGACCCTGCTTGAGTTGCTGCCAGTTGCCGGCTTGCAACAGGCTGTCCGCACCGTCGCGGTTGGCCAGGCGCACCCGACCTTCGCGGACCGCCACCGTTACTTCGTTGGCGTTTTTGCTGACGCTGAAGCGGGTGCCGACTACCGTGACCTGCGCCTCGCCGGTGTCGATCACCATGGGCCGCGCGCTGTCATGTGCGGCCTCGACGTAGAGTTCGCCGCGCAACAGGCGAATGCGCCGCTGGGTGGCGTCGAACTCGTTGCGGATGGCGCTGTGGCTGCCGAGCACGATCTGTGAACCGTCTGGAAGTTGCAGGTGCTGGACCTCAGCGGTTGCGGTCAGGTGGTCGGCTTGCAGGCGCATGGGTATATCGCCGATCCAGCCGACGCCAAGCATCAGCAGCAGGGCGGCAGCCGTGGCCAGCCAGCGGCGCTGGGCCGGGCGTTTTTTCAGCGGGGCGGGCGGCAATTCGAGGTCGACTGCCAGTGCTTGCAGGGCCTGTTCAAATGCCTGGGATTGCCAGAGGTTTTCCAGCTCGGCGTAGGCGTCGGCATGTTGCGGATCGGACGCGCGCCACTGCGCGAAACGCTGGCGCAGCAGCGGGTTGTCGGCGATGGCCTGACGCTGGGCGAACCAGTCGCTCGCCTGTTCCCGGGCGGTGGCGCCAGGCGGGAGTCGGGTGGGCTGATCAGTCATGGCGGTCCTGCAAGTCGGTGGCTTTGAGGCAGGCATTGAGGGCATTTCGCAGATCTTTTTCCACCGTACTCAAGGACACCTGCAGGCGCTGGGCAATCTCGCCCTGGGACAAGCCCTGCAGTTTATGCAAAACCAGGATTTGTTGCTGGCGCCTGGGCAGGCTGCCGAGGACTTTCTGGAACTGCTGCAACTGTTGCTGGCCCTGCACCTGGATGTCCGGACCGGGGACGCTGGTGGGCACTTCCACCACCACGCTGTCGTCGACCCACTGGCATTCGAAGCGGCGTTTGCTGCGCTGGCTGCGCAGGTGATCGAAGGCCAGGTATTGGGCGGTCTGGTAGAGGAAGGGGTGCAAGTGCTCGATGGGCCGGGTCTTCAGGGCGTTGGCGACCTTGACGTAGGTTTCCTGGGCCAGGTCCTCGGCCAGGTTGGCGCAGCCGACCACCCGCGAGAGCATGCGGATCAACGCCCCGCGCTGGCCGATGAACAGCGCACTGAGTTTGTGCTGGTTGTCTCCCGAGTCCATGCCCACCGTCCCTGCCACGCCGATAGCGGCTCCACGCGAATCGGCGTACTTTAATGAGAATCAGTGTCATTACCAAGCACTTTCAATCCAGGGCAGATAACAGCGCCTCGACAACCGCTGTCTCGACCTGTCCTTCGCTGCCGCCTTCGACGAACACCGCAGCGGTCGCCGAGTCGTCGCCCCGGCTCGCCCGATACACCGCGACCACGCTGCCCGGACCGCCACCGGTATGACCACACAGCTGCAGCCCCTCCGCCGTCGGACCTTGCATTACGCCCAGGCCGTAGCCGGGTGACAGCCAGGGGCGACCGGGGATCGGTCCGCCGAGGTGATGGACCGTCTGCATGGCGTTGAGCAGGTTGGCTGGCAGCAGGTCCCCGGCCAACAGTCGATCGAGGAACATCGCGGCCTGTGGCAGCGGCCCGATCAGCAGGCCGTGATAGACCCAGGCCGGATCGTAGCGCGCAGCCGCGCCCGGCAGATCGCCGCGCTGGCGAGCCAAACGTACCTCGGAAATACCCAATGGCAGCAGGGCACGCTGCAGCAAGGCCTGCTCCAGCGACAAACCGCTGATGCGCTCGATCAATCGTGCGACGTACAGATAACCCACATTCGAATAGCGCCAACCGCTGCCCGGTGCGTAGCGCAAGCGGTTTGCGTCGAGCCGCTGCAGCAGGTCATCCACCGACCACGCCGACTCGTGGCGGGCCACCGCCGCGTGGTACTCCGGCAGCTCGCCATAGTCCGCCAAGCCGGCTTGATGCTGGAGCAATTGACGCAAAGTGAAGGGGCCTTCCGGCAGCGGCTGGTCGAGATCGACCAGGCCATCGCGCACCAGGGTCAGGGCGGTGGCGGCGAGCACGGTTTTGCCGAAGCTCCACCAGGGCACGCTGACCGTCGAGAGTTCGGTGCTTGGCAACTGACCGTTAGTGACCGTGCAAGATATCATCAAGGTTCCATTCATTCCTTCACTCCCTGTTGTGCAAAATAGCGACTCGGTACTTCCCCCAACAAACGGCGGAAACTGCTACTGAATGCGCTCGGGCTGCTGTAGCCCAGGTCCATCGCCACCCGCGTCACTGCCTCGCCATTGCCCAGCCTCACCACGGCACTCAACAGGCACGCCTGCTGGCGCCACTCGACAAAGCTGATCCCGGTTTCCTGGCGAAACAGGCGGGTAAAGGTCCGCCGACTCATGCTCACCTGCCGACACATCGCATCGATCCCCACCTCCAGCGACGGCTGCTCCAACAGCTTGCGACAGGCCAGCGCCAGCCTTGGCTCACGGGGCAGCGGGGCATTGAGCGAGAGGGGCGGCATGGCGGCGATTTCGTGCAGCAGCAGGTTCATCAAGTGACCTTCGCGCTGATCTTTGGCGTACAGCGGCGCGACGTCGATGGCGCCCATCAGCAATTGCTGGAGCAAAGGTGAAACGCCGAACACCTGGCAGTGCGCCGGCAGGCCGAGGCGGGTGGCGGCGAGGGGGCGGATGTAGGTGTTGAGCATGGTCACCGGCCCATTCATGGACATGGCGTGGGGCACGCCGGCCGGAACCCAAATGGCCCGCTGCGGCGGTACGACCCAGTCGCCCTGGTCGCTGAACACGGTGATCACCCCGCAGGCAGCGTAGGCGAATTGTCCGCGCTGATGGCTGTGCCGCGCAAAGTGCAGGCCGTCGTGATAGTCGCTGACGGTGACCACGGCATCGCGGGGGATAGTTTCGCAGGGATCGATCTGGGTTGTGTGCATGGCCCAAATCTACTGATCAAAGACCCGATAGCGCAAGCGGGCCGAAGCCCGTATTGCCCATAGTGCGCACCCTGACTTGAGGAGCCTCGCGCAATGCACAGCAAACACTTGATCCTCGCCGTATTGGTTACGGCGGTCTGGGGCCTGAATTTCCCGGTCACCCAATTGGGCCTGGCGAGTATCGATCCGCTGTTGTTAACGGCGCTGCGCTTTGCCTTGGCCGCATTGCCCTGGGTGTTTTTCATCCGCCGGCCACCGATTGCCTTGGGCTGGCTGGCAGCTTACGGACTGATTTTCGGGGTGGCGATGTGGGCGCTGATCAACCTCGGTATCGAGATGGGCGTGCCTGCCGGAACTGCTGCGTTGTTGATTCAGTTCAGTGCCTTTTTCACCCTCGGCTGGGGCGTGCTGCTGTTTCGCGAACGCCTGCGTTTCGGCCAGGTAGTGGGTATTGGCCTGGCGGCTGTGGGGCTGGTCAATATCATTGCCAGCAGTCCCGGTCAGGCCACCACGCTGGGCTATGGCCTGTTACTGGTGAGCGCGTTCAGTTGGAGCGTCGGCAACGTGATCATCAAGCAATCGAACGTGCGCGAGATGTTCGCCTTTGTCGTGTGGGCCAGCCTGTTCCCGCCGATCCCCTTGCTGTTGCTGACCTGGCTCGCCCATGGCTCGGCGCCGTTTACCGGGCTGGTCACGGACTTCCACTGGCTGGCGTTGTTCTCGTTGCTGTTCCAGGTCTACGCGGCGACGCACTTTTGCTATTGGGGCTGGAACCTGTTGCTCCGCGAGTACCCGGTCTCGCGGGTGGCGCCGCTGTCGTTGCTGATTCCGCTGTTCGGCATCGGCGGCTCGATGCTGATCCTCGGCCATCGGGTGGATGGCCGCGAAGGGCTGTCGATCGTGCTGATTCTGGCGGCGTTGCTGGTGGGACTGATCAAGCGCCGGGCGATGCCGGCATCAGTCAGGTCCTCAACGGGTCACTGAATGTCTTTCAGATAATCCCGCAGCGCCAGCAACGGCGCCTGCAACTGCTCGAGGGTCGGCGCCTGGGCCACGTCAGCGGCCAGGCGTTGCAGCTCCCGTCCCAGTGGTTTCTCGACACCGCCCACTGCGTCCAGCGCCAACGCCACGCAAGCTGCGATCTTGAGCTGGATCGCCGCCAGATCCTCGCGGCGCAGCAGCAATTCGAAGACTTCCCGGGTGTAGTCGTCCATCACCGGATCATCGCGCAACACCGGGCTGCCGCCGTCCGTCTCGTGAACGAGCTTGAGCGCGAAAAGGGCGACCGATTCCAGCGGCAATTGCATGGTGTGAATCCTGTGGGGGGCGAGGAGGTCGGCGATGATCGCGGTTTCGCGGCGGAAAAAAAAGACCTGGGTGCCTGCCCGGGGCTCGGTGGTCGTTCAAGTTTTCCAGGCTGTGCCAAGCTGATCCAGTGCCCCGGCCACTCCCAGGAAAGTCCCGCCATGAACAACGCCCCCGTGTCGAACATCCGTCGCGAGTTCTACAAAGCTGTCGGTTATTACCTGAAACTGGCCTGGCCGATATTCTCGACCATGCTCGTCGTGATAGTTACCGTCGGCCTGATCATTGCCTATGTGGAAGGCTGGCAACCGTTCGATGGCATCTACTTCGGCTTCGTGACCGGCCTGACCATCGGTTACGGCGAGCTGGTGCCGAAACAGCCGCTGTCGCGGGTGTTGGCGATATTGCTGGGGTTCAATGGGGTGCTGCTGACGGCGATTTTTGCGGCGATCAGCGTGCGGGCGATTGAAGTGGCGGTGCGCAAGACGGGGGGCGATAACTGATAATCCACACCCATTCCCCCTGTAGGAGCGAGCCTGCTCGCGATGGCGGTCCAGCAGTCGACAATAAGCTGAATGTAAGGCCGCTATCGCGAGCAGGCTCGCTCCTACAGGGGTGGTGTTTTGGTTTTAGGTTTTCAGGCCTCCCACCCCGCCCCAATCACCGCCGCCTGCACCAGCGGATGCAGCTCCGCGCCCTTATGCTCGGTCTGCCACTCCAGCAACTCCTTGCGCATGCTCGGTGCCCAGAACAGCTGCAGATGATTACGCACACTGAGCACCGCCTGTTCCTGGTCCGGTTGGCTGGCGAAGTACTGGGCGATCTGGTTGGCCATCTTGATCAAATTGGCAGTGCTCATCGGCGCACCTCCGCTTTATCGCCCCGTGCCTGGCGGCGGTCCTTGAGCAGGCGATCCTGTTCGTCGCTGAAGGCCTGGTAGCGTTTTTGCCATTCGGAAGGGTGGTAGACGCGGCTGACTTCGACGGCCGTGACCTTGTATTCCGGACAGTTGGTGGCCCAGTCGGAGTTGTCGGTGGTGATCACGTTGGCCCCCGATTCCGGGAAGTGGAAGGTGGTGTACACCACTCCGGGCGCCACCCGCTCGGTGACCCGCGCTCGCAGCACGGTCTGTCCGGCGCGGCTGCCGATGCCGACCCAATCGCCTTCGTTGATGCCCCGGCTTTCGGCGTCGGTTGGGTGGATTTCCAGGCGGTCCTCGTCGTGCCAGGCGACGTTGTCGGTGCGCCGGGTCTGGGCGCCGACGTTGTATTGGCTGAGGATGCGTCCGGTGGTCAGCAGCAGTGGATAGCGGCTGTTGACCTTTTCCTCGGTCGGCACGTAGCCGGTGAGCATGAAACGCCCCTTACCGCGCACGAATTCTTCGATGTGCATGGTTGGCGTGCCGTCCGGGGCCTCGGCGTTGCACGGCCATTGCAGGCTGCCGTGGCGCTCCAGTTCGGCGTAACTGACGTGAGTGAAGGTCGGCGTCAGGCGAGCGATTTCATCCATGATTTCTGATGGGTGTTTGTAGTCCATCCGATAGCCGAGGGCGTTGGCCAGGGCCACGGTGCCTTCCCAGTCGGCCTTGCCGCCTAGCGGTTCCATCACTTTGCGCACCCGCGAGATACGCCGTTCGGCGTTGGTAAAGGTGCCGTCTTTTTCCAGGAACGAGCTGCCCGGCAAAAACACGTGGGCGAACTTCGCGGTTTCGTTGAGGAAAATATCCTGCACCACCACGCATTCCATGGCCGACAGGGCGGCGGTGACATGCTGGGTATTCGGGTCGCTTTGGGCGATGTCCTCGCCCTGGCAGTACAGGCCCTTGAAGCTGCCGGCCAGCGCCGACTCGAACATGTTGGGGATGCGCAGGCCCGGCTCGGGTTGCAGGGTGACGTTCCACGCCTGTTCGAACTCGGTGCGCACCGCGACGTTGGAGATGTGCCGGTAGCCCGGCAATTCGTGGGGGAACGAGCCCATGTCGCACGAACCCTGCACGTTGTTCTGCCCACGCAACGGGTTCACGCCCACACCTTCGCGACCGATGTTGCCGGTGGCCATGGCCAGGTTGGCGATGCCCATCACCGAGGTGCTGCCCTGGCTGTGTTCGGTGACGCCCAGGCCGTAGTAGATCGCCGCATTGCCGCCGGTGGCGTACAGCCGGGCAGCGGCGCGGATATCGGCAGCGGGCACGCCGCAAATCGGGCCGATCGCTTCCGGGGAGTTTTCCGCACGGCTGACAAACTCGCTCCAGCGCGCGAAGTCATCGCCTTCGCAACGGGCGTCGATAAAGGCCTGGTCCTGCAGGCCTTCGGTGATGATGGTGTGGGCCAGGGCGTTGAGCATGGCGACGTTGGTCCCGGGACGCAGGGCCAGGTGCAGCTCGGCGCGGGCGTGCACACCGTCCACCAGATCGATGCGCCGTGGGTCGATGACGATCAGCCGCGCGCCTTCACGCAGGCGGCGTTTGAGTTGCGAGGCGAACACCGGGTGCGCGTCGCTGGGGTTGGCGCCCATCACCAGCACCACGTCGGCCTGCATCACCGAGTCGAAGCTCTGGGTCCCGGCGGATTCGCCGAGGGTCTGTTTCAGGCCATAGCCGGTGGGCGAGTGGCAGACCCGCGCACAGGTGTCGACGTTGTTATTGCCGAAGGCGGCGCGCACCAGTTTTTGCACCAGGTAGGTTTCTTCGTTGGTGCAGCGGCTGGAGGTGATGCCGCCGATGGAGTCGCGACCATATTTCTGCTGCAAACGGCGCATTTCGCTGGCGGCGTAGGTTACCGCTTCGTCCCAGCTGACTTCCTGCCACGGGTCGCTGATGTGCTTGCGGATCATCGGCTTGGTGATGCGATCCGGGTGCGTCGCGTAGCCCCAGGCAAAACGCCCTTTGACGCAGGAGTGACCGTGGTTGGCCTGGCCGTTCTTGTCCGGGACCATGCGCACCAGTTGATCGCCCTTCATCTCGGCGCGGAACGAGCAGCCGACGCCGCAGTAGGCACAGGTGGTGATCACCGCACGCTCGGGCTGACCGAGTTCGACCACGCTTTTTTCCATCAGCGTCGCGGTCGGGCAGGCCTGCACACAGGCGCCGCAGGACACGCACTCGGAGTCGAGGAAATCCTCGCCACCGGCCGCCGAAATCCGCGATTCAAACCCGCGTCCGGTGACGGTCAGGGCGAAGGTGCCCTGGGTTTCTTCGCAGGCGCGCACGCAGCGGTTGCAGACGATGCACTTGCTCGGGTCGTAATCGAAATAGGGGTTGGAGGTGTCTTTCACGTCCTGCAGATGGTTGTCGCCTTCGTAGCCGTAACGCACCTCGCGCAGACCGACCTGGCCGGCCACGGTTTGCAGCTCACAGTTGCCGTTGGCCGAGCAGGTCAGGCAGTCCAGCGGGTGATCGGAGATGTACAACTCCATCACGTTGCGGCGCAGGGTCGCCAGCTTCGGCGTCTGCGTGTGCACGGTCATGCCTTCGCTGACCGGCGTCGTGCAGGACGCCGGATAACCGCGCATGCCGTCGATTTCCACCAGGCACATGCGGCACGAGCCGAAGGCTTCCAGGCTGTCGGTGGCGCAGAGCTTGGGAATGGTGGTGCCCATTAGCGCCGCAGCGCGCATCACCGAGGTGCCTTCGGGCACGCTGATGCTGCGACCGTCGATGTTCAGGGTGACCTGCACCTGGCTGTCGCGAGCGGGCGTGCCCAGGTCCATGTCGGTTTTCGGATCGAATACAGTGATCATTGCTCGGCCTCCGAGGCGTGCACACCGAAGTCGGCGGGGAAGTGCTTGAGGGCGCTGGCCACCGGGAAGGAAACCATGCCGCCCAGCGCACAAAGCGAACCGTATTGCAGGGTGTCGCAGAGGTCCTTGAGGATGACCACCTGCTGCTCGCGAGCGCCTTGCTCAGGCGCGGCCAGCAGCCGGTCGATGACCTCGACGCCACGGGTCGAGCCGATCCGGCACGGCGTGCATTTGCCGCAGGATTCCTCGGCGCAGAACTGCAGGGCAAAGCGCGCCATCTGTGCCATGTCGAGGCTGTCGTCGGCCACCACCACACCGCCGTGGCCGAGCATCGCGCCAATGGCGGCGAAGGCCTCGTAATCCAGCGGCGTGTCGAACTGCGACGGCGGCACCCAGGCGCCCAACGGACCGCCCACTTGCGCGGCCTTCAGCGGCCGACCACTGGCGGTGCCGCCGCCGTAGTCTT
Source organism: Pseudomonas sp. F007 (assembly GCF_057814275.1). Taxonomy (NCBI): domain Bacteria; kingdom Pseudomonadati; phylum Pseudomonadota; class Gammaproteobacteria; order Pseudomonadales; family Pseudomonadaceae; genus Pseudomonas; species Pseudomonas sp. F007. The sequence continues at coordinate 695,707 of NZ_JBVATA010000001.1, read as the reverse complement.
CCACCAGTTCGCGCAGGGTCAGGCCAAACGCACGCTCCACCAGACCGCCCTGGCGCACATTGCCCGCCAGTTGAAACGGCATGGTGCCCAGGGAACGGCCCATGCCGTAGTCGCGATAAAACTGCGCGCCCTTGGCCAGAATCAGCGGCACCGAGGCCAGGGTCAGCACGTTGTGCACCAGGGTCGGCAAACCGAACAGGCCTTTGAGCGCCGGAATCGGCGGCTTGGCGCGCACGTAGCCGCGCTTGCCCTCCAGCGAATCCAGCAGCGCGGTTTCTTCGCCGCAAATATAAGCCCCGGCCCCAACCCGCACTTCCAGATCGAACGCCTGGCCGCTGCCGCCGACATTGGCGCCCAGGTACCCGGCCGCACGCGCCAGGGTTAGCGCCTGGCGCAAGGTGGCCACCGCATCCGGGTATTCCGAACGCACATAGATGTAGCCGAAGCTGGCGCCGGTGCAGAGACCGGCAATGGCCATGCCTTCGATAAGCAGAAAGGGGTCGCCCTCCATCAACATGCGGTCGGCGAAGGTACCGGAGTCGCCCTCGTCGGCGTTGCAGACGATGTATTTCTGTTCGGCCTGGGCCGCGCGCACCGTGCGCCACTTGATCCCGGCGGGGAAGGCTGCACCGCCACGGCCACGCAGGCCGGAGTCGAACACCTCGGTTGCAGTCTGTTCACCGCCAATGCTGACCGCCCGGGTCAAACCTTCGAAACCGCCGTGGGCCCGGTAATCGTCCAGCGACAACGGGCGGGTGATACCGGCGCGGGCGAACAGCAGGCGTTGTTGAGTCTTCAGATAGGGCAGTTCTTCCACCGCGCCCAAGGCCAATGGATGCTGGGAAGAGGGATCTTGCAGCGCATCGAGTACCGACGGCACATCGGCCTCGGTCAGCGGGCCAAAGCCGATTCGACCTTGAGCGCTGTCCACTTCCAACAAGGGTTCCAGCCAATACAGGCCACGGGAACTGGTGCGCTGCAGTTCCAGCGGCAAATTGCGTTCCCTGGCCTGAGTGATCAGCGCCACAGCCACCTCATCGGCACCCACGGCACGGGCCAGGGAATCAGTCGGCAGATACAAAGTCGGCATCACGCGTCCTCCCGGCAAGCATCAAGCAGGGCATCCAGGCGCTCGGCACTCAGCCGCGCATGCACCCGACCATCCAGCTCCAACGCCGGTGAACAGGCGCAGGCCCCCAGGCAATACACCGGGCGCAGACTGATGCTGCCATCGGCGCTGCTGCCGTGGTCATCCAGTTGCAGACGCTCGCGCAACTGCGCCGCCAACTGCTCGGCGCCACGGCTTTTGCACGACTCGGCGCGGCACAAACGCAAGATATGCCGGGCGGGCGGTGCGGTACGGAAGTCATGATAAAAACTGATCACCCCGCGCACCTCGGCCTGACTCTGGTTCAGCGCATGGGCAATCTCGGGGACGGCGGCATCGGGGATATAGCCAATGCGTTCTTGAATGTCATGAAGCAGTGGCAACAACGCCCCCGGAGTGCCCGCATGGCGCTCCAGCAGACTGTTGACCACGGGCAGGTGCAAACTCTCATCAGGCATTGCGCAATCCTCACGGTCACGGACACACCAGAAGGTCGTCGGTCGTCCGAAAGTGTCGGCTGCGGCACTCACGCCACGTCACGGCATCGTGGCAATTTCAGGCCGTTGGCCAGGGCACCCTGAGCGGGCGTCTTGTTGTGCCCGGCACGGTCTTCGCCGCACCTCTGTTGGGCATAAAAGGCAGCTTGCCACGGGGCTTTTAATTCATCGGCATGAAAGCGACGTGTTTGGTTCTGCCTGCGACCACCTGTTAAGTCTAGAAGAGTGCGACACAAGTGTGGGCTGGGGCATTTATGGGCGGCCCGACCAGGCCCGCTCCCACAGGGGCCGCCTGCCATACCGCTCAGGCATCCAGCACCAGGCGTGTGCTGCGACTGCCGGAAACGCAGGGCGCGATCCATTCACCGCTTTGCCGCTGGGCGTCACTCAGGCATTCGTCGCGGTGCTCCGGCTCGCCTTCGAGGACCCGGCAGACACAGGCGCCGCACATGCCCATGCCACAGGAAAATTCCAGACTGACCCCGGCCCGCGACGCCGCCTGGATCAGGCTTTCTCCGGCTTGCACCTGGACTTCACAGCCACTGCGACGCAGCTCCAGGGAAAAGCTGTGCGCCTCAGAGTTCATGGGCTGTGGGGCCTGGAAGTGCTCGCGATACAGGGCGGTGGTCGGCCAGTTCGCCTTGAGCGCGGCCTGTTCGACGCTGTCCATGAAACCGCTCGGGCCGCAGCAGTACAAGCCGGCGGCGCTCTGCCAGGCGGGAAGCTGACGGGCCAGCAGCTCGGTGATCTGCCCGGCGCGCAAGCCGCCGTACCACTGCACGTCAGCCCCCAGGCGCTGGATGAAAGGCGCCTGGCGTGTCTCCCGGGTGAAGTAGAGCAAGCGCACGGGACGGCCTTCGGCCAGGCATTGGCGATACATCGGCAGCAACGGCGTAATGCCGATACCCGCCGCCACCAGCGTCACCGGCCCGCTGCCCGGTTGCAGGGCGAACAGATTGCGTGGCGCACTGACGTCGATCTGCGTGCCCAGGCGCAGTTGTTCGTGCAGCCAGCGCGAGCCACCGCGGGAGCTCGGTTCGCGCTTGACGCCCAGGTACAGGTGACCGTCTTCCGGCAGGCTCAGCACCGAGTACTGGCGCACCGCGCCGTTGCCCAGGCGCACGTCGACATGGGCGCCTGGGGCCCAGGTAAAAGGCAGGGGCGCGGCGTCGACGGGCGCCAGTTCAATGCCCAGCACATCATGGGCTTCCAGGCGCAGGCTGCGCACGTGCAGGGCCGACCAGCTCATGCGCGGACTCCTGCGGCTTGTTGCAAGCGGCGCACCGCGTCCCGGGCCTGGGCGCCGAGTTCGGCCAGGTCGAGGTCGGGCAACTGGTCGTTGTCGACGGTCAGCCGCCCGCCCACCAGCAAGGCGCGCAAGGTCGGGCGACCGCCTCCCGCCACCGGGCCGATCGCCGGGTCGTGCAGGCCGAAGTAGCGCGGCTGGTCCAGGCGGTAGATCGCCAGGTCGGCGGCCATGCCTACCTGCAGGCTGCCGATGGCGTCCAGGCCCAGCACCCTGGCCCCCCCGGCTGTGCCCCAGCGCACCACGTCTTCTACGCTGGCCGCGTGGGCACCGCCTTCTTCGTCGCCGCCGACATAACGCGGCCGGCTCCGTTCGCCAGCCTTGGCCCGCTGCATCAGCCAGGCGGCGTGGGTTTCGCTGATCATGTCGCAGGCCTCGTTGGAGGCGGCGCCGTCCACGCCGATCGACACCTGCATGCCGGCGGCTTCCATCGCGACCACATCGGCAATGCCACTGCCCAGGCGGCCATTGCTTTGCGGGCAATGGGCGATGCCCGTGCCGCTGGCCCCGAGCATCTGGATTTCTTCGGCGTCGAGTTTCACCAGATGGGCGAACCACACGTCCGGCCCCAGCCATTCCTGCTCGGCGCAGAACGCCACCGGCGACATGCCATGGCGTTGCTGCACTTCGTTCTGGTATTCGACGGTTTCGCTCAAGTGGCTGTGCAGGCGAATGCCCAATCGCCGGGCGACCCGGGCGGTTTCCCGCAGGTGCTCCGCCGGCATCGAGTAGGGCGGGCTGGTGGGCGCCATCACCACCCGGCGCCAGGCGTCGGCGGCCGGGTCGTGGTAACGCCGGACCAGGCGTTCAACGTCGTCCAGGTAGTGCTCCAGGGTCTCCGGCCCGGCCACCGCCTTGCCTTCGGCTTGTCGCGCCTGGGTGGCACCGCCTCGGCACAGGACAAAACGCAGCCCCAGGCGTTCGGCTTCGTCGAACAGCACCTCGGCACTGTCGAAGGCCATGCCCGGTAGATACAGGTAATGGTGATCGGCGACGGTGGCGCAGCCGGAGCGCGCCAATTCAACCAGGCCAATGCGCGCGGCGAGGCGGAAACTCTGCTCGTCAAACAGGCTGCGATAGCGATAGGGCACCGCGCCCAGCCAGGCCCCCAGGCTCTGGTCGATACCGGCGGGAATGCCCTTGAGCAGCGACTGGAACAGGTGATGGTGGGTATTGACCCACGCCGGGTACACCACACAATCGGTGGCATCCAGCACCCGCTCGCCGGGCAGGGGTTGCAGGGTGCCGAGGGCGGCGATGCGCCCGTCGATGATGCGAATATCGGGCCCGGCATGGCGCGCCGCCGCGTCGGACAACCCGCTGAGAATGGCGCTGGCATTGCGCACCAGCCAGCTGTTTTGAAAGGTCATGTGAGGCTCCATACGCCGCGCCTGCGGCGGACTCAAAGGGTTAGCCGAGTTCGCTTTCGTGCCAGTTGCGCAGGCTCAACCGGGCCAGCAGGGCCATCAGGCTGAACAGCGCGACGCCGGTCAGGGCGATCAGCAGCAGGGCGGCGAACAGCCTTGGAATATTCAATTGGAAGCCGGCCTGGAGAATCTGGTACGCCAGCCCGGCGCCGGTGCCCCCGGTGCCCGCGACGAACTCCGCCACCACCGCGCCGATCAAGGCCAGCCCGCTGGCAATCCGCAGCCCGGCAAAAAAACACGGCAGGGCGCTGGGAATGCGCAGGCGCAGCAGCACCTGCCAGCGGCTGGCGCGGTTCAGGCGGAACAGGTTGAGCAGGCCGGGGTTGACGCTGCGCAGGCCGAGCACGGTGTTGGCGATGATCGGGAAAATCGCCACCAGGGTTGCGCAGATCACCAGCGCCAGCGTGGTGTTGCTGCACCAGATGATGATCAGCGGCGCCACCGCCACCACTGGCGTGACCTGCAACAGGATCGCGTAGGGGAACAGGCTGGCTTCCAGCACCCGGCTCTGCACGAAGACAAAGGCCGCCAAGGTGCCGATCAGGACTGCCAGGGCAAACGAGAAGAAGGTGATCTTCAAGGTCATCCACAACGCACCGAGCAGCATCGGGCCATCGCTGATCAGGGTGCGGCCGATGTCGGCCGGGGAGGGCACCAGGTACACCGGCACCTGCCAGGCCACGCAGGCCAGCTGCCACAGGCTCAGCAACACGGCGCCGAGCAGCAGCGGCGAGACGATGCGCACCACCGTGGGGTGACGCAACCAGGGAGTAAAGGATGGGCTCATGATCGGGCTCTCAAAGGGAAATCAGCAAGGGTCGCCATTGGCCTGGGCCAGCAGTCGGGACAGGCGTGCGCACTGCTCGATAAAGGCCGGGGAGGTGCGGTAGGCGTCGTCCCGCTCCACGGGGCCGTCGATCTCGATGTCGGCGATCACCCGGCCCGGGCGTGCGCCCATCACCACCACCCGCGACGACAGGTACACCGCCTCGAAGATGCTGTGGGTGACGAACACCACGGTCAGGTCGCGGCTGGCCCACAGTTGGCGCAGGTCGCTGTCGAGCTTGTTGCGGGTGAACTCGTCGAGGGCGCCGAAGGGTTCATCCATCAGCAGCAGATTCGGCTCGGTGGCCAGGGCTCGGGCGATGGAGGCGCGCATTTGCATGCCGCCGGACAGCTCCCGCGGGTACACCTGGCTGAAGCGGTCGAGGCCGACCAGGGCCAGGGCCGCGTCGACCTTGGGCTGGCTCTGTGCCTTGGGCACGCCGGCGAGGTCCAGGGGCAGACGCACGTTATCGCTGACCCGGGCCCAGGGCATCAGCGTCGCCTCCTGAAACACCATGGCCAGGCTTTGCCCTTGCGTCGGGCTGGCCGGGCTGTCCTTGCCCCACCAGCGCACATGGCCGGCGGAGGGTTGTTCGAGGCCGGCGAACATTTTCAGCAAGGTGCTCTTGCCGCAGCCCGAAGGGCCGAGCAACGACACGAACTCGCCGCGCTGAATTGCCAGCTTCACTCGGCTCAAGGCCTGGGTGCCGTTGCTGTAGGTTTTTTCCACCTGATTGGCGAACAGCGGCGTTTGCACACCCACGCTGTCGGTGTCGGGCAATGCCTGAGGCCGGGCGGTGGCCGCCGTTATGGTTTGCATCAACATAGCGCTCTCCCCTGGGGTCATGAGCGACCGGATAAGCCCCGGCGCACCGGGGCGCTGAATTCAGTGGCTGAGGAACACTTCGCTTTCGCCATGGGCTTCGAGCAGGCCCAGCAGTTGCCGGCGAATCACCAGGCCAGGCTTGTCCGACGGCATGTGCAGTTCCACTCGGCGACGGGTGTCGACACAGGCGTCGTAATCGGTGGCTTCGAGGATGTCGCGATCTTCGGCGGTGATTGCCGCATCCCAGTCAATCAGTTCCTGAGTCGAGCACTGCTCCTCGCTGTCGTTGCGATACAGCCACTGGACCAGCATCAGGCGCCCGTCTTCCATGGGCGTCGCGCAGTTGTAGATGATGTGGTGGATGCCGCTGTCCGGGTACATGCAGCCGAAGCGCCGGGAGAACGGCAGGTAATAACGGTTGATCAGGTGGCGCTGGGTGATCGGCTCGCGGGTGCCGGTGATGCGATAGCTTTCCTCGGGGTTGCGGATCGGCACTCGGGTTTCGGCCTCGAAGCCGTAATCGGTTTCGCGGAACTCGTAGCCGGCCGGCGCCGGCTGGTCGAACAGGCCGAAGTTGGCTTTGTGGACGAAGGAAAAGTGCGAATTGTCGAAGGAGTTTTCCATGACCCGCAGCGGGCTGGTTTTCCACTCCTCATAAAACTGGAAAATGCGCCGGTAGCCCGGGGCGCCGTCTTCGGGAAACTCGGGGATCGGTTGCAGCGGATCCTCGAGGGCGACCCAGGCGTAGCCGTATTTTTCCTGGCAGTGAAAGGCCTCGACCGAGGCGCCCGGTGGGATCATGCCCGCGGGGTTCTGCGGGATCTTCACGCAGGTGCCGGTGCAGTCGTATTCCCAGCCGTGATAGCCGCAGGCAATGTTGCCGTCCTCGCTGATAAAGCCCTTGGACAGTTTGGCGGTGCGGTGGCAGCAACGGTCGCGCATCGCCACCGGGGTGCCGTCGGGGCGCTTCCACAACACCAGGGCTTCACCCAGCAGCGTGAAGGGTTGCGGGCCGCCATCCAGGGCGCTCATGGGCAACAGGGCGTACCAGAAACGGCGCAATACAGGTTGTTTGGTGACCAACATAACAAGTGTCCTCACGGTATTCGTTCAGCCGGCTCTTGGGCCCGGGCTTTGGGTTCAGCGTTGCTGCAATCGGGCTTAGCGGCTGGCGGCCTGCTCAGAGGTCGGCAGCACCTTCAAGTTCTCGACGAAGCGTGTGGTATAGGCCTTCTGCCAGGGCGCATCGGCACCGAGCAGGCCGGCCTCGACCATGAAATTGCGGGTGGCCTGCCAGCGCGCATCGCTCATCACACCGATGCCCTGGGTGGCGGCATCACCACCGGTGACCAGGCGGTATTGCTTGAGGGTCGACAAGCCCCAGGCCAGCAGCTCATCGCTCATGTTCGGGTTGTCGGCCTTGATCAGCGGGTTGGCGCTCGGGTTGTCCAGGTAGCGTTTCCAGCCCTCCATCGAGGCGCGGACAAAACGCTGGACCCGGTCCGGGTGCTGATCGATTACGTCCTGGCGGGTGACCAGGGTCGAGCCGTAAGGCGGGTAGCCGGCATCGGCAAACAGGAAAAAATTGGGCTTCTCGCCGGTCTTCATCGCCTGGAACAACTCGGAGCTGGCGTAGGCCTGCTGCGTGGTGTTGGCGTCGGCGAGAAAGGGTTGCAGGTTGAAGGTGTAGGGCCGCGCCTGGCTGTCCGAGAGCTGGTACTTGCCCTTGAGCCATGGCCACCAGGTTTGCTGGCCCGAGGTAGACACCAGCACCTGCTTGTTCTGCAGGGCGTCGAGGCCGCTGACGTCGGCATGGGTCATCAAGCCTTGCGGGTCACCCTGGAAGGGCGCGGCCACGGCCACCACCGGCAGGCCTTGCTCCACGCTCTTGAGGATCTGCAAGTCGTAATTGACGATGAAGTCGGCCTGCTTGTTGACCAGCAACTGCATGCCATTGACCTGCGGCCCGCCCATGCGAATGGTCACGTCCAGGCCTTCTTTCTCGTACAAACCATCGGCCAGGGCCTGGTAGAAACCACCCTGTTCGGCCTGGGCATACCAGGAAGTGAGCAGCACCACCTTGTCATTGGCCAGGGCCAGCGGAGATGCCACCAGGGCAGCGGGCACCAGGGCCATGGCCAGCAGCGAGCGAAGCGGTTGACCCAAGGCAAAGCGAATTTTCATGATGTGTTCTCCACAACGATTCGAAAACCGCCGCGCGCCAATCGGCACGCCAGCGAGGGACCGATTGGAGAGAACGTGGGAAGAGAGGGCGCAAGGCGTAGTACTCGCGGCTGACACGTCTCTCTTGCCCGGGGCGCTGGCGCCGCGTTCAAGCATCCAATCGGACGTACGCCCCCAAGGGAGGGCGCAAGAGCAATGCCCGGTGCCATGGCTGGCACTGACCGCTTCTACTCGACAGGAGTCATAGCCAGAAGTGTGCCAAGTCGTTTCTGTCGCGCCGTCAGGGGATTCGGCGTGTCAGACGCTTAGTGAGCGGTGGGTAGGACGATTCGCGACGGTGCGAGTTTTTGCCGGCGGGCTTCAAGTTGGTGCGTAGCCCATTCGTGGATCGGGTGTGCAGTTTTGGGTGAGGATTGTGTTGAATGAGGTTTGCAGATTGTATTCGATCACTTGGCACAACCCGTGCTAAGTCCTAGGTCGAGTAGAAGCGGTCAGCACTGAGTGGCTCCAACAGGACCCAGGGTGCCGGGCATTGCTCTGGCGGCATCACGCCGCGTACCCGGCAAGGGGCGCCCCTCGGTATCGAGGGCCAGAACAGTGGCTAACCCGCAGCTCGGGCATGCCTTGCCGGTGATTAACGCCAATCACCTACCAGGGACAGCCCATGAAAACATCTCCATTACCTTCAGCTTCTCTTTTACGCCGCAGCCTGCTGCCGCTGTTCGCCCTGGCCAGCGCCAGCGCCGAAGCCGGCCCGCTGCTGTGGAACGACAACAGCCTGAGCTACCTCTACGGCCAGCACTTCAAAGTCGACGGCACCGGCGACGACACCCAGCAAACCGTGACCTTCGAACACGCCAGCGGCTGGACCTGGGGCGACATCTTCATGTTCGTCGACAACAAATGGTCCAACGGCCTCTCGGGTAACGACGGTCATTCCTACTACGGCGAATTTTCCCCACGGCTGTCCCTGGGCAAAATCAGCGACCGCTCATTCAGCTTCGGCATCGTCAAGGACGTGCTCATCGCCGCCACCTACGAGCGCGGCGAAAGCCGCAACCGCAAATACCTCCTCGGCCCCGCGGTCGACCTCGCCCTGCCGGGTTTCGATCGCTTCTCCCTGAACACCTACTACCGCAAACCCGACGGCATCACCGGCAAGGCCTCCGGCCAATGGCAGATCAACCCCACTTGGTCCATGACCCTTCCTGTCGGCCGCTCCGACATCCTCTTCGACGGCTACCTGGAGTGGTACGTCAACGACGTCGGCAACAAAGGCACCGCCAACTACGTGGCCAAAAGCCTGCACTTCAACCCGCAGCTCAAATACGACGTCGGCAAAGCGCTGGGGCAACAGCCGAAGCGTTTTTATGCGGGGCTTGAGTGGGACTACTGGTCGAACAAATACGGAATTGAAGACACCTCCGGATTCCCAACGGACCAGAACGCGCTGAGTCTTTTGCTGAAGGTGCATTTCTGACGGGAAAAGCGTGACGGGTAGGACGTTTGACCGGGGCGCGTGGTGCCCCGGTCCTCACTGGCCATAATGTCCGGGCTTGTAGGATCCCCTACCCCCGATCCCGCCCCAACACCTTCACCGCATCATCCACCAACGCCTTCCCCATCCCCATCAAATAATGCGCGGCCCAGGCATGCCGATCCGTATCCCGGGCATACGCCTCATCCTCCGAAAGCAACTTCGCCAGATGCAGAAAATCCGAGCCCATGGACAGCGCATCACCCAATGGCACATCGCGAGCGACGTGAAACAGTGCTTGGTCTGCGCAGTGGAGCGCCGGGGTCAGGCCGATGGTTTTGAGTTCGGATTGTTCAGTCATTGGCCACCTCCGAGGAAGGGGAGGCGATGGGGGAGGGGGTTATGCGATTGGGTCTGCGAAGAGAGGAAGCCAAATTTCAAACGGATTTGTCTTGGTCATGGTCAACATCCTTGATTTGAGGAGCTGCCACGAGCCTTCTCACGGGCTTGGGTGACAGCCGTGCGCGGGGTGAGAAACCGGCAATCAAGGCAACCGGTAGACCCGAAGGTCTCCCACGCACAGCCGCCATAAAGCCATACCGCAGACGAAAAAAAACGCCGCGACAGGTTTTGGGGCGCTTTGCGCCTTGATTATTTCGGGCTCTCACACCCGGTCGCTGAATTTGCAGCGACCGGGTGTGAGAGCCCAGACTCTTTTCCTGCAACCCTCGAGCGTGCAGGGTGATTATGTGGACAGCCCTGGGATATCTGCGTTCTGAGGGGACGGCGGAGCTCTGGAAAAAAGGCATGCCATCTGTCCGCGGGTTACATATTTGCGCTTCGGGTCGTTGCGGATTTACCTCATAATCGCGCGCTCCTACCGTTGGCAGCTCTGCTTATCGACTAAGCTGTAGTCGCTGCCACCAGACCTCAAACAGCCAAGGAGAAAGGCAATGCCAGACAGCTGGAATCAGCGCCAATCGAGTGCATCCATCACGCATCCCCTCGAACGTCTGCTGACCACATCGGGTTTGCCTACGCCCCTATGAGCCAAGCTGCCTACGTAAATCCAAGCCTGCTCATCTGGTCTCGGGAGCGCGCGGGTCTCTCCACTGAGCAGGTTGCTAAAAAGCTGCCAGTGAAGCCTGATCGAGTGCAGGAGTGGGAGACTGGCCAGACCAAACCAACATTTCTACAGGCTCAAAAGTGGGCGAGCGTCGCTCACATCCCGTTTGGTTTCTTGTTTCTCCAGCACCCGCCAGTCGAACAATTGCCTTTACCTGATCTGCGGACGGTGGGAGGGATTGCTCCTCAACGTCCCACTTTAGAGCTGTTGGACACCGTAAGAGATGCAATACGTAAGCAGGACTGGTATCTCGAGTACCTTCAACGTCAGGAGCATCAACCGCTGGCATTTGTGGGTCGCTTCAGTAGTCGATCTCAAGTCCGAGAGGTGGTCGACGATATCCGCCGGGTCTTAGGCGTGAACCCCGACATTGCTCGATTAGATTACGAAAAATATAGCCGCGTCCTGATCGAGGCTGCGGAAACGGCTGGCATTCTGGTTATGCGCAGTGGGATCGCTTTGGGGAATACTCACCGCAAACTTGAAGTGAGCGAGTTTCGGGGTTTTGCTATCAGCAATTCCTACGCCCCTGTCGTATTTATCAATAGTTCCGACGCCCCCACTGCCAGGTTGTTCACGTTGCTTCACGAACTGGCCCATATCTGGATCGGAAGCAGTGGAGTGTCTGACGGGAACTCCGCAAATGGTCGGGATGAGGAGCGTTTCTGCAATGCAGTTGCAGGTGAATTTTTGGCTCCCGAAGTCCAATTCCGCGCGCTGTGGAACGCAGATATTGATTGGCAAGACAATTTAGCTCCCCTGGCCACTCGGTTTCATATCAGTAAATTAGCGATCGGCCGCCGCGCATTAGATCTTGGCTATATAGGTCGGGCGCAATACAGCGCTTACTATCGAATGATCCTCAAGGCTTTCCAGGATGAAAAAGGTGGAGCGGGTGACTATTACCGTAACGCTACAGCGAAAAACAGCCCTCGCCTGAGCAAGGCAGTGTTGACTGAAGCAATGTGTGGTCGGATGCTGCTGCGCGAGGCGGGACACTTGCTCGGCGTGCAACCTGCCAAATTAAGGACTCTCGCTAGCAAGATTACGGAATGAATCATTTACTCGACGCTAACACACTGATCGAAGCGAAGAACCGTTACTACGGGATGGCTATATGTCCTGGATTTTGGCAGTGGCTACTGCTTAAAAACAAAGCATTAGATTTGGCCAGTATTGCACCTGTTATGGACGAACTAACTAAGGGGCATGATGATCTGGCGGGGTGGGCGAAGGATAACCCTGATTTCTTTCACTCCACCGCCGATCAGGATACGCAACTGGCATTCGCCGAGATTGCGGGTTTTGTATCTAATCAAGCGCACAAAATGAAGTTAGGCGCTATGGAGGAGTTTTTAGCGGGTGCAGACCCTTGGTTAATTGCGAAAGCGATGACGACAGGGGCTACGGTCGTTACTCACGAGGTGTTGAATTTCGACGCCAAACGAAAATTCATCATTCCGAATATCTGTAAGGACATGAGCGTGTCTTTTTTAAATACTTTTGAGTTGTTGCATAAGCTTGAGGCAAAGTTCGTATTGCCTGCTTAAAACGGTGAGTTTGTTTGCTGGATGTGTGTGGCGGTTTACCGATTTAGGACGCGACATATCTAAAAATCGTCTCAGGTGTGCGGGCTCCCAAACGGGGGGGAGTGACGTGTTACCCGCCGTCCCCAGACGAAATAAAAAGGCCTTGCCTTCGCAAGGCCTTTTTCAATGATGCCTGAGGGAGACTCGAATACTTGGCTTTTAGTTGATTGTTTGTAGGGGGGTATGGTTTTTTGAGATCGCTCTACTCACCTGTTATTGCGTGGATTGATCAAGAAATCCAGCATCAATCTGAGTCTGCACCCATTTCTCCATTACTTCACAAAGATCACGAAAATCAGCGAACTCTGTTGCGAGCCAAGTGGATGGAACGAATACATGATCACGGTACGTGGCAGAGGGCGTGCCGTCATACGCTGTGCAGAGAAGCACCTCTTGTCCCCGGCCTGTTATAGCTGCAGGCACAAACACGACCCCAGTGTCAGAGACACCCACGGTCATCATCCATTTGGGCACTTTTTTACGGCTTGTATTTTCTTTTATCGCAGCTGTCGATCGAGTGCCCTGAAATCTAAGTTGTGAGTTAACTGGCTTGCAGCCTTCTCATTGGCTATTGCCCCTGTTCATATTTGTCGCCCTTTTCTGTGTTGTTAGTAGGAAATTTCCTTTTCGCTCTGTGCGGTATTGAATTACCACCTCGCCCACGTACGTTGTGTTCGCCCACTCATTTCGGGTCGATGTAATTCAAATAACAACAGCACACGCCTTCGTGGCGTCCTGGTGGACAAGGAGTTCAAGCAATGGCAGACGGACATTTCATTCGACTGGGTGACGAAACGACTTGCGGTGGCAAAGTTCTTGAGGCCGACACGCGGGTTACGATGTTTGGCATCGCCCATGCCCGGGTAGGCGACCGTGTATCTTGCGGAAAAAGCGACGAAACTTACGAGATTGTAGGAGGTGTTCCCTATATCGACAGCCACGGCAGGTTGGTGGCGGGCTCGCTGGACAGCTACAGCAACTGTCCTTGCAAGGCTGGTTTGACCCCTTCGTTTTTCACGGCCTGTTACGAGTCGACACGAACTGCTGCTCCTTACAGCAGGGGGGCCACCTCTCAGCCCACCGCATCGTTCGCCAATCACTCGGCAGCCGCGCGATCGGCCACTCCCAAGGTTGCGCCGAATAGGCCCACGCCGACGCGCATGAGCGGTGCAGCGCCCCAGGAACCAGGCTTCTACATCGTCCCCAAAAGCACCACCCGCGAACAGCTCGAGGCCTCTCTGTTCACCCTTCGAGACCCAGCTGTGATGGGCAAGTTCAAGCTGCTCAATCCTAATCTGAGCGACATCAAAGCCGGATCGATGATTGTGTTGAGCGACCCCGACAACTTCCATTGCAGCCGAGAAGAAGTCCAACTCATGGACGTGGCGGCCAAGGTTAACCAAGTGCTTGCAGCGTTGAGCCCGGACGAGGCGGATTTCATGGTGCCACACCGTGACGTCATTCAGACATTTTTGACCTATGGCTCTGGGGAATTGGGTTTCCTCAGCACATCAATCTGAAAAAAATGCTGGGCATTTCCAGCCAGAGCTTGGTCCACCACTGGAGCAATGCCAGCCCTGCCGGGAAAATACCGGGTTATGCGACCCACCTTGAAGGCGTGGCGAGGGCTTCAAAGTACGTTAAATACGGCGGTTGGTTCGGTACCGCCGTGGGGGACGGGGCATCGTATTCAAAGGTTCAGGATGTGTGTGCCGCGGGAAGCAATGTTGCCTGTGATCGGGTTAAATTTACAGAGACGGGAAGTTTTACTGGCGGATTTGTAGGCGGCGGAATCACGGGGAGTGCTCTATCAGCCACAGCTGTCGGTAGCATTTGTGTTGGGTTGGGGGTGCCAACGGGCGGGCTCGGACTACTAGCCTGCAGTATTGTTGTGGTCGGACTGGGCTCTGTGTCCGCCGGTGCTATTGGCGGATTTATGGGTGAAAAAATTGGAGAGCGGATATTCGAGGCGATCCAATGAATATTAGTCTCGCAGATGCACTGTTTCTGGCATCTGGCCTGATGGTTTTCGGCGGAGCGTTGGTTGTTTTTGGCACTGCGCTTTACTTGGGTTACACCAAGGGAGATACATTGTTAGAGTGTTTCCCAAACAGCTCATCAATTATAACAATCCCGGCACATATAGACCGTGGGCTACTAGGCAAGATGCGACTGGTTTACTCGGTTTCCAGCGTGGTTACGTTTCCCCGAGTTTTTCTGAAGCAAGGTGTCGTCGCAGCGGAGGACCTCGAACGCTTTCCTTCTGATCTCAGACGAAAGCTTGTAGCGCTGCAATGGACGCTGCTAACGGTGTTGTCGGGCATGATGATTCTCGGTTTGGGAGTGATGGCGGGGGTGATCCCCTAACCCAACCGGCAGAGGTGGGCACCCTGATTCTGGTCAGGGTGTCCGCAGTCGATTCCACTTTCGCTTGTCCGAGTCGCGGAATTGACGGTTTATCAGAACAAGGTAAAACAACAAACATGTGCCACTAAAGGGTGTGGGCCGATGGCGCGAGGACAAGTAGAGCCGACATCTAAAAAGTGCAAAAATTGCCGTGTCATAAGAGAGGTTGTTGAGGCGAAATTTAATAAAGGGATTTGCTACGCATGTAGGAGATCATTGCACGCGGGAGGGCGTGATGGGCAGAAACAGCACCCCGTCAGATTTAAGATCTTCCTCGGCGTTTCTTCCTTGTGTTGTTTTATGTTGGCCGCTTACGCAGTCTATTATAAGTCCATCGTGCTGCCTTATGGAGGGCGCCGATCCCGATCCATGTTGTTGGAGTTTAAAGGGCTGGGAATTACAGTGCCCGTGGCGGCGCTACTTATGTTTGCGGTCGGTTTGTTGGCTACTTTGGTTGTTGTTCATCGTGGCTCTGATGAAAAGTCACATGAGCGTTTTATTAGAAATTGCTTGGTGTCAGGTGTTTTCTTGTATTGGATTTCGATCTTTTTCGGGAGTTATCGGTAGCTATCTTCGAGGTGGGAAGGGCGGCAGTCTGATACCTGGCCCCGGGCGTACGAAAGCTCGAAGAGCTTCGCCGGCAAGCCGGCTCCTACAACAGACCAAAAAAAAAGGCCTTGCTTTCGCAAGACCTTTTTCAATTTTGGTGCCCGAGGGAGACTCGAATAATAGCATAACTGTATAATTAATATAGTTTTTTGCATGTGTACACTTCCACGTTGTACCGTGAAGTGTACACCCTACCAGCCTCCAATAAGGGCTGGTGTCGATGGAAGCCTGATTGGATTTCTCCATCCAATTTCCGACGAGCTGTGAATAATATCTACAAAAAATTGGTTATGGATAGACTCCCTAGTCTGCCAAAAAATGTCGAACTGATACATGGCGAACTTTCGCGATTAGTCGGGCGTCATGAGCACAGCAAGCGTTATCTTGATGAACTCCTCGTTTCGATCGATCGTGTCTAGGGCGCCCCGAACATTGTCGGCGACGTCCGCCGATCCGCGCATCTCTACCCAGTTCGAAAGCTCCATGATGGCGGCCTCCAGGGCGAGCTGGTTTTCGTTGATCTTAAATAGCAGGGAAGGGAGTAAGTCTGAGTTTGGCGTTGTGCAATCCTCCGTGAAATTTTCAGCGTAGCAGGAGGATTACTGACCTCGGTAGGGAGTTGCGCATGGTCGGAAGGACACCGGGAGGAGGGTGCATCCACAGTCGACTGCTGCCAGTCATGAAGGGCCGCAGTCGACCGATTCTGTTGAAAAAGTCGACCATGGTTTCCACGGCAGAAAAGTACGCGTCCGAGATTGAAATTTTTACTTTTGGCAGAGGTTTCCAGACGCAGATTTCACGCAGCAGCTTGCAAAAATGGTGTTCTCACTAGGCAATGGCCAGGCAGTTTTGGATAACCGACTTTTTCAACAGAATCGACCCGGAGCAGACATTGGCGAAACTTATGTGTACGAGTACTGAGTAAGCGTCCGGAAACTCACTTTCCGAACGGTAAGCACCAGTGGAAATTCGCTAGCTGGCCCAGTTTTTGTTGCTGGCGCTTGCTGTAGCGTATGCCTACACTCCAAAAGCCTATCGTACCAGTGTAGGAAGACGGACAAGCTCTGCAAGGGCGTTCACAAGGATATGTCGAGTTGGATCGTGAGCAATTACCTACCAGCAGGTGCATTTTGAAAACAAAGCCGCGCTGGGGAGCGTTGCTTGCGCTGGGAGGCTTGTTGGTGCTGAGCATGCCATGCGTGGAAGCACGTACGCTGTCCCAGATTCGGGAAAGTGGCGTCCTGCGCATATGCGTGGCTGGCTCAAGCGCTTCCTTCTACCGGACCAATGCGGAGGCGTTCGCGCAATCACTTGGTTTACGCCCACAGGTAACGGAACTGCCGAGTTTCGATGCGCAGTTTCACGACGATCGGGGCGAGACCGTACGCGAGGCAAGCTACGACCCGAAGCTACTCGCCGACGGCAGCTGTGATCTTTATCCAAATGACTTGCAGATCGTCCCTTGGCGCGAAACGAAGATGTTGCTCGTGCCCTACTACCGGGTCCGCAACCTGGTCATCGCCCATCGCTCCAACCAGTCCCTGGGCAACGAGGTGTCTGATTTGCTCGGTCTGACGGCGGCAGTGCAGAAGGGCACTGGCTACGAGCAGTGGATCGATGAAGCCAACCGCGGTCCTCTCTCCAGTCAGCCGGTCAGAATAGTCTATGCGCCAACCGAACAGGCGGTGAAACTGGTCGCCGATGCGAAGGTGGATTTCACGGTGTTGGGTAGCGAAAGCGCGCTGCGCTGGGCCCGTGAAGATCCCGAACGTCTCTCCATTGCGTTTCCGGTCAGCGAAGCGACCAGCGTTGGGTGGGGTGTTGCGCGCAACGCCCCGGATCTCGCGCGAGCGCTGGAGCGGTTCTTCCAGTCCAGCAATCGCATTGATTCGCCGCTCGATGCGAGCTGGCGGCGGTACTATCGCGTATCGCTCATGGAATACCGGCTGTTCGAGGAGTCCTTCAACGAGGACAGTCTCGATATCAAAACCGTAATGAACTGGGCGATCCCGAGTTTGGTCGCGGTCCTGCTGTTGCTCGGCGCCATGCTGGCCTGGAACCGACGCCTCAACCGCGAAGTGGACGAGCGCAAGCGCGTTGCCGCAGAGCTAGCCGAGCGCGAGGCTTTCACCCGCGCGCTCATGGATACAAGCCCCGCCAGCCTGGTGCTGGCAGATCGGAACGGGGTCGTCAGGGAAGTAAGCCAACGCTTTTCACAGGCGACCGGTTATGTCAGCGAGGACCTGCTCGGGCGCAACGCCACGAGCCTGTATGTCGACCCTAAGGAGCGCGAACGCTTCCTCGAACTGCTGACACGAAACGGCAAGGTCGAACACTTCGAGACTCGCCTGTTGCACAAAAATGGATCAATTCTCTGGGTTCTGGTCGGCGCATCATTCGTGACAATCCACGGTGAGACCCTGGTCGCTAGCTGGGTGCGCGATGTCACGGATCATCATGCGGCAGCAGTGGCGCTTAGCGAAGAACGCGCGCGGCTGCAGGCAATCCTCGATACGAGTCCAATCAACATAGCCTTTTCTACCCAGGGCGTGATCCGCTTCGCCAACCCCCGCTTTTGTGAAACGTTCGGCGTAGGCGTCGGTGACGCTGCTTCGCAGATTTACGCGAATGGGCATGATCGCGAAGCCATCGTCGAACGCCTCACGGACGACGGCATCGCAAAGGACCAGGAAGTACCGATGCGTGACCGGCAGGGGCGCGAACGCACCATACTTGTCACCTACCTGCCAATCCAGATCCAGGGGGAGCAAGGGCTGCTCCACTGGCTGCAGGACATCACCGAGCGCAAGGCAGTAGAGCAGGTGCAACAGCGGGCGAAGGAGATTGCTGAAGAGGCGACGCGGGCAAAAAGCGACTTCCTTGCAAACATGAGTCACGAAATCCGCACGCCCATGAATGCGATCATCGGCATGTCCTACCTTGCGCTGAAGACTTCGCTGGACCAGCGGCAGCGCGATTATGTCTCGAAGATCCACAACGCGGGCACTTCGCTGCTTGGCATCATCAACGACATCCTCGACTTCTCCAAGATCGAGGCCGGAAAGCTCAGCGTCGAGGCCGTGCCGTTTGAGATCGATGCGGTGCTCGACAACGTGTCCTCGCTGATTGCGCAAAAGGCCTACGACAGGGGTATTGAGCTGCTGTTCGACCGGGCGTCGGACGTTCCCGGGACGCTGCTTGGAGATCCGCTGCGCCTGGGCCAGGTCATCCTGAACCTGGTAGGCAATGCAGTGAAATTCACCGAGCATGGGCAGGTGACGGTCGTGGTTCGCAACCTGGGCCGCACCGGCGACAAAGTTCAACTGCAGGTTCGTGTACGCGATACCGGTATCGGCATGACTCCCGAGCAAGCCGGGCGACTCTTTGAGGCCTTTGCCCAAGCCGATAGCTCCACCACGCGACAATTCGGCGGTACCGGCCTGGGCCTTGCCATCTCGAAGCGCATCGTCGAGCTGATGAGCGGAACGATCGCGGTGGACTCCGAACCGGGCAACGGCAGCACGTTCTCTTTCAGCGTCTGGCTTGGTCTTGACCAGCACATGCGTACGCAGCGCCAGATTGTCCCTGCGGAGCTCGCCGGAGCGCGGGTCCTGGTCGTCGATGACAATGCCGACGCGCGCCAGATCCTTTCCGATATGCTTCGCGTAGCGGGACTTTCGCCGGTCGCGGTGGCGTCAGGCGAGGCTGCTCTGGAGAGCCTTCGCGGTGCGGCGGCCGACGACCCGTTCCGGGTGCTATTGGTGGATTGGCAGATGCCAGAGATGGATGGCATCGAGACGACGCGCCGGGCGCTTGGCCTGCAGCCTACATTGTACGCCGTCATGGTCAGTGCATTTGGGCATGACGAAATGCACGCCGCTGCGCAAGCGGCCGGCATTCGCGCGTTCCTGGTCAAGCCGGTCAACCAGTCCTCGCTGGTAGAGGTACTGGTCAACTTATTCGCGCCGCAAACGGGCGTGGTGGCGGTAACCGTACCCATTGCGCAGGCGCAGGTGCTCGCCGGAGTGCGCCTGCTCGTCGCGGAGGACAACGAAATCAACCAACAGATTGCCAGGGAGCTTCTCGAGGCTGCCGGTGCCCTGGTGGAAATTGCCGGCAACGGCTGCGAGGCGCTGTCGATGTTGGCTGCAGCGCAATACGACGCGGTGCTGATGGACGTACAGATGCCGCAGATGGATGGTCTCGAGACGACCCGGCGTATTCGCGTCGAGCCTCACTGCGCACAGATCCCGGTGATTGCTATGACCGCACATGCCAGGGTCGAGGACCGGGAGCGCTGCATCGAGGCGGGCATGGTCGACCATGTGACCAAGCCCGTGGATCCGCAAGCACTCATCGCCACGGTTCTGCGCTGGGTCGTACCTCGGTCGGCGGCAGTGGAGCCGTCCAGCGTCGCATCGGGCGAGGAGCGCCTACCGGACATTCCAGGGCTAGATAGCGCCGACGGACTGAGGCGAGTGGCGGGCAATCGCCAGCTATACATCAAGCTGCTGGGTCAATTTGCCGACCGCAGGGCTTTGGAAGGGCAAGCGCTGGGGAGCGCGCTGCGCGCGGGTGATCGGGCTACGGCCGAGCGAATGGCCCATACCGTGAAAGGCGTTGCAGGCAACCTCGGCTTCAGCGGCCTGCAAGTCATGGCCGGTAAGCTGGAAACCGCGATCAGGGCGCACGCTGAGTCGGACGCATTGGTGAATGAATTGATCGAAGCGCTCTCGCTGGCCGTGCATGCGATCCGCCAAGCGCTGGGTAGCGGCCAGGCAGCACCGGCGGTGGTATCGAGCGTCGACTGGGCACAGCATGCCATAGCGCTCATGCACCTGCTGGAGGCCAATGACGGAGCAGCGCCGGATTATATGGAGCAGTATGCGGATTCGTTGCGCGGAGCACTCGGCCAGGACAGTTTCGAGCAGTTGATGAATGAGGTGAACAACTTTGACTTCGAGGCCGCACGGCTAACACTCAAGCGTGCATCGACGGCCCGCGATACCCCGTGCTGGAGGGAGCATCATGAGTGAAACGCTAAACTACTCACTTAGCCCGATCATCCTCATTGTCGATGATACGCCGGAGAACATTACGCTGATCAATGGCCTGCTGAAGGACATCTACCGCACGCGCGTGGCCATCAGCGGTGAGCGCGCGCTGAAGGCAGCGGTGCAGGAGCCTCGCCCGGATCTGATTCTGCTCGACATCATGATGCCTGATCTGTCGGGGTATGAGGTGGCAGAGCAGCTCAAGCGCGATCCGCGCACCGCTGATATCCCGATCATCTTCATCACCGCCATGGCGACAATGGAAGACGAGATCCTGGGTTTGCAGATGGGCGCCGTGGACTACATCACCAAGCCGATCAATCCACCCATCGTGCTGGCACGGGTGGAAACCCAATTGAAGGTCAAGGCGGCCGCCGACTTTTTGCGTGATCAGAAGGCTTACCTTGAGCAGGAAGTTCAGCGCCGCACCGCCGAGGTCATCGCCATCCAGGATGTGACCATTCAGGCCATGACCTCGCTGGCCGAAACCCGCGACAATGAGACGGGTAACCACATTCGACGAACTCAGCACTACGTCAGACTACTGGCCGAGATGCTTCGCGAACATCCGAGGTTCCAGCATTTTCTCAATGACGAGAGCATCCGCCTGCTGTTCAAGTCGGCTCCACTGCATGACATCGGCAAGATCGGCATACCCGATGGCATACTGCTCAAGCCGGGGCGCCTCACGCCGGAAGAGTTCGAGACGATGAAGACCCATACGGTACTGGGACGCGATGCCATCCGGAATGCCGAAGAGCAGTTAGGCACCTCGGTGGCATTTCTGCGCCTTGCCAAGGAGATCGCCTACAGCCACCATGAAAAGTGGGATGGTACCGGTTATCCCGACGGGCTGAGTGCCGATGACATCCCCATCAGCGCCAGGCTCATGGCGGTGGCGGATGTCTATGACGCGCTGATTAGCCGACGCGTATACAAGAAGGGCATGTCACACGATCAGGCGCTGGAGATAATCCGCCAGGGATGTGCTACGCATTTCGATCCAGAAATCTGCGAGGTTTTCCTGGCCAACCATGAGCAATTCCAGGCTATCGCGGTGCGTTTTGCTGATAGCGGTCAGGATGGCTAATCAACGCGTCGCCGTGAAATCAATGCCCAGGGCTTTTGGTCATTTTTTTTGAGGTTTTGAAATACCCCGTAGAGGCAATGCGCACTCCATCGATCATTTGGCATCACATCTGCTCGAACGTCCGTCATGGGTCGTTTTCTGCCTCTCGCGATGGACAGAAAACGGCCAGAAGCGGACAGCGCTTACCTAGAGCTTTGCACGGTAAAAATACTCTAATAGCCTGCTCAACAAACTTCGCTCCTGGCCCTCAACATATGCTCCCTTCCGACATCGAAGAATGGCTCCAATCTAACTCTTCCTCTGGCTATAGAGCACATTTGCTAGCTCACCAAGCTGACGTCTCGTTTTACGTCACCACGTTGGAAATCGAGGGTACTGAGCTAGCCGATCTTTATTTTCGTCACGGCGCAATGCCTGTTCGGGGATGGTATGAGTTGATCGAAATCGATCAGGTTGAGCAGGTGACTACCTACGCGATCAACGAGCTTGGAGTACCAGTTGGTTATCTGGCTCTTACCGGAGTAGTGGGGCAAGGCATCGTGCTCTACAACCGCTCATCCCAAGCTGTGTTTGATGTAGAGTTCGGTCAGTTCGACCTTCTTCTAAAGGGCGAATTAGCACCTATCGCAACTACGTTTAGTGGCTTCCTCCGGTGGTGTCGTGACCGCGATCAGGACGACTAAAGCAATGGGGAGCGGAAATAGTTTTTCGTCCGCTTCTGGCCGTTTTCTGACCTTCCCTTAGTGGGTGAACTGCCAGGATTTTCCTAGACGATGAGTGAGTAATTGTATGGTCAACAAATAGTAATAGCGCGTCGATTCAGTGCGCTGGTTTAGATGGTGATTCAAAAACCATGCAAGGTGTTTTCTCTGCCAAGTCCATGGATTGTCGCATTGCCAGCGCTCAGCGATCGCTGTTTGGATAGTCTTCGCCTGACGCAGGTGGCGTTGGCGTGTGGTGTGTGATCCGGTCAAGACGCCCGCCAGGAACAGCTCCATATCGAATGCCGTGTTCATGCTCGACCACCAATGTAAGCCGATACCACGCCGATACGGCCGTGCCCCAGCTCATAGCTGATTTGTACTCGGGCCTCCTGATCGAGGTGTCGGTTGAGCTGATAGCAATGGCCACCGTTGATAGGCGCGGGATGATGGGTGATTTGCTCGTAACGTTCGCATGCATAGGCTGCCCGCAATTCATGGAAGCCTTTGAGGTTGTTCTTGTGGAGGATGTCCCGTGCGGGGCCGACGATTCCCTGCAAGAAATCGAGGTAGCGTTCGTTCGGTGCAAGCAGGTTGCGGCTATCGTCGGGCGAGACCTTTTCGGCAAACTTCAGTGCGTCACGAATATGATCATCCTCCCTGATCCAGCGAGGTGCTGACGCGCCTGAACGGCCACCTTTGGTACCGTCCTGGATGTTGATCTTGCCGTATTGTTCGGCCTCATGCTTCAAGCGCGGAAGGTCGGCCAAAATCGCCTCGCGTAAGCGCATGCCTGTGGCTCGTGCCAGCTGCACGATGGCAGCCGCGCGCGGTAGTTGGTATTCGCAGAGCGCCTCGACGATCCGCTTCACCTGTTCACGATCCTGGCCTTGCGGGGCTGCTGTGCGGACGGTTGTGCGCTGCAGTCCTAAAGCCTTGCTCGGACTCGACACCTTCACATACTGATCACCTCGCAGCGCGGCCATGGTCCGATTCGCACTGGATAATCGGTTTGTGCAGTCGCGATAGCGAGCTCATCTTGTTCAACTTGCTGGCGCAGATAACCGGCGTAGTCCAGCAAGGTCTGCCGATCAATTTGTCGCGCATCGTTAAACCCTGGTCCATCCTCCGACCGACACCAGCGTACAAACGCCTGCCAGCGATCACTGTGCGCCTTTACCGTGCCGTAATGCCCACCGCCGAACATGTCTTTCAACGCCTGCGGCCCGGCGTAGCTCAATTGCCGGCCATAGCCAAAATTGCGCTCGTCCCGTTTACCGACCAACGCCATGATCAAACTCCTCTCGAAGTCAAAACGTTGAAGCTTTTCCCCACGTCATCCCGCTAAGAATGTTGAGTGTTATCAGGGATCAAGGCCCCTGCGACCTGTGAGGGTTGTCCACTAACGCGGGACTGGCGGCTCTTTACGACCGGGAGCTTGGGCATCTCATGATCTGGCCTCCTGAACACCGTTACCGGTGGGCGGGTGGAGGCTGCACTGGCTGACGAGACCAGTGCCGCGAGATCCTGAGTCAGGTGAAGGCAGTGAAGCGATGACCGGGGCATGCCTGACTGTCAGTCAGGTGCAGTCAATCCCGTGGGCTGCGGCACCATCATCTGCATCGCTGTTGCTGGTGACTTCGGTGTTTGTCATGCCGATTGTCACGTGGGGAAATGCCGCAATGCCTTGTACGAGTTGGGTTGCAGCAGCGGTAGGAGCGCCCGTCTCTTTCCGGGAGAAAGAGACGGGCGCAGGTTGGCGCAATGAAATGACCAAGCGGATAGGTTGCTGCAGGGCTGCTATGAAAGGGGGAAGTTGCCGCAGTGGGCACACTGGTAAAAGTAGGCATCCATCACATCGCTGTGACCGTGCGAGCCGCCGGACGCTAATCGCACTTTGGAAGAACCACCACGGTGTGGCGTAGCCTTAAAGGTTCTGGCTACCTGGGTTGCTGTCAACGACAGCGCTTGCCCGATCTTTTCTACGCCTGTCGATAATTCAGGTCAAGGCTCGAATTTTCCGGAGTTCTGCGGCGGTGGATGAAATTATCCACCGGTGGAAATCAGTGGTTTTCCACAGATAGCTGTATGGGCTTTAGGTTTTTTAAGTGAGGTCCATCCAAGCAGGGCGGCTTTGCAGCCCTGCTTGGATGGACCCGCGTGGAAGGCTGGGCTGTGAGATCTCACCGACTTACCAGTGTTGGAATGCGCCTCGGTAGTTTTGCAAGGCGATGATGTTGTCGTCGACCGGGTCGAATTGGTTAGGCGTCACGTGATCACTGAGTCGCCGTTGAGTCTGTCTCGATAGGCAACTTTTGGAGGTGATCATCTTTGTGTGCATGGGATGCTGTTAGAGGCGGTGCAGGAGGGCGTGCGAGGAACTGATTAACGCGAGTATCAAATTGATCGCGAAGGTTGGCTGTAATGCCTTCTTTGAGGGCGTCAAGATAGTCTGCATACCACTGCATCATGATCCGACGTTGCGGCAGGTATAGGGCTTGATTGTACTCGCCAGAGATGCCGCCCTCGACGTGAGCCAGCTGGCTTTCGACATGGTCCTTCAGCCAGCCATGTTCACGCAGCAGCGTGCTTGCGGTATGACGAGTGCCATGGCTGACGAGTCGTCCTTTATAGCCGATCTTGGCGAACACCAGGTTGATCGTGTTTTCACTGATGACTGGCTGCTTTTCACCATTGCCTGGGAATAGATACCGACTGCGGCCAGTGCTTTGGTTCAGTTTGGTAAGCATGGCGATCAATTGATGAGGTAGAGGGCTGACGTAGTCTCTGCGCATCTTCATGCGGGCGGCCGGGATGGTCCATATCCCTTCCTCAAAATCGATTTCCTCCCATTTTGCGTAGCGAACCATGCCAGGGCGGCTCGCCGTCAGAATTGTCATCCATGATGCAACCCTCGCTGGTAGCCGGCTGGTGGTCTTGCTTAAGGCCCGGAGAAACTCAGGTAGTTCGTGTTCGTGCAGATGTGGGTAGTGTTGAGTGGGCGGTGGGGCTATCGCAATGGCATGGAGTTCGGAGGCTGGATTGTGTTCGCACAGGCCGCGTGCAATGGCTTGACTGAAAATCTGTTTCAGCCAGGTCCGGGTCTTGTCCGCAACATTGAAGGCGCCTCGTTTTTCGATGCAGGCCTGCAGTTTTGCGCAGTCGCTTCGCGTGATGAGCTCCAGTTGCTTCTCGCCGAGAGCGGGCAGTAGATCCTTATCGAGATAGTCGCGGATCTTCTTCAGCGTCGCGCTGCTGCGGCCGGAGTCCGATTTGAATTGGTACCAGTACTCCGCGGCTCGCCTGAAGGTGTTGAGCCCGGCCTCCTGCTGTCGCAGTTTGTCATCGCGGCGTTTGGCGCCGGGGTTGGTGCCTTGCTTGAGTAGGTTGCGGCATTCTGCAGCTCGTTCACGGGCTTCCTGCAAGGAGATATGCGGATACACGCCCAGTGACATGCGCGCCGCCCGCCCCTGATAGGTGTACCGGAAGTGCCAATACTTGCTGCCGTTGGGTTTCACCAGCAAGGCAAGACCCGAACTATCACTCAACGTGAACGGTCTGTCGGCAGGCTTGGATGCTTTGATTTGCAAGACGGTCAATGGCATCGCTGTACACCTCCGGTTCTCGAACTGGAATATGTACAGAAAATGTACCAAAAAGAGGCTGGCTTGCAAGAGAAGGGGGTGGAACCCCAGAGACCAAAAAGCCCGCAGTTAGCGGGCTCTAGGGGTGTTACGTAGACGGTGGTAGTCGTCTATGTACTGCAAATGGTGCCCCGAGGGAGACTCGAACTCCCACTCCTTTCGAAAACGGATTTTGAATCCGCCGCGTCTACCAATTCCGCCATCAGGGCAATGGCCGCGGAGTATAGAGAGGTGATTACCGTCGGTCAATCAGGTACATAGAGAATTTTTGATATTTCCGCTAGACTTCCCGGCCCTGCTAGACGACACCCCATCATGCGCGTTGCTGACTTTACTTTCGACCTTCCTGATTCGCTGATCGCCCGCCACCCGTTGGCCGAGCGGCGCGGCAGTCGCCTGTTGACTCTCGATGGAGTCAGCGGCGCCCTGGCACACCGTCAATTCACTGATTTGCTCGAGCATTTGCGCCCGGGCGATTTGATGGTGTTCAACAATACCCGGGTGATTCCGGCGCGGCTGTTTGGCCAGAAGGCTTCCGGCGGCAAGCTGGAAATCCTGGTGGAGCGGGTGCTCGACAGTCACCGCGTGCTGGCCCATGTGCGCTCCAGCAAGTCGCCGAAACCGGGGTCGAAGATCCTGATCGATGGCGGTGGCGAGGCCGAAATGCTGGCACGCCATGATGCGCTGTTCGAGCTGGGCTTTGCCGAGGAAGTGCTGCCGCTGCTCGACCGCGTCGGGCACATGCCGCTGCCTCCTTATATAGACCGCCCGGACGAAGTTTCGGACCGCGAGCGGTATCAGACGGTGTACGCCGAGCGCCTGGGCGCGGTGGCGGCGCCGACGGCGGGGTTGCATTTCGACCAGCCGTTGCTCGAGGCGATTGCCGCCAAGGGCGTCGAGACCGCGTTCGTGACCCTGCATGTCGGCGCTGGCACTTTCCAGCCGGTGCGCGTGGAGAAGATCGAAGATCACCACATGCACAGCGAGTGGCTGGAAGTCGGCCAGGACGTGGTGGATGCGGTTGCCGCCTGCCGTGCTCGCGGCGGTCGCGTGGTGGCGGTGGGCACCACCAGCGTGCGTTCGCTGGAAAGCGCCGCGCGTGATGGCGTGCTCAAGCCGTTCAGTGGCGACACCGATATCTTTATCTACCCGGGCCGGCCGTTCCACGTGGTCGATGCCCTGGTCACCAACTTCCATTTGCCGGAATCCACGCTGTTGATGCTGGTTTCGGCCTTTGCCGGTTATCCACAGACCATGGCGGCCTACAAGGCTGCGGTCGACAACGGATACCGCTTTTTCAGCTACGGTGATGCGATGTTCATCACCCGTAATCCCGCTCCAAGCGGCCCAGAGGAAACCGTATGAGTCGCGAATGTCGTATGTCGTTTGAATTGCTGGCCACCGACGGCAAGGCCCGTCGCGGTCGCCTGACGTTCCCCCGTGGCACCGTCGAGACCCCGGCGTTCATGCCGGTGGGCACCTACGGCACGGTCAAGGGCATGTTGCCACGGGATATCGAGGCCACTGGCGCCGAGATCATCCTGGGTAACACCTTCCACCTGTGGCTGCGTCCTGGCACCGAAGTGATCAAGAAGCACGGCGACCTGCACGATTTCATGCAGTGGAAAGGCCCGATTCTGACCGACTCCGGCGGTTTCCAGGTGTTCAGCCTGGGCGCCATGCGCAAGATCAAGGAGGAGGGCGTGACCTTCGCCTCGCCGGTCGATGGCGCGAAAGTGTTCATGGGCCCGGAAGAGTCGATGCAGGTGCAGCGCGACCTCGGCTCCGACATTGTGATGATTTTCGACGAATGCACGCCGTACCCGGCGGATGAAGACGTCGCGCGGATTTCCATGGAATTGTCCCTGCGTTGGGCCAAGCGTTCGAAAGAAGCCCATGGCGACAACACGGCGGCGCTGTTCGGCATCGTTCAGGGCGGCATGCACCAGGACCTGCGCATGCGCTCCCTGGAAGGCCTCGACAAGATCGGCTTCGATGGCCTGGCCATTGGCGGTTTGTCGGTGGGTGAACCGAAGCACGAGATGATCAAGGTGCTGGATTACCTGCCTGGCATGATGCCGGCTGACAAACCTCGTTACCTTATGGGTGTTGGCAAGCCGGAAGACTTGGTTGAGGGTGTGCGCCGCGGGGTGGACATGTTCGATTGCGTGATGCCAACCCGTAATGCCCGCAATGGGCACCTGTTCATTGATACTGGTGTGCTGAAGATCCGTAACGCGTTCCATCGCCATGATGATTCGCCGCTCGATCCGACCTGCGATTGCTATACCTGCCAGAACTTCTCCCGCGCTTATCTGCATCACCTGGACAAGTGCGGCGAAATGCTGGGGAGCATGCTCAATACCATCCATAACTTGCGCCATTATCAAGTGCTTATGGCTGGTTTGCGCGAGGCTATTCAACAGGGTACATTGGCCGCCTTTGTCGATGCCTTCTATGCCAAGCGCGGCTTGCCTGTTCCGCCCTTGGACTGAGTTTCAAACGTTTAAGACCCTAATTCAGCAACTGGAGTGCTAAATGAGCTTTTTTATCTCGAACGCGATGGCGGACGCCGCTGCACCTGCTGCCGGTCCTGCTGGCACTGGTTTTGAGTGGATTTTCCTGGTCGGCTTCCTGGTCATCTTCTACCTGATGATCTGGCGTCCACAGGCCAAGCGCGCCAAAGAGCAGAAAAACCTGCTGGGCAGCTTGCAGAAGGGTGATGAAGTGGTCACCACTGGCGGTATCGCCGGCAAGATCACCAAAGTAGCGGATGATTTCGTGGTTCTCGAAGTTTCTGACTCGGTAGAGCTGAAGTTCCAGAAAGGCGCCATCGCTGCCACGCTGCCAAAAGGCACGCTGAAAGCGATCTGAGTTTCATCTTCTACCAATCGACGGGGCGCGCAAGGCGCCCCGCGTCATAAGCGGGCGGCGTGATGCTGAACAAATACCCTCTGTGGAAATACCTACTGATCCTGGCGGTGCTGGCGATCGGTCTGATTTATTCCGCTCCCAATCTTTACCCTGATGACCCGGCCATTCAGGTCAGCGGTGCAAGCACTGCGCTGCAGGTCAATCAGGCGGATCTGGATCGTGTGAGCAAAGCGCTCAACGATGCCGGGATCAACGTCAAGGCAGCCACCCTGGCAGCCAACGGCAAGGGCGGCCTGATTCGTCTGACCAAGCAGGAAGACCAACTTCCGGCCAAGGACGTCGTGCGCAAGGCGCTGGGTGATGACTATGTCGTTGCACTGAACCTGGCCCAAACCACCCCGCAATGGCTGCGCAGCCTTGGCGCGCACCCGATGAAGCTGGGTCTGGACTTGTCCGGTGGCGTGCACTTCCTGCTCGAAGTCGACATGGACAAAGCCATCGACGCGCGCATGAAAGTCTACGAAGGCGACGTCAAGAGCCTGTTGCGCAAAGAGCGTCTGCGCTATCGCAGCCTGCCGCAACTCAACGGTGCGATTCAGCTGGGCTTCACTGATGAAGCGGCCCGCGAACAAGCCCGTGGCCTGATCCGCAAGAGCTTCAACGATTTCGACATTGTTCCCGCCGACCTCAATGGTCAGCCGGTACTGCGTCTGGCGATGACCCCGGCCAAGCTGGCGGAAATCCGTGAATACTCCATCAAGCAGAACTTGACCACGGTCCGTAACCGGGTCAACGAGCTGGGTGTTGCCGAGCCTATCGTTCAGCGTCAGGGTGCCAACCGCATCGTGGTTGAGCTGCCAGGCGTGCAGGACACTGCCGAAGCCAAGCGTATCCTCGGCAAGACGGCCAACCTTGAGTTCCGTCTGGCCGCTGAGCCGGGCGCATCGAAAGCCACCTCCGAGATGTTCGAGTTCCGCGAGGGCAAGCGTCCTCCTGCGCAAATCGAGCGTGGCCTGATCATCACTGGCGACCAGGTGACTGACGCCAAGGCCGGTTTCGGTGAGCACGGCACGCCGGAAGTGAACATTCGCCTGGACGGTCACGGCGGCGAGCTGATGAACCGTGCGACCCGTTCCAATGTGGGTCGCAGCATGGCGGTGATCTTCATCGAGCAGCGTCCGGTGACCACCTACGTCAAGCAGGTAGTCGACGGCGTCGAGAAAGACGTGCCGGTGCAGACCTTCAAGGAAGAGAAGAAGATCATCAGCCTGGCGACCATTCAGTCGCCGCTGGGTGCGCAGTTCCGCATCACTGGCCTGAACGGCCAGGGCGAGTCCTCGGAACTGGCCCTGCTGCTGCGTGCCGGTGGTCTGGCGGCGCCAATGTACTTCGCTGAAGAGCGCACCATCGGTCCAAGCCTGGGTGCTGACAACATCACCAAGGGTATCGATGCGTCGCTGTGGGGCATGTTGTTCGTCTCGCTGTTCATCATCGCCATCTACCGCTTCTTCGGCCTGATCGCCACGGTGGCGCTGGGCGTGAACATGGTGCTGCTGCTGGCCCTGATGTCGCTGCTGGGGGCTACCCTGACCCTGCCGGGTATCGCCGGTATCGTCTTGACCATGGGTATGGCGGTCGACGCCAACGTGCTGATTTTCTCGCGGATTCGTGAGGAAATCGCCGCCGGCATGACCGTACAACGGGCAATCAACGAAGGTTTCGGGCGCGCATTCACTGCGATTCTCGACGCCAACCTGACCACCTTGCTGGTAGGCGGGATTCTGTTTGCCATGGGTACAGGTCCGGTCAAGGGCTTCGCCGTGACCATGTCCCTCGGGGTTCTGACCTCGATGTTCACGGCCATTATGGTTACTCGCGCGATGGTCAACCTGATCTTCGGCGGTCGTGACTTCAAGAAGTTGTGGATTTAAGGGGCTGCCATGTTACGTACAATCAACTTCATGGGCGTTCGCAACGTTGCCTTCGGCATCACGTTGCTGCTGACCCTGCTGGCGATGTTCAGCGTCGCCACCAAAGGCATGAACTACGGCCTCGACTTCACCGGCGGTACGCTGATCGAGCTGACCTATGAGCGTCCGGCCGATGTGACCAAGGTGCGCGAGCAGCTGGTGACCTCGGGTTACCACGAAGCCGTGGTGCAGAGCTTCGGCGCGACCACCGACCTGCTGGTGCGGATGCCGGGTGAAGACCCGCAACTGGGCCACCAGGTAGCAGAGGCGCTGCAGAAAGTCGGCGGCGACAACCCAGCCGTGGTCAAGCGCGTCGAGTTCGTTGGCCCGCAGGTCGGTGAAGAGCTGCGCGACCAGGGCGGCCTCGGCATGCTGATGGCGCTGGGCGGCATCCTGATCTACCTGGCGTTCCGCTTTCAGTGGAAATTCGCGGTCGGCGCCATTGTGTCGCTGGTCCACGACGTGATCGTGACCATCGGTATCCTGTCGTTCTTCCAGATCACCTTCGACCTGACGGTGCTGGCGGCGGTGCTGGCGATCATCGGTTACTCGCTCAACGACACCATCGTCGTATTCGACCGGGTGCGTGAGAACTTCCGCGTACTGCGCAAGGCGACGCTGATCGAGAACCTCAACATCTCGACCACCCAGACCCTGCTGCGGACCATCGCGACCTCGGTTTCGACCTTGCTGGCGATTGCTGCGCTGTTGATCTTCGGTGGCGACAACCTGTGGGGCTTCTCGGTGGCGCTGCTGGTGGGTGTGTTGGCGGGTACTTACTCGTCGATCTACATCGCCAACGTGGTGCTGATCTGGCTGAACCTGAGCAGCGAGGATCTGATCCCTCCTGCCAATACCGAGAAGGAAGTGGACGACCGTCCTTAAGACGTTTTCCTACCCTGCGGTACCCAAAAAAGGCGCGAGTATTGAACTCGCGCCTTTTTTTGTGCTCCAAGGCTGGGAGAAGCGCGGGCATGCCCGTATGTGATGGTCAGGAGGTTCATGTGAACAAGTCGTTGCTGGTTGGTGCAGTATTGGGTGCTGTCGGTGTGACTGCCGGGGGTGCTGTGGCCACCTACAGCCTGGTGAAAAGCGGCCCTGAGTATGCGCAAGTGCTGGCGGTCGAGCCGGTCAAGACACAGATCAAAACGCCACGTGAAGTGTGCAAGGACGTCACCGTGACCCGCCAGGCGCCGGTCAAGGACCAGCATCAGATCGCCGGTACGGTGGTCGGTGCGTTGGCGGGCGGCCTGCTGGGTAACCAGATCGGCGGCGGTACCGGCAAGAAAATCGCCACCGTGGCCGGTGCGGTAGGTGGTGGTTACGCCGGTAACAAGGTGCAGGAAGGCATGCAGGAGCGTGACACCTACACCACCACTCAGACCCGTTGCAACACGGTGAATGACATCAGCGACAAGGTCGTAGGCTACGACGTGCGCTATTCGCTGGACGGCAAGGAAGGCAAGGTGCGCATGGACCGTGATCCGGGTAACCAGATTCCGGTGGATAAAGAGGGTCGGTTGATCCTGTCGGAGAATCAGCAGGGTCAGTGATGCGCTGATGGCTGATGGTCAAAAAAGCACCTTTCGGGGTGCTTTTTTGTGCCTGCTGTCACCCGGCCCACTGTAGGAGCGAGCTTGCTCGCGAAAAACCTGAGATCGCCGCGAACATTCAGGCGGCCAGCGTTATCGTTGACGACCATCGCGAGCAGGCTCGCTCCTACAGTGGGCCGGGTGATATCGCAGGCATAAAAAAAGCACCCCGCAGGGTGCTTTTCATGTCGCGTGAAGCTTAGCGCTTCAGCGAGGCTGGCAGGTGCGGCTGGATGGCCGTCAGGACTGCCTTGAAGCACTTGGTGTTGCCGGCAACGATGTGGCCTTTTTCGAGGAAGTCGTGACCGCCGGTGAAGTCGCTCACCAGGCCGCCTGCTTCTTGAATCAGCAGGGCGCCAGCGGCCATGTCCCACTCGGACAGACCCGACTCCCAGAAGGCGTCGAAACGGCCCGCAGCCACGTAGGCCAGGTCCAGGCTCGCGGCACCAGCGCGGCGGATGCCGGCGGTCTGGCCAACCAGGGCGCGGAACATGCCCAGGTAGTTGTCGAGGTTGTCCATCTGGTCGTCACGGAACGGGAAGCCGGTACCCAGCAGGGCGCCGTCCAGGCTGGTGCGACCGCTGACGCGCAGGCGACGGCCGTTCAGTTGGGCGCCGCGACCACGGCTGGCGGTGAATTCTTCCTGGCGAACCGGGTCGAGGACCACGGCGTGTTCCAGGCGACCACGGTATTTGCAGGCGATGCTGACGGCGAAGTGCGGGATGCCGCGCAGGAAGTTGGTGGTACCGTCCAGTGGGTCGATGATCCACAGGTACTCTTCGCCTTCGATGCCGGTGCCCGCGTGCATACCGGTCTCTTCACCCATGATCGAGTGGTTCGGGTAAGCCTTGCGCAGGGCATCGACGATTTTCTGTTCGGCGGCACGATCCACTTCGGACACGTAGTCCTTGGCGTCTTTTTCATCGACCTTGATGGTATCCAGGCGCTCGATGGAGCGGAAAATCAATTCACTGGCGCTGCGGGCGGCGCGCAGCGCGATATTCAGCATGGGCTGCATGGATGTGTCACCTAACGTTGTTAAAGAAAGCCGAGCATTCTAACAGAAAGTTTCTACAGATGAACGACGACGTTCGCTTTCGTAGCTTAACTTTAGGATGGACTGTAAGATTTGCCGCCTAAATTCCCTGTCAGAGAGCGCCTCCCTTGCTGCAGAACATTCGTGTCGTCCTGGTCAATACCAGTCATCCGGGCAATATCGGTGGGGCTGCGCGTGCCATGAAGAACATGGGGCTGTCGCGGCTGGTGCTGGTCGAACCACGGGTTTTTCCTCATCACGAAGCCGACGCACGGGCTTCGGGCGCCGGCGATATCCTCGAAAACGCCCAGGTGGTGGCCTCCCTCGAAGATGCGCTGGTCGGCTGCAACCTGGTGCTCGGCACCAGTGCCCGTGACCGGCGTATCCCCTGGCCGCTGCTGGATCCGCGCGAATGCGGGACCAAAGTGGTGGAAGAGGCCGGGCAGGATGCGCAGATCGCCCTGGTGTTCGGTCGTGAAGATTCCGGCTTGACCAACGAAGAGCTGCAGCGATGTCATTATCACGTGCACATTCCCTCGGATCCTGAGTTCAGCTCGCTGAACCTCGGTGCCGCGGTGCAGGTGCTGGCCTATGAAGTGCGCATGGCCTGGCTGGCGGCACAAGGCCAGCCGAGCAAGGTCGAGAAGGAAGAGGTGGCCTCGACCAAGAGCGCCGAGTTGGCGACGATGGATGAGCTGGAGCGCTTTTATGAGCACCTCGAGCAGACCCTGGTGGCCATCGAGTTCCTCAATCCGGAACAGCCCCGGCACTTGATGGCGCGCCTGCGCCGGTTGTACGGTCGAAGCTCGGTCAGTCGGGCGGAAATGAATATTTTGCGTGGCATCCTCACGGAAACCCAGAAAGCGGCCCGTGGCGAGCTCTCTAAACGGAAGGATTAATGATGTTCGAGCGTTTGCGTGAAGATATCCAGAGCGTTTTCCACCGTGACCCGGCGGCACGTAATGCGTTCGAGGTGCTGACGTGCTACCCGGGCATGCACGCGATCTGGATTCATCGCCTGTCGGCAGCGTTGTGGGGCCGGAACTGGAAGTGGCTGGCGCGGTTGGTGTCGAACTTCGGTCGCTGGCTGACCGGGATCGAGATCCATCCGGGCGCCAAGGTGGGCCGTCGCTTCTTTATTGACCACGGCATGGGCATCGTCATTGGCGAAACCGCCGAAATCGGCGACGACGTCACTCTCTACCAGGGCGTGACCCTCGGCGGCACCAGCTGGAACAAGGGCAAGCGTCACCCGACCCTCGGCGATGGCGTGGTGGTGGGTGCGGGTGCGAAAGTGCTCGGTCCTTTCACCGTCGGTGCCGGGGCCAAGGTCGGCTCCAATGCGGTGGTGACCAAGGAAGTGCCGCCGGGCGCGACCGTCGTCGGGATCCCTGGGCGGATCATCATCAAGCCTGATCATGAGCTGGATGCCCGGCGCAAGGCGATGGCCGAGAAGATCGGCTTCGATGCCTACGGCGTCAGCGAAGACATGCCCGACCCGGTGGCGCGCGCCATCGGTCAGTTGCTCGATCACCTGCAGGCAGTGGATGGGCGCCTGGAGGGGATGTGCGGCGCGTTGAAGGATCTGGGCAGTAATTACTGCGCCAAAGACCTGCCGCAGCTGCGTGAAGAAGACTTTGCGTGTGTGAAGGACAAGGATCAGAGTCAGGCGGGTTGATCGCGAGCTATTTCGTAGGAGCTGGCTTGCCGGCGAAAGCTGCGTGTATGACGCAAGGCGGCGCCTGGTTCGCTGGCAAGCCAGCTCCTACACCGATGAACGATAACGCAGTACCGCTGGCCGATTGCAACCCGTCTTTGCTACAATTCGCGCGCTCTTTTACGGGTAATCCTGACTAAAGTACTAGGTCTTATAGTTGACTTAAATACTCGGGAATCGCATACTCGTCCCCATCTCGAAACTCCGCGGTAATTGTCCATGCGACTCACTACTAAAGGCCGATACGCTGTCACCGCCATGCTTGACCTGGCGTTGCATGCGCAGCATGGGCCTGTGTCCCTGGCTGACATCTCCGAGCGCCAAGGCATTTCCCTGTCCTACCTCGAACAACTCTTCGCCAAATTGCGCCGCAGCAACCTGGTGTCCAGCGTTCGTGGTCCTGGCGGCGGCTACCAGCTGTCGCGTGACATGCAGGGGATCCAGGTCGCCCAGGTGATCGACGCGGTTAACGAATCGGTTGACGCTACCAAGTGCCAGGGTCTGGGCGATTGCCATGGCGGCGATACCTGCCTGACCCACCACCTGTGGTGTGATCTGAGCCTGCAAATCCACGAATTTCTCAGCGGTATCAGCTTGGCTGATCTTGTCACCCGCCGTGAGGTGCAAGAAGTAGCCCAGCGTCAGGACCAGCGTCGTTGCAACAGCAAGGCGCCGCGTCTGGACAAGATTGAAGCGTCCGCCGTCGAATGACAGCCAAAGAGCTAGCGGCACGCCAGCCAGCCTGATTTAGGAGATAGTCCATGAAATTGCCGATTTACCTTGATTACTCTGCGACCACCCCGGTTGATCCGCGTGTCGCGCAAAAGATGAGTGAATGCCTGCTGGTCGACGGAAACTTCGGTAACCCGGCGTCCCGCTCCCACGTGTTCGGCTGGAAAGCCGAAGAGTCGGTGGAAAACGCTCGTCGTCAGGTCGCCGACCTGGTCAACGCCGACCCGCGTGAAATCGTCTGGACTTCCGGCGCCACCGAGTCCGACAACCTGGCAATCAAGGGTGCGGCACATTTCTATGCCACCAAAGGCAAGCACCTGATCACCACCAAGATCGAGCACAAGGCTGTGCTGGACACCATGCGCCAACTGGAGCGTGAAGGTTTCGAAGTGACCTACCTCGAGCCGCGCGAAGATGGCCTGGTGACGCCTGAGATGGTCGAAGCCGCACTGCGTGACGACACCATCCTGGTTTCGGTCATGCACGTGAACAACGAAATCGGCACCATCAACGACATCGCCGCGATCGGCGAGCTGTTGCGCGCGAAGGGCATCCTGTTCCACGTCGACGCCGCTCAGTCCACTGGCAAGGTCGAGATCGACCTGCAGAAGCTGAAAGTCGACATGATGTCGTTCTCCGCTCACAAAACCTACGGCCCTAAAGGCATCGGCGCACTGTACGTAAGCCGCAAGCCGCGTGTGCGCATCGAAGCGACCATGCACGGCGGCGGTCACGAGCGCGGCATGCGTTCCGGTACCCTGGCGACTCACCAGATCGTTGGCATGGGTGAAGCGTTCCGCGTGGCCAAGGAAGACATGGCCGCCGAGAACGTACGCATCAAGGCCCTGAGCGACCGTTTCTACAAGCAAGTGGAAAACCTCGAGGAGCTGTACGTCAACGGCAGCCTGACCGCTCGCGTTCCGCACAACCTGAACCTGAGCTTCAACTACGTTGAAGGCGAGTCGCTGATCATGGCGCTCAAGGATCTGGCTGTGTCGTCCGGCTCGGCTTGCACCTCGGCCTCGCTCGAGCCTTCGTACGTACTGCGCGCCCTGGGCCGCAACGACGAACTGGCCCACAGCTCGATCCGCTTCACCTTCGGCCGCTTCACCACCGAAGAAGAAATTGATTACGCCGCGCAAAAAGTCTGCGAGGCCGTTACCAAGCTGCGCGCTCTGTCGCCGCTGTGGGACATGTACAAAGATGGCGTCGACATTTCGAAGATCGAGTGGGCGGCACACTGATATTTAAGTCGCCGCACGCAGGCCCGGTCTTGAAACTTCGGTTGGCCGGGCCCAAAGAGCGACTCTCTGATGAGTGAGGATTGAGAATCATGGCTTACAGCGAAAAGGTCATCGACCATTACGAAAACCCGCGCAACGTCGGCAAGATGGACGCGGAAGATCCTGACGTCGGCACCGGCATGGTCGGCGCTCCGGCGTGCGGCGACGTGATGCGCCTGCAAATCAAGGTCAACGAGCAAGGCGTGATCGAAGACGCCAAGTTCAAGACCTACGGTTGCGGTTCCGCCATCGCCTCCAGCTCCCTCGCCACCGAGTGGATGAAGGGCAAGACCCTGGATGAAGCCGAAACCATCAAGAACACTCAGCTGGCTGAAGAACTGGCCCTGCCGCCAGTGAAAATCCACTGCTCGGTACTCGCAGAAGATGCCATCAAGGCCGCTGTTCGCGACTACAAGCAGAAAAAAGGCTTGATCTGACTTTCAGGTTCTGGCGACGAGTAAGGAGTCAACGATGGCTATCAGCATGACAGAAGCGGCCGCTCGGCACGTGCGACGCTCCCTCGACGGGCGCGGCAAAGGTGAGGGGATTCGTCTGGGTGTGCGCACCACAGGCTGTTCCGGCCTTGCCTACGTGCTGGAGTTTGTCGACGAAGTGGTGGCAGAGGATCAGGTGTTCGAGAGTCACGGCGAGAAAGTGATCATCGACCCGAAAAGCCTGGCCTACCTGGACGGCACCGAACTCGATTTCGTCAAGGAAGGGTTGAACGAAGGCTTCAAGTTCAACAATCCCAACGTGCGCGGTGAATGTGGCTGCGGCGAAAGCTTCAACATCTGAGGCGGCTTGTGGGAACTCCTTGTCATTTCGCTTTATTCGAGCTGCAACCGAGCTTCAACCTGGATCTCGATCAGCTGGCTACGCGCTACCGTGAGTTGGCGCGCGGCGTTCACCCGGACCGTTTTGCTGATGCTTCCGAGCGTGAGCAGCGCCTGGCGCTGGAGCAGTCGGCGAGCCTCAACGAGGCTTACCAGACGCTCAAGAGCCCACCCAAGCGTGCGCGATACCTGCTTGCGCTCGGTGGTGGCGAGTTGCCGCTGGAAGTCACGGTGCACGATCCGGACTTCCTCCTGCAGCAGATGCAATGGCGTGAAGAGCTCGAAGACCTGCAAGACAGCGCCGATCTGGCCGGTGTCGCGGTGTTCAAGCGTCGCCTGAAAACTGCCCAGGATGAGCTGAACCAAAGCTTCGCAGCTTGCTGGAATGATGCAGCGCAACGCGAACAGGCCGAACGCCTGATGCGGCGCATGCAGTTCCTCGACAAGCTCACCTACGAAGTGCGCCAGTTAGAAGAGCGCCTCGACGATTAACCCAGTGCCGCCTCGGTCGCACGCCTGATATACAGATAAGTCCTGATAACGATGGCCCTACTGCAGATCGCCGAACCCGGCCAAAGTCCTCAACCGCACCAGCGTCGCCTGGCTGTGGGGATTGACTTGGGCACTACCAATTCGCTGGTCGCTGCGTTGCGCAGTGGTCTTTCCGAGCCATTGGCCGACGCTGCAGGGCAGGTGATCCTGCCGTCTGCGGTGCGCTACCACGCCGACCATGTCGAGGTCGGCGAGTCCGCCCGCCAGGCCGCGGCCGCCGATCCGCTGAACACTGTGCTGTCGGTCAAGCGCTTGATGGGTCGTGGTCTGTCCGACGTCAAGCAATTGGGCGAGCAACTGCCGTATCGCTTCGTCGACGGCGAGTCGCACATGCCGTTCATCGACACCATCCAGGGGCCGAAAAGCCCGGTCGAAGTCTCTGCCGATATCCTCAAGGTCCTGCGCCAGCGTGCAGAAGCGACCCTGGGCGGTGAGTTGGTGGGCGCGGTGATCACTGTTCCGGCCTACTTCGACGACGCTCAGCGCCAGGCGACCAAGGATGCGGCCAAGTTGGCCGGTCTCAACGTTTTGCGCTTGCTCAACGAGCCGACCGCTGCGGCGGTGGCCTATGGCCTGGATCAGCACGCCGAAGGGCTGGTGGCGATCTACGACCTGGGCGGCGGTACCTTCGATATTTCGATCCTGCGCCTGACCGGCGGTGTGTTCGAGGTGCTGGCCACCGGTGGCGACACTGCCCTGGGCGGCGATGACTTCGATCACGCGATTGCTGGCTGGATCATCCAGAACGCCGGCCTGTCGGCTGACCTCGATCCGGGGGCGCAGCGTCATCTGTTGCAAACCGCCTGTGCGGCCAAGGAAGCGCTGACCAACGCCGCCAGCGTCGAAGTTGTCTACGGCGAGTGGAAAGCCGCGCTGACCCGCGACGCCTTTGATGCGCTGATCGAGCCGATGGTCGCGCGCAGCCTCAAGGCTTGCCGCCGTGCCGTGCGCGATTCCGGTGTCGAGCTGGAAGAAGTCAATGCGGTGG
The DNA here is from genome assembly GCF_057814275.1 of Pseudomonas sp. F007. Lineage (NCBI taxonomy): Bacteria > Pseudomonadati > Pseudomonadota > Gammaproteobacteria > Pseudomonadales > Pseudomonadaceae > Pseudomonas > Pseudomonas sp. F007. The sequence goes on along the minus strand of NZ_JBVATA010000001.1, from coordinate 656,261 downwards.
TCATGGTCGGCGGTTCGACTCGTGTCCCGCGTGTTCGTGAAGCCGTCGCCGAAGCCTTCGGTCGCCAGCCGCTGACCGAAATCGACCCGGATCAAGTGGTCGCCATTGGTGCTGCGATCCAGGCCGATACCCTGGCCGGCAACAAGCGCGATGGTGGCGAACTGCTGCTGCTCGACGTGATTCCGTTGTCCCTGGGTCTGGAAACCATGGGCGGACTGATGGAGAAGGTGATTCCACGTAACACCACCATCCCGGTTGCCCGCGCCCAGGACTTCACCACGTACAAAGATGGCCAGTCGGCCATGATGATTCATGTGCTCCAGGGCGAGCGCGAGCTGATCAGCGATTGCCGCTCCCTGGCGCGCTTTGAATTGCGCGGCATCCCGCCGATGGTAGCCGGTGCGGCGAAGATTCGCGTGACCTTCCAGGTCGACGCCGATGGCCTGCTCAGCGTGTCCGCTCGCGAGTTGGGGTCGGGTGTCGAGGCGAGCATCCAGGTCAAGCCGTCCTACGGCCTGACCGACGGTGAAATCGCGCGCATGCTCAAGGACTCGTTCCAGCACGCCAATGACGACAAGGTGGCTCGCGTGTTGCGCGAGCAGCAAGTCGATGCCCAGCGCCTGATCGAAGCGGTGCAGGCGGCCCTCGAAGCTGACGGCGAGCGCTTGCTGGATGCCGACGAGCGCATGGTCATCGAGTTGCAAGTGCAGGAACTGACCGAATTGATGCAAGGCACCGATGGTTTCGCCATCGAGCAGCAGACCAAGCGTCTGTCGCAAGTGACCGACGCTTTTGCTGCCCGCCGCCTGGATTCGACGGTGAAAGCCGCGCTGGCGGGGCGCAACCTGAATGAGATTGAGGAATAACGATGCCGCAGGTCATTTTTCTGCCCCACGAGAAGTTTTGCCCGGAAGGCCTGGTTGTCGACGCGGCCCCTGGCATCTCCATCCTCGAACTGGCCCATGAGCACCACATCGAGATGGAAAGTGCCTGTGGCGGCGTGTGTGCCTGCACCACCTGTCACTGCATCGTTCGCGAAGGCTTTGATTCGCTGGAAGAAGCGGACGAGCTGGAGGAAGATTTCCTCGATCGAGCCTGGGGCCTGGAAGCGCAATCGCGCCTGGCCTGTCAGGCCATCGTCGGTGAAGAAGACATCACCGTCGAAATCCCGAAATATTCGCTTAACCATGCGGCCGAAGCGCCGCACTGACTGGTAAGACTGTCATGAGCTACGGTTGGAATGATGTTCAACGCATCGCAGAAGAACTGGCTGAAGCCAAGCCGGATGTAGATCCGCTTTCGGTCAATTTCGTCGACCTGCAGCGATGGATCATGGAGCTGCCGGACTTTGACAACACTTCTGGCCGGGTCGGCGAGAAGGTGTTGGAAGCGGTCCAGGCGCTCTGGATTGAAGAAGTCGACTGATCGTCCTCGCAGGTTAGGCAATACCCAAGAACCCGCGTATAATTCGCGGGTTTAATTTTTCGCACATTACCGTTTCTGGAGTTACATCATGGCTGTTCAACGCACTTTCTCCATCATCAAGCCTGACGCCGTTGCAAAAGGCGCAGCTGGCGAAATCGTTACTCGTTTCGAAAAAGCAGGCCTGAAAGTTGTTGCTTCGAAAATGAAGCAACTGTCCAAAGCTGAAGCTGAAGGCTTCTACGCTGAGCACAAAGAGCGCGGTTTCTTCGGTGACCTGGTTGCTTTCATGATCTCCGGTCCAGTCGTTGTTCAGGTTCTGGAAGGCGAAAACGCTATCGCTCGCAACCGTGAGCTGATGGGCGCTACCAACCCTAAAGAAGCAGCTGCCGGCACCATCCGTGCTGACTTCGCTGAATCGATCGACGCCAACGCTGTACACGGTTCGGACTCCGAAGCCGCTGCTGCTCGCGAAATCTCGTACTTCTTCGCAGCTACTGAAGTAACCACTCGCTAAGCATTGGCTTAAGAGTGAAGGTGAATCCATGACTACATCGACTGTAAAAACCAACCTGCTGGGTCTGACTCAACAGGAAATGGAAAAATTCTTCGACTCAATCGGGGAGAAGCGTTTCCGTGCCGGTCAGGTAATGAAATGGATTCACCACCTTGGCGTCGATGATTTTGACGCCATGACGAACGTCAGCAAGGCCCTGCGCGACAAGCTCAAGGCCATTGCCGAAGTTCGCGGCCCCGAAGTGGTCAGCGAGGACATTTCCAGCGACGGCACCCGTAAGTGGGTGGTGCGCGTGGCGTCCGGCAGCTGCGTCGAGACCGTCTACATTCCCCAGGGCAAACGCGGCACCTTGTGCGTTTCGTCCCAGGCAGGCTGTGCCCTGGACTGCAGTTTCTGCTCCACCGGCAAGCAAGGATTCAACAGCAACCTCACCGCCGCCGAAGTCATCGGCCAGGTGTGGATTGCCAACAAATCGTTTGGCAGCATTCCGGCGACCGCCGAACGTGCCATCACCAACGTGGTGATGATGGGCATGGGCGAGCCGCTGCTGAACTTCGACAACGTCGTTGCCGCCATGCACCTGATGATGGACGACCTGGGCTACGGCATCTCCAAGCGCCGTGTGACCCTGTCGACCTCAGGCGTGGTGCCGATGATCGATGAGCTGTCCAAGCACATCGACGTATCCCTGGCGTTGTCGCTGCACGCACCGAATGACGCATTGCGTAACCAATTGGTGCCGATCAACAAGAAGTATCCGCTTAAGATGCTGCTCGAATCGTGTCAGCGCTACATGTCGTCCCTGGGCGAAAAACGCGTGTTGACCATCGAGTACACCTTGCTCAAGGACATCAACGATAAAGTTGAACACGCGGTTGAAATGATCGAGTTGCTCAAGAACGTACCGTGCAAGATCAACCTGATCCCGTTCAACCCGTTTCCGCATTCCGGTTACGAGCGGCCGAGCAACAACGCCATCCGTCGTTTCCAGGATCAACTGCATCATGCCGGCTTCAACGTCACCGTGCGCACTACGCGCGGCGAAGACATCGATGCCGCGTGTGGTCAATTGGTAGGGCAGGTGCTGGATCGCACCCGTCGTAGCGAACGTTATATCGCCGTGCGTGAATTGAGCGCCGACAACGATATGGCCCAAGACGCTGCGACCCGTAACTAAGAGAGGATCTCTATGTCCCTGCGCGTGGCGCTGCTCCTGCTGTTGGCCAGCCTTGCGACTGGCTGCGTGTCATCGGGCGGCAACGACCCGCTGCAGACCGGCAAGGGACGGGACGAAGCGCGAGCCGCCTATGTGCAATTGGGCATGGGCTACCTGCACAAGGGCATGACCGAGCAAGCGAAGGTACCGCTCAAGAAAGCGCTGGAGCTCGATGCTGCGGACGCCGATGCGAATGCTGCCCTGGGCCTGGTGTTCCAGGCGGAAATGGAACCGGCGCTGGCCGACCAGCATTTTCGCAAGGCACTGGCGGTGCGTCCCGGCGATGCGCGGATCCTGAACAACTACGGCAGCTTTCTCTATCAGCAGCAGCGCTACAAGGACGCCTACGAGCGCTTTGAGCAAGCCGCTGCCGACAGTCTCTACCCTGAACGTTCGCGGGTTTTCGAAAGCCTGGGCATGACGGCCATGAAGCTCGGCGAGCGTGATCTGGCCAGAGAACACCTGGAAAAAGCCCTGCGCCTGAATCGCCAGCAGCCACGAGCGTTGCTGGAAATGGCTGAGTTGTCGTTCGAAGACAGGCATTATGTGCCCGCGCGTGACTATTACGACCGTTTTAGCCTGCTCGCCGAGCAAAATGCACGTAGTCTATGGCTCGGCGTGCGGTTGGCCAGTGTGTTCGAAGATCGCGACAAGGCCGCCAGTCTGGGCCTGCAATTAACACGACTCTATCCCGGTACACCGGAATATCAGCAATACCTGTCGGAGCAATGATGAAAGCGGCGCATCCCGAAGTTGTAGCAGCGAATCGCGTGAACCCCGGTGAGACCTTGCGTCAGGGTCGCGAAAGCAATGGCTGGTCATTGGCAGAAGTGGCAGTAAAGCTCAATCTCACCGCAATCTCCTTGGGCAATCTGGAAGCTGGCGCGTTCGACAAGCTGCCAGGGCATACCTTTGCCCGCGGCTATATCCGTGCCTATGCCAAATTGCTCGGCATGGACCAGGCCGTTCTGGTCCAGCAGTTCGACCAGCACACCGGCACCGACGCCCAGGGCAGCAACGTGCACAGCCTGGGGCGTATCGAAGAGCCAAGCCGTATTTCCCATACCATTTTGCGCATCGTCAGCCTGTTGCTGCTGATTGCTGTCGTCGGCGGCGGTTTTGTCTGGTGGCAGGATCAAACCTCCTTGCGCACCAAGGACCTGATCGGTCTGAACCCGGAACACGTTGAAGTCGAGGGCGCCGACGGCACCACGCAGATTCATCCGCTCGACGAGCCGGAAGATCAAGCGGTGGTCGAGGCGCAAACCGAGGCGGCGACGCCGTTGGCTCTGCCTGAAGGCACCAGCACTGCACCGGCTGCAGAAGCGGCTCCAGTGGCACCTGCCGCGACGGCTACAGCGCCGGCAGTGACTGCGCCGGCCGTACCTGTGGCTCCGCCGGCGCCGGTCGCAGCGACGCCTGCTGTTCCCGCGCCCGTAGCCCCGGTTGCGACAGTGGTTGCGCCATCGACTCCGGTCGCCGGTTCTGGCCAGGTGAATATTCAATTCGTCGCCGATTGCTGGACCCAGGTGACAGACGGCAACGGAAAAGTGCTGTTCAGTGGTCTGAAGCGTAAAGGCGACAGCGTCGATGTCAGCGGCAAGCCACCGTTCGCCGTCCGCCTGGGCTTCGCCCGTGGCGCTCAGGTTTCCTACAACGGGCAGGCGGTCGATATCGCTCCGTTCACCAGTGGCGAGACTGCTCGCCTGAAGTTGGGTCAATAAGTCATGCACGGCGAATCTCCAATCAAACGTCGCGAATCCCGCAAGATCTGGGTCGGTTCGGTACCGGTGGGCGGTGATGCGCCTATCGCCGTGCAGAGCATGACCAACAGCGATACCAACGACGTCGCGGCCACCGTGGCGCAGATCAACCGCCTGGAAGCGGCAGGCGTCGATATCGTGCGGGTTTCCGTTCCAGACATGGACGCGGCCGAAGCCTTCGGCAAGATCAAACAACTGGTCAAGGTGCCGTTGGTTGCCGACATTCATTTCGACTACCGCATTGCTTTGCGTGTGGCCGAACTGGGCGTCGATTGCCTGCGTATCAACCCGGGCAACATCGGTCGCGAAGACCGGGTTCGCGCTGTGGTTGACGCGGCACGTGACCGCGGGATCCCGATCCGCATCGGCGTGAACGCCGGTTCCCTGGAAAAAGACCTGCAGAAGAAATACGGCGAACCGACGCCGGCAGCGCTGGTGGAATCGGCCTTGCGCCATGTCGAGCACCTTGAGCGCCTGAATTTCCAGGACTTCAAGGTCAGCGTGAAGGCCTCCGACGTGTTCATGGCCGTCGAAGCCTACCGCCTGCTGGCCAAGGAAATCGTCCAGCCGCTGCACCTGGGTATCACCGAAGCCGGTGGTTTGCGCTCGGGCACGGTGAAATCCGCCGTGGGCCTCGGTATGCTGCTCGCCGAAGGGATTGGCGATACTATTCGCATCTCGTTGGCGGCCGACCCGGTCGAGGAAGTGAAAGTCGGCTATGACATCCTCAAGTCCCTGCACCTGCGTTCCCGTGGCATCAACTTCATCGCCTGCCCGAGCTGCTCGCGGCAGAACTTCGATGTGGTCAAGACCATGAACGAGCTGGAAGGGCGCCTTGAAGACCTGCTGGTGCCGCTGGATGTCGCGGTCATCGGTTGCGTGGTCAACGGTCCGGGTGAAGCCAAAGAGGCGCACATTGGCCTGACGGGCGGCACGCCGAACCTGATTTACATCGACGGCAAGCCGTCGCAGAAGTTGACGAATGACAATCTGGTGGATGAGCTGGAACGGCTGATTCGCCAGAAAGCGGCCGAAAAGGTCGAAGCCGAAGCGGCGCTGATCGCCCGCGGCTGATCAAACGAATTAAGGAATCTTTGTGAGCAAGTCTCTGCAAGCCATTCGTGGCATGAACGACATCCTGCCCGATCAGACCCCGCTGTGGCGTCACTTCGAAGGCACCGTTTCGCGTCTGCTGGATAACTACGGTTACAAGCAGATCCGCATGCCAATCGTCGAGTTCACCGAGCTGTTCAAGCGTTCGATCGGTGAAGTGACCGACATCGTCGAAAAAGAGATGTACACCTTCGACGACCGCAACGGCGATTCCCTGACCCTGCGTCCGGAAGGCACTGCCGCCTGTGTACGCGCGGTGCTGGAGCACGGCATCACCGGTGGTGGCCAGGTGCAGAAGCTCTGGTACATCGGCCCGATGTTCCGCCACGAGCGTCCGCAGAAAGGCCGTTATCGCCAGTTCCACCAGATCGGCGTCGAAGTGTTCAACCTCGACGGTCCGGACATCGACGCTGAGCTGATCGTGCTGACCTGGCGCCTGTGGGGCGAGCTGGGCATCCGCGATGCGGTGAAACTCGAGCTCAACAGCCTGGGCACCAGCGAGTCCCGTGGTCGTTACCGTGAGGCGCTGGTGGCGTTCCTCTCGCAACACCTGGACAAGCTCGACGAAGACAGCCAGCGCCGCCTGAAGACCAACCCGCTGCGCGTGCTCGACACCAAGAACGCCGAGACCCAGGCGATCCTGGTCGATGCGCCGAAGATGGCCGACTACCTCGACGACGAGTCGCGCGCGCACTTCGAAGGCCTCAAGGCGCGCCTGGATGCCGCGGGCATTCCTTATGTGATCAACCCGAAGCTGGTGCGCGGGCTGGATTACTACAGCAAGACCGTTTTCGAATGGGTCACCGACAAACTCGGCGCCCAGGGCACCGTGTGCGCGGGCGGTCGTTACGACGGCCTGGTCGAGCAGATGGGCGGCAAGCCGACCACTGGCGTCGGTTTCGCCATGGGCATCGAGCGTCTGGTGCTGCTGCTGGAAACCCTGGAGCAAATTCCGGAAGAAATCTCCCGTCAGGTCGATGTCTACCTGTGCGCGTTCGGCGAAGCGGCCGAGCTGGCCGGGCTGGCGTTGAGCGAGCGGGTGCGTGACCAGTTGCCCAACCTGCGCCTGCAAGTGAATGCCGGCGGTGGCAGCTTCAAGAGCCAGTTCAAGAAAGCCGACAAGAGCGGTGCACTCTACGCACTGATCCTGGGTGACGACGAAATGGCCCAGCAAGTGGTAGGTTTCAAACCCCTGCGTGGCCAGGGCGAACAACAAAGCATTGCCTGGGACGCGCTTGCCGCTCACCTGGCCACCTGCGTCGTGCAGGGTTGAAGCTGTCAAACAGCCGATTTAGCGAATAAGGAGTATTGGGGTGTCGAGTACCGAAGATGAACAGCTGGCGGATTTGAAGGACTGGTGGACGCGCAACGGTAAACCCCTGGTCACTGGCGGCCTGTTGGCGCTGGTCATCGTGTTCGGCTGGCAGGCGTTCCAGAAGTATCAGAGCAATCAGTCGCAAGGCGCCTCGATGCTCTATCAGCAACTGCTGGAAACCACCCTGACCCCGGACGGCAAGCCTGACGCAGCCCGTGTAGCGGACCTGGCGAACAAGCTCAACAGCGAGTTCGGCGGCAGCGCCTACGCCCAGTACGGCAGCCTTTTCGTGGCCAAGGTCGCGGTTGACAGCGGCAAGCTCGACGACGCAGCGACTGAGCTGAAAGCGGTTGCCGACAAACCGGCCAATCCGGCCCTGGGCGAAGTGGCGCGTCAGCGTCTGGCTCAGGTTCTGGCTGCGCAGAACAAGCCTGAAGATGCCCTGAAGCTGTTCGAAGGCGATGCCGACAAGGCGTTCCTGGCCACGCGCGAAGAGCTCAAGGGTGACCTGCTGGTGCAGTTGGGTCGTACCGACGAAGCCCATGCAGCGTACGAAAAAGCCAAGGCGGCACTGTCGGATGAAGCGGCAGTCGGCGGCCTGCAAATCAAGCTGGATGACCTGGCCAAAGGGGATGCGTGACGTGATTCGTTGGAAACATGCAGCATTGCTGGCCCTGGCCATTCTGGCCGCGGGTTGCAGCAGCAACAGCAAAAAAGAATTGCCACCGGCCGAACTGGTCGACTTCAAGGAAGAAGTGGTCCTGCAAAAGCAGTGGAGTCGTTCGATCGGTGACGGTCAGGGCGAAACCTACAACATGCTGGTGCCGGCGATCGACGGCGACACCATCTATGCCGGCGACGTAAACGGCATCGTCGTGGCCATGGATCGCGGCAATGGCGACGTCAAGTGGAAGAAAGACCTCGAACTGCCAGTTTCCGGCGCCGTGGGCGTGGGTTACGGGCTGGTCATGGTCGGCACCCTGCGCGGCGAAGTGGTTGCCCTGGATGCCAACTCCGGTGATGAGCGCTGGCGCGCCCGAGTGACCAGCGAAGTGCTGGCGCCACCGGCAAACAACGGTGACGTGGTAGTGGTGCAGACCCAGGACGATCGCGTGATCGGCCTGGATGCCTCCACCGGTGACCAGCGTTGGGTCTACGACAGCACGCCTGCCGTTCTGACCCTGCGCGGCACCAGCGCGCCGATCGTGACCAACCGCCTGGCGCTGGCCGGTCTGTCGACGGGCAAGGTCGTGGCGTTGAACATCAGCAACGGTGTGCCCGTGTGGGAAACCCGCGTGGCAATCCCGCAAGGTCGTTCGGAGCTGGACCGCGTGGTCGATATCGACGGCGGCCTGCTGCTGTCGGGCGGCACCCTGTACGTCGCCAGCTACCAGGGCCGTGTTGCGGCACTGGACCTGGAGAGCGGTCGTCAGCTGTGGCAGCGTGATGCTTCCAGCTACGCCGGTGTCGCCCAGGGGTTCGGCAACGTTTACGTGAGCCTGTCTTCGGGCACGGTTGAAGGCGTCGACGAGCGTTCCACCACGGCATTGTGGAGCAACGACTCGCTGGCCCGTCGTCAACTGTCGGCGCCGGAAGTGTTCTCCAGCTATGTAGCAGTCGGTGACCTGGAAGGTTACCTGCACCTGTTGAGTCAGGTGGATGGCCGTTTCGTCGGCCGTGAACGCATCGACAGCGATGGCCTGCGCGCCCGTCCGCTGGTGGTGGGTGACACGATTTATGTGTATGGCAACAGCGGCAAACTGGAAGCCCTGACCATCAAGTAAGGACTATGCTTGGGGGTAATACCCCAGGCGGCTACACCTGTCTGTAGGAGCGAGCAAGCTCGCTCCTACAGGAATGCGTCCAGGGAAGCCCTCGAGCACCAGCCGCTGCCATGCAGCGGCTTTTGTATTTTCTGAAATATCGAAGTGGAGAGCCGCATGGTTCCCGTAATCGCCCTGGTGGGCCGACCGAACGTCGGCAAGTCCACCATGTTCAACCGCCTGACCAAAAGCCGCGACGCTATTGTCGGCGACCTTTCCGGTCTGACCCGTGATCGCCAATACGGTGAGGCAAAGTGGCAAGGGCGCTCCTATATCCTGGTCGACACCGGTGGTATTTCCGGTGACGAACACGGCATGGACGAAAAGATGGCCGAGCAGTCGCTGCTGGCCATCGAAGAAGCCGATGTCGTTCTGTTCCTGGTAGACGCCAAGGCGGGCTTCACCGCCGCCGACCAGATGATTGCCGAGCACTTGCGCAAGCGCAACAAACGTTCCCTGCTGGTGGCCAACAAGATCGACAACATCGATCCTGAAATGGCCCGCGCCGAATTCGCCCCACTGGGCATGGGCCACGCCATCGGTGTGGCTGGTGCGCAAGGTCGCGGTGTCAACACGTTGCTGGAAGCCGCCCTGGGCGAATTCCCGCGTGACACCGAAGAAGAGGATCTGAACGCCAACGTCGCCGAAGGCGAAGAAGCAGTGCGGATTCCTGGCCCGAGCGAAAAAGATGGCATCAAGATCGCCATCATCGGTCGCCCGAACGTCGGCAAGTCGACCCTGGTCAACCGTATGCTCGGTGAAGACCGGGTCATCGTCTACGATCAGCCAGGCACCACCCGCGACAGTATCTACATCCCGTTCGAGCGTAACGACGAGAAGTACACGCTGATCGACACCGCCGGTGTGCGCAAGCGCGGCAAGATCAACGAGGAAGTTGAAAAGTTCTCGGTGGTCAAAACCCTGCAGGCGATCAAGGACGCCAACGTGGTGATCTTCGTGATGGATGCCCGCGAAGGCGTGGTAGACCACGACCTGAACCTGCTGGGCTTTGCCCTGGAAGCCGGTCGCGCCATCGTTATCGCGCTGAACAAGTGGGACGGCATGACCCCGTCCGAGCGTGATTACGTGAAGGTCGAGCTGGAGCGCCGGTTGTTCTTCGTCGACTTCGCCGACATCCACTTCATCTCGGCCCTGCACGGCACTGGCGTGGGTAACCTGTATCAGTCGGTACAGAACTCGTTCAAGTCGGCGATCACCCGCTGGCCGACCAACCGCCTGACCCAGATTCTCGAAGACGCGGTCAGCGAGCACGCGCCACCGATGGTCAACAACCGCCGGATCAAGCTGCGTTATGCGCACCTGGGTGGGGCCAACCCGCCGCTGATCGTGATCCACGGTAACCAGATCGAGAAGGTCCCGAACTCCTACGTGCGGTACCTGGAGAACACTTACCGCCGGGTGCTGAAGCTGGTCGGTACGCCGATCCGCATCGAGTTCAAGGGCGGCGAGAACCCGTACGAAGCGAACAAGAACTCGCTGACCGACCGGCAGGTCAACAAGAAGCGTCGTTTGATGTCGCACCACAAGAAGGCCGACAAGAAGCGTCGTGATAAGCGATAAACGCAGCTATGAGTGGCAAGCTTTAAGCTTCAAGTAAAAGCAAAAGGGTCCCGTTCGGGGCCCTTTTTTGTGGGCGCGGTTTTGTGGCTTGACCGCTTGCAGCTTGTCCCTTGAAACTGGCTGTTCACCCCGGAGTTTCGTCGATGATCACCAGCAAATTGCCGAATGTCGGCATCACCATTTTCACGCAGATGTCGCAACTCGCGGCGCAGACCGGCGCGCTCAATCTGTCCCAGGGATTCCCCGATTTCGCGGCCCCCCAGGCACTGTGCGATGCGGTCGGCCGGCATATTGCCAATGGTCATAACCAGTATTCACCCATGACCGGGCTGCCGGTGCTGCGTGAGCAAATCGCCCTCAAGGTCGCCCGCAGTTACGGCGTTCAGGTGGACGTGGACACTGAAGTGACCGTGACTCCCGGCGCCACGGAGGCGATTTTCTGTGCGATTCAGGCGGTTATCCACAGCGGTGACGAAGTCATCGTGTTTGACCCTGCCTACGACAGCTACGAGCCCTCGGTGGAGTTGGCCGGTGGGCGTTGCGTGCATGTGCAGCTGGGCCTGGACGACTTCACTATCGACTTCGACAAGCTGGCCCAGGCATTGAGTCCGCGCACACGGATGATCATCCTCAACAGCCCGCACAACCCCAGCGGTGCCTTGATCAGCCGTGCTGAACTCGACCGGTTGGCGGCGTTGATCCGTGATCGCGATATCTACCTGATCAGCGACGAAGTCTACGAACACCTGGTGTACGACGGTGTGCCCCATGCCAGCGTCCTGGCCCATGAGGAGCTGTATCAGCGTGCATTCGTGGTCAGCTCGTTCGGCAAGACGTACCACGTCACCGGCTGGAAAACCGGCTATGTGGTCGCACCGCCGGCCCTCACGGCGGAACTGCGCAAGGTGCACCAGTACGTGAACTTTTGCGGGGTGACACCGCTGCAATATGCCCTGGCCGATTTCATGGCCGAGCATCCGGAACACATTGAAGAACTGCCCGGTTTTTACCAGGCCAAGCGCGATCTGTTCTGCGATCTGCTGGCGCCTTCGCGCTTCAGTTTTACCCGGTCAACCGGCACTTACTTCCAGCTGGTCGATTACTCACAGATCCGTCCCGACCTCAATGATGTCGAGATGGCCCTGTGGATGACCCGCGAGCATGGCGTAGCCAGTATCCCGATTTCCGTGTTCTACCAGACGCCGCCTGAGGGTCAGCGCCTGGTGCGCCTGTGCTTCGCCAAGCGAGAGGAGACCCTGCGTGAAGCAGCGGTGAAACTATGCGCGATCTGAGCAGCTTGCCCAAACTTACCGTGGCATTGATCCAGACCACGTTGGCCTGGCACGACCGCCAGGCCAATCTCGAGCATTTCGAACAACTGCTGGAGCAGGCCCGTGGCGCCGACCTGGTGATCCTGCCGGAGATGTTCACCACCGGCTTTTCCATGGAGTCTGAAACCCTTGCCGAGACAGAAAACGGCCCAACCAGTAAATGGTTGCGGGCTCAGGCCGCCAAGCTGGATGCGGTGATCACCGGCAGCGTGATCGTTCAGGCGGCGGATGGCAGTCACCGTAATCGCTTGTTGTGGGCACGTCCCGATGGCGAAGTGTGGCATTACGACAAGCGCCACTTGTTCCGCATGGCCGGCGAGCACAACCACTACACCCCCGGCGAGCGCCAGGTGCAGTTCGAGCTCAAGGGCTGGCGGGTGCGTCCGCTGATTTGCTACGACCTGCGTTTCCCGGTGTGGAGCCGTGATCCCCAAGACACCGATTTGTTGCTGTACACCGCCAACTGGCCGGGTGCACGTCGCTTGCACTGGAACCGGCTGTTGCCGGCGCGGGCCATCGAAAACCTGTGTTATGTCGCCGCGGTAAACCGTGTTGGCACCGACGGCAAGGGCTTCGCCTATACCGGCGACAGCCAGGTCCTGGACTTCCAGGGCGAGACGCTGCTCAGTGCCGGCGAGGCGGACGGGGTGTTCAAGGTAGTGCTCGATGCGGCCGAATTGGCGGCTTATCGGGCGCGGTTTCCGGCGAATCTGGATGCCGATACCTTTGAGTTCACCTGAGTTCTTTGTTGCCTGACAGATCTCTTCGCGAGCAGGCTCGCTCCTACAGGTAATGCGTTTCTCACTGTAGGAGCGAGCCTGCTCGCGATGGGGCCCTTGAAATCAACACAAAAAAAGGCCCCGAAATTCGGGGCCTTTTGCATTACGGCTCTTGTGTTACGCCGCCTTGGCCTGCGGCTGGCTCAGCGAGCGGTTCAGCGCGCTGAACAGGGCCTTGAAGCTGGCGGTGGTGATGTTTTCATCGATGCCCACGCCGTGCACGGCACGTTCACCGTTGACCCGCAACTCGATATACGCCGCCGCCTTGGCATTGGTGCCGGCACCGATTGCGTGTTCGTTGTAGTCCATGATTTCCACCGGGATCGGCAAGCCGGCCACCAGGGCTTCGAGGGCGCCGTTGCCCTTGCCGCGCCAGTGCAGGTTGGTCTCGCCCTGGCCCTTGCTCGACACCTCGACTTCGACCGCGCTGTGGCCGTTCTCTTCCTGCAGGCGATGGCTGACCAGCGCGTACGGGGTGTTGGCCTGCAAGTACTCGCTGTGCAGCAAGGCGTGGATCTGCTGTGCAGTCATTTCCAGGCCCAGGCGATCGGTTTCGCGCTGGACCACCTGGCTGAACTCGATTTGCATGCGGCGCGGCAAGTTGATGCCGTATTCCTGCTCCAGCAGGTAAGCGATACCGCCTTTGCCGGACTGGCTGTTGACGCGAATCACTGCCTCGTAGCTGCGACCGATGTCGGCCGGGTCGATCGGCAAGTACGGCACTTCCCACAAGGCATCCGGTTGCTGCTGGGCGAAGCCCTTGCGGATGGCGTCCTGGTGCGAGCCGGAGAATGCGGTGTGGACCAGGTCGCCGACGTACGGGTGACGCGGGTGGACGGCGATCTGGTTGCATTCTTCGACGACTTTGCGCACGCCATCGATGTCGGAGAAGTCCAGTTCAGGGTCGACGCCCTGGGTGTAGAGGTTCAGGGCCACAGTCACCAGGTCGACGTTGCCGGTACGCTCGCCGTTGCCGAACAGGCAGCCTTCGACGCGATCGGCGCCGGCCATCAGGCCCAGCTCGGTGGCGGCAACGCCGGTGCCACGGTCGTTGTGGGTGTGCAGGCTGATGATCACGCTGTCACGACGGTTGATGTGACGGCCGAACCACTCGATCTGGTCGGCGTAGATGTTCGGCGTCGCGCACTCGACGGTCGCTGGCAGGTTGAGGATCATCTTGTGTTCCGGAGTCGGGTTCCAGACCTCGATCACCGCATCACAGACTTCCTTGGCGAACTCCAGCTCAGTGGCGCTGAAGGTCTCTGGCGAGTACTCGAAGGTCCACTCGGTCTCTGGCTGCTGGGCTGCGTATTTGACGAACAGCTTGGCGGCGCTGACTGCGATTTCCTTGATGCCGTCCTTGTCCTGGTTGAAGACGATGCGGCGGAACGACGGCGAGGTGGCGTTGTACAGGTGGACGATGGCCTTTTTCGCCCCGCGCAGGGATTCGAAGGTGCGTGCGATCAGGTCTTCACGGCCCTGGGTCAACACCTGGATGGTGGTGTCGTCCGGGATGTGGCCGTCTTCGATCAGGGTACGCACGAAGTCGAAGTCGGTTTGCGAAGCGGCCGGGAACGACGCCTCGATTTCCTTGACGCCCACCGACACCAGGGTTTTCCAGAAGCGCAGCTTCTTCACCGCGTCCATCGGTTCGATCAACGACTGGTTGCCGTCGCGCAAGTCGGAGCTGCACCAGATCGGCGCGACATCGATGGTCTTCGATGGCCAGGTGCGGTCTGGAATGTCGATGGTCGGGAAGGCGCGGTATTTCGAAGACGGGTCTTTGAGCATGCTCATCTGGGTAATCCTTGTTCTGTGATCGGCCGAAAAGAGGCGGCCTGCCGGTGGATCAATTCTTGTGGGGTAAAGCCGGGGGCGAGGCGCTGCGATTCAGCTCGGCAGTCGTGCGCTGACGAGGCACAGGCTGCGGTGCTGGCGAAGCTGAATGAGGGTGTGAGAGGTTTTCATGCCCTCAACCCTAACCGCGCCGGGAAAGGATGGCAAGCAGTCGGAAAACTTTGAGAGGAATACCCGAAATGTCGCTAATCGCGAGATTTTATAATCGGTAATCTAGAAATTGTTATTGGTTATTGCGCAGACTTTTAGTCATGCGCAATCCATAAGGTAGGGGTTACGGCTGGAACGCACCAATGAAGATCGCCGGGTCAACCCGGGCGTCATTCAGGCTGACGTTCCAGTGCATGTGCGGTCCGGTGGCGCGCCCGGTGGCGCCCACTTTACCGACGACCGCGCCCCGGACCAGCGATTGGCCGACTTTCACGTCGATCTTCGACATGTGGCAGAACATGCTGATAAAGCCCTGGCCATGATCGACAAACACCGTGTTGCCGTTGAAAAAGTAGTTGCCGATCAGGATCACCCTACCGGCGGCCGGGGTCTTGATTGGCGTTCCCGCCGGCACCGCGAAATCCAGGCCTGAGTGAGGATTGCGCTCTTCGCCGTTAAAGAAGCGACGTACCCCGAACTTGCTCGACAACGGGCCGTTGACCGGCTTGTCCAGCAGCAGGTTGCTCGGGGTATTCGGACTGAAAGTGCGGTAGGCCTTGATCTGTTCCGCCAGTTCGGCCTCGATGCGCTTGAGGTTGGCCGGGTTCGGATTGACCTGCTGGGTGTTTTTCAGGGTGATGCGCTGTTCCGGGTACTTCTTGCTGCCCACGGTGAAGCTGAGGTTACGCCCGGCGCTGTTGATTTGCTGCGGGCCGGGTTTGACGGTCAGGGGCACGCCGACAATCGCCAGCCAGTTGTCCTGTTCTTTCACCACCAGCACTGGCTTGCCTTGGTAGCTGGCCTTGGGCGCCTGGGCCGAGACGCCGAGGCTGACCACGGCAACGCCACCGGGCACCGGTTTGTTCAGCAGGCGGGTGATGTAGCTGTCGGCGTGGGCGTTGAAGGTCAGGCAAAGCAACAGCAGGGGGGCGAGAGAACGCAGCATTGATCAATCCAGTAGAGAAAGGGTGACAGGCGTCAGGTGGTTGTCTTCGACCCGCACCTGCAGCTCGCCTTCGCCCAGCTGGGCTTTCAGGCGTTGGCCATTGTGGGTCTGCGCAGCGCTGCGGATCGCGTTGCCGCGTTCATCCAGCAGGATGCTGTAGCCACGGGCCAGGGTCGCCAGCGGGCTGACCACTTGCAGGGTCTGCACCTGGCTTTGCAGTTGCAGGCGGCGGGCTTTGAGCCCTTCGCGCATGGCCCGTGGCAGGCGTTCGCCGAGGCTGTCGAGGCGTTGGCGCAGCAGGGCCAGCTGGCGCCCGGGATGCTGGCCGGCGAGGCGGGTTTCCAGGCGCAGCAACAGTTCGCGTCGGCTGTTGAGCTGCCGTTCGAAGGCCCGGCGCATGCGCATGTCCAGGTCATCCAGACGCTGAGCCTGCTGGCGCAGACGCTCACCTGGATGACGCAGGCGGCGGGAGATGCCCTCCAGGCGCAGGCGATCACGCAGCAGGCGGTCGCGCATGCGCATCAGCAGCCGGCGATGCAGGCTTTCGACGCGGCGCACCAGGTCGCTGGAGTCCGGCGCCAGCAGTTCGGCAGCGGCCGATGGGGTAGGGGCGCGCACGTCGGCGACGAAATCGCTGATCGACACGTCGGTCTCATGCCCGACCGCGCTGACAATCGGCGTGACACAGGCGTCCACCGCGCGGGCCACCGCCTCTTCGTTGAAGCACCAGAGGTCTTCCAGCGAACCGCCGCCCCGGGCCAGGATCAAGGCGTCGAAACCCCGTGAATCGGCCAGCTTGAGGGCGCGGACGATCTGTGCGGTGGCTTCGCGACCCTGCACGGCAGTGGGGATCAGGGTCAGTTGCACCTGCGGCGCACGACGACGGAACACGCTGATGATGTCGCGGATCACCGCGCCGGTCGGCGAGCTGATGATGCCGATACGCTGCGGGTGGGCCGGCAGCGGCACTTTCCGGTCGGCGCTGAACAGGCCTTCAGCGCTGAGCTTTTCCTTCAGCGCATCGAACGCCAGGCGCAGCGCACCGTCACCGGCAGGTTCCACGGTGTCGAGGATCAGCTGATAGTCGCCGCGGCCTTCGAACAGTGAGACCTTGCCACGCACCTTGACCGCCAGGCCATCTTTCAAGGCCTGGCGCACCCGTGCGGCGTTCTGCCGGAACAGCGCGCAACGTACCTGGGCGCCGCTGTCCTTGAGGGTGAAGTACACGTGGCCGGACGCCGGACGGGCGAGGTTGGAGATTTCGCCTTCGACCCAGATGTTACTGAACACGTCTTCAAGCAACACCCGCGCACGGCCATTGAGCTGGCTGACGGTCAGGACTTCCCGGTCGAGGCCGAGTCTTGCAAAGGGATCTTTAATCATGGGGCGCAGTTTAAAGGCATTCGCTGGGGAATCTCCATGACCTTGGCCGGGGCTCAGTGATCATTGGCGTGGGTCAGGGTGTGGATCAACCGCTGGATCAGCGGCGGCGGGTTCTGGCGGTAGGCGAGGGCGACGGTGCTTTGGCAATTCTCGTCGGCCAGGGGTAAAAAGCGCACGCCAGGCGGAGCGATGTCCTGCATGGACTGTGGGAGCAGGGCGATGCCGAACCCGGCCTGGATCAACTGTAGCTGAGTGGTCTTGCGCGACACCACCCGGGCCGCTGTCGGAAAAAATCCCTGGCCCATGCACAACTCGGCGCATAAATAGCTCAGGCCGCCGCGTTGGGGATGGGGAATGGAGATGAACGCCTCGTCCTTTAATTGCGCCAACTCCACCGGGCTGGATGCGGCGAGTCGATGATCCGTGGGCACTGCCAGCAACAAGCGCTCGCTGAACAGCGGCACGATCTGGATCCCTTCGCGCTGGCGCAATACCGGCAGGCGCAGCAGACCAAGGTCGAGACGGCCCTCACTCAGTTCCTCAAGCTGCGCTTCGGAGGACAGTTTGCCGATGTCCAGCGACACGCCGGGCTGGCGCTCGATAAAGGCGCTGACATCCGCCAGTACCCGCCCGCTCAGCGGCACGGTGCTGGAGTGGCTCAGGCGCAGGGTGCCCAGTTGGCCGTTGCCGACCTGTGTCGCGATGTCGCTGGCCTTGGCCAATTCATTGAGCAGGCTGCGGGCACGCGGCAGGAAGGCTTCGCCGGCGGCGGTCAGGCGCGGTTGGCGGGCGGTGCGCTCGAACAGCGGGGTTTGCAGGCGGTTTTCCATGTCCTTGATCTGTCGGCTCAAGGCGGATTGGGCGACGAACAGGCGTTCGGCGGCGGCGCTGAAACTGCCGCATTCGGCGATTTCGACGAAATAGCGCAATTGACGTGTGGAGAGCACGAGTCATGCCTTTTAGAGATAGGTTGGCGACGCAGACGATATTAGTCGCAATGCTCGGTGCTGGCTAAAGTCATCAACATTACTCAAGGAAAGCCTGTCGATGAATGTGCTCGAGTTGTTGCAGCAATGGCCGCTGGGAGCCACGGAGTGGCTGTTGGTCGGGCTGGGGATCAGCCTGGCTTATATCGTGTTTGGCATCGCCGGCTTCGGCACGGCGCTGGTTGCCGGGCCGATTCTGATCCTGTTCATGCCCTTGTCGAAAATCGTGCCGCTGCTGGTGTTGCTGGATTTTGTCGCGGCGTTCGGCAATCTGCTGCCCTCGCGCAGGGACGTGGCCAAGGCGGAACTGTTGCGCTTGCTGCCGTGTATGGCAGTTGGCTGCACCCTGGGGGTGATCTTCCTGCTGAATCTGAAATCGGATCTGTTGCTGCTATTAATGGGGCTGTTTATCAGTGCCTATGCGGTCTACAGCCTGTGGGTGAAGGTGCGCCCAGCGCAGTTGTCCGCCGGCTGGGCCATTCCCATGGGCACCGTCGGCGGCCTGTTCGGCGCGCTGTTTGGCAGCGGCGGCTTTTTATACGCGATTTATCTCAACAGTCGCCTGCCCAAGGAGGCGGCCCGCGCCACCCAGAGCGCGCTGATCAGTTGCAGCACCCTGGTGCGTTTGAGCCTGTTCCTGATCGCCGGGGTCTATGCCGAGCTACCCTTGTTGATGCTGGCGGTATGCTTGTTGCCGGCCATGGGCCTGGGGCTGTGGATCGGCCGGCGCCTGGCCATGAGGTTGTCGCGCGAGGCGTTTGTGCGTTTGGTGACCTGGTTGGTGCTGGCCAGTGGGTTGGCGTTGATTGGTCGCTATTTGAGTACTTGACCGGATTTCGTCAGGGATTAAGCTGCCGGCCTTCAGGGCCTCATCGCGAGCAGGCTCGCTCCTACAGGGTTATGTTGGAGCCGGCTTGTCGAATCGTCACGCCGTCGCGATGAAGCCAGCCGCCATACAGCAGGACCCCAGCATGAACTCACAAAGTATCCTCGTCCCGAAAATCTCCACCCTGCCGGTGCACGAGCCCAGGGCGCGGGCGATTGTGCGTTGGCTGGTGCGCAAGAACATCATTGAAGAGCAGTTGAGCACCTGCGGCCGCACCGGCAACCGCATGGCCCACGCCATTGCTCCCGGCGCCCGCGAGGTGGTGCTGCACCCGCAGGCGCTGCCGTTTGGCGAGCCGATCAATGGCCTGGAAATCATCACCAAGCGCTGCATCTATACCCCGGCCAAGGGCTTTCTCGAGGAAGCCGGCTGTGCAGAGTGTCGCCAGGAAGTCGGTGAGGCGCTGTTCGAGAGCCTGGAAGACTGGATGCCGGGGCGCACCGATAACTTCACCTGCCCCGAGTGCGGGCATGAAGATGACATCAACGGCTTCCTGTTCCTGCAGGAGTGCGGGTTTTCCAATCTGGGCTTCATTTTCAACAACTGGGCCGAGGCGGGGTTCAAGCAGAGCTTTATCGATGAGTTCGCCGACTGGCTGGATTTGCCGGTGAGTTGGGTGAAAGTCGAGTTGTAAATTGCAGGAAACCTGTAGGAGCTGGCTTGCCAGCGAAGGACTCGGCGCCAACGAGCTCATCCAGGGTTTCCACAGCGAAAACGCAGCGCCCGGGCGATCTTCGCTGGCAAGCCAGTTCCTGCAGGTTTGGGGCGTGCAGCCCCCGTCGATCACCGCATCAATAATAGACAGACTTTTACATTGAGCCGGCGGGGGTGTCTGAGTATAATGGCGCGCTTCCATTTTCCCGCTCGGGAGCCCCCGCGATGCTGCGTATCAGCCAAGAAGCTCTGACCTTCGACGACATTCTTTTAGTGCCCGGTTATTCCGAGGTGCTTCCTAACGAAGTCAGTCTCAAAACCCGTCTTACCCGTGGCATCGAGCTGAATATTCCACTGGTTTCTGCCGCCATGGACACCGTTACCGAAGCCCGTCTGGCTATTGCCATGGCTCAGGAAGGTGGCATCGGCATCATCCACAAGAACATGACCATCGAGCAGCAAGCTGCCGAAGTGCGCAAGGTCAAGCGTTACGAAGCCGGTGTGGTCAAGGACCCGATCACCATCGTGGCTGACGCTACCGTGCGTGAACTGTTCGAACTGACCCGCATGCACAACATCTCCGGTGTGCCGGTGCTGCACAACGGCGACCTGGTCGGCATCGTCACCTCCCGTGACGTGCGTTTCGAAAACCGTATGGAAGCCACTGTCCGTGAAGTGATGACGCCTAAAGAGCGCCTGGTCACGGTCAAGGAAGGCGCCGACAAGAACGACGTGCGTGAGCTGCTGCACAAGCACCGCATCGAGCGCGTGCTGATCGTCGACGACAAATTCGCCCTCAAGGGCATGATGACCGTCAACGACATCGAAAAAGCCAAGGCCTACCCGCTGGCCAGCAAGGACGACCAGGGTCGTCTGCGCGTTGGCGCTGCCGTCGGTACCGGTAAAGACACCGGCGACCGCGTTGCTGCGCTGGTTGCTGCCGGCGTTGACGTGGTGGTGGTCGACACCGCTCACGGTCACTCCAAAGGCGTGATCGACCGCGTGCGTTGGGTCAAAGAGAACTTCCCGGAAGTGCAAGTGATCGGCGGCAACATTGCCACCGGCGCCGCTGCCAAGGCCCTGGCCGAAGCGGGCGCGGATGCGGTCAAGGTCGGTATCGGCCCTGGCTCGATCTGCACCACGCGTATCGTTGCCGGTGTCGGCGTGCCGCAAATCAGCGCCATCGCCAACGTGGCCGCTGCCCTCGAAGGCACTGGCGTGCCGTTGATCGCCGACGGCGGTATCCGTTTCTCCGGTGACCTGTCCAAGGCCATCGTGGCCGGTGCTTCCTGCGTGATGATGGGCTCGATGTTCGCCGGTACCGAAGAAGCGCCGGGCGAGATCGAACTGTTCCAGGGTCGTTCGTACAAGGCTTACCGTGGCATGGGTTCGCTGGGCGCCATGTCCCAGGCCCAGGGTTCCTCCGACCGTTACTTCCAGGATTCCTCGGCAGGCGCCGAGAAGCTGGTCCCGGAAGGCATCGAAGGGCGTGTTCCGTACAAGGGCACCCTGAGCGCCATCATCCATCAACTGATGGGCGGCCTGCGTTCCTCCATGGGCTACACCGGTAGCGCCAACATCGAGGAAATGCGCACTCAGCCAGAGTTCGTGCGCATTACCGGCGCCGGCATGGCCGAGTCGCATGTCCACGACGTGCAGATCACCAAAGAAGCGCCAAACTACCGGGTAGGTTGAGCCTTCAGTAAAAAGTTAACGACCGGGGCTGTTTGATTCAGCCCCGAGTTGTTTCTGAATCACGACTGTTTCTGAATTATCTAGACGAGACTGAATCATGGCCCTCGACATTCACGCTCACCGAATCCTGATCCTCGACTTCGGTTCCCAGTACACCCAGCTGATCGCCCGCCGCGTGCGTGAGATCGGCGTGTACTGCGAACTGCATCCGTTCGACATGGACGATGCAGCGATTCGCGAGTTCGCTCCCAAAGGCGTCATCCTCGCCGGCGGCCCCGAGTCCGTGCACGTCGCCGACAGCCCGCGCTGCCCGCAGGTAGTGTTTGACCTGGGCGTACCGGTCTTCGGTATCTGCTACGGCATGCAGACCATGGCCGAGCAACTGGGCGGCAAGGTCGAAGGTTCCGAGCTGCGTGAGTTCGGTTACGCCCGCGTCGACGTAGTCGGCAAGAGCCGCCTGCTCGATGGCATCGAAGATCACATCGACGCCGACGGCCTGTTCGGCCTCGACGTGTGGATGAGCCACGGTGACAAGGTCACCAAAATGCCGGAAGACTTCCACATCCTGGCCAGCACCCCGAGCTGCCCGATTGCCGGCATGTTCAACGACGAACGCGCCTATTACGGCGTGCAGTTCCACCCGGAAGTGACCCACACCAAGCAAGGCGGGCGCATCCTGTCGCGCTTCATCCTCGACATCTGCGGCTGCGAAGCCCTGTGGACGCCGTCGAAGATCGCCGAAGATGCGATCGCCAACATCCGCGCCCAGGTCGGCACCGACAACGTCCTGCTGGGACTGTCCGGTGGCGTTGACTCCTCGGTAGTCGCCGCGCTGCTGCACAAGGCGATTGGCGATCAACTGACCTGCGTCTTCGTCGATAACGGCCTGCTGCGCCTGCACGAAGGTGAGCAAGTGATGGCCATGTTCGCCGAGAACATGGGCGTCAAGGTCATCCGCGCCAACGCCGAAGAGCAGTTCCTCGGCAACCTGGCCGGCGAAGCCGACCCGGAGAAGAAACGCAAGATCATCGGCCGTACCTTCATCGACGTGTTCGATGCCGAATCCTGCAAGCTGGACAACATCAAGTACCTGGCCCAGGGCACCATCTACCCGGACGTGATCGAGTCGGCTGGCGCGAAAAGCGGCAAGGCTCACGTGATCAAGTCGCACCACAACGTGGGCGGCCTGCCGGAAGAAATGAACCTGAAACTGGTCGAGCCACTGCGCGAACTGTTCAAGGACGAAGTCCGTCGTCTGGGCCTGGAACTGGGCCTGCCGTACGACATGGTCTACCGTCACCCGTTCCCGGGCCCGGGCCTGGGCGTGCGGATCCTCGGTGAAGTGAAGAAGGAATACGCCGACCTGCTGCGTCGCGCCGACCACATCTTCATCGAAGAACTGCGCAAGGCCGATTGGTACCACAAGGTCAGCCAGGCCTTCGTGGTGTTCCAGCCAGTGAAATCGGTCGGTGTCGTAGGTGACGGCCGTCGTTACGCCTGGGTCGTGGCCCTGCGTGCCGTGGAAACCATCGACTTCATGACCGCGCGTTGGGCACACCTGCCTTACGAACTGCTGGAAACCGTCAGCGGCCGCATCATCAACGAAATCGAAGGCATCTCCCGCGTCACTTACGACGTGTCGAGCAAGCCGCCGGCGACGATTGAGTGGGAATAATCGCCAGACCGGCCTAAGCCAGTCCCGATAACCCAGGAAATACCCGGAAAGCCCGCATCTATTGCGGGCTTTCTGGTTTTTGGGTGTTGGCGCTTTACCTGGATCTAGCGTGCCGCTGGCAATTGCACCAGCGACCAATTGATCGATAACGGCTGAAGTTGGTGCACCCTGGCCGCCGCCGGGTGGCTGGCTCGGTTGCCGACGAACCAGTTGGCCGAGTTGGCGGCGACGATGCGGCCTTCGCCGTTGATGATGAAGGCTTCGTTCTTCATGCGCAGCAGGCAGCGGGTGAGCAGTTGGTCGAACTCGTGCAGGGCAATGTCCGCTGCGGCGACGCCGACAAAATGGCCGCCGGCGAAGATCGGCACGGAAAAGGCCAGGATGTAGAGTTCGGTGCCATAGAGGTCGACGAACGGTCCTTCGATCGATGGCTGGCCCGTCAGTTTGGGGCGGGTGAACCAGGGCATGCCCTGGTAGTTGTAGAAGTTTTCGCTCTGGCGATTGAAGTTGAGCATCATCGGCGCGATCTTGCCGCTGGCTGGGCGGTAGAACCATTCGAGGAACAGTTCCTGATCGGCCAGTTCGCCCGGTTCCAGCACCACGCCGGTGCCATGCACATAGGTGTCATTGCTCGACAGCCGCTCTTCGATGGTCGTCTGCAGGAAGGCCAGGTCTTTTGAGGTCGGCTTTCGATGCTCGATGGCCAGCGCGTCCCAGACGGTCACTACCTGTTCGGCCAATGCATTGAGCTGTTCGAATACCGTGCTGAATACCCCTTCCAGGCGCTCGCTGCACTGTAAAAGCTCGTCGTTGTGGGGGTGGCTGATCATCACAATCCGCTCTCCTGTGATTCCAGCAAGGCAAAGCGCAAATCCATCAGGCGCTTGATGCCTTCCTTGATATGGGCCTCGGTCAACGCGCTGGCCAGATTGGCTTCGCCGGCCGTTACGGCCTGGAGGATTGCCCGGTGCTCGGCCACCGCGGTGTTTTTCTGGGTTTCGTTCATGGCAATCCACAGCAGTTCGCCGATTTCCGCCTGCAGGCGCATTTCGGCATGGGTAAGACGCACGGACTGCGCGGCGACGGCCACTTCGATGTGGAAGCGTGCATCGGCGCGGCGCAGCTCGCTGCGCGTGGTAGCTTCCTGCAGGGCGCTGACGAAATGCTCCAGGCGCTGGTGCTGGACGCTGGAGGAGCGGCTGGCCGCCAGGCCGGCGGCGGTTGCTGAAATCGCCACCTGTTCGTCGCACAGATCGCGCAGCTCCAGCGAGCTCATTGCGCTCAACCTGAGCTTGAGGGTGTCATCGGACACTTCCACCGGGGCGCAGACAAAACTGCCGCCATTTCGTCCGCGTCGGGTTGCGACCACGCCGCGTTGACGCAGGATCGCCAAGGCATCACGCAGGGTCACGGTGGCCACCCCAAACCGCGTCGCCAGCTCGCTTTCGCTGGGCAATTGCTCGCCCACGCCAATCAATCCCAGGCCAATGACCTCGATCAGCCGCCGTGCCACTTCCTCGGGCTTGCCTTCCTGGCTGACCTGCAGCAGGGACAGGCGGTTCACTGTGTTCAGTTGAGTCATCCTGGTCGCCAAAAAATATGAAAGCAGGTTTCTTTTATCTTCATGGGCCTTGTCGCGCAACCTAAAGGCCGAACCTGGCGATAAATATGCTCGACTTATGTCGTTTTTAGATCAAAACGACAAGAGGTTTGGCAGGGAATTATTCATAAGATATGGTTTTAGATGTTTAAGCGGCTCCGGTTCTGGACTCCCTCCCGAGAGCGCACCCACATAGAGGAATGACCCGGCATGACGACTCCAACGCTAAGCATTTGGGAAGCACGCGCACAGACCCTGAAGATCGAAGGGCGTGCGTTCATTGGGGGGGACTATACCCACGCCATTGAAGGCGAAACATTCAATTGCCTCAGTCCGATCGATGGTCGCTTGCTGGCCAGGGTTGCCAGTTGCTCGGCCGCCGATGCCGATCACGCCGTGGAAGTTGCCCGCGCCACCTTTGATTCCGGCGTCTGGTCGCGCATGGCGCCGGCGGACAGAAAGCAGGTGATGATTCGATTCGGCGATCTGCTGCAAGCCAATGCCGACGAACTGGCGCTGCTGGAAACCCTGGACATGGGCAAGCCGATCAGCGATTCCCTGGCTGTCGATGTGCCGGGTGCCGCCCAGGCGCTGAGTTGGAGCGGTGAGGCCATTGACAAGATCTACGACGAAGTCGCCGCAACGGCCCATGACCAACTCGGCCTGGTGACCCGCGAGCCGGTGGGCGTGGTGGCGGCCATCGTGCCGTGGAACTTCCCGCTGATGATGGCCTGTTGGAAGCTCGGTCCGGCGTTGTCCACCGGTAACTCGGTGATTCTCAAACCGTCCGAGAAATCCCCGTTGACCGCCATCCGCATCGCCCAACTGGCGATCGAGGCCGGCATCCCGGCCGGGGTGCTCAACGTGCTGCCTGGCTACGGCCACACCGTCGGCAAGGCCCTGGCCCTGCACATGGACGTCGATACCCTGGTATTCACCGGTTCGACCAAAATCGCCAAACAACTGTTGATCTATTCCGGTGAGTCGAACATGAAGCGCGTCTGGCTGGAGGCGGGAGGCAAGAGCCCGAACATCGTGTTCGCCGATGCCCCCGACCTGCAGGCTGCGGCCGAATCGGCAGCCGGCGCCATCGCGTTCAACCAGGGCGAGGTCTGCACCGCCGGTTCGCGCCTGCTGGTCGAGCGCTCGATCAAGGACCGGTTCCTGCCGCTGGTGGTCGAAGCCCTGAAGGGCTGGAAACCGGGCAACCCGCTGGACCCGGACACCAACGTTGGCGCGCTGGTCGATACCCAGCAGCTGAACACCGTGCTGTCCTACATCGAATCCGCCCACCGGGACGGTGCCAAGTTGCTGATCGGCGGCAAGCGCACCCTGGAGGAAACCGGTGGCACCTACGTCGAGCCGACCATTTTCGATGGCGTCGACAACGCCATGAAAATCGCCCAGGAAGAAATCTTCGGGCCGGTGCTGTCGGTGATCAGCTTCGACAGTGTCGAAGAGGCCATCGAGATCGCCAACGACACGCCCTATGGCTTGGCAGCGGCGTTGTGGACCGCCGACATCTCCAGGGCCCACCGCACGGCCCGGGCGTTGCGTGCCGGCAGCGTGTGGATCAACCAGTATGACGGTGGCGACATGACTGCGCCGTTCGGTGGTTTCAAGCAATCGGGCAACGGTCGCGACAAGTCGCTGCATGCGTTCGACAAGTACACCGAACTCAAGGCGACCTGGATCAAGTTGTAAGTCAGAACAACAACAATAACTGCCGACGGGACAGTGTCCCCAGGATAACCACATGAACAGTTCCGAATTCACTGCGCCGGACAGCGATGCCGCGCAGCTCAAGGCGCTTGGCTATACCTCGAACTTTGAAAGAAGCATGAGCCTCTGGGAAAACTTTGCGCTGGGCTTTACCTACCTGTCGCCGGTGGTGGGCGTGTATACGCTGTTCGGCCTGTGCCTGGCAGCGGGCGGGCCGCCGATGTTCTGGTCGTATCTGCTGGTGGGCCTGGGGCAGATGCTGGTCTGCCTGATCTTCTGCGAAGTGGTGTCGCAGTTTCCGATTTCCGGTGGCGTCTATCCGTGGGCGCGCCGGCTGGTGGGCAAGCGCTGGGCGTGGATGGTGGGCTGGATCTACTCGGTCTCGTTGTGTGTGACCATCGCTGCGGTGGCGCTGGGCGCCGGGCCTTACATTGCAGCGATGCTCGGCTTCGAGCCGAGTCCGGTGACCAATACCTTTGTCGCGCTGGCGCTGGCAGTGATGGCTACCCTGCTGAACCTCAGCGGCACCAAGTTGCTGGCAAAAGTCGCCATGTTCGGCTTCATCTGCGAGCTGCTCGGCGCCATCGTGATTGGTGGCTACCTGCTGATCTTCGAGCGTCACCAGCCGTTCTCGGTGCTGTTCAACACCTTCGACATCCGCATCGATGGCAGTTATTGGCCAGCGTTCCTCACTGCTTCGCTGGCGGGCATGTTCCTCTATTACGGCTTCGAGGCGTGCGGTGATGTGGCCGAAGAGACGCCGAACCCGAGCAAGCGCATCCCCAAGGCGATGCGCATGACCATCTACATCGGTGGCGGCGCGGCGATTTTTGCCGCACTGGCATTGATTCTGGCGGTGCCGGATATTGCCAAGGTGATTTCCGGCGACGACAAGGACCCGATGTACACCATCATGGTCAACGCGTTCGGGCCGACCGGCTGGCAGCTGGTGACCGCGGTGATCACTGTGTCCTTCGTCTCCTGCGTGCTCAGCCTGCAGGCGGCGGCCAGCCGTTTGCTGTACTCCTTCGCCCGCGACGAAATGGTCATGGGCAGCCGCCTGCTCAAGCGCCTTTCGCCCAATACCCGGGTGCCGACTGCGGCCCTGATCACCTGCGGAGTGATTCCGGCGGCCATTGTCTGTGCGGGTTTCTATCTGGAAAATGCCATCGCGATCATCGTCAGCTTCGCCGCCATTGGCATTTACCTGTCGTTCCAGATGATTGTCGGCGGCGCGCTGTTCGCCCGGCTTCGCGGTTGGAAACCGGCGGGGCAGTTCACCCTGGGTGGCTGGGGCTGGATCGTGAATATCCTGGCATTGGTCTACGGCTTGCTGGCGATCGCCAACATGTCCTGGCCGCGCACGCCGGATGCGCCCTGGTACAGCAACTATGGGATCTTGCTCACTGCCGGCGTGGTCATTGCGATTGGCCTGGTCTATATGGCGCTGTTCAAGCCTTACGACAAAGGTACGGCACCCTTTGCCGATGCCTGGAAGTTGGGTAAATCCTAGGGGCGGCGTGTAAGCCCCGGGTCTGTCGACCCGGGGCTTTTTGTTTTTCAGGGTACTCGGGTCATTTTAAGGCCTTGCTTTATCAATGCCTCGCGCAGTTCGGCCAGATTGTTAAAGCGCTTGTGGTAAGTGCCGGGCCAATTGGGCCGGTCGATATAAATACCCGGGCCATCGTCATGGATCACTGTGCGCACCAGGGAGCCATCGCGGCTGCGATGAATCAGTTGCAGTTTGCTGCCAGCTTTCTCAAGGGTGATCATCCCGGGCTTGTTGAGTGCCGCGGCGATTGCCTGCTCCCGCGCTAACTCGGGGGAGGCGAGCTGCAGGAACAAGTCGTTCTTCACCGTTTCCACGGTGTTTGAAAGTCCGTCGGTCCCGGAGACTCCCGGGTCGGGTTCAATGGTGGTGGGTTGCCCGACCGGCGCACTTTCCACCCGCACGCCTATGCCTCCTTCCAGCTCACTGAGCCCGCTGATGTCGTGCCAGGTATTGGCGTGTGAGTTGCCCACCAGTGCCACCCAGCGATGAGCCCCCCGGGCGACCTGATCGGCATCGATGATGGTCTTGGCGTAATAATTCATCATTTCCTGCCGGCTATAGGTCGAGACGCCGATTAAGCCGTTGACCCGGTAGCTGCCGGCGCAGTCGATCGATTGCACGCGAATGTGGTTATCCCGCGCCGCCTTGACCAGGTTCAGGAAGGTGAAGCGCCCGGTCGGGTCGGTGTGCCAGCCCTGATCGAGATTATTCAAGTAATTCTCCAGGTCCTTGGACAAGGGTTTGCCCTGGTTGAACAGATCCAGGTCCGTCTGGTGGAAGTCATTGAGCAAGTGTTCCATGTACAGGGTTTTGACCTTCTGCTTGCTCAGGACTTCCATGTTCTCGATCAGGAACTGTTTGCTGCCGACACTGGAGTGCGCTTCACCGATCACCAGGCCGGGTGCTTCCTCGAGCAGCCGCCGGATGATGCTGTCGCTGCTGTTCGCCGCGCCGAAGCTTGGAATCGTGGGTCTAGGCCGGAGTGGCGGAAGGTTTTCATGGAACGCATGGGCGTCCGCGTACAAACGTCTCCTGAGCTTCTTGAAATCCTCCAGCACATTTTCCGGGTTGGTGATGTCAATGAAATGCTCTGAGAGTTCTTGCCGCGCACTCGCGTCACTGATAACCGGCTGCAGTTCTGCCCGCGCCGCCTGCGGCATGTCATAAGGGCTGGTCAGGGTCGGTATTTCGGGCAGCGGCGCCGGCGAGCGGCCCCAGGGCAGCTTGCCGAAAATTCTGCCGCCACCGTACAACCCCGGTCGAGTCAGCGGCTCCCACTCTCCGGCAGCATTCAGGCGAACCGGCAGGCTGCGGTGAAACGAGAAGGGGTTGGCGGGGTCGATAACCACCCAGGACTTCAGCTCATTGACGTAGCGCACCTGATAAAAGGTTTCGTCGATCCTGATGTAGTTCCCGCCCGTCTGCGGCTGATAGATGGCGCTGTACTTGCCCTCGGTCGCGACCGGCTCCAGGCCGTCGAGCACCTCGTTGGTCTCGAACGGCTGAAAGGGATTTTCACCTTCCAGCACATAGGCCCGACCGGGGGCCGCCAGGGCGATTTTCGGCACACCGGCCGGCTCCAACGGTGCTTCGCCGGCAAGATTTTCCTGCGGGGTGAAGGCATCGTTGGCTTCCTGGACTTCGGCCAACTCGGCGCTGCCACCCAGGGACGAGGCGTTGAACAGGGTATCAATGGTGGCGAATATCGCGCTGATCACACCACTTTTGCGATCGCTGGCCGTCCTGCCGTTGATGGCCTGGTCGAGATTCAGGCCGATGTTGGCCAGACCGGCACCCACGGCCGCCAGGGCCACCGGCCAGCCGGCCACCGACATGGCACCAAACAGGCGAGTGAAGACGCTGAGGTAGCCGATCCACATTTTTTCCCGCAGATCGCCATTGGAGCGCAGTGACAGCTCGGCGTCGCCGAGCATGCGTTCCTTGACCGAGTCGCGAAGCCACTGGAACGCATCGACCCTGAGGGCGGGGTAGCCGGGATCGAACAGGCTGTGGTCGTACTTGCCCCAGGTCACATACAGCAGGTCGATGGTGTGGTTGAGGCCGACGTTGTCGCCCTTTTGTTGCTGGGCCGACAGCGGGAAGTGCGACATGAAGCGCGCGCGGTTGTCCGCATGGTTGTTCTGGCACAGCAGCCACCAATGCAGGTCATGGGGCTTTTCGAAAACATGGAAAGCGTCCAGCTCGCCCGGGGTATAGAGAATCTGCCGGCCATTTTTATCGATGATGCGCAGGATGTCAGTGGCGACATATTCGCCCAGGCTCAGTGGCGTGACCGTCAGCGCTTCGTCGGGGACTTCGCTGGCCCGGAGCAGGTCAAGGGTCATGGGCCAGCTGACGTGACTGGCCACGGCCATGAGCACGGTCTTGAGGTTCTCGTTGCTCAGGCGCGAGCCTTCATGTTCCTCCAGGGCCTTGGCGATGAAGTTGAGCTTGGCCAGGGTTCGGTAGTTGTCCGAATGACGCCGCCAGAAATCTTCCATCTTGCTCCAGTAACGATCATGGAAGTCGATGCGCCACAGGTCTTTGATCACCCGGCTGGGGTACATCTTCACTTCATTGGTTTCGTTGTAGATCTGCGCGTGGGCGTCCTCGCGATAGAAACCGCCATCGCTGTCCAGCAGGTCGGCGTTGTCCTGGTCGTGGGTCTGAAAGCGCTGCATGACCAGTTGCGGCAAGGTCAGGGATTCGATCGGTTTGGGGTAGTGCTGCCAGAACAGAAAGGCCCGGGTGCTGCTGACCGAGGTGTTATCGAAGCGATGCCACCAGACCAGGTCAGGGTCCAGGTGCTGTATGCCGTACTTGTCGAGAATGCCCTGGGCCTCGGTGTGGGCCATGTCGTGCATGTCGGGGCAGGCTTCGACGAAGGGCACCACCAGTGTCTTGAGCGCTTGCTCGTCAGAGGGCTCGGGGAGGATGTTGTCGTCAGATGAATTCATGGCTCAGTCCTTGAGAAATGGGTCGTGAGCATGACCGCCAGGTACAAGGCCGATGCGATACATAGTTGTACCTGCTGCCGGCTTTGTGGCTGGCTGTTGCGCCATTGATGCCTCGCAAGATGCAGCCTTGCGCTGCATTGCCCGGAGCCCCGGTCGCGAGATCGGGGCTTTTGCATTTCATCGGCGCGCAGCGCGTGCAAACAGGCGGATCACTGCGGCAGTCGGCCGACCATTTTCATCCCCATGTTCTTCAGGCCCCAGTACAAATCGATGACGCGGGCGAAAGGGACTTGATGCAACTCGGGCCAGGCTGGACGGTTGATCATGTAGTCGCCGGTTGCGGTGCGTTCAACCGGTGTATGGATAAGCCGATCTTCCCGGCTGCGGTGGATCAGCGTCCACGTATCCTCGGACTCAACGAGGGTGAACGTGCCGGGCCGTAACAGCAGTCGATCGAGTTCTGCGTCGGTTCTTGCGTACAGTGGCGTAGGCAGTTGCAGACTCATGTCGGCGAAGAGCGTATTGGAACCGTCCAGGGTCGTTCCGCCGTAGGTGGACGAATCGTGCTGCACTTCAATGCCCGGATCGGTTTCGATCAACGCTGGCTGGTCCAGCGGCACTTCCTCGATCCGCAGGCTGATGCCGCCCTGCAGTTCACTGATACCTGGCAAATTGCGCAACGTGTTGACGCTGTCTTGATCGGTCAGCACGACCCACTTGCCGGATCCGTTGAGGGCTTTGTCCGCTTCCATGATGGTGTGGGTCAGGTAAGTCTTGACGGCTTGTTCTTCCAGAACTGTCATTGTCAGGCCTGGAAAGCGGTAGCTCGCCATGCAGTCCGTCGCTTGCACGCGGATCCCATTGGCGCGAGCGGCCTTGACCACGGCCAATGGCGTGAAGCGGCCAGTGGGGTCGCTCTGCAAGTCATCCAGGTAGACCTTGAGATCACTGTCCATCCTTCCGGTGTTGAAGAACTCATCAAGATCCAGTTGGTTGAAATCATTGAGCAGGCGCTGGAAGTACAGGGTCTTGACCTCCTGGGCGGCCAGGGCCGGCATGTTTTCGAGGAGAAACTGCATGCTGGCAATACGGTCCTGACTTTCACCGATCACCAGCCCGGGCGCTTCGCTGAAAACCCGCTCGATCAGCTCCTGAGCGGAGGTCGAGGTCATTACCCGTGTCAGATTGGGACGTGCGGGCAGAGGGCGGGACATGCCTTCCCGGGTAAAAAAGAACTCGCGCGTGTCCTTGAGCAGGCGGGTGCGTTTCGGTGCGACGTATTCGTCGTAGGCAGATATTCTACGAATGGTTCCATCGGGCTGGCGAACGATCCTGACGTGGTATTCATGCCGGCCAAACGCCACTTTTCTCAGGCTCGTCCGGTATTGAGTGTCGTATTGGGTGAGTGGACGGGATGATCCCGACGGCGTTTCGCCTGGTACGGTGGGAAGTGATCGTCCCGGCTGTGGCGCGACTGGCACTGGCGTTTCGGGTGGCGCCGGCTGCGGCAACGTCCGTGCGCGAGTTCGCGAGCGGCCCGGATGGATGTTGCCGCCCCCCTTCAGCCCGCCTCGTGGCGTCAGCTCCCATTCACCTTGATCATTCAGGCGCACAGGCATGGATCCGGAAAACGCATTGGGCTGTTCCGGGTCAATGATGGCCCAGGTGCCGCCGCCGTTGGCATCGGGTTCGTAGCGCACGTAATAGGCGCCGTCGTTGATCATGATGGCGTTGGCGGGGTTCGAATTGAGGCTATAGACGCCGTAAAACTTCCCGGGTGCCCGACCGGGGGTGAGCGCATCGAGCAGTTCGTTTGCGTGCCAGTTTTGCGGGATAACCGGCTGTTCGATGTCAGGCACTGTCGAGGTCAGATCTGTCGCCAGTGTGTCCAGGGCGTCAGCGGCAGACGGCCATCCCATGGGCTGCAGGCCTTTATCGATCAGGGCGTCTTTGAGCTCATCGAGCGTGTCCACCGTCGTGGAATCGTGCGCGGGGCGCATGGGGGTTTCCAGATTGATTCTCCCTCCCGGAGTGAAGCGCAGGACGCTATCCGCCAGGCGGCCCTCGGCGTTGCGATACACCACCAGTACGCTGTTTCGGTAACGCTGGAAGGTGAACATGCCCGGCTCCGGCAGCAGCGTGTGCAGGTCTTGTGGGCTTCTGCTGGCCCATAGCGTAGGAGACTGCATGCGCCAGTCAGCCTGGATCAGCTCGTTCTGGTTACCTGCAGGGCTTGGCTCGTTAGAGGAAGCGTCGGGGAGATCGTCATATTCAACCCGCAATCCGGGGTCGGCGCCGATCGATTGTGTCTGGCCGGGGGCTACATCATCGATGCGCAAGCTGGTCGCGCCGGTCTGCTCGCTGATGCCCCGATACCCTCCGAACGTGGTCATGTTGTCCTGATCGACCAGCGCCACCCATTTGCCAGGCCCGTTTATTTCTTCATTGGCGTTGATGGTCTCGCTGGCAAAAAAACTGCGGGCCATGCGGTAGTCCGGTTGCCAGTCAGCGTTCGTGTCCATGTTGAAAGTCGTCGAACTATCGATGGCCTGCACCCGGATCTGCCAGGCATCGGCCTCTCTCACCAGGCTCTGCAAATTGAACTCGCCATCGGGATCGTTACCGGCCATGAAATCCAGTTTTTGCAGATAGCTTTCCAGCTCCTGCGACATGTCCCCGGTACGTGCGAAAGCGTCCAGATCGAGCTGATTGACGTTGCTCAGCAACCGCTGCAGATACAGGGTCTTCACTCCCCGCTCAGCCAGGTCCGGCATGTGCTCGATCAGCAACTGTTTGCTGCCGATGCTGCCGCGGCTTTCACCGATGACCAGGCCGTTTTTTTCGGCAAAAACGCTGTCCAGCAGATCGACCGTGGTTTCAACCTGGCTTGTCAGAGGCGGCACGCGCGGCAGCGGTGGGTTGAGTGTGTAGTACGCCCTGGCCCGGGCCAGATCGAGCTCGCTCAATTCCTCGATCGGCTCGGGGAACGGTGGTCGAGAACCGGATGGCTGCGGGGCGGGTGAAACGGTTGAAGCGGGTTGGGCCGGTCCTTTCAGATCAGCCATTTCCTGCGCTTCGGCCGCATCGATTGCGGGCCCGACATCCTCCAGTGAACCCGGCCCTTTAAGCACCGCCAGATTGAACAACAGGTCGATACCGGCGAGCACCGCGCCGACGATGCCCGCCTTGCGATCCGCAGCGGTCTTGCCGTTGACCGCCTGATCGATGTTCAGCCCCATGCTGGCGATACTCGCACCGACGGCTGGGAGGGCAACCGGCCAACCGACCATCGCCATCGGTCCGAGTATTTTCACCCCGGCGCCGAGGTAGCCGATCCACAGCTTCTTGCGCAGATCGCCATTGGAGGTCAGGGACAGCGCGGCCTCAGCGAACATTGTGGTCCTGGTCGAGTCCCGTAGCCAACTGAAGGCGTCACCTTCGATGAGCTGGTTGCGCTGGTTGATCAAGTGGTGGTCGTACCGGCCCCAGGTCTTGACCAACTGGTTCATCAGGTCAGTGAGGCCTTCGGCAATTTTCTGTCGATCCGCCAGGGCGAAATGGCGCATGAAGTTCTGGCGCACCTCCTCCTTGTTCATTCGCTGCAAGACCCAGAAGTGCAGGTCCGTGGCGGTTTCCAGCACCTGGAAAGCCGCCGTCTCACTTGGCAGATACAGGATGTGTCGGCCCTTGGGTGCAACGAAGCGAAGCAGGTCAGTGGCGACGTAACCCGCGATATCGAACGCGCGGATACGATCATTGCCAGGCTGTTCTGATTGCAGCAACTGCAGCGTGACGGGCCAGGTGATCGGGCCGATGGCCGCTTCGCAGACAAAGCGGAAGTCCTCATCACTGAGTTGACGTTGATCCCGTGCCCGCACGGCGCTGAGCAGGAAGTTGGATTTGGCGAGGGCGCGAAAGTCGGTCGCGGATTTGTTCCAGAAGGTGCTGAGTCGACCGCTGTAAAGCGCACTGAAATCGATGCTCCAGAAATCCCGCAGAACGTCGTTGCCGTGCAGGCGCACCTCATTGGTTTCGTTGTAGGTGTCGGCGTCCGCACCGACCGAGTAAAAGCCGGCATAGACATCCAGCAGGTCGGCATTGTCCTGATCAGCGACGCGGAAACGGTGCGTCACCAACTCGGTCAGGGTCATCGAGGCGGTGGGCCTGGCGTGGACATGCTCCCAGCCGGTGAAAGCTTTCGAGCTGCTTTGTGACGCGTCGAATCGGTGGAAGTACACCTGGTCTGGATCAAGGCCGGTGACGGCGTATTTTTTCAGCAGGTCGCTCGCCACTTCATGGGCGCAGTCCTGCAGGCTGGGGCAGGTCTGGATGATGTCGGTGGCGATAGCCTTGAGCGCGGCCTTGTCGTCCGCGTTGGGCAGTGCCCGGGGTTCGGTCGTGGTCATGTTTTCGATCCTTGAGAAATGACCGCTGAAC
The DNA here is from genome assembly GCF_057814275.1 of Pseudomonas sp. F007. Classification (NCBI taxonomy): domain Bacteria; kingdom Pseudomonadati; phylum Pseudomonadota; class Gammaproteobacteria; order Pseudomonadales; family Pseudomonadaceae; genus Pseudomonas; species Pseudomonas sp. F007. Next base: position 620,901 of record NZ_JBVATA010000001.1, on the reverse strand, counting down.
ATGACTCAGGGGCGTTCGGTGCGTGCACTACATAGTTTCCACCTCGGCAATGCAGGTTTGCGCTGGAGGCGGGATCTGCGGCCATCCGCCGCGCTACTCTTACTGTTTCGCAATCGCAGGTGTATCGTATTCGCCTTTTGCGGGCGTTCCGGCCTGCGCAAGATTCGTGAGGTGGTTGAGTTCATGTCCTTTACCCGTCGTCAAATTCTCGGTGGCCTGGCCGGCCTGGCAGTGGTGGGTGTCGGGGCAGGTGGTGCGTCGCGGTACTGGCTGGGGAAAGTGGCAGAGGCCAACGCCGGCCATGACTATGAGCTGATCGCCGCGCCGCTGGACGTGGAGCTGGTGCCCGGGCACAAGACCGAGGCCTGGGCGTTTGGCCCGTCGGCACCGGGCACCGAGTTGCGAGTGCGTCAGGGCGAATGGCTGCGGGTGCGCTTCATCAACCACTTGCCAGTGGCGACCACCATCCACTGGCACGGCATTCGCCTGCCGCTGGAGATGGACGGCGTGCCCTACGTCTCGCAACTGCCGGTGCTGCCGGGCGAATATTTCGACTACAAGTTCCGTGTGCCCGATGCCGGCAGCTACTGGTATCACCCCCATGTCAGCAGCAGCGAGGAATTGGGGCGCGGGCTGGTAGGGCCGCTGATTGTCGAGGAGCGTGAGCCGACCGGATTCAAGTACGAAAAGACCCTGAGCCTGAAGAACTGGCACATCGATGACGAAGGCAATTTCGTCGAATTCAGCATCCCTCGCGAAGCGGCACGCGGCGGCACGGCGGGGCGGCTGTCGACCATCAATGGCGTGCATGCGCCGGTGATCGAGCTGCCGGCCGGGCAGATCACCCGTGTGCGCCTGCTGAACCTGGACAACACCCTGACCTATCGCATCAACATCCCGGGGGTCGAAGCGCAGATCTATGCGCTGGACGGCAACCCGGTCGAGCCGCGGCCGCTGGGCAAGGAGTACTGGCTGGGTCCGGGCATGCGTATCTGCCTGGCGATCAAGGCTCCGGCCGAGGGCGCCGAACTGTCATTGCGCAACGGCCCGGTGCGCCTGGGCACCCTGCGTTCGGTGGCCAACAACGATGCGCCGACCGAGTGGCCGCCGGCGCTGCCGGCCAACCCGGTGGCCGAGCCGGACATGGCCAACGCCGAGAAACTCAACTTCAATTTCGAATGGGTCGGCTCTGTCTCGGTGAATGTCGAGAACGGCAAGCCGCCGAGCCTGTGGCAGATCAACGGTCAGGCCTGGGACATCACCGACAAGACCTGTGCCGACCGACCGATCGCCAGCCTCAAGCTGGGCCAGAGCTATATTTTCGAATTGAAGAACATGACCCAGTACCAGCACCCGATCCACCTGCACGGCATGAGTTTCAAGGTGATCGCCTCGAACCGGCACAAGGTGATTCCGTACTTCACCGACACCTACCTGCTGGGCAAGAACGAGCGCGCGCAAGTGGCGCTGGTGGCGGATAACCCGGGGGTGTGGATGTTCCATTGCCACGTGATCGACCACATGGAAACCGGCCTGATGGCCGCGATCGAGGTGAAGTGATGCGCCAGATTCGTCCGGCGGCCATTATCGACCGCAGCCGCGACCAGCATTTCATGCGCGAGGCCCTGGCCCTGGCCGCCCAAGGCGCGGCCCTCGGTGAGGTGCCGGTGGGCGCGGTGCTGGTGCAGAACGGCGAGATCATCGGCCGCGGCTTCAATTGCCCGATCAGCGGCAGCGACCCCAGCGCCCACGCCGAGATGGTCGCGATCCGCGCCGCGGCCCAGGCCCTGAGCAACTATCGCCTGCCCGGCAGCACGCTCTACGTGACGCTGGAACCCTGCAGCATGTGCGCCGGGCTGATCGTCCATTCGCGCATCGCCCGGGTGGTGTACGGCGCGCTGGAGCCCAAGGCGGGGATCGTGCAGAGCCAGGGGCAGTTCTTCAGCCAGGGTTTCTTGAATCACCGGGTGTTGTTCGAGGGCGGGGTGCTGGCCGAGGAGTGCGGGACGGTGCTGAGCGAGTTCTTCAAGGCCCGAAGGGCCAAGCCTGCAGACTGAGTACAAGGCAAAACCCCCTCCTGGCACAGGGCTGTAGGAGCCAGCTTGCCGGCGAAGGCGGCAGGACAGCCGACATCATCGGTGGCTGACCCACCCTCTTCGCTGGCAAGCCAGCTCCTATAGGGATTTGCGGCGTGACAATTATTTGCGCGCGACAATCACCGCCCGCATCGGCGCCGGCAGGCCTTCGATGGTTTTGCTGTGGTCTTCGGGATCGAGGAAATCCTTGAGCGACTGGTACTTCATCCATTCGGTGCCGCGTTGTTCCTCGACTGTCGTGGTGCTGACATCCACACAGCGCACATCGCTGAACCCGGCGCGGCGCAGCCAGAGCATCAGCGCCGGCACCGACGGCAGGAACCAGACGTTACGCATCTGCGCATAACGGTCTTCCGGCACCAGCACCTGTTGCTCGTCGCCTTCGATCACCAGGGTTTCCAGCACCAGTTCGCCGCCCTTGACCAGGCAATCCTTGAGCGCCAGCAGATGCTCGATCGGCGAGCGGCGGTGGTAGAACACGCCCATGGAGAATACGGTGTCGAAACCTTCGAGGTTCGGTGGCAGGTCTTCGAAGGGGAAGGGCAGGTGCCAGGCGTTGGGCTCGGACAAGTAACGCTGCACCGCCTGGAACTGGCAGAAAAACAGCCAGTTTGGATCGACGCCGATCACGCTGTCGGCACCGGCCCCGAGCATGCGCCACATGTAGTAGCCGTTGCCGCAGCCGACGTCGAGGATGCGCTTTCCTTTGAGATCCAGGTGAGGCGCGACCCGCGACCATTTCCAGTCCGAACGCCATTCGGTGTCGACATGCACGCCAAACAGGTCGAACGGGCCCTTGCGCCACGGTGACAGGCCCATCAGCGCGGTACGCATCTGTGCCCGGGTCTCGGTATCGCAGTCGGTGTCGAGTGTCAGGCCATCGAGCAGGTCGACTTCGGTGGGCTGGATCTTTGGCAGGGCGTCCAGCGCGCTTTGCCAGCGCTCCAGGTCGCCGTGGCCTTTCTCCATCTTGACGTCGAGTTGCGCTTGCAGGGTCTTGGCCCATTCAGCCAGCGGGGTACCGGCCAGGCGGCGGGCGAGGGGGGACAGATCAATCATGGCAAGGCAATCAACGAGGCAAAGTTAAGACACTGGAACCACGGCACGACTTTCGAGAACCCGGCGGCCAGCAGGCGTTCGCGGTGTTCTTCGAGGCTGTCGGGCTTCATGACGTTTTCGATGGCGCTGCGTTTCTGGGCAATTTCCAGTTCGCTGTAGCCGTTGGCGCGCTTGAAGGCGATGTGCAGGTCGGTGAGCAGTTCGTGCTCCTGCGGGTCTTCAAAGCGCAGTTTTTCCGAAAGGATCAGGGCGCCGCCGGGCAACAACGACTGACGGATGCGCGCGAGCAATTCAGTGCGCTGCGACGGGGCGATGAATTGCAGGGTGAAGTTCAGTGCCACCACCGAGGCCGGCTGGAAGTCGAGGGCGAGGATGTCGCCTTCGATCACCTCCACCGGCAGCAACTCCTGGAACATCGAATCCTGGCCATTCAGGTACTCGCGGCAGCGCTCGACCATGGCCGCCGAGTTATCCACCGCGATCACCCGGCAACCGTCGGTACGCACGTGACGGCGCAGGGCCTGGGTCACCGCGCCGAGGGACGAGCCGAGGTCGTACAGCACGCTGTTGGGCTGGGCGAACTGCGCGGCGAGTACGCCGAGGTTCTCGACAATGGTCGGATAACCCGGCACCGAGCGCTTGATCATGTCCGGGAACACCCGCACCACATCCTCGTTAAAGGCGAAGTCAGGCACCTGGGCCAAAGGCTGGGCGAAAAGGCGATCGGGTTCTTTGCTCACGGCGGTTCCAGCGGCGGATATGGAAAGGCCGGCATTTTAGCCAAGTTGGCGAGGGGATGCGCGGCTTGTCTGATAAAGCGGTGGGGCCAGTCCGGATTCTTTGTTGTCAGTGAGACCGCTTTCGCGAGCAGGCTCGCTCCTACAAAGATTGCGCTGTACCTGTGGGAGCGAGCCTGCTCGCGAAGAACTCAGCGCGGTTTTGTGGCAAATGCTGACGCCGCAATACCCCATTGCCCCAGCCAGTAACTGATGATGATCACATAAGGCGCGGCCGAAAACGGCAGGGCAAAGCGGTCGATGCCGATCACACTGTCGGAAAACACAAAGGCCAGGGCACCGCCGGCGGCCAGCAAGGCCGAGCGCTTGGGCACGTCGGTTCCGAGCCGGGCCAGGGCGCGCCAGAGCATGGCGCTGATGGCGGTGCCGTAGACAATCACCGGGATCAGCAGCGGGCCGAGGCCGTGGGCAATCAGGATCCCCAGCAGTATTGCGCCGACACCGAGGGCAATGATCAGCGCGGGCAGCGCCGGACGCCGGCAATCGCTCAAGTAAGCCTTCAGATAGGCCAAGTGCGCCACCAGGAACGCGCCCAGGCCAAACACGAACAAGTCGCCCGGCCAGGCCAGCAGCACGTCGCCGAGCAGGGAGAAGATCAGGCCCAGGCTGATCCAGCGCCGGTATTCACTCGGCGGTGCATCGTGCAGCCAGCCGAGCAGTGCCAGTACCGGCAGCGGCTTGACCAGCAGGCACAGCAGTTCGGCGTGCACGCTTACCCCGTAAAGGAAGGTCACCGCCCCCATCAACGCCAGAATGAACCAGCCCATCAGTTCACCGTGATCGCGCAGTCGAAGGTCTCGACCGGATCCACTTCCGGTGCCCAGGGCTGCTGCGAGGTCAGGCGCAGGCGGCCGTTACCGCTGCTGAACGCCTGGAAGCGCCAGGTGGAAATGCCGGCGCTGCCCACCAGACCGCTGTTTTCCGGGTTGCTATAGACCTCGGGGCTGATCGCCCGCAACACCCCGCCGGCCGAATCCTGGATTGCCCAGCGATAACCCGTGGTCGGGTTGCTCGGCAGGGTCAGGATCAGGTTTTGCCCGGTGTGCAATTGCACCGGGCACTGGCTCTGCTTCTCAACCGTCAGGTTTTGCTTCGGTTGCGAGGCACAGGCGGCCAGCAGGGCAAGGCTCAGGGGCAATAACAGGCGGGTGGGGGACATCAAAATCAGGCACTCCGGAATTTCGCGACGAACGGCGAGCATAACCGAAGATGAGACAAATTGTGACAGTGGGACATGGATGTCTGGGAAATGGATTAGCAGGTCAGGCCTCTCGCGGGCAAGCCCGCTCCCACAGGGTAAGCATGGACCCTGTAGGAGCTGGCTTGCCAGCGAAAGCGTCGGAGCAGGTACTACATGATCATCAGAACAACACCTTCGCCACATCCGCAAAGCGCTTGGCAAAGTGCACGGTAATCCCTTCCTTCAGATAGTCCGGCAGTTCTTCGAAGCTGCCGCGATTAGGCTCCGGCAGGATCAACTCATGGATCTTCTGCCGCCGCGCCGCGATCACCTTCTCGCGCACTCCGCCGATCGGCAGCACATGCCCGGTCAGGGTCAGTTCGCCGGTCATGGCCACGCCTTTTTTCGGCGGCTGGTTGCGCGCCAGCGAGAGCAGGGCGCTGGCCATGGTCACGCCGGCGCTCGGGCCGTCCTTGGGCGTGGCGCCTTCCGGTACGTGCAGGTGGATGAAGGCTTCGTCGAAGAACTTGGCATCGCCACCGAACTGCTTGAGGTGCGAGCTGACGTAGCTGTAGGCGATCTCCGCCGATTCCTTCATCACATCACCCAATTGCCCGGTGAGCTTGAAGCCACGGTTGAGGGTGTGGATGCGCGTGGCTTCGATCGGCAGGGTGGCGCCGCCCATGCTGGTCCAGGCCAGGCCGGTGATCACCCCGGTGCCCGAGAGCACCTGCTCGTTGCGGAACACCGGGATGCCCAGGGACGCTTCCAGGTCCTTGGGTGCGATCTTGATCACTTGCTGCGGATCATCCATCAGCTTGATCACCGCCTTGCGCACCAGTTTGCCCAGCTGTTTTTCCAACTGACGCACCCCGGCTTCACGGGCGTACCCGTCGATCAACGCCTTGAGCGCGCTGTCGCTGATGGACAGGCTGGTTTTTGCCACGCCTGCTTTCTCCAGCTGCTTGGGCCACAGGTGACGCTTGGCGATCGCGACTTTTTCTTCGGTGATATAGCCCGACAGGCGAATCACTTCCATGCGGTCGAGCAACGGCCCGGGAATCGAGTCGAGGGTGTTGGCGGTGCAGACGAACAGCACCTTCGACAGGTCGAGGCGCAGGTCCAGGTAGTGGTCGAGGAATTCGACGTTCTGTTCCGGGTCGAGGGTTTCCAGCAGCGCCGAGGCCGGGTCGCCCTGGAAGCTCTGGCCCATCTTGTCGATCTCGTCGAGCATGATCACCGGGTTCATCACCTCGACGTCTTTCAACGCCTGCACCAGCTTGCCCGGCAGCGCGCCGATGTAGGTGCGGCGGTGGCCCTTGATCTCGGCTTCGTCGCGCATGCCGCCGACGCTGAAGCGATAGAACGGCCGCCCAAGGGATTCGGCGATGGACTTGCCGACACTGGTCTTGCCCACGCCCGGCGGGCCGACCAGCAACACGATGGAACCGGCGATTTCGCCCTTGTAGGCGCCGACGGCGAGGAATTCGAGAATGCGGTCCTTGATGTCATCCAGGCCCGCGTGGTGTTTGTCGAGCACCTTGCGTGCGTGCTTGAGGTCGAGCTTGTCCTCGCCATAGACGCCCCAGGGCACGGCGGTCGCCCACTCCAGGTAGTTGCGGGTGACCGCGTATTCCGGCGAGCCGGTTTCGAGGATCGACAGCTTGTTGAGCTCTTCTTCGATGCGTTTTTGCGCCTGCGGCGGCAGGACTTTACCGGTCAGGCGCTGTTCGAACTGCTCGACATCGGCGCTGCGGTCGTCCTTGGTCAGGCCCAGCTCCTGCTGGATGACCTTGAGTTGTTCCTTGAGGAAAAACTCGCGCTGGTGTTCGCCGATCTTGCGGTTCACTTCGGCGGAAATTTCTTTCTGCAGGCGCGCGACTTCGACTTCCTTGCGCAGCATCGGCAGGACCTTTTCCATGCGCTTGAGCATGGGCACGCAGTCGAGCACTTCCTGCAGGTCATTGCCGGTGGCCGAAGTCAGCGCGGCGGCGAAATCAGTCAGCGGCGAAGGGTCGTTGGGGCTGAAGCGGTTGAGGTAGTTCTTCAGCTCTTCGCTATACAGCGGGTTGAGCGGCAGCAGCTCCTTGATCGCGTTGATCAGCGCCATGCCGTAGGCCTTGACCTCATCGGTCGGCTCGCTCGGCTGGTGCGGGTATTCGACTTCCACCAGGTACGGTGGGCGATGGTGCTTGAGCCAGGTCTTGAGGCGGACACGGGTCAGGCCCTGGGCGACGAACTGCAGTTTGCCGTTCTCACGGCTGGCGTGGTGAACCTTGACCAGGGTGCCGTAGAGCGGCAGGGCGCTGGTGTCGAAATGCCGGGGATCTTCCTGCGGGGTGTCCATGTAGAACAGCGCCAGGGAGTGGTGCTCGGACTTGGCGACGAGGTCCAGGGTCTCGGCCCAGGGCTCTTCATTGACGATGACCGGCAGCACTTGCGCCGGGAAGAACGGCCGGTTGTGGATCGGGATGATGTAGACCTTGTCCGGCAGGTTCTGCCCGGGCAGGGCCAGGCCTTTGCCGGAGTGGGCGGGGTGTTCGGCGTTCTGCGGATCGGCGTATTCGCTGAGGTCTTCGGGGAATGCTTGCTGGTCGCTCATGGGGCACCTGCGCAATGGGGTATGGGTCTTAGATGGGGCAGGTGGCCAGTGGTTTCAATGGTGGGCGAGGGTTTGTTTGGTAAGCGTTTTGTTACGCGAAGCGCGCAGAAAAAAGGCGACTACCTCGCGGTAGTCGCCTTTTTCATCGCGCCGGGGAAGCTTATTCCGGCAGTTTGTAGGCGATCACGTAGTCGCCCATTTTGGTGCCCAGGGAGCCGTGACCACCGACTACCAGCAGCACGTACTGCTTGCCGTCCTTGCCGGTGTAGGTCATTGGTGTCGCTTGACCACCCGCTGGCAGGCGGGCTTTCCACAGTTCCTTGCCGCTGTTGACGTCATAGGCGCGCAGGTACTGGTCGAGGGTGCCGCTGAGGAAGCCGACGCCGCCGGCGGTGACGATCGAACCGCCCATGCTTGGCACACCAATCGGCAGGCCGATAGGCAGTGGCGAGCTGTCGCGGCTGGTGCCGTTCTTGCGTTTCCACACCACTTTGCCGTTGGTCAGGTCGATCCCGGCCACGTAGCCCCAGGCCGGCGCCTGGCACGGCACGCCGAATGGCGACATGAACGGGTGCATGATCACGGCGTACGGCGCGCCGGTGTTCGGTTGCACACCAGCGGTTTCGCTCTCGCGCTTGCTGCCGGCGGCGACTTGCGCACGCGGCACCATTTTCGAGACGAAGGCCATGTAGTTCGGGCTGGTGAACAGCATCTGGCGCACGGGGTCGACCGACACGCCGCCCCAGTTGAACACGCCAACGTTACCCGGGTAGATCAGGCTGCCCTGCTCCGACGGCGGGGTGTACTGGCCTTCGTAGCGCAGTTCCTTGAACTGGATGCGGCACAGCATCTGGTCGAACGGGCTGGCGCCCCACATGGCTTTTTCGGTCAGTTCCGGGGCCAGCAGGTTGAGGTCCGAACGGGCCTGGGTCGGTGCGGTGTGGTCACCTTTCACCGCGCCCTGTGGAACCGGGATCTCGCGGATCGGGATGATCGGCGTACCGTCACGACGGTCGAGCACGTACAGGCTGCCCTGTTTGGTCGGGGCGATCAGCGCCGGTTTCACACCGTCGGCGGTTTTCATGTCCAACAGGGTTGGCTGGCTGCCAACGTCCATGTCCCACAGGTCGTGATGGGTGAACTGGTAGTTCCAGCGCACCTTGCCGGTGGCCAGGTCGAGGGCTACCAGGCCGGCGCTGAATTTCTCGGCGCCCGGGGTGCGATCGGCGCCCCACTGGTCAGGGGTCTGGTTGCCCAGTGGCAGGTAGACCATGCCGAGTTTTTCGTCGACGCTGGCCAGCGACCACATGTTGGCCGAGTTGCGGCTGTAGTGCTCGCCGGCTGGCAGCGGCTCGGTGGCGTCCGGGTTGTTGCTGTCCCAGTTCCATACGAGGTGACCGTCGTGAACGTCAAAGGCGCGGATCACGCCGGACGGCTCGTTGGTCGATTCGTTGTCGGTCACGTGGCCGCCCATGATCACCAGGTTACGGGTGATCGCGGCTGGCGAGGTGGCGTAGTAGCCGCCCGGAGTGAACGGGCCGATACCGGTGGTCAGGTCGACCACGCCCTGGTTGCCGAAGCCTTCGCAAACCTTGCCGGTGTCGGCATTCAGGGCGATCAGGCGCGCGTCGGCGGTGGGCAGGTACAGGCGGCGCGGGCAGGCCTGGGCCACGGCCTTGCCGGCCTCGGAAATGGCTACGTTGGAAACGACATCCGATTGGGCGTAGGCGTTTTCGTCATAGTAGGAAACGCCACGGCAGGTCATGTGGGCAAAGCCCTTGAAGCCCACCGGGCTCTTGATCTGCGGGTCGAAACGCCAGATTTCCTTGCCGGTGTCCGGGTCCAGCGCCAGCACCTTGCTGTGGGCGGTGCAGGCATAGAGCATGCCGTTGACCTTCAGCGGGGTGTTTTCGTTGGTCAGCTCCACCGGGTCGCCTGCGGTTGGCAGGTCGCCGGTGCGGATGCGCCAGGCTTCCTGCAGCTTGCCGACGTTTTGCGGGGTGATCTGCTTGAGCGGCGAGTAGCGGTCGCCGAACTCAGTGCGACCATAGGCCTGCCAGTCGCCGTCCGGCATGGCCGGGGCGGTGCTGGTCATGTCGGCGCTGTCGCGACCCAGTTCGCCGAGCACTTCGCCCGGGTTGGTGAACTGACTGCCCACGGCAGCGGCGCCGGCGATCACCACGGCCACGCTCAAGGCGGCGGTGCCCAGCGGTGCCGGGCCCTGGCGCAGCAGCGGACGACGGAACCACGGCAGCAGCAGGACCACGCCAAGGGCGAACCACAGCGACAGACGTGGCACCAGTTGCCACCAGTCCAGGCCGACTTCCCACAAGGCCCACACGGTGCTGGCGAACAGCACCAGCGCGTACAGGCCCAGCGCCGCACGACGGGTGGCCAGCAACAGCAGGCCGGTCAGCGCGATGCCAATACCGGCCAGCAGGTAGTAGAGCGAGCCGCCGAGCAAGCTCAGCTTGATCCCCCCGGCCAGCATGGCCAGGCCCATTAGCAGAAGCAGAATGCCGAGCAGCCGCGGTAGCAGACGGCTCTGACTCGAAGCACCTTCAGTGCTCATAGTGTGGTTCTCCGTGACGTTTCAAATTGTTTCGCGCAAGTTCACTGTAGATGACGATCTTGCGCAGGCATGGTTCAGATGAATCGGGTGTGGCCAATGCAAGCTCCCCTGTAGGAGCGAGCTTGCTCGCGAAAAACCTGAGAACGACGCGTGCCTGAACGTTGCGCGTTATCGTTCGCGACCATCGCGACCATCGCGACCATCGCGACCATCGCGACCATCGCGACGGTGCGACGATTCGACAGGCTCGCTCGCACAGGGGGCCTCAGCATCAGAACGAAGACTGAATCTTGATCCCGCCGATCAGCGCGTCATCCACCTCGTTCACGCCACCGGGATGGCGGATGTACTGCAGGTTCGGGCGCACGGTCAGCCAGTTGGTCAGGTGCACGCCGTAATAGAGTTCGGCGCTGTACTCGGTGTCCTGCGGCGGCAGGTAGGCCGGGTTGTCGTAGTCGAACACCGCATGGGCCTGGTTGCTGGCTTCGGCGTTCTTGCGATAGGCCGGGTTGACGTGGACGCGGGCCATGGCAAAGCCGATATCGTCTTTGGCGCGGGCATCGAACAGGCCTTTGTAGACCAGACCCGCCTGGACGTAGTTGTCGATGGCGTTGGTCTTCTTGTCGTGCATCGTGCCGTTGGCGAACAGGCTCAGGCCGCGCGAGTGGTCGCTGGCAACGCTGGTCACCTGTTGCTGCACGCCCAGCCACACCCCGTGTTTGCTCGATGCGCTGCGATACGCCTCGCCGCTGAGGGCGGCGGGCTGGCCGTGGCTGTCTTTATAGACGTCGCTGGCCTTGGCGCTGCTGTAGTAGTAACCCGCGCGGTATTCGCCCGGCAGGCCGTTAAGTTTCGGCGTCCACACCAGTTCCACCGGCACCACGGTGCCCTGGGTGCCACTGCCGCTGAGCTTGAAGCTGTTGTCCTTGTCGAGGTTGGACGGGTTCTGCTCGTAGGCGCCGATCTGCGCGTAGAGCTCAGGGGTCAGGTGATATTTGGCCCGCAGCGCCCATTGGCTGACCGGCCAGTTGTACCAGATGGACCCGGCCCAGTTGCCGACCTGGGAACCGCAGAACGCCAGGTTCTGGAAGTCGCAGGGGAAGCTGTTGAAATCTTCGCCCTGGCCGAAGCGACCGGCCTTGATGTCGAGCTTCTGGTCGAGGAATTTCTGCTGGTACCACATCTGCGTCAGGCGCGTGGTCTGGCCTCGGCCCCAGACTTCCTGGGCCGAGGTGAAACCGCCGACGCGCGGGTCGTTGATCCGGTCGTTACTGATGTTGTTGCCGCTGCGCTTGGTGATCGTCAGCTGAAACTCGGCGTCGTCCCAGCCGAGGATCTTCTGCAGGTCCAGATGGGTGCCCAGGCCGAACTGGTCGCTGTAGCGCGCGGTGCGATCATGGTCGTAGCCGCCGTGCAGGTTGCTGCCCATCTCGCCGGTGTAGTCGAGCTTGAACTCGTAGCCCTTGGCGGCGAGTTCACTGCGCGTGCCATTCCAGTCACCGAGCATCCACGGCGAGCTGCTGTCGAAGGCCGGTGCCGCCTGGATACCGCTCGCCAGGCCAAGGGCGGTGGTGCCGGCGATCAGGCTCAGGGTCTTTCGGCGGGCTGTTGAGACAGCGCTGTCTCGGGAAATCTGCAAGTAAGGCATAAAGAACAATGTCGGGGTCTTTTTCTAATGGAATGAACTGCGCGGGCAGGGCATGCAGTGTCTGGCGGAAGCGTTTCAGCTTGAGGGTGCAAAGGATAATGTTCTGTTACAAATAGAGAAAGGGCTTTTCTCGACATGCTGCCTTTCGTAATCGGTAACAGTCGTCGAGTGTCCGGCGGTGGCCTACATTGAGTGAATTGCGCACAGAATCCTTCCACCGGGAGGGGGCGTCGGCTAAGGTGCGCGCCTTTCCGTCCATTCTTCATCCATAGGCCCGGCATGACCGAACACAACACCGACCCGCTGCACGGCGTGACGCTGGAACAGATCCTCAACGCGCTGGTGCAGCACTACGAGTGGTCGGGGCTGGCCGAACGCATCGACATCCGTTGCTTCAAAAGCGACCCGAGCATCAAGTCGAGCCTGACCTTCCTGCGCAAGACCCCCTGGGCGCGCGAGAAAGTCGAACGGCTCTACGTCAAACTGATGCGTACCAAGCGGCCGGTCTGAGGTGTGTTGACGCGACTTTCACCGCTCGAGCAGCGCTGCGTCCAACTCGCTGCGGTGCTCGGCTGGCTGGGCCTGAGCATTCAGTTGTACCTGGTGTTTTATGCGCGCTGGAGTGTCGAGGCCAGCCTGTTGGGCGGGCTGGTGAGTTACTTCAGTTACTTCACGGTGCTGAGCAATACGCTGGTGGCGGCAGTGCTGACTTGCGCCGTGACCACCCGTGAATCGCGAGGGCGTCGCTGGTGGCTGCAAGCCTGGGTCAGCAGTGGCATTGCCGTGAGCATTGTCGTGGTCGGGCTGGCCTACAACCTGTTACTGCGCCACCTGTGGCACCCGCAAGGCTGGCAGTGGCTGGCGGATGTGTTGCTGCACGATGTCATGCCCGTGCTGTTCCTGCTCTATTGGTGGCGTTGCGTGCCCAAGGGCCGGCTGCGGCTGGGGCATGTCGGATTGTGGGTGATCTATCCGCTGGTGTATTTCGCCTACACCTTGCTGCGCGGACATTTACTGGCGGTGTATCCCTACCCGTTCATTGATGTGCAGAAGCTGGGTTATCTGCAGGTGTTCATCAATGCCGGGGGGATACTGCTGGGGTTTGTTGCCGTGGCGCTGGTGGTGATCGGAGTGGACCGGCGTCGTTGAGCGCAATGCTGTTTCGAATTGGCTTTTTGTGGGAGCAGGCTCGCTCCCACAGGGGGCCTTATTCCTCCGGTGAATCGTCCAGGCGCCAGTAACCCGCGGCCTTGACGAACTGCTCATCCAGCCCGTGCTCATCGAGCAGCACCCGGCGAATCTGCCGCGACAGCTTGCTCTCGGTGGCGACCCAGGCGTACAGGCTGCCGCCGGGTAGCTGAATCTGGCGGACGGTGGACAGTAAGTGGTCCTTGCCACCCTCACGCAGGACCCAGATCACATTGACCTCGGCGGCGCTCTCCAGCACTTGCTGCTCCTTGCCATTCTCCACCTCGATAATTACCAGCGCCCGACGATTCGCTGGGAGGCCTTCAAGGCGGCGGGCGATGGCGGGCAGGGCGGTTTCGTCGCCGATCAGCAGGTAGCTGTCGAACATGTCCGGCACCACCATCGAGCCACGCGGCCCGGCAATGTGCAGGAACTGGCCGGGCTGCGCCTGCTCGGCCCAGGTCGAGGCAGGGCCGTCGCCGTGCAGGACGAAATCGATGTCCAGCTCCAGGCGGTCGAGGTCATAGCGGCGCGGGGTGTAGTCGCGCATCGCCGGCTTCGGTCCCTGATCCTTGCTGGCGCCCGGAGCGAAGCTGTCCAGGGCGGCCAGTTCCTCGGCGTTCTGCGGGAACAGCAATTTCACGTGGTCGTCAGTGCCCAGGCTGATGAACCCGGCCAGTTCCGGGCCGCCGACGGTGATGCGGCGCATGCGCGGCGTCAGGTCGACCACCCGCAGCACCTGCAGGCGGCGGCGTTTGATTTCGTGCATGACGCGGTGAATGGCCGGGGTGTTCACTTCAGTCATTGCGGGTTCTCCTGAACCGGGGACGACAGGGGGCCGTCGACGATGGCCTTGGCGGTGTTGTTGAGCAGGTCGCGGACCCGCAGGATTTCTTCGGCGCTCCAGCGACCGTGATGCATCTGCAGGGCGTGGCGCAGGTTATGCACCGCCTCGTGGATCTCGGCCGGGCGGTCGTGGCCGCGCAGCGAGCGCTTGCTGACTTCAATGCGCATGCGCACGCCATCCAGGGCCACCGCCTGTTCGCTGAGGGACTGTCGCCCCGCGTAGGTGATGGCGTAGCGTTTTTTGCCGCCGTCGGCGTCGCCGGTGATCATTTCGCTCTCTTCAAGGAACGTCAGGTTCGGATAGATCACCCCGGGGCTGGGGCTGTAGGCGCCATCGAACATCGTTTCGATCTGGCGGATCAGGTCGTAGCCATGGCACGGCTGCTCGGCGATCAGCGCCAGCAACAGCAGTTTCAAGTCGCCGGGGGCGAACACCCGCGGGCCGCGGCCACCGCGTTCGCGGCCGGCGCCCGGGCGTTTCTCGAAGCCGTCGCGGCCTTCGCTGGGGTGATGATGGGAATGATGGTCTCTCATTTTCAGCTTCTCTCGTCGTGTTTAGATACAACTTAAGATATATCTTAATGCGAAAGCAAGCCCCCCGGACCAGCGGTGTCCCACCAACGCAACCCCCTTCATCAGACCGAACAAAAATTGGCTGAGCCGGGAAAAGCGCCATTTCGACGAAAACCCAGGGCCTTGAAATAATTATTTAACACTTGCGCCGATAAGGGCTTTTAGTGCTAACTCTCTAATTGTATGTTTTCAGCCTTTATTTATTGGAAGTGCAAATCCGGTCTTCGGAAAGTTCCACATTGTTTGCCATCTGTATGGGATTCTGCGCTAATCTGTATGTAGCCGTGCTCTTACGGATAATTTCATTAATTATTGATTTATATGGTTTTTTCGCTCGAGCTCTATGCCTGTTCAGCTACATGAAAGGGGGAATTTGCCTGCTTACTTTCATGGGTGAATGGTCGATGATTTGTCGGCGTTGGAAGTTGAGACAAAGCGCCATCACGGCGCAGTTTGTTGTAGTCGCTTTCAATCAAACGAATCGATCCTTCACATAAAGACAGGTAGAAATGATGTTCAAGAAAATTGCGTTCGCAGCTCCCCTGGCAGTCCTGGCCCTCAGCTCCTCGATGGCCTTCGCCGCCACTGAGGCCCGACACTCGATTAACCTGATCGCTCACGTTCCCTCCGACGACTTCTATGCCGTGCCGGTTGACTACGACCTGGTCAACAAGGATCAGGACATGAGCTACGACCCGGGCACCGACTCGATGCGCACCGTCAATGGCCACTTTGACGTGCTGCACACCGCCGGCAAGGTCCACGCCTACCTTGAAGGTGCGCCGAAGCTGATTGCCGGCAGCACCACGGTCGATCTGAAAGTTGAACTCAACGGCAAGACCCTGACCACCACCTCCCAGGAAGTAGTCGGCGAGACCGAGTCCAATGTGCGCTTCCGCGCTCCGTTCAAGATCAGCGCAATCGGCGGCAAGCCGGCTGCCGGCGACTACACCGGTGTCGCGATGCTGGTGATCGAGCCTTCCGCCTGAGTGATCTGGCGACGCTGAAAACGCTTACTTGCTCCAAGTAACGCGACGGTCGGCAAGCTGTCCGGTTTGCCGACCGTGCTCTGACTATTCCTGCCGATAGAGAATTTGTTCATGTTCCCGATGACGCCCATCGCGGCAGCGCTTGCGCTGCTGTTATGTAGCAGTGCATTTGCGGCACCCACACCCGTTGATCACACGCCACGCAGTTTGTTGGCTCAGGCCAAGGGGTTGCCGGCCGAATTCGAGGAGCATTTCTTTGATGTTCCGCTGACGGTGCGGGTCGAGCTCGATCAGCAGCCGCTTGGCGAGGCCGCCATTGTGTTGTCCCGCGATGACCGGGTGACCCTGCTCGAATTCACCGACACCCGTGAAAGCCGTTTCAGCGCCAGCGAACGCGACGCCTGGAGCGACATTCTCAAGCCCGGCGTGGCACTCGGCGCGTGCAGCGGGCAATGCCCGGAGCAAATGCTGGCAGTGCACTACAACCTGGAAAATTCCCTGTTGTCGGTCGTCACCGAACATGCCGAGCGCGACAGTGAGGCCAAGCGCTTTCACGATCAGCCAGAAGGCGGCAGCAGCGGCCTGATGGTACGCAACCAACTCAATCTCAACGGCGGCCAGGATCAGGACCTTGGCGGGCGTTTTGGCCTGGAGGCCAGCGGCAGCCTGGGCAACTGGAGCCAATCTTTCAACATGCAACTGGCGCGTCTGGGTGGCCCCGACGACAAGACCTACCACGCCGTGCATGAGCTGTTTACCCAGCGCGAATTGCAGAGTCGGTTCCTGCGCCTGGGCCTGTTTACCCCCAACTCCGAAGGCCTGGTGCGTGAGCCGCGCGCCTTCGGCACCAGCCCCGACACGGCGATTGGCGTGATGTTCGGCAGCTCCGACAGCCTGGCCATCGACAGCAGCAAACCGAGCGTGTACCCGGTGTACGTCACCGCCAACCGCCAGGCGTCGGTGGAAATCTATCGCGACGGCCTGCTGGTCAACACCCAGTCGGTGCCGGCCGGTTTGCAGACCCTCGACACCCGGCCGCTGCCGGGCGGCATCTATGAAGTGGAAGTGCGCCTGATCGAGGACGGGCAGATTACCTCGACCACCCAGGAGCTGATCTACAAGCCCAACAACTGGCGCAACCATGACGAACGCTGGCGCTACAACCTGTTCGCCGGCCAGGAAACCAAGGTGCTGAGCAACTGGGACGAGCAGGTCAGCGGCGACGCGACCGCAGGCGTTGCGCTCAACTACCTGCTGCACCCACGGGTGATTCTTGGCCTGTCGGCGCGGCAAGTGCGCGACACCTTGCAGTACGGCAGCTCCATCGATTGGGCCGTGGGCAACAGCACCAGTGTCTACGCCAACCTCTACCAGACCGAGGACCACGGCACCGGCGCCGATCTGCAAGGCCTCTACAACTACGGTTCCGGCAGCCTGGTGGTCAGTCACAACCGAAGTTGGCTGGACACCACCAACACCTACGAAACCCTGCCCGACGGCACCCGCGTGCGCCAACGCAATGTGTTCACCGGCCAGACCAGCAATTCATCGCTGGCGCTCAACCATCGGCTCAGCCGCAAGAATTCTCTTAATGCGCGGGTTTCCCACAGCGAAGGCAACGTCGAAGGCGTCGGTTACGACCTCGGCTGGACGCAACGCACCGAGTTGTTCGGCAGCGATGCCAACTGGCGCCTGTCGCTGTTCGACCGCCCCGGCAGTTTCAGCAGTGGCGATGAGCGCAATCGCGGGGTCGACCTGAGCGTCAACGTCGCCCTCGGCGGACCCGGCCAGCAGATTTCCGGGAGCATCGGCAGTCGCACCGCCCGCGAAGGCGGCCGCGACACCAATGCCTCGCTGGGGTATCGCAAGGACCTGCAGGACCACGTGCTGCAGAGCGTCTCGGTGACTGCGTTGACCGACACCTATGGCGTCGGTCTGTCGAGCCTGGCGAACTTTCGCACCGATGAAGTCAACGGCGACGGCTTTGTCCAGCGTTCCTCCTACAACAACAAATTCACCGGCGGCCTGAACCTCGACAGCACTCTGGTGGTGGGCGCGCAGCACATGGCCTTGACCAGCCAGCATCAGGGCCGCGGCGCCGGGATGATCGTCGACGTCGAGTCGGATATCGACGGCATTGCCCTGCGCGCCGATGACCTCAGTGGCGGCAGTTCGGCGTTGCGTCCAGGGCGCAATTTCATTCCGTTGACGGCGTACCGGAACAGCTCGGTGAGCTTCGACTTCGAAGGCACTGATGTGCCCGCAGCGAGCATCGAACCGGCGCGTAGCCGCTATCACCTGAACAAGGGCGGCGTGGAGTACCGCAAGGTGCGGGTGATGAAAACCCTGACCGTGCTTGGCCGCCTGGTCGACCCCCAGGGCCGGCCGCTCAAGGGTCATCACGTGATCAACCACGCCAGCCGTGGGGTCAGCGAGGTCGACGGTTTCTTCTCGATGGAAATGAACGCCGGCTCGCCGACCCTGGAGGTGCGTTTCGCCGACCAGTTGCTCTGCCAGTTCCGCCTGGATGCTGACCAGTACCGCCGAGAAAACAACGTGCTGATGATCGGCGATTTGCGCTGCTCGCCGGACACCCTGGCGGACGCCACTGATCACCGGCAGTCGGCGGGCTGAATGGCTGCCCTGTCGATTCTTAATGGAGTGCAATCATGAATCCGACGATTTTTGCGCCGGGTCTCGGACGCTGTGGCCGTTGGCTTGGGTTATGGGCGGTGTTTGCCGTGAGCCCGGCCGAGGCGATTGTCCAGGAAATCAGGGCGACCTTTTCGCCTGATCCGGCTTTTCCGCATCGCAATATGTTCATCAACAAGACACCGGTCAGTGGTTACTGCGCCGACAAGCCCGCCGAATGTGAGCAGCAGGAAATGTTCAGTATCCGCCTGCCGGTGCGGTTTGACTCCGTGAGAGCCATGCAACCCAATGGATTACCGCGAGACAGCGCCATGTTCAGCGTGCCAGCTCAGTGGCGTCCATTGTCGGTGATGAACAGCGCCACCGGAGAAACAGAAACCGTCGAAGTGCGTATTGCAGGTATCGGTTCCCAATATGTGCTGAGTGACACGGCCATGAAGTTGACGGGGGCCCCGACAACTCTTCAAGGGCATCAGAACCTGTGGGGAGGCCCCCGCTATAGCTGGGTATATGCAGCACCTCCGTGTGACTACAGTGGTGTCGGACTGTACGGCGAAAATCAATACAGCTTTTTCTGGAAGACCCCGGTTCAAGGGGCCTGCGTCAAGACCGCCAGTTTTACCATTCCGTCCATGGCTTATCACTACCTGGATTTCGCCTATGAGCTCAAGACACCTAACCCGCTGAAGATGTCATCGGGCGTCTACACCGGGGATCTGAGTTACCGAATCGGCTCCGGCGGTGACTTCGACATGGGCGATGTGATGGTGCCGAACGATACCAATCTGACCCTGAGCTTCACCCTCGACATTCAACACACCCTCAAAGTCGACATCCCCCCCGGCGGCGAGGCGATCCAGCTGGTGCCGGTCGGTGGCTGGCAGAGCTGGCTGCACGCCGGGCGCAAGCCGGTGCGGCTGGTGCGTGACCAGACCTTCAATATCTCGGCGTCATCACGCTTCAAGATGTACATGGAGTGTGAGCAGAGCTCCTTTCTTTACGATTGTCAGCTGCGCGACAGCGTCGCCAGGCGCGGGGTGGAGTTGCGGGTCGGCGTCAGCCTGCCCAACGGCCTGACCGACATGGCCGGGCAGCCTGTGCGGAAAATGCGCCTGCGCTCCGGCGCGGCCAACGCCCTGTATTTCCAGCCGGGTTTCTATGTCGACCGCGCGCCGGGGGTGCTGCACTTCGAAGTGCCGCCAGACCAGATGGCCTTCATGTTGGAGCCGGGCGTCGGGCCTGTGTACCGAGGCCAGGTCACGGTGATCTGGGATTCGGAAGTCTGATGGGCCGCGCCGGTCCTGTATTCAATGTCATGAGGTTCAAGGGTATGAAACGACTGTGGGTATTGTTGGTTTCGAGTGTTTTTTCGATGGCGCTGCAGGCTGGGCCGCAGATCAATGTCGGCACGGTGTATGACTATCTGGACGGCGACAAGAGCACCTACCTCAAGCGTGTGTACAACAGCGGCGACAGCACCGCGTTCGTCAAGGTCAACATCCTCGAAATCATCTATGACGCCGATGGCGGTCACCGCGAGATACCGGTCGCGACCCAGGCCGATGGCAGCGGCCGCGACGGCTTGATGGCAAGCCCCGCGCGGCTGATCGTGCCGTCCAAGGGCGTGCAGGGCACGCGCTTGTTGCTGATGGGCAATCGCGACACTGAGCGCTATTTCCGCGTGCGCTTCGTCCCGGTGGTGCCGGAAAAGGAGGACGAGTTCGCCGTCTCCAGCGAGGAACGCGAAGCCTACAAGGACACCCTGACGGCGGGGGTCAACGTGATGACCGGGTTCGGCACGGTGTTTTTTGTCCGACCGAAAAACAGCCGTTTCGACACTGCGATCGAAGACAGCGCCGGCCTGTACCGGCTGCGCAACAACGGCAACACAGTGGTGGTGGTCGATGAGTTTCGCAACTGTTCGCGCAGCAACGAAACCGAGTGCGAGCCAACCACCAAGCACCATGTGCTGGCGGGCAAGACGTTCGAATTCGAGAAGAAGCCCGGCCGCGAATACCGTTTCAATCTGGTCGAAGGCGCCGATAAGAAAGCGCTGCGTGTGGCCAGCCAATAACCGCACCCGGGACGAGCCGGTGTTCCCGGCTCGCGGCTTTTTTTGAGGCAACAGGTACCTGACATGATCAAGCAAACGACCATGGCCGTCTGTGCGGGCGTGATGACGCTGATGAGTGCCCAGGCGTTCGCAGCGCGCGAAGAGCACACCTTCGAGGTGTCGGTGGATATTCCGGCCCTGAGCTTTTATGTGCTGCCGGCGGAAGCCAACTGGCTGCATCTCGAGCAGGCCTTGCCCTGGAACCCTGCCACCAAGCGCCTGGGAGGACTGCGCAAGAACTTCGACGTCAAGCACGACACCAGTGCCATCGAGGCCCGGCTGGAGGCCGAGCCTTTTCTGTTCAACGGCCGGGACGAGCAGAACATCTATTTGCGCGTCAGCTTCAACGGCCAGGAACTGAGCCACGACCCCAAGGCCCGCCAGGTGGTGTCGGCTGCGCAAGCCATGGCTGGGGGGCGCTTTCCCCTGGAGATCGAGCCCAAGGTGCCGGCCGGCGGCTACAAGCCGGGGACTTACTACGGCAGCGTCAATCTGATGTTCAGTGCGGCGGCGCCAGCCGGTAGCTGAGGGGGAATGAGTGATCAAGACTTCAGGAATATCCATCACGATGAAGAGCGTCTTTACCCTGTTGCTGGCGTTGTCCGCGTGCTTGCCGCTGTCTGCCGCAGCGGTCAACCAGCAGATCCGGGCGATTTTCAAACCCAACCCGGCCAACCCGCTGTTCAACCAGTTCGAGAACATGACGCCCACCAGCGGCTTCTGCCTGGACAACCCACCACAATGCGCCAATGAAAAGTTGTTCAGCCTGCGCCTGCCGATTCAATCATGGTCCAACGCGACGATCCAGGGCGGGCACAGCAACCCGCGCCGAGGGGCAATGTTCAACATTCCATCGCAATGGCAAACCATCACCCTGTCTCATCCCACGGCGCCGCCGCAGGTCGTGGAGTTTCGGGTGGCCGGCATGGGGGTGGCCTACAGGCTGCCCAAACCGGCGCCGCAATTGACCGACGGGCTGGGGCATAACTATCTCTGGGAGGGTGGAATCTGGAGTTATGCCGGGCCTCCCTGCGCCGGCCTGGGCGGTGCCGGCAACGACATCGGTTTCAACAGTTTCTGGAAGCATCCGGAGAATGCAGGGGCTTGCACCAAGCGGGCGGTGTTCAGTATCCCCCAGCCATTCAAGTACGAAACCTTCGACATCACCTACCAATTGAGAACCCCAGATCCGCTGAAAATGCCCGCGGGGCAATACACCGCACAGCACGTAATGCGGGTGGGGCCGGGGCGTGACTTTGATCTGGGCGATGTCATGGAACCCACTGACGACGTGATCGTCCTGGATTTTCTGCTCGACGTGGTGCATGAGTTGAGGGTCGAGGTGCCGCCGGGCGGTAACAAGGTCCAGTTGGTCCCCAGCGGCGGTTGGCAGAGCTGGTTGCAGGCCGGGCGCAAACCGGTGCGGCTGTACCGCGACCAGACCTTCAATATTTCCGCCAGCTCGCGCTTCAAGATGTTTTTGCAGTGCTCGCGCTCCGATGGCCGGGTCTGCCATTTGACTGACCCGGGGAATCGCCTGTTTTTCCCTTTGAAAGTCAGTGTGAGTTTGCCGGGTGGCTTGACCGATCAGCTCGGCAGACCGGTGAGCCGCCAGGAACTGCTGACCGAATCCGGGGCAGTGATTTTTCAGCCCGGGCATTTTGTGGACCGTCAGCCGGGCATGCTGCACTTTGAAGTCGAGCGCTTCGATTACCTGTTGGCGCCTGGGTTGCCCAGGCAATATGCCGGCGATGTCACGGTGATCTGGGATTCGGAGATGTAAGCCGGCACGACCTTGAACCTGACGGCATGCATCGCCGTCAGGTGGACGGTCATCGACTCGTGGTTACAGACCTGCGCGTTTCATGGCTTCGCGGGTCAGGCGTCGCGCCAGGGCTTTCTCTTCATCGCCGAGGTCGACCAGCAGACGGTCGTAGGTGGCATCGCTGAACGGCTGATCGGCAAACACCACGGTGTCCGGCACCGGTAGGTCGCGGGTCAGTGCCCTGAGCTGGGCGCGCAATTCGGCGCGCTGGCTATCCGATGACGCTTGAGTCCACTCGCGCTGGGTGGTGCGCAAGGTTTCCAGCTGGTCGGCCAGCGCCTGATACCGTTGTTTGTTGAGCTCCATGCGCACCGGATAGTGCTCGTTCAAGTAATTTTGCCAAAAGTCCTGCTCCAGCATGCGGTCCACCAGGCCATCGCCTGCGCTGAGGTCCAGCACGGTGTCAAAGGCCTGGTCGATCATCGCGTCAGTGACCCCGGAAACGGGGCGGAACAGCATGCGCCTGGATTGCCAGGGCAGGTCCAGGCGATCGGCCAGGCCGGTCTGATAGGCCAGATAGACCTCCACGTCGTCCGGATTTCCCCCACGACTGGCAACGTCGGCGCGGGCGATTTCGTTGACGAACGCCAACCGCGCCGTGCCTTTGGCCAGGGACACCAGCTTCTGTTCCACTTCTGCCGGGCTGACGGAGTACGAGTAGGCCTCGGACACCAGTACCTGCACCCCCATGCTGTTGAACAATTGCGCACCGGCATCGGCGCAGTCCACCGGAGCGACGGCCATGGTGAAGAGTTTTTCGCGCAGGGCGCTGTCGATGTGCACGGCATCGAGCATGCGCCAGGTGCGCTGGACCAGTTGAGCTTCTGCCTGGCCGCCGGCGCGAGTGTCAGCGGCGTTGATCTGGTTTTCATACAACCGGGCCAGGAAGGGCACGGCCCCAGGTTCATGGGCCAGTTCGGCGCGCATGGTGGCTCGACTGACGCCCCAGCCCGGCACATCGTTCCATTGTTCGTCGCTGTAATTGGCGAGGACTTCCTCGATCTGGCTGTCCAGGGACTCGACGGGCTCTTGTGGCAGTTGAAGCGAGCGGCGGTACTGCTGGTAGTGCACCTGGTTCAAGTCCGTCAGGCGGCCGACGTCCAGGCGGGTGCGTGCGATCACCCAGGCATCGGCCGAGGCGGGGACCACTTCGGGAATCTGGCTGATCGGATTGTTTCGCAGGTCGAGGAGAAAACCGCGCGGCCTGGGTTTATTGAACGTGCCTTGGGGCCAGGTGCGGCTGCCGGTGTCGCGCAGGCCCACGACTTTCAGACGCGGCATGCGGGAAATGTCCACGGATTGGCCCAGAGGGTTTTTATCCAGGCGCAGGATTTCCAGGTAGGTCAGGTCCTTGAGCTTTTTTACGCTCGGCTCATCCAGGACGATCTGGTTGTCACTCAGGCGCAGGCGCTCGATCCGCTGCAGGTTGCCGATACCTTCCGGCAGGCGGGTCAGCTCGCAGCCGCTGGCACTGAGTTCGCGCAGGTTGGGGAAGTCTTTCAACAAGCCGTTGGTCTCGGCGGAAAAGCGCGTGTTGTCGAGTTTCAGGTGGCTGACTTTCTCCAGGAACTTGCTCAGCCGCGGACGCTGCGACCACCAGGTATCCAGGTTCAAAGGCAGCAACTCGCTGGACAGGTCGAGGCTGTAGTGCAGCGGATCGGTGCGATTGCCCAGTTCGGTTCCTGTGCGCTTGAAGCAGTCGATCAGACCATCGGCGATGCGCCTGCCACCTCCTCGCAGGAATCCCTGCGGGTCTGGGCCCCATGTCGGGGTCTGGGCGTTCTCCCAGTCATTGAGGATCACCTGCAGTTCCTTCAGGTCGTTCTCCAGTTGCTCAATGGCTTGCATGGGCTCGCCCTTTTCGGTCAGGGCCGCGGCGAACCGGTTGACCTCTGCCTCGCTGAAATGCGGGTGAAGGTCGTAGATGCGCTCGTGCAGAGTCATGCCTTCCTTGCTGTAGCCGCCGCCACGCACCAGCAGCAGCGTCGCAGGCTCGGCGACCGGGCGGATCGGCGCGCTGGCGAGCAGGGTCCGGCGTTCGCTCGGTGGCTCTGATTTGGCAAGCAGCCATTGCCTGAACTTTTCGGCATCGCCGGGTTTGTAGCCGAGGACGTTTTGCCCGTTGTCCTGAGTGGCCTGCAGCAGCGCCGGGATGAAATCATCGGCGTCGTCGAGCGGCTGGCCCTCGCCATCGCGCAGCGCATACTGCCCGGCGTCGTCGCGGATCAACACCCGGACCCGGGCTGCATCATCGGGCCCGGCGCTGCACCTCAGTTCGCCAGCGAACGTGGACTGGCGCACTTCCACCCGCAGGTTGCCGAAGGTGTCGCTGTTGATTCGGAGCGTGCCCAGCGCCAGGCGCTCGGTGTCGACTGTCACGGCCGCGCCCGGGTACAAGCCCTGGGCCGCGCGCACCGCCTGGGTTTCGAACTGCAGCTCGCGGGCCTGGGTTTTCAGGCGCAGGGGCAGGCGTTTTTCCTGCTCGATGCGCTGGCTTTCGGACTCGCTAGCGCCGGCGATGATTTTCTCTGCCACAGTCGCCGGCAGCTCCGGAAAATCGTTGAACAGCGGCGCAGCCTCGGCAGACAGCGCAGCCGGCGCAATCGCCGGAGTCGCCAGGCGTTGCAGGCTGTCGCTGAGCAGCGGTGGCGCTGGCGTGTTATCCACATGCACCCGGCGCAGCGTGGCTTCAGTGGTGCTGCTGATCTGCCGGATCTGCTCCAGTTGAGTGTTGCTGAAACCATCGGTGCTGTGACCCAGGCGACGCATCAGGGTCGAGCCTTGCCAGTCCCGCGGGTTTTCAGTCTCACAGACCCAGGCACCCTCGCCATTGTGGCGCAGGGTCGGTGCGTAGGCATCGGGGCGCTGTGGATGACGGATGCGCTGTTGTTGGGTGACCGGATCTTCCAGCACTTCGAAGGGTTGGTCGTCGATGCGCACAATACGTCGGCCCTGATGCAGGTGAATGCCCTGGGCATCCGGTCGTGCATCTGGGGCGAGCGCCAGGTTGGACTGTTGATACGGGGTCAGATCGGGGTTCCACAGGCGCGTCTCGCCGTTCGCCAATTGCACCGGCTTGAGGCCTTCGAAGAAGGGCGAGAGTCGGGTCTGGGCAATGCTGCCGACCGCGCCCGCCGCCGCGAACGCGCCCAGTTGCACGACACTTTCCAGCACCCCGAGGATCTGCAGACCGGCCTCGGCCAGGCGTCCTTCCGCCAGGTCGACGATGCCCTCCAGGGTGTCGTAGGTCAGTTGGAACGCGGTGTAGGCCATCATCAGTTCGCCCAAGCCCGGTACGAACGGCGTCGCCACCAGGACCGCGACGTTGAGGATGTCCGAGAGGATTTTTTCCAGGTTGTCCCACCAGGCCCAGCGCGCCATGCGGTCGACGTATTCAGTGGAAATCGCCAGTTCCCGGGCGTCGTTGAAAATCTTGTTGAGCTTCTGCCGATAGAAGTAGGCCCACAGGTCTTTCTTGAACACCGTCTCGCGATCGTCCTGAATCTTCACCGCGCGAAATTCCAGGTTGGGCTTGTCCAGCGGGGTTTCGCGCCAGGTCGGCAGGCTCGAACTGGGCGGCACCGGCTGCCATTTGATCTGGCTCAGGCGGTCGTTGAGCCCGGCAAAAAAATGCCCGCGCTGCTGCTGGGGCACGAACTGGCTGAAGAATTGCTGATAGCTGTTGCCCGAGCCGCCATCGCGCAACTGGCGCGTCAGCTCGATCATGAACGCCAAGGACGACGGGTATTGCTTGAGCGGATGCTCCGGGTCGTGGGGCACGTAGGCGATCACCGGCAGCGTCTGGGCAGCGGCAGGAGGGCTCGTCGGGTCGAGCACCGGCAGCGGGCCGGTGGCGGTGAGCGAGTCGGCGGCGATCAGGACGATCCCGATCAGCTGCGTGTCCATCATTTGCAGGTTGTGATAACCGACGGCCTGGCCTTGCCATTGCAGTCCGGAACGTTCATCGAGCATGCCCTGGATAACCGTAAAGGCCGCCTGGTCGATGTCCTTTTTCATCAGTGCCATGTGCGCGGCGACGTTCAGTGCACTTTTCTGGCTGAGGATGATGCTGTTGCGCAGGACATTGCTCGCAGCTTTATCGGTAGGCAGCAAATGATCTTTCAAGTGCTGCTGGTAGCGCGCACCGATGTCCAGTTCGCGGCACAGCGCCTTGAACTGTTCGAGGCTCAACCTGGCGCGGTAATTTTTCTCGGTGTAATGCTGGAGTGCGTCGGGACGGGTGATGAAGTTGGAGTCCGGGTGAAACACCTCGTCGGCGGAAAAGTTATGCAGCGCGGCGTCGAGCATCGAGATGAAACGGCTGGTGGTTGCCCCGGAGTGGTCAACAACCCACCAGGCGCTCTTGACCGGGACGTACAGGTGCAGCCAGGTCTGCTCGACATCGTCTTCGATGCCGAAGCGTTCTTTCAGGGCGTTTTGCAGTTGGGCCTTGGCGAAGGTCGAGACGTCCTGCAGATCGCGCAGGGCGCTATCCACCTGATTCTGCGCGGCCCAGTTGCGTTCGACGGCGTCTCGCAAGCCCTGGCGAGCGCTGGTTCCAGCGTTCTTGTGCCAGTGCGGATCTTCGATCCTGGCCTTTTTCAGCGCGTTGACCCGCGCCGGCGACGTCGTGCGCAGCCAGTCCGGGAGGAGCTGGCTGACGGTTTCATGATGAATGCTTTTAGCGGGTGAAGCGGTGACCGGGACCTCGGATCCTGCGGTCGCCAGTGTGGGCGTGTTCATGGCGTGATCGTCCAATGATCAGGAGTGGAGCGATCAGACTAGGTAAACAGGTGCCTGGAAAAAAGCGCAAAAAATGGGGCTGAAAAGCCCTGATCAGCCCTGGAAACCTCCAGAAACAGAGACTGAAAAACATATAGTTACAGCCACCGGCGGAGGGTGGGTTCAGCGGCCTGCCGTGCGCGTGTCGGGCTGGCACAAAGTGTGGGTGCCGGGTTGCAGATAGGGCGTGAGAATCGGCGCCATGCCCTTGAGTACCTGGACCGGCAGCGCCGAGGTGAACTTGAAGTTTTCCGCCGAGCGCCCGGGCACGAAGGCGGTCAGGGTGCCGAAGTGGTGATCGCCGATGTAGAACACGAAGGTTGCGGTGCGGTTCAGCGACTTGGAGCTGAGAATCCGTCCGCCGGAGCCGATGGCCTCGATGCGGTTGTCGCCGGTACCCGTCTTGCCACCCATGGCCAGCGGTGTGCCGTCGGGCAGTTTGAAGCTGCCGGCGACCCGTTTGGCGGTACCGGCGTCCACTACTTGCGAGAGGGCTTCGCGCAGGGCGGTGGCGACCTCGGACGGCATCACCCGTTTGCCGACATCCGGATCATTGGTCAGGTGGGTTTCGTAGGGTGTGTCAGCGGCGAAGTGCAGGCTGTCGATGCGCAGGGTTGGCATGCGCACACCGTCGTTGAGGATGGTGCCGATCAGCTCCGCCAGCGCGGCCGGGCGGTCGCCGGAACTGCCGATGGCAGTGGCCAGCGACGGCACCAGGTGATCGAACGGGTAGCCGACTTTCTGCCAGCGTTGGTGAATGTCGAGGAAGGCTTCGATTTCCAGCATGGTGCGAATGCGACTGTCGCGAGCGCTCTTGTGCCGGCTCTTGAACAGCCAGCTGTAGACTTCCTGGCGTTCGAACACGCTGGCTTTGACGATCTCGCTGAAGGTCGCATCGGGGTGCTTGAGCAGGTAGCCGATCAGCCACAGGTCCAGCGGGTGAACCTTGGCGATGAAGCCCTGGTCGGGCAGGTCGTAGGCGCCGGGGCCATAGCTGGCGTAGAGCCGCTCGAGGCGTTCGTCGGTGAGTTTGTCCTTGTCCTTGAGCGTCTTGAGGTGCGAGCGCACGAAGGCATTGAAGCTCTCTTGCGGCGCTTCGGGCAGCAGGTAGCGGTGCACGGCGGCCAGGCGCATGGCGGTCGGGTGCATGCTGTCGAGGAAGGTGTCGAGCCGGGCCTGGGTGTCTTTCTTCTGGTACTTCTTCCAGAACTTCAGCAGGAACGAGGTGCCTTCACGGTCGGCGAACTGCGCCAGGTATTCCTGGCGCCGCGGGTTGATGTCGTCCTTGAGCAACTGGCCGCTGTTGTCCGGTCCCGAGTAGGTGGAGTAGCGCACCAGGTCGCGCATCAGGCGGATGAACGGCAGGTTGATCGACTCGCGCAGCGCATCGCGCAGGGTCGGCAGGCGAGCGTTATCTTCCTTGCGAAAATTGTGGAAGGTGTGCAAACCGCCACCGGTGAAAAAGGCTTCGCCGGGGCTGGCCGAGTATTTGCGATCCAGTGCCGCGCCGAGCATTTTCCCCAGGCTACGGTCGTTGTTCTGGATCAGGTAGTCGACGGCCCAGCGGCTCAGGCGGTCCTGGTCGGCGATCTCGACTTTTTTCAGTTCGGCCGGCGTCAGGTTGGCGTACTTGTCGTGCAGTTCGGCAATGATTTGCAGGTAGGTGGTGAGCACCCGCAACTTGGCGGTGGAGCCCAGTTCGAGCTTGCTGCCTTCGTTGATGTCGAAGGGTTGGTCGGTGCTGTCGGTCTGCACCCGCACCCGCGAGCCGTCGTCGGTCAGCTCGAGCAGGGTGAAGCTGTAGCGCACTTGCGCGGTGCTGGTGGGAGTCAGCAGGCGTTCGCCGATCAGCCCGATCTGGGTGGCGAAGGCCGGGTCGGCGAGGCGCTTGAGGTAGTCGCTGGCCTGGGTTTGCAGATCGCCCTGCAGGGTGCTGGTGGCGGACAGGTCGAGGCGGTCGAGGTCATACAGCGGCCGATTGAGCATCGAGGCCAGGCGACTGCGGGCAACGCTGATGCCTTTGTTGGTTTCAATCGGCTGGATGGTCGGTTGCTGCACCCAATCGCGGAACGTTGCCTTGCTGGCCAGCGCCGCAGCGGTCAGCGCCGGGCTGAGCACCGCGTTCTGTGCCAGCAGGCGGATGTGGCTGTCGGTGAGGTCGGCGAGGTCGTCGCGGCCCTTGGTCAGGTAATAGGAGGGGCGACGCTGGGCGATCATCAACGACAACACCTGGCGCAGGGCCAGGCCGCGTTGTGCCAGGCTCTGCGGGTCGCTGGCCTCGCTGGCCAGCGCCTGGTTGACCTGGTTGAAGTCGGCGCCATACCAGACGCGCAAGCCTTCAGCCATGCCGTGCACTTCGCCGTGGCCGGGCACCGCCGACAGGGGCACGCTGTTGAGGTAGTCACGCACGATGTTCTGCCGGGCAGCGAGGGTTTGTGGCCCGGCTTGATAGGCGCGCACGCTGGCGGAAATCATCTGGCGGATTTTCTCCCCGCCCGACACCGTCAGGCCGTCGGGGGAGTGGCGGTACTTCTCCAGTTGAGTCGCCAGGGTGCTGCCGCCGGCGGTCTGGCCGGGCAGGTGGAGCAACTTCGCCACCTGTGACCAGGCGGCCTTGGCAAAGCGCGGCCAGTCCACGGCGGGGTTGGACTTCGGCTCTTTGGGATCGAGCAGGTCGCGGTTCTCGATGAACAGCAGGCTGTGGGTCACCAGCGGCGGGATCGAGGCGAAGTCGGCATACAACTGCTGCGGGTACTTGTATTGATAGAGCGGGGCGGTGGTGCAGTCGGTGATCGACAGGCCGGCCTGGATCTTCTCCGCGTAGGGCACGAAGAAGCCGTTTTCGCTGTATTCGAGCAGTTTTGGCGAGAAGCGGGTCTGTGCGGAGATGACGTAGTCACGCTTGAGCAGGCGGGGCAGGAATTCACCCAGGGCGCTGTAGCCCAGGCGTTTGTCGAACGGGCCGGCACCGGGATAGAAAATCGAATCGCTGGGCCCCGGGTGCATCGAATAACTCAACGAGGCAGCAAAGCGGCTGAACTCACGGGCCTGGAACCGTGAGGTGCGGACTTCTTTTTCGATGGCGAACCCCAGCACGATCAGGATGATCACCAGCAATAGCCAGAATGACCGCCAGACAAAACGACCACGAGGCTTTTTTTTCGGTAGAGGCGCTTCGTCCACGCTTTCAGTTGGCACCACAGGTTTACTCGAATCGGTTTGCCACAGAGCGCCCATAGTCGATTGATCCATTCACGCAGATTGATCGGACTTGCCTGAAGCTTAGACGCTGGTGGCGTGGGGCGAAAAATTTGTAACGGTAGAATTTTTGACCTGGCTATCGGGAAGTGTCGTCGAAAGCCCCGTAGTAGAGCGATCTAGAGGGTAAATACGGCCTAGGTAGGGGCATGACGCTGGCAGTGCGCTGTGCAATACTCCGCGCCGCTTGGCACGTGGTAAAACGATGAAACACAGTAATTCCAGCTCTGCAGTAAGGCTTTTTGTCGAGAGTTCTTTCTGAATTTTGTCGTTTATAGAGTGAAAATAACTGCGGCAAGCTTTTTATACTGCGCCCCCCGCTGATCTTGCAGGTTTTGTCCTACAGGACGGTTCTACCTACGAAGTGGATCCGGTTTCAGCAAGCCCAGGCTTATCGGTCTGTGCTTCGACACTCGGTGGTCATATCCAATAACAAGACGAGGTTGTACCCCTATGCCAGTCGGCAATCACCAGCCACACGGCGAGACCGCTCAGGGCGGCCCGCTCAAACGCGAACTCGGCGAACGGCATATTCGCTTGATGGCGCTTGGCGCCTGTATCGGCGTCGGTCTGTTCCTCGGTTCGGCCAAGGCCATCGAAATGGCCGGCCCGGCGATCATGCTCTCCTACATCATCGGCGGTCTGGCCATCCTGGTCATCATGCGCGCCCTCGGCGAGATGGCGGTGCACAACCCGGTGGCGGGCTCGTTCAGCCGTTACGCACAAGACTACCTGGGCCCGTTGGCGGGCTTCCTGACCGGCTGGAACTACTGGTTCCTGTGGCTGGTGACCTGCGTCGCGGAAATCACTGCGGTGGCGGTGTACATGGGCATCTGGTTCCCCGATGTACCGCGCTGGATCTGGGCGCTCGCGGCGCTGATCAGCATGGGTTCGATCAACCTGATCGCGGTCAAGGCCTTCGGTGAGTTCGAATTCTGGTTCGCCCTGATCAAGATCGTCACCATCGTCGCCATGGTGCTGGGCGGTATTGGTGTGATTGCCTTCGGCTTCGGCAACGACGGCGTGGCCCTGGGGATCTCCAATCTGTGGAGCCAGGGCGGCTTCATGCCCAACGGCGTGCAAGGCGTGCTGATGTCGCTGCAGATGGTGATGTTCGCCTACCTGGGCGTGGAGATGATCGGCCTCACCGCCGGTGAAGCGAAGAACCCGCAGAAGACCATCCCCAACGCAATCGGCTCGGTGTTCTGGCGGATCCTGCTGTTCTACGTGGGTGCGCTGTTCGTGATCCTGTCGATCTACCCATGGAACGAAATCGGCACCCAGGGCAGCCCGTTCGTGATGACCTTCGAGCGTCTGGGCATCAAGACTGCCGCCGGCATCATCAACTTCGTGGTGATCACCGCAGCGCTGTCGTCGTGCAACGGCGGCATCTTCAGCACCGGGCGCATGCTCTACAGCCTGGCGCAGAACGGCCAGGCCCCGGCCGGTTTCGCCAAGACCTCGAGCAACGGTGTGCCGCGTCGTGCCCTGCTGCTGTCGATCGGTGCGCTGCTGCTGGGCGTGTTGCTGAACTACCTGGTGCCGGAAAAAGTGTTCGTCTGGGTCACCGCCATCGCCACCTTCGGCGCGATCTGGACCTGGGTGATGATCCTGCTGGCGCAACTCAAGTTCCGCCAGGGCCTGAGCGCTTCCGAGCGTGCGGCGCTGAAGTACCGCATGTGGCTGTACCCGATCAGCTCCTACCTGGCGCTGGCGTTCCTGGTGCTGGTAGTCGGCCTGATGGCCTACTTCCCCGAGACCCGCATCGCGCTGTACGTCGGCCCGGCGTTCCTGGTGCTGCTGACGGTGCTGTTCTATGCCTTCAAGCTGCAGCCGACCAATGAGTCGCAGGCAGCGCTGCGTCAGACGGCGTAAGCCTGTCGCGCGGCAAAACCGAAAAAACCCGGTCGAGATGACCGGGTTTTTTTATGCCTTTCGAGGGGTGGATACCGCGGGTCAGTCCAGGGTGATTGGCGCTTAATATGTGGCGTTTTGCGAGCGGGCCCCATGAAGATCTCGCTGCTGGACCTGGTATCAGACGTGCAGCGGCTCACCCCTGAACCCGTCCATTAAAATCACCACACCGTCCCGCGCCTGATGCCGATTGATCTGTGGCACCAACCGCCGGAAGTGCTCGGTCTGGCAATGCGCATCGAGTGCCGCCTGGTCCGGCCATTGTTCAATGAAGATGAAATGCCCCGGATCGCGCTGGTCGACGAACAGGTCGTAGGCGATGCACGCGGGTTCCTGACGGGTCTTCTCCACCAGTTCGGCGTACCACGGGCGCACGGTCTCGATGTGTTCGGGCTGGATGAAGTCTTCGGCAATGACTTTGAGCATGGGGTCTTCCTTGATGTTGACGCCCTTCGCCGGCGACGACGGGGCGTTGATAACGCGTCAGGCGGCGATGTCGTTGGGCTCGAAGCTGTCAGCCCGGGCCATCTGCCACATCCGTGAATAAAACTCGCCACTCACTTCACCGGTCAGCAATTCACCGGGCTTGAGGAACACATGCAGTTGCGAGAACAACTTGATCTCGGTGGCTGACATGCGTCGTACCAGGTGTTTGGCCGAGAGTTGTGAAGGGTGTTCAAGGCCGGCGGCGGCGAGCATTTCCGCCAGCGCCTTGAGGGTGCTGCGGTGGAAGTTGTAGACCCGCTGCGCTTTGTCCGGCACCACCAGGGCGCGCTGGCGCAGGGTGTCCTGAGTGGCGACGCCGGTCGGGCATTTGTTGGTGTGGCACGACTGCGACTGGATGCAGCCGATGGCAAACATGAAACCGCGCGCCGAGTTGGCCCAGTCGGCACCGATGGCCAGCACGCTGGCGATGTCGAAGGCGCTGACGATCTTGCCGCTGGCGCCAAGTTTGATCTTGTCCCGCAGGTTCAGGCCAACCAGGGTGTTGTGCACGAACAGCAGGCCTTCGCGCAGCGGCACGCCGATGTGGTCGGTGAACTCCACGGGCGCGGCGCCGGTGCCACCTTCCTTGCCGTCGACCACGATAAAGTCCGGCAGGATCCCGGTCTCCAACATGGCTTTGGCGATGCCCATGAATTCCCATGGGTGACCCAGGCAGAACTTGAAGCCCACCGGCTTGCCCCCCGACAACTCACGCAGTTGCTGGATGAAGTGCATCATTTCGATCGGAGTCGAGAACGCACTGTGCCGCGACGGCGACACGCAATCCTCACCCATGGGCACGCCACGGGTGTCGGCGATCTCGCGGGTCACCTTGTGCTTGGGCAGGATGCCGCCGTGGCCGGGCTTGGCGCCCTGGCTCATCTTGATTTCGATCATCCGCACCTGCGGAGTCTGCGCCTGGGCAGCGAAACGCTCGGGGTCGAAGCGACCCTCAGCGGTACGGCAGCCGAAGTAACCGCTGCCCAGTTCCCAGGTCAGGTCGCCGCCGTGCTCGCGGTGATAGGGGCTGATGCTGCCTTCGCCGGTGTCATGGGCAAAGTTGCCGAGTTTGGCGCCCTGGTTCAGCGCGCGGATGGCATTGGCGCTGAGCGAGCCGAAGCTCATGGCCGAGATGTTGAACACCGAGGCCGAATACGGCTGGCTGCACTGCGGCCCGCCGACGATCACGCGGAAGCTGTCCGGGTCGGTCAGCGGCGCCGGGCGCATCGAGTGGCCGATGAATTCGAAGCCCGACTGGTAGACATCGATCAGGGTGCCGAAGGGTTTGTCGGCGCTTTCGTTCTTCGCCCGTGAGTAGACCAGTGAGCGCTGGGCGCGTGAGAAAGGCAGGGCGTCGCTGTCGGACTCCAGCAGGTACTGGCGGATTTCCGGGCGAATGCCTTCGACCAGATAGCGGATGTTGCCCAGGATCGGATAATTGCGCCGCACCGCGTGGGGGCTTTGCAGCAAGTCGAAAATGCCCAGCAGGCTCAGCGCGGCGGTGACCAGGGTCAGTGGCCAGATCCAGTCGTATTCGAGAAAGGGCAGGCTGGCGAGGGTGAAGATCACACAGACAGCAAAGAAGGCGTAGCGGCTCAGGAGTGACAGGCTCATACGGGTTCCTTGGGTTCGGACTCGGTGGAGTGCAGCGCCAGTGAAGTGTCTGGGCACCCTGAGGATAGCGCTGCAATGGGCATTCGGGCGTCGTGGGCCTGATGCCATCTAGCTCGACATACTGGCCCACCCGGGCCGCTGGGGCAATCCAGCGAAGGTGGCGCTGTTGTCACGCGCATGTGATCCTTGCGCTTTTTTGCCTTGAGGCCAGCGTCCACCATGACTGTTTCAGCGCGCACTATCCGCATCGCCGCCGCCCTGTTGATCGCCGCCGATGGCCGCACGTTGCTGGTGCGCAAGCGTGGCACCGAGGCGTTCATGCAGCCTGGTGGCAAGATCGAAGCCCATGAGCAGCCGTTGCAGGCCCTGGTGCGTGAACTGCAGGAGGAGCTTGGGCTGATCGTTGATCCGGCCCAGGCCAGTTATTTGGGAGCGTTTGCCGCGCCGGCGGCGAACGAACCCGGTTTCACCGTCGAGGCCGAGGTGTTCCTGTTGCCGATCGAGCAGGCGGTCAGCCCTGAAGCAGAGATCGAGGAAGTGCTGTGGCTCGACCCACAGCAAGCGACTTCGGTACTGCTGGCGCCCTTGACGCGCGACCTGATCCTGCCGTTCTATTGCAACTCGTTACAGGTCCAGGCCTGACTGTTCATTCACAAGGATTACGTGATGATTCCTGTCCACGATTTGCTGATCTTCGCTGCTGCCTCGCTGTTGCTGGTCCTGACCCCGGGGCCGAACATGATCTACCTGATCTCACGCTCGATCTGCCAGGGCCGCAAGGCCGGCGTGACGTCGTTGATCGGCGTGGTCGCAGGCTTCTTCGTGCACCTATTCGCCGCCGCTGCCGGTCTGACCGCGGTGTTCCTGGCGGTGCCGATGGCGTACGAGGTGTTGAAGTGGGCAGGGGCGTTGTACCTGTTGTGGATGGCCTGGCAGGCGGTCAAGCCGGGCGCGCGCTCACCGTTCGAGGCCCGGCAATTGCCGCCGGACTCGTCGCGCAAGCTGATGCTGATGGGCTTTTTCACCAGCGCGCTGAACCCGAAAATTGCGGTGTTCTACCTCTCGGTGTTCCCGCAATTCATCAATCCGGAACACGGCTCGATCTTCTTTCAGAGCATCGCCCTGGGCCTGACCCAGATCAGCGTGAGCTTCACCGTCAACCTGCTGATCGCCCTGTTCGCGGCGGGTATCGCCTCGTGGTTCGTCAACAACCCGACGTGGCTGGCGGTGCAGCGGTATTTCATGGGGGCGGTGTTGGCGGGGTTGGCGGTTCGGTTGCTCGCTGAGCAGAAGCGTTAAAAGCGGTTTCGAACTGCGAGCGATGTTAGTGCTGATTGACCTGACTAGGCTTTGTAGGTATGTTTGTTCCCACTAGCCACGGGACTTGCGGGCGAAAGCCTCCCCCCGAGGACAGATGAAAGTAAACAAACAAACCGCCTTTTGGCGGTTTTTTTGTTTCAGAAAGGTTTGGCACCGATCAGCGATTGAACCTGCTGAAATCCCATCATCCAGCTCGAAGAAACTGTGCATCGCGATTCAACCAACCGCGTGATGATTCGAAGATCATCCTGCAGATTGCGTCGAAAAATCGGTTCGTGGTGTGCGATGCGATTGCGCAGCAGCCTGATTTTCTTCAGGTCGTTGTGGATTTCCAGGCGTAGCGTGGCGACAGGTTTCGCTTGATCCAGGTTAGGGAAGACGCGCAGCAGGTGCGGATTCCACACGCGACCATCGTGACGACTCGTGAGCATTTTTTCCCAGAATACGAATTTGAGTTCGGTTATCACTTGGCCAGTCGGCGGCGATTTGTTTCTAGCCTGCTGCAAGTCATTCAGGGCGTTGTAGCCGGGGCCACCCTGCCTGGGAAGGCTTCGCTCAAAGGTAGGGTTCCATGGCCAGCGAACACCATAAAGCGCCTCCAAGGCTTGCGATACGGCATTCCTGATAGCCACTTCGCACAGATGAAGCGGGGGGAGGAGCGCACCAGAAATCAGTGCATTCCAGGCGTACAGGGATACCACTGCTTCAGCATCTCGGCCCGCAGCGGTTGCGATAGCCTCATAGGTACCAAGCCGTGCGGCGGAAAGCGTATTTCTTACGGCTCCCGCGATTTGTATTTGCGCTACCTGCGTTATCGACATGGACGATCATCCTTGATGGTCGATATCACCTTAGCAGAAGCGGTGAGAGCAGCTTCAAGCCGCAAGCTGCAAGCTAAAACCATGCGCGCTACGCTTTTGCTTGAAGCGTGAAGCTAACAACTCACCACTGCTACTAACGCACCACACTGACCCCATCCAGCGTCGAAAACGACGTGTCCTTGGCCGTCAGCAGGAAGTCGCGCATGTAGGGGGCATCGAGCATGTCGGTGCGGATCGCCGCGTACAGCGTAGCGAACAGTCCTTTCTCGCCCAGGCGCTTGGCCTTCACATAACCCCGTGAACTGTATTCATGCAGCGCCCAGTGCGGCATGCCGCAGACGCCGCGGCCGCTGGCCACCAGTTGCATCATCATCACCGTGAGTTCCGAGGTGCGCACTTGTGCGGGCTCGATGTCGGCCGGCTCGAGGAAGCGGGTGAAGATGTCCAGGCGGTCGCGTTCCACCGGGTAGGTGATCAGGGTTTCGCTGAGCAGGTCTTCGGCGACGATGAAGGGCTTGCTGGCGAGGCGATGCTGGTTGGCCACGGCGAGCATGGCTTCATAAGTGAACAGCGGCACGTAGGTGATCCCGGCCAGGTCCAGCGGGTCGGAGGTCACCACCAGGTCGAGGTCGCCACGGGCCAGGGCGGGCAGGGGGGCGAAGGAGAAGCCCGAGGCCAGGTCCAGTTCGACTTCCGGCCAGGCGTCGCGAAATTGGTCGATGGTCGGCATCAGCCACTGGAAGCAGCTGTGGCATTCAATGGCCATGTGCAGGCGCCCGGCGGTGCCGCCTGCCAGCCGCGCGATGTCGCGTTCGGCGGCGCGCAGCAGCGGCAGTGTGGCATCGGCCAGTTGCAGCAGACGCAGGCCGGCGCTGGTGAAGCGCACCGGCTTGGTCTTGCGCACGAACAGCGGCATGCCCATGCGCTCCTCCAGTTCCTTGAACTGGTGGGACAGGGCGGACTGGGTCAGGTGCAGGCGTTCGGCGGCTTCGACCAGGCTGTCGGCTTCGCGCAGGGCGTGCAGGGTCTTCAGGTGACGGATTTCGAGCACCGTGGCCTCCATGAATAAATTTTATGATCAACACGAAAACGTTGAGTTTGTCTCATGATGGCTCGGCTGTCGACAATAGGCCATCTTTTACAGGGAGCAATTCACCATGGCTTTGGCCCACACCCTCGGTTTTCCACGCATCGGCGCCGACCGCGAACTGAAAAAAGCCCTCGAAGCCTACTGGAAGGGCGACCTCGACCAGCAGGCCCTGCACAGCGTTGGCCGGCAACTACGCGCCAGCCACTGGCAGTTGCAGAAAGACGCCGGCATCGACCTGCTGCCGGTCGGCGACTTCGCCTGGTACGACCAGGTGCTGAGCCATTCGCTGGCTTTCGGGGTGATCCCCGAGCGTTTCGACAGCACCCGCGACGAGCGCGGTCTGCCGACCCTCGACACCCTGTTCGCCATGGCCCGTGGTGCCAGCACCGGCTGCTGCGCGGAACACGGTACGGCGCAATACGCCCAGGAACTGACGAAGTGGTTCGACACCAACTACCACTACCTGGTCCCGGAGTTCAACGCCGATCAGCAGTTCAGCCTGAGCTGGGAACAACTGTTCGACGAAGTCGAGGAAGCCAAGGCCCTGGGCCATACCGTCAAGCCAGTGATCATCGGCCCGCTGACTTACCTGTGGCTGGGCAAGGCCAAGGGCAACGCCTTCGACAAGCTCGACCTGCTGGAGCGCCTGCTGCCGCTGTACAACGAAATCCTTGGCCGCCTGGCGGCCCAGGGGGTGGAGTGGGTGCAGATCGACGAACCGATCCTCACCCTCGATTTGCCCCAGGCCTGGAAGAGCGCCTTCGAACGGGCTTATCACATCCTCCAGTACTCGCCGTTGAAAAAGCTCCTGGCGACCTACTTCAGCGGCCTGCAGGACAACCTCGGGCTGGCGGTCGGCCTGCCAGTGCAGGGCCTGCACATCGACGCCGTGCGCGCGCCCGACCAACTGCTGCATGTGCTCGATCGCCTGCCGACCTACAAGATTCTCTCGGTCGGCCTGGTCAACGGGCGCAACGTCTGGCGCTGCGAGCTGGAGCCGGTGCTGGCGCAGCTGCAATTTGCCCAGGAGCGCTTTGGCGACAACCTGTGGGTCAGCAGTTCCTGCTCGCTGCTGCACAGCCCGGTGGATCTGGAGCGCGAAGACAAGCTCGATCCGGAACTGAAAAGCTGGCTGGCCTTTGCCGTGCAGAAGTGCGGCGAAATCGCGGTGCTGCGTGATGCCTTGAACGATCCGCAGGCCGCCAGGGTGCAAAGCGCGCTGGCCGAGAGCCGGGCGATTGCCGCCAGCCGTGCGGAGTCGCCGCGGATTCACAAGGCCGAGGTGCAACAGCGGATCAATGCGGTCACCGCTGCCGACAGCCAACGTCATTCGCCCTTTGCCAAACGTATTGAACAGCAACGCGCTCGCCTGAAGTTGCCGGCCTTTCCGACCACCACCATTGGTTCGTTCCCGCAGACCGGATCGATCCGCCTGGCGCGTCAGGCGTTCAAGCAGGGCAAGCTGTCGGCCAACGATTACACCGATGCCATGCGCCACGAAATCCGTCACGCCGTGCAGATCCAGGAGCGCCTCGGGCTGGACGTGCTGGTGCACGGTGAAGCCGAGCGCAACGACATGGTCGAGTACTTCGCCGAGCAACTCGATGGCTACCTGTTCACCCGGTTCGGTTGGGTCCAGAGCTACGGTTCACGCTGCGTGAAACCTGCCGTCATTTATGGCGACCTGAGCCGTCCGCAGGCGATGACCGTCGAGTGGATCAGCTACGCCCAGCAGCAGACCGACAAGGTCATGAAAGGCATGCTCACCGGTCCCGTGACCATGCTGATGTGGTCCTTCCCCCGTGAAGATGTCTCGCGCAAAGTCCAGGCGCAACAACTGGCCCTGGCCCTGCGTGACGAAGTGCTGGACCTGGAAGCCGCCGGGATCAAGATCGTGCAGATCGACGAAGCGGCGTTCCGTGAGGGCCTGCCGCTGCGCCGGGCGCAATGGCCGGAATACCTGGAGTGGGCGGTGGAGGCGTTCCGCCTGAGTGCCAGCGGCGTGCGGGACGAAACCCAGATCCACACCCACATGTGCTACAGCGAATTCAACGACGTGATCGAAGCCATCGCGGCCATGGACGCCGACGTGATCACCATCGAAACCTCGCGATCGGACATGGAGTTGCTGGAAGCCTTCAAGGCGTTCGATTACCCGAACGACATCGGCCCGGGCGTCTATGACATTCACTCGCCACGGGTGCCGGACACTGCCGAGATGGTCAAGCTGATGACCAAGGCTGTGCAGCGCATCCCGGCCGAGCGGCTGTGGGTCAACCCGGATTGCGGCCTGAAAACCCGCGGCTGGCCGGAGACCGAGGCGGCGCTGGTGAACATGGTGGCGGCGGCGCGGCAATTGCGCAGTCAGCTGGCCTAAGCAGGGTAAGCGGTCATGGTCAGCCATGACCGTTCGGCGCCCTTCATCAAACTGTCACGCAACTGTGGCAGCGCGCTTGAACAAACATCATCAGACTCGCGCTCTACTGGGGTTCTGCGTTTTGGTGTTTTTTCATGGGTGCTGGTTTCTTTTCAAAAATCTTCTTTCTCGCCGCGCTGTTGTTCGGCCTGCCAGTCCTGGCGGCCTCGCGTTGCGACGTCGACGTTCCTGTCGAGCGCGTCGATCTGGCTCAGGTCAGCCTGGCGTACCAGAGCATCGGGCGGGCGTCGGATCCGGCGTTGCTGCTGGTGATGGGCCTGGGCGGGCAATTGATCCACTGGCCGGACGAAGTGGTGGTGGCGCTCTGTGAGCAGGGCTTTCGGGTGATCCGCTACGACAACCGCGACGTCGGCCTGTCGACCTGGCGCCAGGCTCCGGCCAGCGCCAACCTGACCTTCGAGGCATTGCGCTACAAGCTCGGTTTGCCGGTTTCGGCGCCCTACACCCTGACCGACATGGCCGACGATGCCCTGGGCTTGATGGACGGCCTGCATGTCGAGCAGTTCCACGTGCTGGGCGCGAGCATGGGCGGGATGATCGCCCAGCATCTGGCCGCGATGGCGCCGCAGCGGGTCGAGAGCCTGACGTTGATCATGAGCAGTTCCGGTGCCGAAGGCTTGCCGGCGCCGAACGCGGCGCTGGTGCAATTGCTCTCGCGACGCAGTGCGCCGAACCGCGAAGTGGCGCTGGAGCAGCAGGCCGATTTGCTCGCGGCGCTGGGCAGTCCGCAAGTCACTGATGATCGCCAGGCGTTGCTGCAGCAGGCGGCGCAGTCCTATGACCGGGCGTTCAACCCGGAGGGGGTGAAGCGCCAGATCATGGCGATCCTCGCCGAGCCGAGTCGGGTTACCTTGCTCAATCAACTGCGGGTGCCGACCCTGGTGGTGCATGGCACCGCCGATCCGCTGCTGCCGGTGATGCACGGGATTCATCTGGCGGCGCACATCCAGGGCAGCCAGTTGAAACTGATTCCAGGGCTCGCCCACCGTTTCCAGGAGGCGTTCAAGGCGCCGTTGCTGGCAGCGGTGTTGCCCTATCTGCAGCAGCACCGCGAGGACACTTCGCATTGGGCGCAGATCGAGCCTGTGCGCGGGATCAACCTGCTCTGACGTCTCAGGCGTGGACCCTGACCCAGACGCTGACCAGCACGGTCGCGGCCATCAACCAGGCCACCGCGGCCACCGCCAGCGATGCTTCCAGGCGCATCTTGTCGACCATCACGTACAGGGTCGCGAGGTAGACGAAGTAGGGAATGATCGACCACATGCCGAAGACGATGGTGGTCTTCAGGTCGTCCAGCGAGCGGCCCTTGCCGACGATGTAGTGGGCAATCAGGGCGAAGGTCGGGAACAATGGCACCAGCCCGGCGATGTAGTAGTTCCTGGTCTTGGCCAGTGCGGCGAGAATCACCACCACGGCGGCACCCAGTGCCGCTTTCAATAACAGATCCATGGGTATGCTCGCTGCGGGTTAGTGGCTGAGGCCGTACTTCTTGACCTTGTCGAACAGCGTGGTCTTGGCCATGCCCAATTCCAGGCTGGCCTGGGTCAGGTTGCCACCGCTGCGCTGCAGGGCGTCGTTGAGCAGGTTGCGCTCGAAGGCTTCCACCGCTTCGGAAAACGCCAGGCCCTGGGCTGCACCAGTATTTCCAGATTTCTTGAACGCCGGCAGGCCGAGGGCGAAACGCTCGGCGACGTTGCGCAGTTCACGCACGTTGCCCGGCCAGTCGTGGCTCATCAGGTTCGACAGGGTCTGGTTATCCAGCTCGGGCGCAGCCCGGTCGAAGCGCAGGGACGACTGCTGCAGAAAGTGCTCGAACAATTGCAGGATGTCTTCGCGGCGCTCGCGCAGCGGCGGCAGTTCCAGGGTTACCACGTTGAGGCGGT
This sequence comes from Pseudomonas sp. F007, assembly GCF_057814275.1. NCBI lineage: Bacteria > Pseudomonadati > Pseudomonadota > Gammaproteobacteria > Pseudomonadales > Pseudomonadaceae > Pseudomonas > Pseudomonas sp. F007. The sequence goes on along the minus strand of NZ_JBVATA010000001.1, from coordinate 579,153 downwards.
AATACAGGTCGCTGCGAAACTGCCCGGCGCGTCCCAGTTCGTCGAGGTCGGACTTGGTGGCGGCAATCACCCGGCAGTCGACTGCCACGCTCTGGTTCGAACCCAGGCGTTCGAGGGTGCGCTCCTGCAGGACCCGCAGCAGTTTGATCTGCAGCGGCAACGGCATGCTTTCCACTTCATCGAGGAACAGGGTGCCGCCGTTGGCGTGTTCGATCTTGCCGATTCGCCGTTTGCCGGCACCGGTGAAGGCGTTGGCTTCGTGGCCGAAGATTTCGCTTTCGAACAGGTTCTCCGGCAAGCCGCCGCAGTTCAGGGCGACGAAAGGTTGAGCCTGGCGCCGACTGAAGTCGTGCAGGCAGCGGGCAACCAGTTCCTTGCCGGTGCCGGTCTCGCCTTCGATCAGCACGTTGGCCGAGGTATCGCCGACGTTGGCGATCAATTCGCGCAGGTGCTGCATGGCCGGCGAGCGGCCGATGATCCGTCCTTCAAGGGAGTCACGCTCGGCCAACTGGCGGCGCAACGAGCTGACTTCCCGGGCCAGGCTGCGTTGCTCCAGGGCGCGGCGGGCGACGTCCACCAGGCGTTCAGGGGAGAAGGGTTTCTCCATGAAGTCGTAGGCGCCTTTCTGCATGGCGTCGACCGCCATGGAGATGTCGCCGTGACCGGTGATCAGCACCACCGGCAGGCTGCGGTCGCGGGCCTTGAGACGGCCGAGCAGTTCCAGGCCATCGATGCCGGGCAGGCGAATGTCACTGATGACGATCCCGGCGAAGTTGTCGCCGACCAGTGCCAGGGCCGCTTCGGCGCTACCGACACCGGTGCAGGGGATGTCTTCCAGGGCCAGGGCCTGCTGGCATCCGAGCAGGACATGGGGATCGTCTTCGACGATCAGCACAGTTAAGTCGTTGTTCATATCGGCTCGGCAGGATAAGGGCTTACCAACGGTAAACCGAGAACGAAAGCGGTACCACCACTGGCCGGGTGTTCGACGCCGAGGCTGCCGCCGGTGGCGGCGGCCAGGCTCGCCGAGAGGGTCAGGCCGAGGCCCAGCCCCTGCTCGCCGGGTTTGGTGGTGAAAAACGGTTCGAACAGATGCTTGCGCGCCTCGGCGTCGATGCCGTGGCCATTGTCGCGAACGCGCAGGCGGTACTTGCTCTCGACCAATTCGCCTTCAAGCCACAGTTCGGGCTGCGGTTGCGCCTGCATGGCGTCGAGGGCGTTGCCGATCAGGTTGACGAGGATTTGCTCGAGGCGCGTCTGGTCGATCTGCACTTGCTGGTCGGTGAACGCTCGATGGATCTGCAGGTGACTGCCTTCCAGGCGTGCGGCGAGCAATTGCAGGGCGGCGTCCACGGCCTTGCCGAGGCTGGCCTGGCCCTTGTCGTCGCCGCGCCGGGCAAAGGAGCGCAGGCTGGCGGTGATGCGGCCCATGCGATCGATCAATTCGTTGATGGTCTTCAGGTTGGCACTGGCGATGTCCAGTTGCCCGCGTTCGAGGAAACGCACGGTATTGCCCGACAACGTGCGCAGGGCCGCCAGCGGTTGGTTCAATTCGTGGGCGATGCTGGTAGACATCTGGCCGATGGCGGCCAGCTTGCCGGCCTGGATCAGTTCGTCCTGGGCGCGGCGCAGGGTTTCTTCGGCCAGGCGCCGCTCGCGAATCTGCCCCTTGAGGCGTTCGTTGCTGGCGCGCAGGTCGCTGGTGCGTTCGGTAATCCGTCGCTCCAGTTGACTGTTGGCTTCCTGCAGGGCTTCCCGGGCGGCGAGGCGGGTGGCGATGACCTTGCGCCGCTCGTTCCAGGCAATCAGCAGGAACGCGACCAGGGCGAAGGCCACGGCCATCAGGATGCCCTGGTTGATGGCTTCGCGCCGCAGGTCTTGCAGCGGCGTCAGCAGGGTGAAGTTCCACGGCGTGTCACTGAGCGGGCGGGTCTGTGACAGGTAGCTGATGGCTTCACCGTCGGACACCACCTCGGCATTGGCCGGGAAGGTGAGTTTTTCCATGCCCTCGGCCAGGCGCTCACGGGCCAGCGGTTCCAGTTCGTTGAGGGTGAACCAGTAGTATTGCAGGCTGCGGGCCAGGCGTTCCTTGGTGTCGTCGCTCAGGGGGCGTACGGCCTTGAGGCGGCGCGCCGGATCGCTGGAGAGAATGATGATGCCGTTCTCGTCGCTGACGAACGCCTCCAGGCGCGCGCGCTGCCAGCGTTCCTCGAGGGCTTCGAGGCGCACCTTGACCACCGCGACACCGATGATCTTGCCCTGTTCTTCGAGACCGTGGGCCAGGTAGTAGCCGGGCTCGCCGTTGGTACTGCCGATCCCGTAGAAGCGGCCGGGCTGGCCGCGTACGGCGTTCTGGAAGTAGGCACGGAAGGACAGGTCTTCGCCGAGGTAACTGTCGACGTCGCGCCAGTTGCTGGTGGCCAGCACCCGGCCGGTGGTGTCCATCACGTAGATAGCCCGACTGCGGCTACGCCGGTTCAGGCCTTCAAGGTAGGTATTGACCGCTTGCCGGTGTTCCGGCGTTGGCTCGGCCAGCAGTTGCGAAACACTGGATTCGAGTTCCAGCAGGCTGGGCAGGTAGGTGTATTTGCTGATTTCGCTTTCGACCGCACGGGCGTGCAGTTCGAGCTGGCGTTGGCCGTTTTCGCCGAGGCTGCGAATGCCGTTGTGCTCGCTGACCCAGAAGCCGAGGTAGCCCAGGGCGCTCATCATCAGGATGATCAGCGGCGGCAGGAACAAATGGCGAATCAGACGAGGTTTCACGGCAAGTGATGGCGGTGCGGCGCGATAAAGATTGGGGTCGCATTTCATCACAGTTGCCTTGGGTCAACCACAACACTTGTAAAGCCGCCACAGCCCCCCTGTAGGAGCGAGCTTGTCGAGGCGTCGAACCGTCGCGATGGCGGTGTGTCAGACACATTGCCGTTGAATGTGCTGCCGTCTTCGCGGGCAAGCCCGCTCCTACAGGGTTTGTGTGTATCGCTTAGTGCTGCAAAATCTTGTTGAGGAAGTGCTGGGTGCGTTCGGCGCGGGCGTTGATGTCGCCGAAGAACTCTTCTTTCGGGCAGTCCTCGATGATTTTGCCGGCGTCCATGAAGATCACTCGGTCTGCCACTTTGCGCGCAAAGCCCATTTCGTGGGTCACGCACATCATGGTCATGCCTTCGTGGGCCAGTTGCACCATCACGTCCAGTACTTCGTTGACCATTTCCGGGTCGAGGGCCGAGGTCGGTTCGTCGAACAGCATGACGATCGGGTCCATGGCCAGGGCGCGGGCGATTGCCACACGCTGCTGCTGACCACCGGAGAGCTGGCCAGGGTGCTTGTGGGCGTGCGCCGAAAGGCCGACCCGGTCGAGCAACTGCAGGCCTTTCTTGGTCGCCTCTTCCTTGCTGCGGCCAAGGACCTTGATCTGCGCGATGGTCAGGTTTTCGGTGATGGTCAGGTGCGGGAACAGCTCGAAATGCTGGAACACCATGCCCACCCGCGAACGCAGTTTCGGCAGGTTGGTCTTCGGGTCGGCAATCGAGGTGCCATCGACCACGATATCGCCTTTCTGGAACGGTTCCAGGGCGTTGACACACTTGATCAGGGTCGACTTGCCGGAGCCCGACGGGCCGCAGACCACGATCACCTCACCTTTCTTGACGTCGGTGCTGCAGTCAGTCAGCACCTGGAAGTCCCCATACCACTTGTTGATGTTCTTGATAGAGATCATACGGCGAACCTTTTTTGCAGACGCTTGACCAGCTGCGAGGCGGCAAAGCTGATGATGAAGTACACGAGACCGGCGAATACCAGGAACTCATTGGAGCGGCCAATGATGTCGCCACTGGCGCGCGATGCGTTGAGGAAGTCCACCAGGCCGACGGTATAGACCAGCGAGGTGTCCTGGAACAGGATGATGCTCTGTTGCAGCAACAACGGCGTCATCTTGCGGAACGCCTGCGGCAGGATGATCAGGCGCATCATCTGGCCGTAGGTCATGCCCAGGGCCTTGGCTGCACCCATCTGGCCCTTGGGGATCGACTGCACGCCAGCCCGGACGATTTCGCAGAAGTACGCGGCTTCAAACATCATGAAGGCCACGATGCACGAGGTGAAGGCGCCGATCGGCGTGTCTTCGCCGGTGATCCAGCGCAGCACGAACGGGACCGCCAGGTAGAACCAGGTGATCACCAGCAGCAGCGGAATCGAACGGAAATAGTTGACGTAGGCACCGGCAAAGTTCGACAGCAGCTTGTTGTGGGACAAGCGCATCAAGGCCAGCACAGTACCGATGATCAACCCGCCAACGACGCCGAGCGCCATCAGCTTGAGGGTCATCACCATGCCGTTCCACAGACCGGGAATGGCCGGGATGATGCCACTGAAATCGAGTTCCATTATTTACCCCCCACGGAGATCAGGCCGGGCACTGCGACTTTCTTCTCGACCAGGCGCATCAGCAGCATCAGGCTCATGTTCAGGGTGAAGTAGATCAGGGTGGCCAGGGTGAAGGCTTCGAACAGGTTGGCGGAGAACTCGGCGGTCTGTTTGGTTTGCGCGAGCAACTCCATCAGGCCGATCAGCGAGGCGACGGACGAGTTCTTGAAGACGTTGAGAAATTCCGAGGTGAGCGGCGGAATAATGATCCGGTAGGCCTGGGGCAGCAGCACGTTCCAGTAGATCTGCGGCAGGCTGAAGCCCATGGCACGGGCAGCGGATTCCTGGCCACGTGGCAGCGCCTGGATACCGGTACGTACTTGTTCGCAGACGCGGGCGGCGGTGAACAGGCCCAGGCACACAACAACGCTCAGGTAGGCCGAGGTGGTCGGGTTGAGGTCCTGCTTGTACCAGTCCTGCAGGTTCTGCGGCAGCAGGTCGGGCACCAGGAAGTACCAGATGAACAGCTGGACCAGCAGCGGTACGTTACGGAACAGTTCGACGTAGCAGGTCGCGATGCCGGCTACGATCCGGTTCGGCACGGTGCGCATCACGCCCAGTATCGAGCCCAGCAGCAATGCAATGATCCAGGCCACGATAGCAATGGCGATGGTCCAGCCCAGCCCGGAAATGAACCAGTCGAGATAGGTCTCGCTGCCCACGCCGGTGGACTTGAAGAACACGCCCCAATCCCAGTTGTAATTCATTAGGGTCTCCCCTCAGATCAATCGATGTTCAAGCACCTGCCTGGGGGAACTCCGTTCCCTCCTGGCGTGACAGCCAGGCACACGCGAGCGGCTCGACAGCCACCGGTTCGAGTGTTTCCAAAAATGCCAGCAGGTAGTGACAGTCTCCTGGAAGGGCAGGCGCCCTTTCAGGAGATAAGGTTAGTCAGAAATCAGGATTTCTTGTCGTCAGCCGCTTTGTCGGTCGGCGTGGCGATCAGGGCCTTGAGCTCGTCGCTCATCGGGAAGTTCAGGTTCAGGCCTTTTGGCGGGATTGGCTGCAGGAACCATTTGTCGTAGATCTTGGTGATCTCGCCCGACTTGTAGGTGGCGACGATGGCGTCGTCCACTGCCTTCTTGAACGAAGCATCGCCCTTGCGAACCATGCAGCCGTAGATTTCGAACGACTGTGGGGTACCGGTCACGGCCCAGTCGGTTGGCTTCTTGGCCTTGGCCATTTCACCGGCCAGCAGCGCGTCGTCCATCATGAAGGCTACCGCGCGGCCCGATTCCAGCATCTGGAACGATTCGCCGTGGTCTTTGGCCGAGATGACATTCATGCCCATCTGCTTGTCGGCGTTCATCGACTTGAGGATGCGCTCGGACGTGGTGCCCGCGGTGGTCACGACGTTCTTGCCTTTCAGGTCAGCGAAATCCTTGTAGGTCGAGTCCTTTTTGGACAGCAGACGGGTACCGATTTCGAAGATGCCGACGGAGAAGTCAACTTGCTGCTGACGCTCGACGTTGTTGGTGGTGGAGCCGCATTCCAGGTCCACGGTGCCGTTTTGCACCAGCGGAATACGGGTTTGCGAAGTCACCAGGTTGTACTTGACCTTCAGGTCCGGCATGTCCAGGTCTTTTTTCAGCGCTTCGACGACGGCCAACTGGATGTCGTGGGAGTAGCCGACCGGTTTGCCGGAAGCATCTGCAATGTAGGAAAACGGGATGGAAGCGTCGCGGTGGCCCAGGGTGATGGTGCCGGACTCTTTGATCTTCTTCAGAGTGCCGGTGAGCTCGGCGGCGAAAACTGGCGTGCTGATCAGTGCGGCAGCAATGGCTGCGCCCAGGATGTGGGGAACGATACGCATCAAATTTTCCTCGACATTGTTTTTTTTATGGGACCAGTTCTTCGGTCCTCTTGTGCAGCGGAATGCCTGTCGGGCTCCTGAAGTGTTGGCACATCAGGCATTCGTGCAGAGTGTAGAGCATGAGTCGTGCCAGCCCAGTAGTAAAAGCTCAAGCTACTGATTTATAAGGATATTAAATATTTGTGGCGGGATAAATGCGGACATTTGGTCCGGTTAACCGAATTGACTGCCGGGTCGCGTTCGGAAAACCGAATGCATTCGCCATGGGTATGTTTTACAGGATGTAAAAAGCCCCCGGGTCGCGGGATCCGGGGGCTTGGTTTTTATCGGCTGGAGTCGCTCAGGCAGCTTCGATCTTGCTGCGGTTGACCTGCACCTTGTCCAGGTAGCGCTGCACGCTGGCCTGCTCGTCGGCGGTAGTGAACAAGCCCAGCTTGCTGCGCCGCCAGAGGATATCGTGGGCGGTGGTGGCCCATTCATCACTGCACAGGTAGTCGACTTCACGGCTGTACAGCCCGCCGCCCAGGTGTTCGCCCAGGTCGTCGAGGTTTTCGACGCCTTCGAGCATGCGCCAGGTGCGGCTGCCATAAGTAGTTGCCCAGCGCCGGGCAATTTCCGTCGGGACCCAGTCGTACTTGTCGCGAATCAACGCGCACAACGCCTGCGGGGTGCTCATGTCCTCGCCGCCAGGCAGGGTGGCCTGGGCGGTCCAGCTCGATTTCATCTGGGTGAAATACGGCGCCAACTGTGCCATGGCTGACTCGGCCAGTTTGCGGTAGGTGGTCAGCTTGCCGCCGAACACCGACAGCAACGGTGCCTCTTCGCCATTGCCGGACAGTGCCAGGGTGTAGTCGCGGGTCACGGCCGAAGGGTTGTCGGATTCGTCGTTGCACAGCGGACGAACACCGGAATAGGTGTGCAGGATGTCGTCACGGCTGATCTGTTTCTTGAAGTGCGCATTGACCACCTTGATCAGGTAGTCGGTCTCGCCTTCGGTAATCGCCACCTTGGCCGGATCGCCGGTGTATTCGCGATCGGTGGTGCCGATCAAGGTGAAGTGGTTGAGGTAGGGAATGGTGAAGACGATGCGCTGATCTTCGTTTTGCAGGATGTGCGCGTGTTCGCCTTCATACAGTTTCGGCACGATCAGGTGGCTGCCCTGGATCAGGCGGATGCCATAGGGCGACTCCATCTTCAGGTCATCGCGGATGAACTTGGCCACCCACGGGCCGGCGGCGTTGACCAGCGCCTTTGCGCGGATCGACAGCAGGCTGCCATCGGCGCGCTCCAGATGCAGGTGCCACAGGCCCTTGCTGCGACGGGCGCTGACACAACGGGTCTGGGTGTGGATGTGAGCCCCCTTTTCGCGGGCGGCCATGGCGTTGAGTACCACCAGGCGGGCGTCGTCGACCCAGCAATCGGAGTACTCGAAACCCTTGGTGATTTCGCTTTTCAATGCGCTGTCGGCGCCGAACTTGAGGCTTTTCGAGCCGGCGAGCTGTTCGCGCTTGCCCAGGTTGTCATACAGGAACAGGCCGGCGCGAATCATCCAGGCCGGACGCAGGTGCGGGCGGTGCGGCAGCACGAAGCGCATCTGCTTGACGATGTGCGGGGCCTTGCGCAACAGGACTTCCCGTTCGGCCAGGGCTTCGCGCACCAGGCGGAACTCGTAATGTTCGAGGTAGCGCAGCCCGCCATGGATCAACTTGCTGCTGGCGGACGAGGTGTGGCTGGCCAGGTCGTCCTTTTCGCAAAGGAACACCGAAAGCCCGCGGCCTGCGGCATCTGCTGCAATCCCGACGCCATTGATGCCGCCACCGATTACGGCAACGTCATAGACCTCGGCGAGTGGGGGCGTCAGGGAAGAAGTGGGCATCGGCAAGCCTCAGGCATTTTGATTATCTGTATTGGAATTCGAACATTAATGTTCATTTGTGAAAATGGTAGCCGATAAATACGCCCACAGCCAGTCGCCTTCGATTGAAAAAACTCATCGCAGGGCAGGTAAAGGAAAATTTTCGAACATGAAATGCCGCGACATGCTCCCGGGAGGGAGCATGGACGGGAGGGGAGGGTTAAACGACTTCCAGGCGGATCTTGTGCTGGTTGAGCAGTTGAGCCAGTGCAGGCACCGGTTGCTGATCGGTGACCAGGCAGTCGACCAGGCTGATGGGACCCAGGCGAATCATGGCGTTGCGCCCGAATTTGCTTGAGTCGGCGGCGAGAATCACCTGCCGGGCATTGGCAATGATCGCCTGGGAGACCCGTACTTCCTGATAGTCGAAGTCGAGCAGGCTGCCATCTTCGTCAATGCCGCTGATGCCGACCAGGGCGTAGTCAACCTTGAACTGATTGATGAAGTCGACACTGGCCTGGCCAACCACGCCACCATCGCGGCGCACAGTGCCGCCGGTCAGCAGGACATCGAAGTCGTCCTTGGCGCTGAGCATCGAGGCCACGTGCAGGTTATTGGTGATGATCTTCAGGTGGCTGTGGTTGAGCAGCGCCCGGGCGATGGATTCGGTGGTGGTGCCGATATTGATGAACAGCGAGGCGTGATCGGGGATCTGCCGGGCGATGGCTTCGCCGATCCGCTGTTTCTCGTCGCGCATCTGGTCCGCGCGCATGGCGTAGGCGGTGTTTTCGACGCTGGAGTCATAGGCTGCGCCGCCATGGTAGCGACGCAGCAGATTGTCTTCGGCCAGTTGATTGATATCGCGGCGGATGGTCTGCGGGGTGACAACGAACAGTTGGGCCATTTCCTCGATGCTGACATAGCCGCGCTCGCGGACCAGTTCGAGAATTTGCTGCTGACGGGGAGGCAGATTCATGGGCGTCCTTTGGGCTGCCGTGCAAAATTTGCCCATGATGCCGCAGGAATCTGCTGCCGACCAGTTACATGCCGATACGAGTCCGCTGGATGGCTTATTCAGCGCCTTCGTGGGGTTCCCATTCGCGTGTCCGACTGACCGCTTTTTTCCAGCCAGCGTAGAGTTTTTCCTTCGCCGCTTCGTCCAGTTGCGGCTCGAACTCGCGTTCGATCACCGCCTTGCCGCGCAATTCGTCGAGGCTGCCCCAGAAGCCGCAGGCCAGGCCCGCCAGGTACGCCGCGCCGAGGGCGGTGGTTTCGCGCATCTGCGGGCGCTCGACCTGGGTGCCGAGAATATCGGCCTGGAATTGCATGAGGAAGTTGTTGGCTACCGCGCCGCCATCCACGCGCAGGGCCTTGAGGCGTTCGCCGGCGTCCTGTTGCATGGCATCGAGTACGTCGCGGGTCTGGTAGGCAATCGACTCCAGCGCTGCACGAATGATGTGGTCGACGCGTACGCCACGGGTCAGGCCGAACAGCGCACCACGGGCGTAGGGGTCCCAGTACGGCGCGCCAAGACCGGTGAAGGCCGGCACCAGGTAGACACCGTTGCTGTCCTTGACCTTGTTGGCGAAGTACTCGGTGTCGTGGGCGTCATTGATGATCTTCAACTCGTCGCGCAACCACTGCACGGTGGAGCCGCCGTTGAATACCGCGCCTTCCAGGGCATAAGCCACTTCGCCGCGGGGGCCGCAGGCGATGGTAGTGAGCATGCCGTGGCTGGATTTCACCGCCTTGCTGCCGGTGTTCATCAACAGGAAGCAGCCGGTGCCGTAGGTGTTTTTCGCCTGGCCTGGCTCAACGCACATCTGGCCGAACAGGGCGGCCTGCTGGTCGCCGGCGATACCGCCGATGGCGATGCCGCTCTTGGTGTGGCCGTAGATTTGCGACGAGGATTTCACTTCCGGCAACATCTCGCGAGGGATGTCCAGCAGCTCGAGCATCTTCGCATCCCACTCAAGCGTGTGGATGTTGAAAAGCAGGGTGCGCGAGGCGTTGGTGTAGTCGGTGACGTGGGTCTTGCCGCCGCTGAATTTCCAGATCAGCCAGCTGTCGACGGTGCCAAATAGCAACTCACCGTTGCGCGCGCGCTCGCGGCTGCCTTCGACGTTGTCGAGGATCCATTTCAGCTTGGTGCCGGAGAAGTACGGGTCGGTGACCAGGCCAGTGGTTTCGCTGATGTATTGCTCGTGGCCGTCACGTTTGAGCTGCTCGCAGATTTCGGTGCTACGTCGGCACTGCCAGACGATGGCGTTGTAGATCGGCCGGCCGGAAGTCTTGTCCCAGACCACGGTGGTTTCACGTTGGTTGGTGATGCCGATGGCCGCGACCTGATCATGGTGCAGGCCAGCTTGCGCCAGGGCCTCGACCATCACTGCGCTCTGGGTGGCGAAGATTTCCATTGGATCATGTTCGACCCAGCCGGCCTGCGGGTAATGCTGGGCGAATTCACGTTGGGCGGTGCAGACCACGTTGGCGTCACGATCGAAGATGATCGCTCGCGAGCTGGTCGTACCCTGATCGAGGGCAATGATGTAGTTCTTATTCTGTGTGTCGGTCATGTCGATTGCCTTGGACGAAATAAGGAAGTGGATCGGAGCGCGTAATCAATTCTGGGCAGGATCACGCGCCGCCGCTATCAGGAAATTCGAGCTTTGCCATCAATGGCTGTTTGTGCATCTGTTGTAGCGGCTTCGGCGCCCGGCAGGTGACGGGCAATCAGCCCGCGATAGGCGGCGGCGCCAAGGCATGCACCGACAATCGGCGCGAAAATCGGAATCAGGAAGTACGGGATATCTCGGCCGCCCGTCAGGGAGACTTCACCCCAGCCCGCAAAGAACGTCATGAGTTTAGGGCCGAAGTCCCGCGCCGGGTTCATCGCGAAGCCGGTCAGCGGGCCCATCGAGCTGCCGATCACGGCGATCAACAGGCCAATCAGCAGCGGCGCCAGCGGGCCCTTGGGCAAGCCGTTGTTATCGTCGGTCAGGGACATGATCACGCCCATCAGGATCGCGGTGATGATCATCTCCACCAAAAAGGCCTGGCTGGTAGACAGCACCGGGTTGGGAAAGGTCGAGAATACCGAGGCCAACTCCAGGCTCGCCTGGCTGCCACGTACCATGTGGTGGGTCTGTTCGAAATCGAAGAACAGGTTGCTGTAGAGCGTGTAAACCAACAATGCCCCGCAGAAGGCGCCGGCGATCTGCGCGAGTATGTAGAACGGCAGTTTGCGCTTTTCAAAGTCGGTGAAAATGCTCAGGGCGATGCTCACGGCCGGATTCAGGTGGGCACCGGAAACGCCCGCGGTGAGGTAGATCGCCATGCTCACGCCGACGCCCCAGATGATGCTGATTTCCCACAAGCCAAAGCTGGCGCCCGCGACCTTGAGCGCGGCGACACAACCGGTACCGAAAAAGATGAGCAGGGCAGTGCCCAGGAACTCGGCCATGCATTGGCTCGAGAGCGTGGGTTGGTGTAAAGCAGTCGTCATTGAAAACCTCGTTTTTTGTTGTTGTCTGCGCACACCCGACAGGGGCAGGGCGCGATTTTCACCTGGGCAGGATCCCCATCCTTTTCCAGGCTTACTGCTGGGGTGTCGCGTAGGAATCTTCGCATATTATTCAGATTCGAAAAAATATAGACAAGAAACGCTGCTGTCAAAGGTCGAAAGTGAACTGTCGGTCACAATAGAACTATTCGCCGGATGAATGGGCGAGTGTCCTACAGTTTGAATCAGCCCTCGCGGCCCTGTGCTGTTGGTTGTGGCCCCAGGTTTTGGGCCTCTGCGTAGAGCCTTTTGGCCTGCGATGGCCTAGAATCCGGCCCAGCATTTTTCTCATTCGCCAGGCTTGGAGCTGCCATGACCCCCGCATTGGACCTGCTGAAAAAAGTTCGCGCCGAACATCGTGTGCACAGTTACGAACATGATCCAAAGTCGGCGTCCTATGGCCTGGAGGCGGCGGAAAAACTCGGTCTGGATCCAGCGCAGGTGTTCAAGACGCTGCTGGCAGCCAGTGAAAAAGCCGAATTGCTGGTGGCAGTGGTGCCCGTCGCGGGCAGCCTCGATCTCAAGGCGCTGGCCCATGCCGCAGGGGTGAAGAAGGTCGAGATGGCCGACCCGGCGGCGGCGCAGCGGGCGACGGGTTACCTGTTGGGTGGCATCAGCCCGTTGGGGCAGAAGAAACGCCTGCGTACCTTTATCGACAGCAGCGCCCAGGGCTTTGCGACGATTCATGTGAGTGCCGGACGTCGTGGGCTGGAGGTTGAATTGGCGGCTTCAGTGCTGGCTGAACATACCCAGGGCAAGTTCGCGGATATAGGTCGCGTCTGACGCTCAGCCTGTATGGTGAAAAACGCCTTTCTCTGTCACTGTCTGGCGCCGTTTCAGTCCTGCATGCTTGCATTTGCCTACATAACAAGGAGAGCAATCATGGCGTTAGCCTTCCATCAGGTCGATGCATTCAGTGACCGTCCGTTCAGCGGCAATCCGGCGATGGTCTATCGGCTCGATGCCTGGCTCAGTGATGAGCTGATGCAACGCATTGCGGCCGAACATAACCTGGCCGAGACCGCGTTTGTCGTGCGTGAAGGCCAGGCCTGGCATATCCGCTGGTTTACCCCGACTACCGAGGTGCCGTTGTGCGGTCATGCGACCTTGGCCAGCGCTTATGTGTTGTTCAATGTCTACAAGGAGCCGGCCGAGCGTCTCGACTTTGTCTGCAAGTCCGGGCCATTGAGCGTGATGCGCGAAGATGGGCGCCTGTGGCTGGACTTCCCGGCGATCGCACCGCCCGCTGTGGCGGCCAATCCGCAGATCGCCGAGGCGCTCGGGGTGCAGCCGGTTGAAGTGCTGGGTACCAATCAATTGTTCGTGGTGCTGGACTCGGAGCAGGCGGTACGCGAGTGTCGACCGGACATGGCGGCGCTGGCGAAATTGCCATGGCTGGGCGCGATCGTCACCGCTCGCGGCGACCGGCATGATTTCGTCTCGCGGTTTTTTGCGCCGGCGATCGGCATCAATGAAGACCCAGTCACCGGTTCGACCCACTGCCTGTTGATTCCGTACTGGGCTCAGCAATTGGACAAGGACAGCCTGACGGCCTACCAGTGTTCGGCGCGGGGTGGGGAGTTGATTTGCCGGCTGGAAGGTGAGCGGGTGAAGATCGGTGGCGATGCGACGTTGGTGGCCAGCGGCACGTTGCACCTCAATTGACGCTTTGTGCCGTACGCTGAATGTGTAGGAGCTGGCTTGCCAGCGAAGATCGCCAACGATAACGCGAGCATTCCGAGTCGATGCGGTGTGCTGGCAATCTTCGCGAGCAGGTTCGCTCCTACAAAAAATCAGCTAGCGGTGCTGTACCGGCGCACGCCTGACTCAACTGCCGAAATCTGCGCCGCCGTACTGCCCGATGCCTGGAACAGCACCAGGTGTTCGGCCGCTACGCGAATGCCGACATCGGCCCCGACCTCGTGGTCGGCATGGCTGGGGAAAATCGACTCCAGTTGGCTGCCGGTGGGCAGTTGCAGGCGGTACAGGGTCGAGGCGCCGAGGAAGGTCTTGCCGACGATCCGCGCCTTCAACGCGCTGTCGGGCGCGTAGACGATATCGTCCGGACGCAGCAGTACATCCACCGCGCCGCCGGCCGGCCAGGTGTAGGCGCGATTGCCGCGCAATTCACCGAGCTCGGTCTGCACCGATTCAGGCGTGCGTAACTGACCACGAATGAAATAGCCCTGGCCGATAAAACTCGCGACAAAGGGTGTCGCCGGTTCGTGATACAGGTTGTAGGGCGTATCCCATTGCTCCAGGCGGCCCTCCTTGAAGACGCCGACCTGATCGCTGACGGCGAAGGCTTCTTCCTGGTCATGAGTCACCAGGATCGCACTGGTGCCGCGGCTTTTCAGAATATCGCGAACCTCATGGCTGAGCTTGCGGCGCAATTCACCATCGAGGTTGGAGAAGGGCTCGTCGAGCAGCAGCAGTTGCGGTTCCGGTGCCAGCGCTCGGGCCAGGGCCACCCGTTGCTGCTGTCCACCGGACAGCTCGTGGGGATAGCGCTTGCCGAGGTTCTTCAGGTTGACCAGTTCGAGCATTTCCTCGGTGACCCGGTCTTTCTGCGGATGCTTGCGAATGCCGAAGGCGATGTTGTCCGCCACGCTCAAGTGCGGAAACAGCGCGTAGTCCTGGAACACCATGCCGATCCGACGTTTCTCCGGCGCAAGGGTAAAACCGGCGCTGGAAATGGTTTCCCCCGCCAGTTGGATTTCCCCTTCATGCACCGGTTCGAAACCGGCGATCGCGCGCAGGGTAGTGGTCTTGCCGCAACCGGAGGAGCCCAGCAGGCAGCCGATATCACCGGCGTTGAGGTGCAGATTGAGGTTCTGCACCACGCGTTGGTCCTGGTAGCCGCAGGCGAGGTTGCGCAGGTTCAGCAGTAATGGATGGCTCATGCGTGGTGGTACGCCGGTGGCACGAGAAATTCGAGCAGGGCCTTCTGCGCATGCAGGCGGTTCTCGGCCTGGTCCCAGGCGACGGAGCGGGCATCGTCGAGCAGGTCCATGCTGATTTCTTCGCCACGGTGCGCCGGCAGGCAATGCATGAACAGCACGTCTTCGGCCGCGAGGTCGAGCAGGGCGCGATTGACCTGGTAGGGCGCGAACAGCTTGAGGCGCTTGGCGGTTTCTTCTTCCTGGCCCATGGAGGTCCAGACATCGGTGCTCACCAGGTGGGCGCCACGCACGGCGTCCTGCGGATCGCGAACGATGGTCACGCGCTCACCGGCCGCCGCGACGAACTGCGGGTTCGGCTCGTAGCCTTCGGGGCAGGCGATGCGCAGCTGGAAGTCGAACTGGATGGCGGCTTCTATATAGCTGTTGCACATGTTGTTGCCGTCGCCGATCCAGGCCACGGTCTTGCCCTGGATCGAGCCGCGATGTTCGAGGAAGGT
Organism: Pseudomonas sp. F007; assembly: GCF_057814275.1. Lineage (NCBI taxonomy): Bacteria > Pseudomonadati > Pseudomonadota > Gammaproteobacteria > Pseudomonadales > Pseudomonadaceae > Pseudomonas > Pseudomonas sp. F007. The sequence goes on along the minus strand of NZ_JBVATA010000001.1, from coordinate 564,098 downwards.
CTGCATGTCGGCCAGCAACTGGCACGGGTGCAGGTCATCGGACAGGCCGTTGATCACCGGTACCCGCGAGTTGGCGGCGAATTCGGTCAGGGTGCAGTGGGCGAAGGTGCGGATCATCACCGCGTCGAGCATGCGCGACATGACGATGGCGCAGTCGCCGATCGGCTCGCCACGGCCCAGTTGGGTATCGCGGGGCGAGAGGAAAATGGCCTGGCCGCCGAGCTGGATCATGCCGGCTTCGAACGACAGGCGAGTACGGGTCGAGGATTTCTCGAAGATCATCCCCAGGACGCGATTTTTCAGCGGCTCGAAGAGTACGCCGCGATTACGCAGGTCTTTGAGCTCAATGCCTCGACGGATCACGCTGACCAGCTCTTCGGGCGTGCAATCCATCAGGGAGAGAAAGTGCCTTGCGCTCATCATTGACTACCTTTTTGCAACGGACCGCAGATACTCAAAGCCTGGTTTATCTGAAAAACGGGCGAGACCTGCGGCGTAAGCCGCACGGGGCGACGAAATAGGGGAAGGCGCAATATTGACATTAAATGTCGCGTCTTGCCACGGGGCTACGGTTTTTAGGGGATTCGGAGGGGCTACGGGGTGACCGCAATAGCGCTTTTGAAGCCTGGTTCCTGACAGCAGCGGGTCCTTTGTACACTGCCGTCGCGCGCCTTGGCAATCGAGTCGGGCGTTCGCGCCAACGTACTGGTCGTTTTGCGGCCCGCCAGTCGCCAGCATCGGGGCCAGTATCGGCAGGCCTGATGGCGGCCGATTCACGGGACGAACGTCGCTGGTGCGTCACTCGATCACGGCCCATAGTTTGATTCCCGCGACCGTCCTTTGGTTGCCTGCGAATAAAACAGAGAATGGCCATGACCAAGACGCTTCATCACCGTGCCTGCCACCTGTGTGAAGCCATTTGCGGCTTGACCATCGAAACCACCGTCAGTGACGATGCCGGCCTGCAGATCACCTCGATCAAGGGCGATGCGCAGGACACCTTCAGTCGCGGCCACATCTGCCCCAAGGCCGTGGCCCTGCAGGATATCCAGAACGATCCCGACCGCCTGCGCCAACCGATGCGTCGCGTGGGAAACGACTGGCAGGCCATTGGCTGGGACGAGGCGTTCACGCTGGTGGCCGAGCGCCTGGCGAGTATTCAGGCCGAGCACGGGCAGAATGCTGTCGCGGTGTACCAGGGCAATCCCAGCGTGCACAACTATGGGCTGATGACCCACAGCAATTACTTTCTCGGGCTGCTGAAAACCCGCAACCGGTTTTCCGCGACCTCGGTCGACCAACTTCCGCAGCACTTGAGCAGCTACCTGATGTACGGCCACGGCTTTCTGTTGCCGATCCCGGACATCGACCACACCGACTTCATGCTGATCCTCGGCGGCAACCCGCTGGCGTCCAATGGCAGCATCATGACCGTGCCGGATGTCGAGAAACGCCTGCGGGCGATCCAGGCGCGTGGCGGCAAGGTGGTGGTGGTCGATCCACGGCGCAGCGAGACGGCGGCGATGGCCGACCAGCACCTGTTTGTGCGACCCGGTGGTGATGCGGCGTTGCTGTTCGGTCTGCTCAATACCCTGTTCAGCGAAGGCCTGACGCGTGATAGCCATTTGCCGGTCGACGGCCTGGATGAAGTGCGAGCGGCTGTTGCGGCGTTCAGCGCCGAAGCCATGAGCCCGTTGTGCGCGGTGCCGGCCGAACAGATCCGCCAGTTGGCCAGGGATTTCGCCGCTGCTCGCACGGCGGTCTGCTATGGCCGGATGGGGGTATCGACCCAGGCATTCGGTACCTTGTGCCATTGGCTGGTGCAGGTGATCAACCTGGTCACCGGCAACCTCGATCGAGTCGGCGGTGCGCTGTGCACCGAGCCGGCGGTGGACCTGGTGGCCAGCACGTCCGGCGGACATTTCAATCAGTGGCAAAGTCGGGTTTCCGGGCGTCCGGAGTATGCCGGAGAGCTGCCAGTGTCGGCGCTGGCCGAGGAAATGCTCACCCCGGGCGCCGGGCAGATTCGCGCGTTGGTCACGGTCGCCGGAAACCCGGTGTTGTCGACGCCCAATGGCCGGCAACTGGAGCAGGCGCTGGACGGGCTGGAGTTCATGGTCAGTATCGACCTGTACATCAACGAGACCACGCGCTACGCCGACCTGATCCTGCCCTCGACCTCGGCCCTGGAAAACGATCACTACGACACCACGTTCAACATGTTCGCGGTGCGTAACGTCAGCCGCTTCAACCGGGCAATTCTGCCAAAGCCGCAGGGCGCGCTGCATGACTGGGAGATCTTTGTCGGCCTGGCCCGAGCCTTTGCCGGCAGGACCGGCAAGGAACTCAAACCGACCATGGCGCCGGCACAGATGATCGACTTCGGCCTGCGCGCCGGGCGTTATGGTGATGGCGCGCCGCACAAGTTGTCGCTGGACACCCTGAATGACCACCCCCATGGGGTCGACCTGGGCGCGCTCAAGCCCAACCTGGCGCCGCGCCTGAAAACCGCCAATCAGCGGGTGCAGGCAGCACCCGCGGCGATTCTCTCCGACCTGGCGCGCTTTGCCTCCTTGCAGGTGCCGCCGGCCGGCGAGTTGCTGATGATCGGTCGTCGCCATGTGCGCAGTAACAATTCGTGGATGCACAATTATCACCGCCTGGTGAAGGGCAAACCGCGCCATCAACTGCTGATGCATCCGGATGACCTGGCCGCTCGCGGGCTGGTGGACGGGCAGCGGGTGCGGGTCAGCTCGCGGGTCGGGGCAATCGAGGTCGAGGTGTTGGGCAGTGCCGAGATGATGCCCGGGGTGGTCAGTCTGCCCCACGGCTGGGGCCACGCAAGGCCCGGGGTGCAGATGGCGATCGCCACGGCGCAACCCGGTTCGAGTGCCAATGACCTGACCGATGAGCGCCACCTCGACGAGCTGTCGGGCAATGCTGCGCTCAATGGCGTGCCGGTGACCGTGGCGGCGGCGTAGCGAAGTCTGTCGGGCAGATCGCGCATCGCGCCGGGCTTTCCGTTACAATGCGCCACCGTGCCGACAACTGAGTCGGAAAGTTCAGCCGAGGTGCTTCATGGATATCATCGAAACTATTAAAGAGCAGATCGCCAACAACACCGTTCTGCTTTACATGAAAGGCTCGCCGAATGCCCCGCAGTGCGGCTTCTCGGCCAAAGCTGCCCAGGCCGTCATGGCCTGTGGCGAGAAGTTCGCTTACGTGGACATCCTGCAGAACCCGGAAATCCGCGCCAACCTGCCGAAGTACGCCAACTGGCCAACCTTCCCGCAGCTGTGGGTAGGTGGTGAGCTGGTCGGCGGTAGCGACATCATGATCGAGATGGCTGCAGACGGTTCCCTGCAGAGCACTATCAAGGATGCGGTAGCGAAAGCAGCCAGCGCCCAAGCGTGATTCGGATGCAGGAGCCTGTCTCCTGCAGCCCATAAAAAAGCCCCGCGTCTCATCGGAGAGCGGGGCTTTTTCATTGGCGCGGTAACTTACTCGTCGTCGCCCATCTGCGATTGCAGGTAGTTCTCGATGCCGATCTTGTCGATCAGGCCCAGTTGGGTTTCCAGCCAGTCGATATGCTCTTCTTCGGACTCGAGAATATCTTCGAGCAGTTCACGGCTGCCGTAGTCGCCAACAGTTTCGCAATGGGCGATAGCGACTTTCAGATCAGCGTGGCCGGTCTTCTCGATACGCAGGTCGCACTCGAGCATTTCCTTGGTGTGTTCACCGATCTGCAGCTTGCCCAGGTCCTGGACGTTCGGCAGGCCTTCGAGGAACAGGATGCGCTTGATCAGCTTGTCCGCGTGTTTCATCTCGTCGATGGACTCGTGGTACTCGTGCTTGCCCAGCTTGTTCAGGCCCCAATCCTCGTACATGCGCGCATGCAGGAAGTACTGATTGATTGCGACCAGCTCATTGGCAAGGATCTTGTTGAGATGCTGGATGACTGTTACGTCGCCTTTCATGATGGGGCCCTGTCCTTAAGTTCGGTATATAAGCCGGAGTTTGAGCCGACATCAACTTAGTGTCAAACCTAAGTTATTGAATAATATATGAAAATTAATCGGAATAAGAATGTTTGTGTTCCGCATCCTGACGCTAAGCGATTGAATTACAGGCATAAAAAAACCGGACATGAAGTCCGGTTCTTTGAAATGCTGTCATTACGCTGCAGTAAATTCCACAGGGTAGGGAATGGCCGCCTGGCTCAATTGCAGGTCGGCGAGGGTCTCGCGGACCACCTGCTTGGCAAGGCAGGCACATTTGCCGCATTGGCTGGCTACGCCGGTGGCTTCGCGCACCTCGCGATAGCTGCAGCAACCTTCATAGATTGCTTCACGGATCTTGCCGTCGGTAACGCCAGTGCAAATGCAGACATACATAGAGTGAGAACCCATCGCTGGTTTTTGGCTCAATTGCGATGGATCTTAATGTTAACGAGAATGATTGTCAAAGTGGTTTCCGCGGCTATCGTCGCAGACCATTGCCCGTCTGACGAACGGCTGCATGGCGGCCAGTCAAAAACGCAGTGTATGATGCCCGGTCTTTGTTCGAGGTAGCCGATTCATGATTCTGTCGTTCAACCGCGACAGACTGCGTCGGTACCGATCTTCACGCACTACACCAGGAGATATCCAATGAGCGTACTCGTAGGCAAACAAGCCCCTGACTTCACCGTTCCGGCCGTACTCGGCAATGGCGAAATCGTCGACAGCTTCACCCTGTCGTCGGCCATCAAAGGCAAATACGGCCTGGTGTTTTTCTACCCACTGGACTTCACCTTCGTTTGCCCGTCCGAGCTGATCGCTCTGGACCACCGCATGGCTGATTTCAAGGCGCGCAACGTTGAAGTGATCGCGGTCTCCATCGACTCGCACTTCACCCACAACGCCTGGCGTAACACCCCGATCAATGCCGGCGGCATCGGTCAGGTCCAGTACATCATGGCTGCCGACATGAAGCACGACATCGCCAAGGCCTACGACGTTGAGTCCGAAGGCGGCGTGGCCTTCCGTGGCGCGTTCCTGATCGACGACAAGGGCGTTGTGCGCTCGCAGATCGTCAACGACCTGCCGCTGGGCCGTAACATGGAAGAGCTGATCCGTCTGGTTGACGCTCTGCAATTCCACGAAGAGCACGGCGAAGTCTGCCCTGCCAACTGGAAAAAAGGCGACAAGGGCATGACCGCTTCGCCAGAAGGCGTTGCTGCTTACCTGTCCGAGAACGCTGGCAAGCTGTAAGCCACGCGCAAGGCATGAAAAAACCGGCTTCGGCCGGTTTTTTCATGGGTGGGAGAAAGTGCCGACGGTCAGTCGTCGAAATCTTCCCAGCCGCCCATCTGTTTCCAGCGGTTGACGATGCCGCAGAACAGGTCGGCGGTTTTTTCGGTGTCGTAGCGCGCCGAGTGAGCCTCGCGCCCGTCGAAGTCGATGTCCGCCGCCTGGCAGGCTTTGGCCAGCACCGTTTGACCATAGGCCAGACCGGCGAGGGTCGCCGTATCGAAGCTGGAGAACGGGTGAAACGGGTTGCGCTTCATGTCCAGGCGCGCGACGGCGGCGTTGAGGAAGCCCAGGTCGAAGCTGCTGTTGTGGCCCACCAGGATCGCACGCTTGCAGCCATTGGCTTTCAGGGCCTTGCGTATGCCGCGGAAGATGTCGGTCAGGGCCGTCTCTTCACTCACCGCCATGCGCAGCGGGTGATCGAGCTTGATACCGGTGAATTCCAGCGCTGCGGCCTCGATGTTGGCGCCTTCGAAGGGTTCTACACGGAAGAAATAGGTGTGGTCCGGGTAGACGTAACCTTTTTCGTCCATGCTGATGGTCGTCGCGGCAATTTCCAGCAAGGCATCGGTAGCGCAGTTGAAACCACCGGTTTCAACGTCAACGACGACCGGCAGATATCCACGGAACCTGGCTGCCATGGGGTGACGCGGGCCACCACCACCTTGACCTTCCTGATCGTCGTCGTATTGGTCTTCACTCACGCGTTTTCCTCCAGCAGGCGCCAGCGCAGTTTTTCACCGGCGCGCAGCGGGATAACAGTCAGCTCGCCGAACGGCAGGCTGGCAGGGGCAGTCCATTCTTCACGGACCAGGGTGATGCGATCGGTGTTGACCGGTAGCCCATAGAAGCGCGGGCCATTGAGGCTGGCGAAGGCTTCGAGCTTGTCCAGCGCGTTACGCTGCTCGAAGGCCTCGGCGTACAACTCGATGGCGGCGTAGGCGGTGTAGCACCCGGCGCAGCCGCAGGCCGCTTCCTTGGCGTGCTGGGCGTGTGGCGCCGAGTCGGTGCCGAGGAAGAACTTCGCGCTACCGCTGGTCGCGGCATCCAGCAGGGCAACCTGGTGGGTGTTGCGCTTGAGGATCGGCAGGCAATAGAAGTGCGGGCGAATACCGCCCACCAGCATGTGGTTGCGGTTGTACAGCAGGTGATGTGCGGTGATGGTCGCGCCAACGTTGGCCGACGCCTCGTTGACGAACTGCACGGCATCGGCAGTGGTGATGTGTTCGAACACCACCTTGAGCGATGGGAAGCGCTCGACTACACGACGCATGTGCTCATCGATGAAGATTTTCTCGCGATCGAACACATCGACATCGCCACGGGTGACTTCACCGTGGATCAGCAAGGGCATCCCGACTTCGGCCATGGCCTCGATCGCGGGGAAGATCTTGTCGACGCTGGTGACCCCGGAGTCGGAGTTGGTCGTCGCGCCTGCCGGATAAAGCTTGGCGGCGTGTACGAAACCACTGGCCTTGGCGGTGCGGATTTCGTCCGCAGTCGTGCGGTCGGTGAGGTAGAGCACCATCAACGGTTCAAAGCGGCTGCCGGCCGGGCGCGCAGCGAGGATGCGCTGGCGATAGGCGTCGGCTTCAGCGGCATTGCGCACCGGTGGTACCAGGTTGGGCATGATGATCGCGCGACCAAAGGTGCGCGCGACATCCGCGACAGTATTGGGCAACACAGCACCATCGCGAAGATGAATATGCCAGTCGTCGGGACGCAGCAGGGTCAGGCGGTCGGACATTGGGGGGATTCCAGGCGGGTCAAACTCATGGGAATGCTACCGGAAAAGACTCTTGCAGGCACTCGCTATCAAGTTTTGCTGCGCGTGACCGATATCCCCAAGGTATGCCGTAACTATGTCTGTCAGCCTTTTCGCTGCAAAAATCAATGGAGCCTCCCGTGCGCCAGCGTTATCTAGCCTTGCTCAGTGTGTTCGCCAGTCTTCCCACCATGGCACTCACGTTCCAGACGCGCCTGGAGAACATCGAGTGGAAGGTCGAAGGTGACAAGTTTGAATGCCGCCTGGCCCAGCCGATCGCCGATTTTGGCACCGGCGAGTTCGTGCGGCGGGCGGGCGAGCAAGCGACGTTCCGCCTGAAGGCCTACAACCCGATGCTGACGGGCGGCTCGGCGACCTTGCTGGCCGCCGCCGCGCCCTGGCAGCCGGGGCGCGGGGATATCAACCTGGGGTCGGTGCGACTCGGCAGTGGCGAAGTGCTGTTCAACAGCTCGCAACTGCAGGCCGGGCGCCTGATGGGCGGACTGATGGACGGTCGCAGTTCGGTGGTGCGGCATTATGCGGCGGACGGGCGGATGTCCGAGGTGCGGGTCCTGCCGGTCAGCTTCAACGCGGCCTACGCGCAATATCAGGAATGCGTGGCCAAGTTGTTGCCCAACAACTATGACCAGATCAAGCAGGCGGCCGTCGGTTTCCCGGGCGGTGGGATCGAGCTGGATCCATCGGCCAAGGCGCGATTGCAGCAGATGCTGGCGTTCATGAAGGCCGATCCGACGGTCAACCACATCGAACTCGACGGCCATTCGGACAACAGCGGCAACCGCCTGACCAACCGTGACCTGTCGCGTCGCCGTGCGCTGGCAGTGATGGATTACCTCAAGGCCAATGGCATCCAGGAATCACAGATCACCATGCGCTTTCACGGCGAGCAGTATCCGGTTGCACCCAATGTCAGTGCGTCGAACCGGGCGAAAAATCGTCGGGTCATCGTTCAGCTCGAACGTGTCGAGCCGGCGCCGGCACCTGCCCCTGAGGCCAGCTCAGCGAAAAGCACGGCTTCCACGTCCTGAACCCGCTGAAATCGTCGCTGGCTCGACATAATCTGTCGCTTCGTCGTCATAAGCTGTCGCGCCTCTGTAAATTATCCTTGCGCAGCGGTAGACTGCGCGGCTTTCCGTAGAACCCCGTGGAGTGATGGCATGGCGGACGTAAACAAGGTCGTTCTGGCGTATTCCGGCGGCCTGGACACTTCGGTGATCCTCAAGTGGCTGCAGGATACTTATAACTGTGAAGTGGTGACATTCACCGCTGACCTGGGTCAAGGCGAAGAGGTCGAACCGGCTCGCGCCAAGGCCCAAGCCATGGGCGTCAAAGAAATCTACATCGACGATCTGCGCGAAGAGTTCGTGCGCGATTTCGTATTCCCGATGTTCCGTGCCAACACCGTCTATGAAGGTGAGTACCTGCTGGGTACTTCCATCGCACGTCCGTTGATCGCCAAACGCCTGATCGAAATCGCCAACGAAACCGGCGCTGACGCCATTTCCCACGGCGCCACCGGCAAAGGCAACGACCAGGTACGTTTCGAACTCGGCGCCTACGCCCTCAAGCCAGGCGTGAAAGTGATTGCACCGTGGCGTGAGTGGGACCTGCTGTCCCGCGAGAAGCTGATGGATTACGCCGAAAAGCACGCGATCCCGATCGAGCGTCACGGCAAGAAAAAATCCCCGTATTCGATGGATGCCAACCTGCTGCACATCTCCTATGAAGGTGGCGTGCTGGAAGACACCTGGACCGAGCACGAAGAAGACATGTGGCGTTGGACCGTCTCCCCGGAGAAGGCTCCCGACACCCCGCAGTACCTGGAACTGACCTACCGCAACGGCGACATCGTGGCCCTGGACGGCGTCGAGATGACCCCGGCGACAGTCCTGGCAACCCTGAACCGTATCGGTGGCGAGCACGGTATCGGCCGTCTGGACATCGTCGAGAACCGTTACGTCGGCATGAAGTCCCGTGGCTGCTACGAAACCCCAGGCGGCACTATCATGCTGCGCGCCCACCGTGCGATCGAGTCGATCACCCTGGACCGCGAAGTGGCTCACCTCAAGGACGAGTTGATGCCCAAGTACGCCAGCCTGATCTACACCGGCTACTGGTGGAGCCCTGAGCGTCTGATGCTGCAACAGATGATCGACGCTTCCCAGGTCAACGTGAATGGCGTCGTGCGCCTGAAGTTGTACAAGGGCAACGTGATCGTTACCGGTCGCAAGTCTGACGAATCGTTGTTCGACGCCAACATCGCGACCTTCGAAGAAGATGGTGGTGCCTACAACCAGGCGGACGCCGCGGGCTTCATCAAGCTCAACGCCCTGCGTATGCGCATTGCTGCCAACAAAGGCCGCAAGCTGTTCTGATGATGTTGCGCTGATCAGCCGTTGTGACCCCGTTTCAGGCGGGGTCACAACAGGTTTCGATGCTCCCGGCTACGCTGATCTTGCGCAGTCGTATCACCCTGGCCATGCACTTGGCTATCTCAAGCATTCTCGCTGTCCTTTCTGTCTACCGCTGCAACCGCTGATTGATCAGTGGCCGAGCGTGGGACGATCACGCTTATCGTCTGGGTGTTCAGGTTGTAGTACATGCACAGGGAATCGTCGGCGTTCATTGCCCTGATCGCAGACTTCTTCAGCGTTTCGTTGAGCAGTTGCTCCGATGCCGGGCACGTCAACAACATCGTCAGCGTTTGCTGCGTGTGCGGGACCTGATTGATCCTCTGCATCAGCTGCGTGGTGTCCTTTTTTTTGCGTACCCAACGGGCATCGACCATGCGAATGCAGTGAACCGCCGCGGGCAGGGGCACTAGCCGGGGATTGGCCAGTCGACTGATCAGCGCTGTCTGCGCCGGTGGGTCTTGAGCGCTTTGCAGCAGGTAATCGGGTTGGTTCTTGAGTTCTGCGCGGTTCGTGGGAGTCTGCGCCAGGGCCGTGCTACCGGCGATCGTAGGGCTGCCAGCGTCATCTTCGGCCGTCGGTGGCGGCGTGCCGGACGGCTTCTTTTGTGCACGAGCAGTGTCGTCAAACACCTTGATGAAGTGTTTCCCTTTCTGAAAGTCAGAGGGCGCGTACAGGGACTTGTAATTGAAGTTCAGGGTGATGAAAAAAAGAAACAGCAGATAAAACGGGAAGCTGATCAGGAACCAGATGTATATTTCCCGATCATCGTCATTGAGAAAAGGCAGCGATACAGCGGCCGAGGTTTCGGAGAGGGCTGCAAATATCGCGATGATTGTCATGGGGTTCACGATTTTTTTAGGAATGCTCTGCATGATCAGTGTCCATACTGTTTCAGGTTGAGAATTGATCGACTAATGGAGTGCTGTTTTTGTTGTCATTAAACTAAATTGATAAATTGTTTCCTGCTCTTTTAGAATAGATTAGTGTTCAGCTGGTGTTAAGCGAAAGTATGAATTGGTTTGATTCTGATTAGCCTTGCTTCGGGTGGCGGGGTAGCTGTTGAGCGATATTTGCGGGTTCGTAAACTTTAAGCGACATTGTTTTTTCTGAATTCCTGTAGGAATGGTCCTATATGTTTGTAGGGATCGTCTCTCGGTATGCTCGGCCGGCTTGGGCAGGTCCCCAAGGTCAAAGCGCTTACGCTATTGTGCAGGCTCTAAAAATTCGAACAGCGAAAATTGGACTTGCCCATGAATAAAGTGCTGATCGTGGATGATCACCCTGTCATTCGACTGGCTGTACGCATGCTAATGGAGCGTCATGGCTATGAAGTTATTGCTGAAACGGATAATGGTGTGGATGCATTGCAACTTGCTCGGGAGCATATGCCGGATATCGTGATACTTGATATTGGTATACCCAAGCTTGATGGGGTCGAGGTTATTGCGCGATTGAATTCGATGAGTTTCAGCATGAAGGTTCTGGTGCTCACCTCGCAAACCCCCGGCCACTTTTCAATGCGTTGCATGCAGGCAGGGGCCTTTGGTTACGTCTGTAAACAGCAGGAACTGACCGAACTTCTCAGTGCTATCAAGGCGGTACTGTCTGGCTACAGTTATTTTCCCAACCAGGCATTGCACTCTGTACGTTCAACGCTGGGTAGTGCGAGCGAAGCGGACATGGTGGAGCGTTTGTCCGGAAGGGAGATGATGGTGTTGCAGCAATTGGCGCGCGGCAAGACCAACAAGGAAATTGCGGATGGCATGTTTCTCAGCAACAAAACCGTCAGTACCTACAAGACCCGGCTGTTGCTCAAGCTTAATGCACGCTCCCTGGTTGACCTGATAGAGCTTGCGCAGCGCAATGGTCTGGTTTGATTCCCGGCCCCTCGAAGAGGTGTGATCCCGCGAAGGGTGAGCGCTCATTGAAAAGCCTCCGTCTCGGGAGGCTTTCAGGGGCTACAGGTCAAAGTCGTAATCGGCAAGCTGCTTTTGCAGACGTCGTTCCTCCAGGAGATTATCGATGGTGCGACGCTTGCTCAGGTTAGTCTTTGCGACTTCCACCTGAGGCTCGCCATCATCGGTCTCAACCGGAAGGAAGTCGTCTTCTACGTCCAATTGTTCTTTGCCAGTGCTCATACGCTTGACTCCAGGCTTAGAGTGCCATTGGCGCTTCTTATATCGACAATCTCCTGGCGGGTAAAAAAGATTTTTTCAATCGATATATCAATAAAACCAATAGCGCCTCAATCGTCGGAGGTTTTCAGCTTGTATTCGCACAGGTCCTCGATCCGGCAGCTGCCACAGCGAGGCTTGCGAGCAAGGCACACGTAGCGGCCATGCAGGATCAGCCAGTGGTGCGAGTCGAGGAGAAATTCCTTGGGAACAAATTTCATCAGCTTTTGTTCAACCTCGACCACATTCTTCCCCGGCGCCAGTCCGGTGCGATTACTCACTCGAAAAATATGCGTATCGACGGCCATCGTCAGTTGGCGAAAGGCGGTGTTGAGCACCACGTTGGCGGTCTTCCTGCCGACGCCTGGCAGGGCTTCCAAGGCCTCTCGGGTTTGCGGAACCTCTCCCGCGTGCAGTTCGACCAGCATTTTGCAGGTCTGAATCACGTTCTTTGCCTTGCTGTTGTACAAGCCGATGGTCTTGATGTACTCCGACAAGCCTTCCACTCCCAGCGCGTAAATCGCGGCCGGCGTATTGGCCACCGGGAACAGCTTGGCGGTAGCTTTGTTGACGCCGACATCGGTCGACTGCGCCGAAAGAATTACCGCGATCAACAGTTCGAAGGGCGACGAATAAGCCAGCTCGGTTTTCGGTTCCGGATTGTCTTCGTGCAGCCTGCGGAAAATTTCCAGGCGTTTTGCGGCATTCATGGGCGCAGCGTTTCCTTGAGGGCAATCAATGGGTGGAAGAGCGGCCGATCCAGGCCTGTCTGGCGGCCAGGAGCAACCCAAGCAGGATAAACCCGCCAGGGGCAATAATGGCGAATCTGGCATTGCCGGGATGGTCCAACCACGCCAGCCACAGGGCCAGCGAGCCATGTCCCAGCCCTTCGCGCAGCACCCCCAGTGTCACCATCAAGCCGGCAAACAGCGCACAGAGGCGCAGGCGATGGGGCAAGGTGGTGTCCGTGAAAAAGCCGTTGTATTCCAGGACCACGCACTGCAGGGCAATCAGGCCAAGATACAGGTGCAGATGTTGCTGCAGTTCGAGCGCCCCGGCCTGGACGGCCAGCATCGCCAGGCTGGTCAAGGTGGCGGCGAGCGCCAACGCAGCAGGCAACCGCAGGGGCTGCGGGATGCGCGGACGCACAACGCTCATTTTCGCCCCGTAGAGGCCGACGACCAACAGCGACACAAGCGTCAGGCTCAACGCGCTCAGCAGGCTGTCAGCGGCCCCGACCAGTGGCGCCAGCATCAATGAGTTTTGTAGCGTCGCCGATCTGTTCATGGGTTGCTCCCCATCCATTGCGACTGGTGTTCATCAAAATAACGCAAGGCCTGGTGGACGGCGCTGACCACCGCGCGAGAGGTGACGGTCGCTCCGGCCAATTGATCGAATTGACCCTGATCCTTTTTCAGTGCCCAGCCGCTGTCGCCTGGATCATTGCGTGATTTGCCATCGAAGCCGGCCAGCCAGGGGTTGGGCTGTGCGGCGATCTTCGCGCCCAGTCCCGGGGTTTCCGCTTGCTTGAGGGTTTTCACGCCGATCAGCTTGCCCTGGTTGTCGATTGCGATCAGCAACTCGATGGCGGCCTCGTACCCCGTCACCCGACTACGCAGTATCACTGCACAGGGTTTGCCTTCGCGGGTTGCCAGGTAACCCGCCAGCAAGGTGCTGCTGTCGAGTGCCACATCGCTGATGGCCAGGGGCTGCTCAAGAGGCTGATTGTCGTAGCTGTCGGTGGGCAGCACATCCAGCAATCGTTGGTTGTCGATCGAGCGCTGTTCAGCCGAGATCCGTGGCGCCAGGGCTTGCTGCAGCCAGTAGGTGGCGCCAGCGCCCAACCCGGTCACCAGGACCAGGAGCAGGATGCCGAGTTTGCGCTTCATGGTGCGGGTTGCTCGGGTTGGCGCGCGACCAGTCGCTCCAGTGCCGGCACGCACAGATTCATCAGCAGGACCGCAAAGGCCACGCCTTCGGGATAACCCCCCCAGGTTCGTATCAAGTAGGTCAGCACGCCAACACCTGCGCCGAACAACAAGCGCGCCTTGGGGCTCCTGGCCCCGGACACCGGTTCAGTGACGATAAAGAACGCGGCGAGCATGCTGGCTCCGCTGAGCACATGAAACAGCGGCGAACCGTGGGAATCCGAACCCGAGCCGTTCCAGCACAGCAGGCTGATGATGAACAGGCTGGCGAGCATGCCCACGGGCGCATGCCAACTGAACACCCGTTGTTGCAGGAGAAACACGCCGCCCGCAAGGAAGGCCAGGTTCACCCATTCAGCGCCTTTGCCGCCGAAGTGTCCGAAGGCTTGATTGCTGGCGAACAGTTCATCCATGGTCAGGCTTTTATTGATGCGCAGGCTGTCCAGGGCGGTCGCCCCGGCCCAGGCGTCCGGTTGCTCGACCCTGTTGAAGCTGAAGCCGAATATCTGTTGCAGGCCGTCAGCCAGGCTGACTGCATGGGCAGTCGGCCAGTGAATGAATTGTTGCGGGAAACACACCAGCACCAGCGCAAAGCCCAGCATCGCTGGATTGAAAGGATTCTTTCCGACGCCGCCATACAGGTGTTTGCCAAAGAGCATGGCACTGGCAGCTGCGCTGACCGTTAGCCACCAGGGACAGTAAACCGGCAATGCCAGCGCCAGCAGGGTCGCGCTGACCAGAGCGCTGCCATCGCTCAGGGCAGGCCGAGCCGGATACCCTCGCAATCGCAACACCGCGGCCTCGACCGCCAGTGCACTGCTACAGGCCAGCAACAGATTGGCCAGCACGCCCCAACCCGACCACCAGACCAGCGTCACTATCCCCGGCAGCGTGGCCAGCAGTACTCGCTTCATCGCCTGTTGCAGGCGATCATCCACGGGTTCAAGGACTGACATGATCGTTGACCTGGCGCTCTGCTTCACTGAGCCTGGCGCGGGCTTTGCTCAACAGTTCGGCGGGTGCCTGGGCCTGGCGTTCGAGCTTGCTCACCTCGGCACGGGCGTAGGCCAGTTCGGTCTTGAGTTGCCGCAGCTGGCTGTCAATCGGGCGCTTGTCCTTGCGCACTAACGTCGGCGCTGGTTTATCGCTGGCGTTCTCCGCGGCATGCAAGGCTGCTTCGGCCTGGCTCAAGGCCGCTGCCAGTGTCGCCAGTTGCTCGGCCGGTGCGTCGCTGGCCTGAGCTTTCTTCAACTCGGCGCGGCGCATGGCCAGCTGGATTTTTGCCCGTTTCAGTTCGGCGTCGTTGGCGGGGGCTTGCACGGGGATGGCCGGGGCGGCTTTTTCGAGCTGCGCCAGTGCCTGTTCGGCGGCTTCGAACTGCTGCTGCAGGACAACCAGTTGCGCCTGCTGCTCAAAGGTCGGTGGATGACCGAAGGCTTTCAGCGACTTGTGCAGCTGCGCCCGGCTCATCGCCACATCGATCTTGGCTTTTTTCAGGGCGGCATCCGCTGCTGCAGCTTTTTGCGCCTGCACCCGGGCAATGGCGTCCTGCACCGCATTGCCAGTGCCTTCGCTCGGGCGAGCGGCCTTGAGCGCCCGCGCGGCGCGCTCGGCAGCCCGTTGCTGTTCTTCGCGCTGCAGGCGGGCATTGCGCTGTTCGAAGCGCTGGCGGGCGTGATCACGTTTGGCGTTGCGGGCCTCACGCTCCGCAGCGCTCGACGCCAGGCCGCCGACGATGGGTAGCACGCTGCCATTGGTCAGCGGACGCATCTCGATGCAGTCGACCGGGCAGGGCGCCACGCACAGGTCGCAGCCGGTGCATTCGTCGATCAGCACGGTATGCATCTGTTTGGCCGCGCCGACAATCGCGTCGATCGGGCAGGCCTGGATGCACTTGGTGCAACCGATGCATTCGGCCTCGCGGATGTAGGCGATTTGCGGCGGCGCCGAGCCGCGACTGATGTCCAGTTCGATGACTGGCACCTTGAGCAATTCGGCCAGTGCCGCAATGGCTTCGTTGCCGCCGGGCGGGCACTTGTTGATTGCCTCGCCGCTGGCGATGCCTTCGGCGTAGGGCTTGCATCCGGGATGCCCACACTTGCCACATTGGGTCTGGGGCAGGACTGCGTCGATGCGTTGAATCAGACTCATGTTTTGATCAGTCCGCTGAATCCGAGAAAGGCCACGGCGATCAATCCGGCGCCGATCAGGTCGATCGGCAAGCCACGAAAGGCCATGGGCACATCGTTGTCGAGAGTACGCTGGCGCAAATCGCTGAACAGGCTCAGCACCAGCCAGAAGCCCAGTCCGGCGCCCAGGCTCAGCGCCGCATGTTCGCCCAGGCCCCTGTCGTTCTGCATGCCCATCAGGCTCAAGCCGAGTACCCCGGCATTGCCCAGCAGCAACGGCCAGAGCCCGCTGAAAGGCAGCCCCGGCAAGGCGCGTGTCAGCCCACAGAGCAGGGGAGTTATCAGCAGCACGCTCAAGGGCAGAAACACGAACAGGTGCAGGGCACTCAAGCCCAGCGGCACCAGCAGCCAATGATACGCCACGTAACCGAATAACCCGTTGAGCAGCATCAGGCAGGTGGTGGCAATGCCCAGGGCATGCACCTGGCGCCGTTCCATCAGCGGGTCGCGGCTGCCTTGCAACAGGGGATCGACGCCCAGCGGCCAGTGCAACAGGAAGTTGTTGATCAGGGCCGTGCTGATGAGCGTGAGCAGGGTATCGGTCATGGCGTGCCGGTGTGTGCGAAAGGCCTGTAATTGAAGATTAGGCAGGATCCGGCGGGGCAGATATGAAAATCCCACCGTCGCGGTCGAGCGCGACGGTGGGATCGGTCCAGCCAGGCAGTTACTTGATGCGCTGACCCGGCTTGGCGCCGCTGTCCGGGCTCAACAGGTAGATTTCTTCGCCGCCAGGGCCGGCCGCCATCACCATGCCTTCGGAGATGCCGAACTTCATTTTCCGCGGCTTGAGGTTGGCGATCATCATGGTCAGGCGACCGTCGAGCTTGGACGGATCCGGGTAGGCGCTCTTGATGCCCGAGAACACGTTGCGTTGCTCGTCGCCAATGTCCAGGGTCAGGCGCAGCAGCTTGTCCGCGCCTTCCACGGCTTCGGCCTTGACGATCAGCGCGACGCGCAGGTCGACGGCAGCGAAGGTGTCGAACTCGATCTCCGGCGACAGCGGGTCCTTGGCCAGTTCGCCATTACCTTGTGGGGCGGCGGAACCGGTGTCGGTCTGGCTGGCGACGAGGTCTTCCTTCGAGGCGTCGGTCATGGCCTGGACCTTCACCGGGTCGATACGGGTCATCAGCGGCTTGAACTCGTTCAACTGATGGTTGGCCAGCAGGCTGGCGTGATCGTTCCAGCTCAGCGGTGGCACATTGAGGAACGCTTCGGCGTCAGCGGCCAGCAATGGCAGCACCGGCTTGAGGAAGATCACCAGTTGGCGGAACAGGTTGATACCGGTGGCGCAGATGGCCTGGACTTCCTCCTGCTTGCCTTCCTGCTTGTTCAGCGACCAGGGTGCCTTGTCGGCGATCCAGGCGTTGGCGCGGTCGGCCAGGGCCATGATTTCGCGCATGGCGCGGGCAAAGTCGCGGGCCTCATAGGCATCGGCGATGCTCGGCGCGGCGGCCAGGAAGGCTTCGGTCAGTTCGGGTGCAGCATTTTCAGCGACCAGTACCCCGGCGTTACCCTTGTGGATAAACCCGGCGCAACGGCTGGCGATGTTGACGACTTTGCCCACCAGGTCGGAGTTGACCTTCTGCACGAAGTCTTCCAGGTTCAGGTCGAGGTCATCGACGCCACGGCCCAGCTTGGAGGCGTAGTAGTAGCGCAGGTATTCCGGCGACAGGTGGTCCAGGTAGGTGCGGGCCTTGATGAAGGTGCCGCGCGACTTGGACATTTTCTGGCCATTGACGGTCAGGTAGCCGTGCACGTTGATGCCGGTTGGCTTGCGGTAGCCGGCGCCTTCGAGCATGGCTGGCCAGAACAGGGCGTGGAAGTTGACGATGTCCTTGCCGATGAAGTGATACAGCTCGGCGCTGGAATCCTTGGCCCAGTAGGCGTCGAAGTCCAGGTCCGGACGGCGTGCGCAGAGGTTCTTGAAGCTCGCCATGTAGCCGATTGGCGCGTCCAGCCAGACGTAGAAATATTTGCCCGGCTCGTCCGGGATCTCGAAGCCGAAATACGGCGCATCGCGGGAGATGTCCCACTGTTGCAGGCCGACATCCAGCCATTCGGCGATTTTGTTCGCGACCGCGTCCTGCAGGGTGCCGCTGCGGGTCCACTGCTGGAGCATGGCCTGGAAGTCCGGCAGCTTGAAGAAGAAGTGCTGGGAATCCTTGAGCACCGGGGTGGCGCCGGAGATCGCCGACTTCGGATCCTTCAGGTCGGTCGGTGCGTAGGTTGCACCGCATTTCTCGCAGTTGTCGCCGTACTGGTCTTCAGTGCCGCACTTCGGGCAGGTGCCCTTGATGAAACGGTCGGCCAGGAACATCTGCTTTTCCGGGTCGAAGTACTGGGTGATCGAGCGCGTGGCAATGTGCCCGGCGTCACGCAGCTTCAGGTAGATCTGGCTCGACAGCTCACGGTTTTCTTCGGCGTGAGTGGAGTGGAAGTTGTCGAAGTCCACCAGGAACTCGGCAAAGTCGGCGCTGTGTTCAGCCTGGACGTTGGCGATCAGTTGTTCCGGGGTGATGCCTTCCTTTTCCGCGCGCAGCATGATGGCCGAACCGTGGGCGTCGTCCGCGCAGACGTAGGTGCATTGGTGACCGCGATGCTTCTGGAAGCGCACCCACATGTCGGTCTGGATGTACTCAAGCATATGGCCAAGGTGGATTGAACCATTGGCATAGGGCAGGGCGCTGGTGACGAGGATCTTGCGTGGCTCGGACATGGGGCTCGGCTACTTGATGAAACGGAGGTCGGCCACTATAAAGCGCCGGCGATTATTTTTCACCCTCGGGGCCTGTTTCCGGATTTGTGGCTGCCATTGCGGGGCCTTTCGCCGTTGTAATCGGGTCGCCACGCGGGAGCGTCCGGCGTAGGATAGCCGCCTGATTTTCCAGTCTTGTAATCGGAGTTGCCCATGAGCGCCGTCAATCGTGCAGCGGTGGAAGCCGTGCTGCGCCAGTACACCGACCCTTACCTGAACCAGGACCCGGTCAGCGCCGGCTGCCTGCGCGGCATCGATATCCAGGGTGATCGCGTCAGCGTGCAGCTGGAGCTGGGCTATGCCGCCGGACTGTTCAAGAGTGGCTGGGCGCAGATGCTGCAGATGGCCATCGAGGGCCTGGACGGTGTTGCGTCGGCCAAGGTCGAGATCACCACGGTGATTGCCGCGCACAAGGCGCAAGCGCAGATTCCTGGCTTGGCCAATGTCAAGAACGTGGTGGCCGTGGCCTCGGGCAAGGGCGGCGTGGGCAAGTCCACGACCGCTGCCAACCTTGCGTTGGCGCTGGCCCGTGAAGGCGCCAGGGTCGGGATTCTCGATGCCGACATCTATGGTCCGAGCCAGGGCATCATGTTTGGCATCGCCGAGGGTACCCGGCCCAAGGTCAAGGATCAGAAATGGTTCGTGCCGGTCGAGTCCCATGGCGTCGAAGTGATGTCGATGGCCTTCCTCACCGATGACAACACGCCGATGGTCTGGCGCGGCCCGATGGTCTCCGGCGCTCTGCTGCAACTGGTAACCCAGACTGCCTGGGGCGATCTCGACTACCTGGTGATCGACATGCCGCCAGGCACCGGCGATATCCAGCTGACCCTGGCGCAGAAAGTCCCGGTGGCCGGCGCCGTGATCGTCACCACGCCTCAAGACCTAGCCCTGCTCGATGCGCGCAAGGGCGTGGAGATGTTCCGCAAGGTCAACATTCCGGTGCTGGGCGTGGTGGAAAACATGGCGGTGCACATCTGCTCCAACTGCGGCCATGCCGAGCATCTGTTCGGTGAAGGCGGCGGCGAAAAGCTGGCCAGCCAGTACGGCGTCGAACTGCTGGCGTCGTTGCCGCTGTCGATGGTGATTCGCGAGCAGGCCGATGGCGGCAAGCCAACGGTGATCGCCGAGCCGGATAGCCCGATTGCCATGGTTTACCAGGAGCTGGCGCGGCACGTCGGCGCGCGGATCGTATTGCAGGAAGCGCTGTCGCCAGCGATGCCGACTATCAGCGTCAGCGACGATTAAGGATCTGAATCATAAATCCCTGTAGGAGCGAGCCTGCTCGCGAAGGTGCATCAGGCGACACCGCGGTGCCTGACACACCTTCGCGAGCAGGCTCGCTCCTACAGTTGTTTGATGGCGCGCGTTAAATCCGCAACCCGCCATCCATCTCCAGAATCCGCCCGGTGTAGTAGTCGTTCTCGAAGATATACGCTGCCGAATGGGCGATTTCTTCCGGCTTGCCCATGCGCTTGAGCGGAATGCCTGAGGTCATTTTTTCCAGGGCTTCGGGCTTCATGCCCAGGGTCATTTCGGTCTCGATGAAGCCTGGCGCAATGCCCGCCACGCGGATTCCGTAACGCGCCAGTTCCTTGGCCCAGGTCACGGTAGCCGCCGCGACGCCCGCCTTGGCAGCCGAGTAGTTGGTCTGGCCAACGTTGCCGGCGCGGGAGATCGAGGAGATATTAATGATCGCGCCGGTCGATTTCAGCTCGATCATCTTCGCTGCCACTTCGCGGGTGCACAGGAACACGCCGGTCAGGTTGACGTCGATGACGGCCTGCCACTGGGCCAGACTCATCTTGCTCATTTCACCGTCCTTGACCTTGATCAGCAGGCCGTCGCGCAGGATCCCGGCATTGTTGATCAGGCCGTGGATAGCACCGAAGTCGTCGCCAACCTGAGCGACCATGTGGGTCACCTGTTCTTCATCGGCCACGTTGCACAGGTAGGCGCGAGCCTCGACGCCGGCGGCCTGGCAGGCGGCAACGGCCTGGTCGAGTTTCTCCTGGTTGAGGTCGACCAGCGCCAGCCTGGCGCCCTTGCTGGCGAAATACTCCGCCATGGAACGGCCCAAACCCTGGCAACCGCCGGTGATAATGATTACTTTGTCAGTGAGTTGCATTCGCATGCCCCAATTGCAGGTCGAAGTGGTTTTCTTGTTGTAGGCCTCTCGATCTGCGCCTGATATGGCCTGGCTGCACATGAGAATTGCCCTGAGAGCATCGCTGGGACTTTGATCCCGCTGCTCGTCCGTTTTTTCGACGGATTCTATATAAGGAGTCACAAATTGAGCGTTAAAGCTGCCAAGCATGCACGAGAATTACTGCTCAAGGAATACCGTGGGGTCTTGTCGACGCTCTCCAAGGCGATGCCCGGCTTTCCCTTCGGCTCCGTGGTGCCATATTGCCTGGACGAGCAGGGCCGGCCGCTGATTTTGATCAGCCGGATTGCCCAGCACACACACAACCTGCAAAAAGACCCGAAATGCTCGTTGCTGGTGGGCGAACGCGAAGCCGAAGATGTCCAGGCTGTCGGGCGCCTGACCTACCTGGCGGAGGCGCAAAGGATTGACGACGAGGCCGCGATCGAAGCGGCGGCGGGGCGCTACTACCGGTATTTCCCGGAGTCGGCGAATTACCACAAGGCCCACGATTTCGACTTCTGGGTGCTCAACCCGGTGCGTCATCGCTACATCGGCGGGTTTGGCGCGATTCACTGGGTCGATCAATTGACCCTGGCCAACCCCTTCGCCGGAACGGCCGAGGTGAGCATGGTCGAGCACATGAACGCCGATCACGCCAAGGCCATTGCGCATTACGTCGAACTCAGCGGCTTGCCCAAGCACGCACCGGCCGAAATGGTCGGTCTGGACAGCGAAGGCATGCACCTGCGCATCGGCCAGGCGCTGCACTGGTTGCCGTTCCCACAAGTCTGCAACACGCCGACACAAGTGCGCGAAGCCTTGGTTTTACTGGCGCGCGCCGAAGTCTGGCCAACAAATGCAGGGAGCGAAGCTTGAAATCACGAAACGGCGACATCATCTAAGACTTACTGGCAAGGCATTCTTGCGTTGAGGAACCATTTGATGCGCCCTTTTTTATTGCTCTTTCTGCTGTTTCCGGTGCTGGAGCTGTTCGTATTCGTCAAGGTCAGCGCGGCGATCGGGTTTTTCCCGGCCCTGCTGCTGATCATTCTCGGCTCGATGCTCGGCGTGTTCGTGCTGCGTATCGCCGGCCTGGCCACCGCCCTGCGTGCCCGTGAAAGCCTGAACCGTGGCGAGTTGCCGGCCCAGACCATGATCGAAGGCCTGATGCTGGCCCTGGGTGGCGGTCTGTTGATCGTCCCGGGTTTTGTCAGCAGCGTGCTGGGCCTGATCATGATGCTGCCGCTGACCCGCCGCCTGCTGGCCAACAAGATGCGCCAGCGTGCCGAGGAACAGGCGATTCGCCAACGTGCCTTCGCCGACGACCTGCAACCTCGCGGCGGCCCCGCCCCACGCGAGCCGTTGGGCCGAGAGCCGAACGTGATCGAAGGCGAGTTCGAACACCGCGACTCCAAGTAACTGCAGTACCCACACGGCACCTTCGGGTGCCGTGTTCGTTCCAGCGCCCAGCGAAGTAAAAAATTTCACCACACTGCCCTTGTAATAAGCTTATGCGCCCTTATGTATCGGTCACCGCAAGGTTTCTGGTGCAAATCACCAGACAGACTTCCGCGTCTCGCTCGACGAGCCGCAACCGGCACCGCCGGAAATCAACCACCGCCGGGACCACACCGGCCGCTGAAACTACAAGTAGGAGAGATCGACAATGAAGCTTCGTCCTCTGCATGACCGCGTCGTCATCCGTCGCAGCGAAGAAGAAAAGAAAACCGCTGGCGGTATCGTTCTGCCAGGTTCGGCTGCTGAAAAAGCCAACCACGGCGAAGTTCTCGCTGTAGGCGCCGGCCGTGTGCTGGAAAACGGTGAAGTGCGTGCGCTGGCCGTGAAAGTGGGTGACAAGGTCGTGTTCGGCCCGTACTCGGGTAGCAACACCGTCAAAGTCGACGGCGAAGACCTGCTGGTAATGGCTGAGAACGAGATTCTCGCTGTTATCGAAGGCTGATACCCCCGCTCAATTTCCCGCGACTACTCAAGTATTTAAGGAATATCGATCATGGCTGCTAAAGAAGTTAAATTCGGCGATTCCGCCCGCAAGAAAATGCTCGCCGGTGTCAACGTCCTGGCTGACGCAGTAAAAGCGACCCTGGGCCCGAAAGGCCGTAACGTGATCATCGAGAAGAGCTTCGGCGCTCCGACCATCACCAAGGACGGCGTTTCCGTTGCCAAAGAAATCGAACTGAAAGATCGTTTCGAAAACATGGGCGCGCAACTGGTCAAAGACGTTGCTTCCCGTGCCAACGATGACGCAGGCGACGGCACCACCACCGCTACCGTTCTGGCTCAATCGATCGTCAACGAAGGCCTGAAAGCCGTCGCTGCCGGCATGAACCCGATGGACCTGAAGCGCGGTATCGACAAGGCGACCATCGCCATCGTCAAAGAGCTGAAGTCCCTGTCCAAGCCATGCGCTGACACCAAGGCGATCGCTCAGGTCGGCACCATCTCGGCCAACTCCGACAACTCCATCGGCGACATCATTGCCGAAGCCATGGGCAAAGTCGGTAAAGAAGGCGTGATCACCGTTGAAGAAGGCTCGGGCCTGGAAAACGAACTGTCGGTTGTAGAAGGCATGCAGTTCGACCGTGGCTACCTGTCCCCGTACTTCGTCAACAAGCCAGAAACCATGACTGCCGAACTGGACGGTCCGCTGATCCTGCTGGTTGACAAGAAAATCTCCAACATCCGCGAAATGCTGCCAGTACTGGAAGCCGTTGCCAAAGCCGGCCGTCCACTGCTGATCGTGGCTGAAGACGTTGAAGGCGAAGCCCTGGCGACGCTGGTTGTGAACAACATGCGTGGCATCGTCAAGGTTGCAGCCGTCAAGGCTCCAGGCTTCGGCGACCGTCGCAAGGCCATGCTGCAGGACATCGCCGTCCTGACTGGCGGTACCGTTATCTCCGAAGAGATCGGCCTGAGCCTGGAAAGCACCACCCTGGAGCACCTGGGCAACGCCAAGCGCGTGACCCTGTCCAAGGAAAACACCATCATCGTTGACGGTGCTGGCGTTCAGGGCGACATCGAAGCACGTATCGGCCAGATCCGTGCCCAGGTTGCCGAGACTTCCTCCGACTACGACCGTGAAAAACTGCAAGAGCGCCTGGCCAAGCTGTCCGGCGGCGTTGCAGTGATCAAGGTTGGCGCTGGCTCCGAAGTTGAAATGAAAGAGAAGAAAGCCCGCGTTGAAGACGCCCTGCACGCTACCCGTGCAGCCGTTGAAGAAGGCGTGGTACCTGGCGGTGGCGTGGCACTGGTTCGCGCTCTGCAGGCCATCAGCGAACTGACCGGCGACAACGCTGATCAGAACGTCGGTATCGCTCTGCTGCGTCGCGCTGTTGAAGCGCCACTGCGCCAGATCGTTGCCAACTCCGGTGACGAGCCAAGCGTTGTAGTCGACAAGGTCAAGCAAGGCGAAGGTAACTTCGGTTACAACGCAGCGACCGGCGAATACGGCGACATGATCGAAATGGGTATCCTGGACCCGGCCAAAGTGACTCGTTCGGCTCTGCAAGCGGCTTCGTCGATTGCCAGCCTGATGATCACCACCGAAGCCATGATCGCCGAGATCAAGGAAGACGCTCCAGTTGGCGGCGGCATGCCAGACATGGGCGGTATGGGCGGCATGGGCGGCATGATGTAAGCCAGCCTTACCCCGTACGAAAAAACCCCGCCTGCGCAAGCAGGCGGGGTTTTTTATTGCCCCTGGTTTGCCTTATGAAGCAACGGGCTTGGCAGCAAGCTCAGTCGCGACGGCTGGTCGATACAGGACGTAGTAATAGGAGCCCAGGCAGATCAACCAGCAGAACACGGCGGTCCAGACGTTGTGTGAAAAGAAGTGTGCGCCTTGCATCATGCGGCTGATGGAAAACACCGTGCCCAGGCCGAACGCGAAGACGAAGGCCATGCGTGCCAGCTTTGGCCGACGGTCACGCAGGACGAAGAACAGGCCGAACAAGGCGAAACCGGTGGCGGCATGACCGCCTGGCCAGCAGCGACCCGGTTTGTCGGTCGCAGGCCGCGGGCTGAGCAGTTCGCTGTAGGTTTCCTTGCCGCCGAACTCTTTCAGGCTCCACGGGCACTGCACCGCCGTCACCGCCTTGACCGGGGTGACAAAGGCCGTGGCCAAGCCGAGGGACAGCACCAGGCAGCCCAGTTCGCGTTTGAATGGCGTCAGCCGCGCTACGAAGAACGAAGCAATGAAACACAGCACCGCCAGCACCGAGAACACAATCACTACCTGCTTGGCGCGGTCATGCAGGATGTTTTCCAGGAAGTAACTGTGCCGGCCGATAAAACCGCCAGCCTGCGGGTCGTAGAACAACTGCGCCAGGCTCATGTCCAGCGAGGTCAGTTCAAGCAACAGCAGGGTGATTGCGGTCACGGCGGGAATGCCCAGGCAAATCCACAGATTCAACGGGCGCGGAGCGGGACGAGCGTTAGAGGATGACATCAGGGATCCAGAACAAGTGAAAGGCGCCCCGGCTCATCCTGTCGGGGCGCTTCGGTTTAGCGTTCGCTGACTTGATCAGCACCCTCCTTGGGCGCTTTCCAGGCAAGCAGCTGGTGTTTGAAGCCATAACTGGCAGTTTGGTAATAGGTAATGGCGCGGGCAATCAGCGGATCGCTGACCGTGGCCCGGGACTCGATACTGTCGGTCAGCGCCTGATCGTGTCGGCGTAACCCCTGGCGCGGGCTGAGGATGGCCAGATTTTGCCCGTCAAACAGCCCCAGGTGCTGGTAATTGCCGACCACCACCCGTGGCGGCAGTGAGTTGGCCTGCAACAGATTACGCCCGAAGAAGGTCGATTGGTAATCCAGGTTCAGCAAGCCCAGCAACGTGGGTGCAAGATCGATCTGGCTGGCCAAATGCGCGTTTTCCCGGGCCTCGATCAGTTTCGGCGCATAAATGAACAGCGGAATCTGATAGTTGCTGATCGGCAGGTCTTCCTTGCCGGCACTGCCGGCCGTGTGGTCGGCGACAAACACGAAGATCGTATTGTCGAACCAGGGCTTGCTGCGTGCCTGCTCGAGGAACTGGCCAATGGCGTAGTCAGTGTACTTCACCGCGCCGTCGCGCCCGTTGCCCGAGGGGATGTCGATCCGGCCGTCGGGGTAGGTGTAGGGGCGATGATTGGACGTGGTCATCAGTTGCAGCAGGAACGGTTGCTGCTTGGCGTAGTCGGCATCGGCGAGCTTCAGGGTCTGTTTGTACAGATCCTCATCAGCCATGCCCCAGGCGTTTTTGAAGTGGATCTCTTCTTCGGGGACGCTGCTCTGGTCCACGACCCGGTAGCCGTTGCCGCTGAAGAAGGCATTCATGTTGTCGAAGTAGCCGCGCCCGCCATAGACGAACACGCTGTCGTAGCCGACTGCATGCAATTGCTGGCCAAGGCTGGCGAAACCGCTTTCGCGACCGATGCGCTTGACGATCGAGCGGCCCGGTGTGGGCGGGATAGCCAGGGTAATCGCTTCCAGACCACGGTCGGTACGGGTGCCGGTGGCGTAGAAATTGTTGAAGTACAGGCTCTGTTTGCGCAGCGCGTCGAGGTTCGGCGTCAGGTTGCGCTCGTCGCCATTGCTGCCCATGTACTTGGCACTGAAGCTTTCAATGGTCACCAGCACGATATTCGGTTGACGGGGTGTACCGGGATTGTCGATCTCGCGACGGATATCCTGGGGATCCTGGCCGATAAATCGGGCGTTGGGTTCGCTCAGCTCAGCGCGAACCTGGCTGGCGACTTCGGCGGGCGGCAGCGTGCTGTAGAACTGCTGGTAGTCGAGGTCGTTATTACGGAAGGCCGCGAAGAACTGATAAGGACCGTTGCTCGCCAGTTCATTTTGATAGGCGTTGCCGTCTTGCGCGCGCGGGCTGCCCTGGCTGAGCAGTTGCAGGCTCAGGCCAGCGGCCACCTGCAGGACAAGGGCTCCGGCCAGGCGCCCTCGCGCCGTTGGCAGTGGGGCATCGAGGGCGGCATTGAAGGCTTTGCCCACTAATACATTCAAGGTCAAGGCGACCAACGCCAGAATGCCCAGCAAGGTGCCGATTGGATAAGATTCCAGCAGGTTGTTCAGGACCTCGTCGGAGTACACCAGGTAGTCGACGGCGATGAAGTTGAAGCGCACCCCGAACTCATCCCAGAACAGCCATTCGGCCACGGCGGTGAAAAGCATGGCGAACAGGCTGACGGTCAACACCCCGCGCAGGAACCAGCGGTGACCGCGGCGACGCCAAAGGGCGGGCGGGCATAGAAGCAGGTACAGGCCAAGGGGAAGGGCCGCATAGGCGAGAAAGCCGAGGTCATACAGCAGGCCAATGCCATATACCGCGAAAAAGCCGCTGCCGGCCTCATCCAGGTGAGTGAATAGCAACACACTGCGGGTCAAAACGAATATCGCCAGCCACAAGCCCGTCACCAATAACAGGAAGCGCGCGGGGGCGGTCTTGAGAAAGTCCATTAACTTACATTCCTTGAACCAAATAACCGTTAATTTTGTGCGCGGCACTGTAATCGGTTTGTGAACCAAGAGTGAAAAACTTGTTAGGTCGCGTATCGCGGGCGTCACAGGCTTTGCTGCTGGCCCTGAGCGGCACTTGGCCTTAAGCTGCGCGAGCCAAGACGGCCGTTTCTGTGTACGGAGCAATAACCCATGCGAATTCTATTGGTTGAAGACAACCGCGATATCCTCGCCAATCTGGCGGATTACCTGGGGCTCAAAGGCTATACCGTGGATTGCGCGCAGGACGGTTTGTCGGGGCTGCACCTGGCGGCCACCGAGCATTACGACTTGATCGTGCTCGACATCATGCTGCCCGGCATCGACGGCTACACCCTGTGCAAACGCCTGCGCGAAGACGCTCGGCGCGACACTCCGGTGATCATGCTCACCGCCCGTGACCAACTGGATGACCGCCTGCAGGGCTTCAAGTCCGGCGCCGATGACTACCTGATCAAACCCTTCGCCCTCTCCGAACTGGCGGCGCGTATCGAAGCGGTGATGCGCCGGACCCAGGGCGGTGGCCGACGAGCGCTGCAGGTCGGCGACCTGAGCTACGACCTCGATACCCTGGAAGTGACCCGCGAAGGGCGCCTGCTGAAACTCAACCCGGTCGGCCTGAAACTGCTGGCGGTATTGATGCAGAAAAGTCCCCACGTGCTGCGTCGCGAGATTCTCGAGGAAGCCTTGTGGGGCGATGATTGCCCGGACAGCGACAGCCTGCGCAGCCATGTCCACCAACTGCGCCAGGTGATCGACAAGCCGTTCGCCAAGCCCTTGCTGCAAACCGTGCACGGCGTCGGTTATCGCTTGGCCGAGGGTCGTGATGGAGTTTAAGCAGAGCCTTGCCCAGCGGATCATCATCGCCTTTGCGCTGATGAGTGCGTTGGTCGCAGGGGCATTCGCCATGGGGATCGTGGCGACCGTCCATCTGGTGGAAGAAAAGCTGATATCTGCGGGCCTTGGTGGTGACCTGCAACGCTTGCTGCTGATGGACAACATGTCCGACTGGAGCCATCGGCCGGAACCCGACCAGTTGTTCTACTTCACCGGCGGCCCTGGCGACTTTGACCTGCCCAAGGATTTGCGCCACCTGGATGCGGGTTTTCATGAAGTGTTCCGCGAACAGCTGTCGTACCACGCCATGGTCGAGATCGTCGACGGCCGGCATTACGTGCTACTGCAGGACCAGAGCGATTTCGAGGAACGCGAGCGAGTGCTGTTTGCCGTGGTCCTGGTGGGCTTTGTCCTGAGCCTGGCGTTGGCGGTATTCCTCGGTTGGGTGCTGGCACGCAAGGTGATGGCGCCGGTGGTGCGCCTGGCCCGCCAGGTCCGTCATCGCGACCAATTGCTGGGGCTGGCCCCGCCTTTGGCGCCGGACTATGCCGCCGATGAAGTCGGAGAATTGGCGGTGGCCTTCGATGCCACCCTGGGGCGCTTGCGTCAGGCGTTGAACCGCGAGCGGCTGTTTACCAGTGATGTCAGTCACGAGTTGCGCACGCCCTTGATGGTGCTTGCGACGTCCTGTGAGTTGTTGTTGGAAAATCCGGCGCTCGACCACCGTGGCCGCGCTCAGGTTGAGCGTATTGCCCGGGCGTGCGAAGAAATGCGCGAGCTGGTGCAGACATTCCTGATGTTGGCGCGGGCCCAGCGCGAAGCGGCAGGGATGGCGCCGCAAGTGACCCTGCGCCAGGTGGCGGAGGATCTGCTTGGGTTATGGCGCGAGCCCATCGAGTCGAAGGGACTGGAGTTGATCCATGAACCTGGCAACCCCCTCGATACCCCCTATAACGCCACCTTGCTGCATGCGGTCATGGGCAATCTGTTGCGCAATGCCTTGCACTATACCGATCGCGGCTTTATCCGCCTGACCCTGTTGCCGACCGGCTTCCTGGTGGAAGACAGCGGCGTGGGCATTCCCGAAGAGAAACGCGAGGCCATGTTCGAACCCTTTGTACGGGGCAACGAACAACGGGGTGAAGGCCTGGGGCTTGGCCTGTCGTTGGTGCAGCGGATTTGTGAAAACCAGGGCTGGACGGTCAGTCTCAGTCACATGGAGCCGAATGGCTGCAGATTTCATGTTGAATTGACCCAGCCCCATCCCTAACGCCTTGTTTTGATGAAACTTGTAGGTTATTTCCTACGACGCAGGGTAAGTAACCCTGCCGTTAAGGTGTAAAACTCTGTAATACTTCAGGGCTTTTTCCAACGAAATTTTCACATTTGACTCACCTGAAACTCACGCCGCGCTGCCTAAGGTTACCGTCATCAGTTGAGGAGACATTGATGATGGATGACCCAATCAAACTCGAATTTTCCGAGAAGTACGACGATGCGCACGCCCAGCGCTACCTGCGCAAGCACAAGGACGGCCTGGGCCGCCAGTTGTCGCACAAGCGTGATTTGCAACTGGGCCGGACCGCGCTCAAGCGGGTGGGAGAACCAGGCCTGGTACTGGATTTACCCTGTGGCGCGGGACGTTTCTGGCCGATGCTGGCGGAAAAATCCAACCGCGTGATCATCGGTGCAGACAACTCGGCCTCGATGGTCAAGATCGCCACTCAATCGCAACCCGCTCATGTGGTAGAACGGGTACGACCTTTGCAGACATCTGCATTCGACATCGCGCTGCCCGACAACTCCGTGGACAGCATTTTCTGCATGCGACTGCTTCACCACATCGGCGAGGCCGAGCATCGGCTGGCCATCCTCCGGGAATTCCAGCGCGTAACCCGTGACAGTGTGATTCTTTCGTTGTGGGTCGATGGCAATTTCAAGGCCTGGAAACGCAAGCGCGCCGAGAAATCCCGTGCGCAGGAAGGTTACCAGAACCGTTTTGTGTTACCGGCTGCTACGGTCGAAGCCGAGTTTGAACAGGCAGGGTTCCGCGTTCAGGAACATTTGGACTTTATTCCGCTCTACGCCATGTGGCGCGTCTATATTTTGCGAAAGAGGTAAGGGCATGGCAGTTGAACAGGTATCGGATGCGCAGGTTGCGCCTGAAGATCGCTTTGATTACTTCTGGAGTCAGCGCGGCGAATGGGTTGAAGAACCCAACGTCCGTCGCGGTGGAGAAAGTGGCGTACAGCGCATACACGCACCTGGTGGCCAACTGCTGTATGCCAAGCGTCAGACCGGACATATCTACCGCAGCTGGCTGCATCCGTTCGGCCGGCCAACGGTGCTGCGTGAACTCGACGCATTGACCGGCCTGCACAAGCTCAAGGTGCGGGTACCGGAGATTGTGTTCTGTGGCGCCCAACGCGACCCCGTTCACCAATGGCGGGCATTGTTGGTCACCAAATCCCTGGATGGCTTTATCGAGATCGAAGACTGGTACGCCAGCGGTGGTCGCGAGCGTCACGGTGAGGCCCTGCATGACCGCATTCTCAAGGACCTGGCGGACAATCTCGCGCGGATGCACAAGGGCCGTTGGCAGCATAGCTGCCTGTATATCAAGCACATTTTTGTCCGGGTCACCGGCGAAGGCGAAAATGCCAAGGCCGAGGTGGCATTGCTTGACCTGGAGAAGTGCCGTCAACGCCTGTTGCCGACCCAGGCAGCGGCTCACGACATGAAGCAACTGCGCCGCCACTCGTCGTTCAAGCCTGCGGATTGGGACAGACTCGTCTATTTTTATAAGACGGCGTTTGGCAGCGCTATCAAAGGTTTATAGCGATGAAACTAGAAATTGCTCGAGGTTTGTTTTTAGTGGGAGCCTTGGCAGTTGCTTCATTGGCGGTGGCGGCCTGGGAGGAGCCCCGCACGCAAGTCCTCAGCGCCGAGCACGGCGCGGCGCATTGTCCTTTACCCCGGGTGGTGAAGACCGCGGGGAATGTTCAACCTGACAATGACTTGCTGTTGTTCATTTTTGGCATGGCCCAGGGAATGAGGCCGCAAAGTTGAAAGCAATGAAGCCCACCTGAAAAGGCCTCGCAGTTGCGAGGCCTTTTCGTTGGTGCAGCTTTTCCAGGTAGCGCCTTCAGGCTTTGTCGGGTTTGGCCAGGAAGGTGTAGACGCAGGGCAGCACGAACAGCGTGAACAGGGTGCCGATGGACATCCCGGTGGCAATCACCATGCCGATGTCGAAGCGGCTGACCGCGCCAGCGCCCGTGGCGAGGATCAGCGGCACCATGCCGAACACCATCGCCGCGGTGGTCATCAAGACCGGTCGCAGGCGAATCGCCGCAGCTTGCTCTACCGCTTCACGGGGCGTCAGGCCCTGGTCCTTGCGCAATTGGTTGGCAAACTCGACGATCAGGATCCCGTGTTTGCTGATCAGCCCGATCAGCGTCACCAGGCCCACCTGGGTGTAGATGTTCATGCTCGACCAGCCGAGGAACAGCGGGATCAAGGCGCCGCAAATCGACAGCGGGACCGTTACCAGGATCACCAGCGGATCGCGGAAGCTCTCGAATTGCGCCGCCAGCACCAGGAAAATGATCGCCAACGCCAGGGCGAAGGTCACCCACAGCGCGGCGCCTTCCTGGACGTACTGGCGCGAGGCGCCGGCGTAGTCGAAGGCGAAGCCGGGCGGGGCCTCTTCCTGGGCAATCTGGCGCACCGTTTCAATCGCCTCGCCCATGCTCACCACCGGGAAACCCGAGAGGATCGCCGAGTTCAGCTGCTGGAACTGGTTGAGTTGGCGCGGTCGTGCGCGGTCGGTGACGGTGATCAGGGTCGACAGCGGCAGCAATTCCTCCTTGGCGTTTTTCACGTAGTAGTTGTTCAGCCAGTCTGGGTTGTCCCGGTAGCTTCGCTCAACCTGGGCGATGACCTTGTAGCTGCGGCCCTCGATGGTGAACCGATTGATCTCGGCTTCGGCCAGCAGGGTGGCCAGGGTGGTGCCGAGATCAAGCATCGAGACGCCCATCTGCGCCGCCTTGGCGCGGTCGATATCGACCACCACTTCCGGCTTGTCGAAGGCCAGGTCAATGTCGACAAAGGCGAATTTTCCCGATTCCATTGCCCGCTTCTTGATCCGGTCAACCACTGCCAGCAGCGCTTCATAGTCGTTGGCGGTATTGACCACGAACTGAAACGGCAGACCTTCGCCCGTACCTGGCAGCGAGGGCAGGTTGAAGCCGAAGATCTGCAGGCCAGGGATCTGCGAGAGCCTGCTCTGGACTTCCGGGAGGATCGCCATCTGGGTCCGGCTGCGCTCGTTCCAGGGCTTGAGCAGGAAGCCGCCGATACCCGATTGCACGCCGTTGAAACCGTTGATCTGGAACGAGGAGTAGTACTCGGGGAATTCCTTGAAGATCGTGATGAACTCGTCGGTGTAGGTGTTCAGGTAGTCGAGGTTGGTCGGCTGCGGGGCGTTGGCGATCATGAAGATGATGCCCTGGTCTTCATCCGGCGCCAGCTCCGACTTGGTGAACTTGAGCAGCACCGGAATCAGGCACAGCACGATCACCGCAAACACCAGCACCACCGGCCGGGTGTTGAGCGTGCCGTGGAGCATGCGTTGATAGCGCTGCTTGAGTCCTTCGAAGATCAGGTCCAGACGATGGGCCAGGCCCGTCGGGTTCTGCTCGTGGCGCAGCAGGTAGGCGCACATCATCGGCGACAGGGTCAGGGCGACGATCCCGGAGATCACCACGGCGCCGGCCAGGGTCAGGGCGAACTCCTTGAACAAGGCCCCGGTCAGGCCGGTGAGGAAACCGATAGGGGCGTACACCGCCGCCAGGGTGATGGTCATCGAGACCACTGGCAAGGCGATTTCCCGCGCCCCCTCCAGCGCCGCGTCGAACGGCGTCTTGCCTTCCTCGATATGCCGGTGGATGTTCTCCACCACCACGATGGCGTCGTCCACCACCAGGCCGATGGCCAACACCATGGCCAGCAGGGTCAGCAGGTTGATCGAGTAACCCATCAGCTGCATGAAGAACATCACGCCGATCATCGACAGTGGAATGGTCACCACCGGGATCACCACCGAACGCAGTGCGCCGAGAAACAGGAACACCACGACAATCACGATCAGCACGGCTTCGAACAGGGTCTTCACGACTTCGTTGATCGAGGCCTGGATGAACAGGGTGGCGTCATAGGCGATCTCCGCCTTGAGATTGGGCGGCAACTGGGACTCCAGCTCCGGCATCAGTTTGCGCACTTCCTTGATCACGTCCAGCGGGTTGGCGGCGGGCGTGGCCTTGATCCCGATGTACACCGACGGCGTGCCGCCGAACGAACTGATGGTGTCGTAGTTCTCCGCGCCCATTTCCACCCGTGCCACGTCGCTGAGCAGCACCCGGCTGTCGCCGTCGACTTTCAGCGGAATGGCGGCGAAGGCTTCGGCGGTCTTCAACTCGGTGTTGGCGTTGACGCTGGTGACCACGTACTCGCCCTTGACCTCACCGGCGGCCGAGAGAAAGTTGTAGCGGCGCACCGCGTTGCTCACGTCGCTGGCGCTCAGGCCGAAGCCCGCCAGCTTGACCGGGTCGAGCCACAGGCGCATGGCAAACACCTGGTTGCCGAGGATCTCGGCTTCGGCCATGCCCGGCAAGGTTGCCAGCTTGGGCTGGATGACCCGCGACAGATAGTCGGTGATCTGCGGGTTGCTCAAGTCCTTGCTGAAAAAGCTGATGTACATCAGCGCCGAGGCATCAGCCGCTTCCTTGCTCAGTACCGGGTCTTCGGCGTCCTGCGGCAGCTTGTTCTTGACCTCGTTGGCCTTGGCCAGCAATTCGGTGAACAGCCGGTCGCTGTTGGCGCCGATTCGCGCGTAAATCGAAATCACCGAGAAGTTCTGGCGACTGACCGAGGTCATGTAGTCGATGCCTTCGGCACTGGCCAGGCTTTGTTGCAGCGGTTGGGTGATGTAGCCCTGAATGGTTTCGGCGTTGGCCCCGGGGTAGGCCGTGGTCACAGTGATCAGGGCGTTTTCCATCTGCGGGTACTGGCGCAGCGGCAGCTTGCTCCAGGCCTGGAAGCCCAGCAGCACAATCAACAGGCTGACCACGGTGGCGAGCACCGGGCGACGAATGAACGGGTCGGTAAATGCCATGGAAATTCCTTGATCAGTCCGCGCCTGGCGGACTGTTCTGATCGGCCGGCAGGTTTTTGTCCGGGCTGACGACGATGTGCATGCCGTTGTCGATTTTGATCTGGCCGGCGCTGATGACCTGTTCGCCGCTCTGCACGCCCTTGTTGATCAGCACCAGGCCCTCGCGACGTTCGCCGGTCTCGATGAAGCGGCGCTCGGCGATCAGGATCGGCTGACCCTTGTCGTCTTTCTCGGGCTTGCCTTCGGCATCTTTTTTCTCGGCGACCACGTACAGCGAATTGCCGTACAGGGTGTAGGTCACTGCGCTTTCCGGAATCACGATCTTGTTCTGCGGATCGGGCAACAGCACCTGCAGGCTGGCGAACATGCCGGGCAGCAGCTTGCCGTCTGGATTGCTCAGGGTCGCGCGCACCAGCACGTTGCGCGTGGTTTCCTCGACTTTCGGGTTGATGGCGCTGATGGTTCCCGGGAAATTCTGCCCGGGGTAGGCGGCAATGCTGACGTTGACCGGCTGGCCGAGGGCAATCTTCGGCACCGACTGTTCCGGGATGAAGAAGTCGACGTACAGGCTGCTGAGGTCCTGCAGGGTGGCGATCACCGTGCCGCTGGCCAGGTAGTCACCGACATCCACCTGGCGAATGCCGATGGTGCCGCTGAAGGGCGCGGTGATGTGTTTTTTCGCCAGCGAAGCCTTCAGTTGATTGACGATGGCCTTGTTGCGCGCCAACTGCGCATTGAGCCGGTCGTACTCGCCCTTGGAGATGGCACTGCTGCCCACCAACTGGCTGCCGCGGCCGAAGTCCAGCTGCGCCAGGCCGAGGTCGGCCTTGGCGGTTTCCAACAGGGCGCTTTCCACGGCGTTGTCGAGCTGCACCAGCGACTGGCCTTGCTTGACCTGCTGCCCCGACTTGAACTGCACATCGGTCACGGTGCCGGTGGCTTCCAGGCTCAGGTCGACCCCTTGCAGCGCCTTGAGGGTGCCCACCGAGGGCAGTCGCACCTGCCACGGGCGTTCGCTGGCCGTGACCACCGCCACACTCTCCGGCGGTTTCGGGACCGAGAAGGTCTGGATCATCTGATAGATGGAAAAGGCCTTGTAGCCTCCCAGTATCAGCACGATCAGCAGCACAACCCCCAACATGATCAGCATGCGGCGACGCAGCATATTCCACTTCCTTGGAAAAAAATCAGGCGAGACAGGCGGCACATTACTCCCTGTGCGCCAGTGATTCCAGTGAGCGGCCCGGGCCTTCCGGGCCGCGGCGTTTCAAATCAAATGCAGATGGTTGTCCCAGAGCCCTGCGGGCAAATCCAGCGGCTTGGCCATCAGCGGTGCCTGGCGGCAATCGTAGAAACGGCAGCGGCCTTGACCCGAGGTCACGACAAAACCATCGGCCACCGCGCCGACCCCGGCACAATCAGGCAGCGGTGCGTCGAGCTTGACCTCGCCACTGTCCAGGTCCCAGATGAAAAAGCGGTTGCCCCGGGGCGCCGTCAACGCCACCAGGCGCAGTTCACTATGGACCGCGACGCTGGCGGTGTAGTGCCCCATGGCCTGCAACTGATGCTGGTCCACCGGGAACGCCACGAAAGGCTGCCCCGGCCGCTTGATCGCCAGCAACTGCGAGGACTCGTGGGACGGGCCCATGAATTGCTGGCCGGTGACGATGGTGCCGTCGTTGGCGATGCCCATGTGCCGCACGCTGTTCATCTGCTGGCCGAGGGTTTCCTTGCTCAGCAGGGTGCCGTCGCGTTGCATCAGCACCAGGCTCGGCTCCATGGCGTCGAGGTTCATCTCGACCCGGCTTTCGGCTTCGGTACGAATCCCGCCATTGGCCACCACCAGGGTTTCGCCGTCGGGCATCCAGGACACCTGATGCGGGCCAATACCGTGGGTGGAAATTTCGCCGCTGTGCACCAGGCGTTCACCTTCGAAGCGGTAGACCCCGAGCAGGCCGCGACCGGGATCGGTGGTGTCGTTTTCCGTGGCGTAGAGAAACTCACCGTCCTTGTGAATCACCGCGTGGCCGTAGAAATGCCGGTTGGGGCGCGAGACCAGGGTCTGCAGCAGCCGGCCATCGCGCAGATCGACCAGATAGCTTTCGGTCCCCGGGCGACGCGCGACGAACAGGGCGATCGGCAGTTCGGGGTGATTGATGATGTCGTGGCAACGCTGGCCGACTTCGGTGGCAAACACCCGGCTGCCATCCAGGCGGTAGCCCACGGCGTAATGCTTGCCGTCGCTGTCGTCCCGCGCCGACAACAGCAATGGCCCCTGGTCTTTGTGTTTGAACAGCTTCCAGCCGCCCAGCGTCACAGCGCCGAGCAACACGCTGCCGAAAGTCAGAGCCTGGCGTCGCAACATCGCGCTAACCCTCATCAGTCACCGTCGTTGGCATTGAAGCCCAGTTGGATGCCCAGTGCCTTGGCCAGTTCGCCTTCGTGCAGGCGATGGACGACGTTGAGGCTGTCATAGATATCGTTGAGCTGCTGGCGACCGGCATCGTCGTTGAGCATTTCGGTCAACGAACGCTGGCTGCTGTCGAACAGCTTCAGCGAGGCAGCGTAGGCTGCGTCGATCTTGTCCGCCAAGGGCTTCTGCTCAGCCGGCAGCAGGCCACGCAGGCCCTTGTTGTCGACCCCGACCCACACTGTTTGTGCCGCAGCCAGGCTGGCCTGCAGGCTTTGCAGCGAGGAATGGCTGCGCCATGCATCGGCCTGGAACGGTTGCGGGATGCCCTTGCTCTGGCGACCCATTGGCGTGCCGAGCTTTTTCTTCAGGGTGTCCAGGGCGGTGACCTGGGCTCGCAGCAGATCGGCGATGGCTTCGTGGGAGTCGGCGTAGCGCTGGTTGGGGAACTTGGTCATCTGCGCCAGCATGCCGTCGGTGCTGTTCCAGCTGGCGAGGATTTCCTCGGCCAGCAGCTTCTGACGCTCGCCAATGGCGGTCAGCAGCGGGCAATAACGGGCTTTCTGCGCGGCGTCGGCGACGTTGCTCTTTTCGTCGAACAGAATGTATTCGTAGGCCGAGAGGCCCTGGACCACGACGCTGGATTTGGCCAGCGCGGCGGCATCGATCTGCGGTTGTGCGGTGAGCAGTTGCTCGACCTGACGGCCCACCAGGTTTTTCTTGTCCGGCCAGAACTGCACCTGCCACGAGCGATTGCCCTCGGCCAGCGGCCCGACCAGCAGCGGTTGCAGTTCGGCCCAGGCTTTTTGCGCGTGGAGGAAGTCGGCGCGGGCGGTCGCCAGGTCCGACTTGCCTTCGCAATAGGCCAGGGCACTGACGGCCAGTTGCCGGTCGGCGTCGACCCAGCGGCTGTAGGTCGGCAGGATCACTTGTTTGGCGATGGCTGCCGAGGTCACGGCTTGTGGGTCTTGCGGTGCGCAGGCGCCGAGGGCGAGGGCGGCGAGGCTGGTGAACAACAGCTTGGGACGAAACATGTCGGGCTCCCTATGAAGATGGGGTCAAGCGAATGGGAAAGGTGTCTAGAGCGAATTCAGAAAGGCCAGCAGTGCAGCGCGCTGTTCGGTGTTGAACGCCAGCACCTGTTGCTGCGCCGCCTGGGCTTCACCGCCATGCCAGAGCACGGCTTCGAGCAGGTTGCGGGCGCGGCCGTCATGCAAAAACTGGGTGTGGCCACTGACGGTTTGTGTCAGGCCAATGCCCCACAGCGGTGGCGTGCGCCAGTCACGCCCGGAAGCCAGGTACTCGCTGCGGTTGTCCGCCAGGCCTTCGCCCATGTCGTGCAGCAGCAGGTCGCTGTAAGGGCGAATTTCCTGATCGGCCAGTTCAGGTTCGACCGCATCGGCGGAGGTGGTGAATTTCGGGGTGTGGCAGGACTGGCAGCCCGCCTGGAAAAACAGGGTCTTGCCGGCCAGCACCTGGGGCTCGTCGACATCGCGGCGGGCGGGCACGCCCAGGTTGCGGGCGTAGATCAGCATCAGGCGCAGAATGTTGTCGCTGACTTCCGGCTCGCCATTCGGGCCGTTGCCGTTGGGCGCCTGGCGGCAGTCGACCTGGGCCTGGGTGCAGTCATCGAAGGGCCGCAGGCTGGTGGTCAGGCCCATGTCGCCGGAAAATGCGTGGACGTTCTGCTGATTGAGGTTCGGTTGCCCGGCTTTCCAGCCAAAGCGCCCGAGCACGGTCTTTTGCTGGGCGTCATCCCAGACCCAATTGGGCCGGCCCTTGATGCCATTGCGGTCCTTGTCCTGCGGGTCGGCGTTGGCGAGGATGTCTGCCTCGCTGATGGACTCCAGCAGGCCGAGGCCGATCATCGGCGGGGCAATACGGGCGGAGAAACGCGTGTCCGGGTGCATCGGGCCGTAGCCCAACTGGGTCAAGACCAGGGTGGGTTTGCGCAACTCGACTTCGCTGCCGTCCTTGAAGCGCACGATCTGCCGCTCGTAGTCCACGCGCACCTTGCCCTCCGGGGTGACGCCGGGTACGGCCATGTCCTGCAACTGTCCGCCGTAGACCGGTTCCGGGACCACACCCTGCTGCTCGATGACCTTGGCGTAGGCCGGGTCATTGGGGATCGACAGGCGCACCAGCATCGACACGGCACTATAGGCATCGGGCGCCGGCGGGTGACCGCGGCCGTCCCTGATGTGGCAGTTCTGACAGGCGTTGGTATTGAACAGCGGGCCCAGGCCGTCGCGTGCAGTGGTCGTCGCCGGGGCGATCACCCAGGGGTTGTGGAAAAAACTGTTGCCGACGCTGAAATCCAGGCGGCGGATTGGCGACAGGTTGGCCGACGGCTGGGAAAACGCGTTCTGATCGAACTTGTACACCGTCGCCGCACCCGCGGAGCGCGCCTCGCCAAGCTCGGCCCGGGTAAAGCGCGGGGCGTCATCGCAGGCGCTCAGGCCCAGCGCCAGGAGCAATGCGGACATGCGAAGAAGCAACGAGGGCATCAGAGATCCTGAGAGACGAGCAAAACAAGGGCGCAAAGTTTAACAGGGCAGGGGACTTTGAATAAGAGGAATTAGCGTTTGCTTGATCGGCGACCGATTGGCGGGACAAGCATGGTGCGTCCGTCCCTACATATCTACCCCACACGGCCGTTGGTGTGGCGCGAGGATAAAGCACATTTCGCCATCATCGAGCCTCAGCATGTTCAACTCTCTCTACCAGCAAATGGACGACCGCGACAGTCCCGCACAAGCCAGTCTGCGCAACAAGCTCGCCGCACTGGACGCCCAGGTCACCGAGTGTTTTCAGGCGCAGCCGAGCTTCCACGGCTTCGTGCAGCAACGTTTCGATCAAGCATTCGCCGAGCTGACGCCACGCATTGACCTGCTGCACTGCTTCATCCAATCCGCCGACAACAGCCGCGAACTGCCACCCAGCCTGATGGATGCAGTCATTCGCCGATTGGTCAGCGGCGAGCCGGCCGGCCATGCCGAGCAGCCGGCGGTTTTTTACTCGGCCGTGACCGCGGGCGATGCCCTTGAACCCTGTACCGCCCTTGTCGCGCAGGCGTTCGACGGCTTCCTGGAGCGACTGGCCAATGAGCTGTTGGAACAATACCCCTTGTACCTGCAGCGTTATTGGAGCGCTGCGTTCAGCGCGACCGACCCGCAAACCCGCCGGCAATGGCTGGAGCAGATCCGGCGCGAGCAACTGAAAGGCGAATCTGCGCTGCTCAAACTCGATGGTCTGCTCAGCGGCACTGCGCAGACCCTGCTCGACACCGTGCTGGAATACCCTGATGCGCTCGCTCGCCAGGCGCTGAAGGGCTACCGGCCTTGTGTCTATGCCCTGGCCCTCGGGGCTGACGACTCGAGCGCAGTCCCGCTGCACGGCGCTTTTGTCCTGACGGCGCGTGATCCGCAGGATGGCCAGGTGGGCTGGGCGAGCGACGCGGCAACGCCCGTGGTTCGTGCCATCGAACCCACTGCGAACCTCGGGCAGGTGCTGTTGTTCAGCCCAGCCCGAGGCCTGGAAGCGTTCGACTCGCTGGCCAGCCTTGATCGCGAACTGCATCGACGCCTTGGACACGCCTTGGAGTGTGCGAGCCTGTTGGCAATGGTCGCCGACAAGGACCAGGAAACTGCCCTGGCCCTGCACCGACGCGCGCCGACTGGCGATCAGGTGCGTTACCTGGAACACCTGGACTCGCCGTTTCAGTTCGCGATCGAAGCGCAATGTCGGCTGATCAGTGACAATTTCGCGTCGGCGCTTGCCCGCTATCAAGCCTTGGGCGTGCACGCCGACATGGCCCACCTGCCGCGGGCGCTGGATCGACTGGGCGATCTGCAACGCGCGTTCAGCCTTGCGCCCATCCTGCAGGCCCGGCACCAGAAGCGTGCACGGGCACGTCTGCAGGCGTTTCTCGCCGATGCCTCTGATGTCGACCAATTGGCCTGGGCCCAGGCATTCGCCGAGTACGCCGCAACCCTGGCCGACCTGCCTGATCCCGAAGGCCTGCCGTCACTCAGTCAGTTCAGTGACCGACGGGCACTGTTGGCCTACAGCAACCGTCAACTGCGCGCGGTACTCGAGTCTGAACACGGCTTGACGCTGGACCCGGACGATCTGCTGGTCACCACCCGCGAACCGGATATTGCCCCGCCGACCTACGCGCCCGGTGCCCAGGGCTCGACGATCAGCGAACCGAGGGGCGCGCCACGCCGCTACCGTTCGCGGACCTTAAGCGAACTGGCCCTGGAGAACGTCGGTGGCCTGGATTTCAATTTCAGCAACTTCTCGACCCTGAACCTGAGGCCGGCGAGCGGCTTGCGACCGGCCGGCATCCCCTTGTCGCCGAACATCAATCCGGTGGCCGGGCTGCCCGCCTATGACGGTTTGTCCATCGAGCAGGTCAAGGACCTGGTGCGGCGGCTGAATGTCGGGCAAACCTATCGCGACTTTTTACAGGAGCACCTGGTCACCGCCGAACCGGCCAAGCGGCGCAAGCAGACCTTTGCCCGGGTCATGGCCGCGCAGTTGCGCCTGGATGCCATCGAAGCGCGGATCGCCGGTGACTTTGCCGTGGATGCACTGGCGCGCGGTTATCACTGGGTCAGCGCAGTGCTGAAACAACCGGTGGACAACGCTCAGCGGGTGAACGTCGAAGGCCACCGGATCATCGTGCAATCCCTGCACCTGCGCGGTCAGCGGGTGCGTGGCGTGTTGCTGTTCGGCACCGCGAGCAACGGTGCTGGCAGTGTCGTCGTGTACACGCCCCAGGCGCCTGATGGGCGGGTGTTCCACGAGTATGCCAAGGAGCGGCTGATGCTCGATTTTGTCCACCACAGTGCCTGGCGCGATTACCTGGTTGCGCGGGTGGAGCTGGCGTTCCAGCCGCATGTCCGGGCCTCGGTGCAAGGGCGCGGGGATGCCTCGCTGGTGGAGCTTGCGCCGATTGCCGGCAACGTCTTCGAGGAAGGCTACGAAGTCGAGGCCAGTTTCGCGATCAATGATGCGGCCGCGCAGAGCACCACCACCGGCCAAACCGATATCGATACCGGGCTGAGCGTCGCCGAGCTGGTGCTGGACGTGGTGAGCATGGTCCTGCCGATTCGCGTGACGCTGCCCATCGGCCTGGCCCGCAGCCTGTTTGCCCTGTTCAACGCCATTGAAGCAGCGAAGATCGGCGACCGTTCGGCGACGGCCCATCACGTGGTGCGCGCATTGGGTGAATTTACCGGTGCGCTGATCGATGGGGCGGTCGGCAAGGGACTGACCGGGGCTACCTCAAAAACGGTCGCGAGCGCGCGCAGGCTGAACCCGCAAATGGCCCTGGGCAAGGCACCGCAGGGGCTCAGCGTGCTGCCAGGCTGGGAGAACAAGGGGATCCATTACCGACTGTCGAAAGTCGACGGGCGCAAGCATTACTTTCTCAAGGAAGCAGACCATTGGTATTCGATTATCGATGAGGGGTTTGAAGAGGCCTGGCGTATCAGGGACGCGCGCAAGCCGGTCCAGCATCACTATGCGCCGATCCGCAGGGACGCAGCCGGGCACTGGGAGATCGGCACCCACAGTGATGCGCCCGCGCTGGGAGGGATCGCTCCGCAGCGCGCACTGCAGGATCTCTACCCGTTCCTCGACGAATTTCAGGCCGCTCGGGTATTCGAGTCGTTCGTGTTTCCAGCGGGGCGTGAAATGGAGTTCGGCTTGAGCCTGGTTCATTACCTGCGCGCGGGCCGGCCGCTGACGGTTTTCGACAGCTACCTGATTGTCAGTCCCGAGCGCCTGCTTTTGCGCCTCAGGGGGCTGGATCTGGCGCAAGGCTTCACTGGTGGTGGGGTCGTTCGCGAGACTGCCCAGCCGACGCGGGTCGAAGGCGTTGTACGACCTGACCGGCCACGTGCCCCCGAACCGACGCCCGGCCCCCGTCAAACGGTTGCCGTGGCGACTCGGCCGGCCCATGAGCAGTTCGTCGATTGGGGGCAGACCCTGGACCCGGCGCAACTGCAGGTGCACAACGCGGAACAGGCGATTTATCGGCGTACCACCGGGGAGCCGCAGTTGATCGGCCGCGACTACGTGAAGATCGACCAGCGCTACTTCCCGATCCTGCCAGCCGGTGCCGAGATCAAGAGCGGCATCGTGCTGATGCATGAGCCGTCCATGCCCCTCGACAGCTTTGTGGCGTTCGAGCAATTGCTGGGGACGGATCTGTACCGTCAGCCAAGGCTGGCCACATTCGATGCTTCGCTGTCGCGCTGGTTGAATTCGCTGGAGCTGTCGTTCGAGACCACACTGGGCGGCTATGTCGCGGATGCCTTTCCGACCTTCGCGCCGCACTCGAACCTGCAGATCGCCGATGTCCTGTTCAACCTCGGCAACCCTTCCGGTTTAACGGTCTGGGGCATGGCCGCCATGCAGCGCACGCTGCAGAGCTGGCGTGCGCGGTCAGCGCCGTCGCTGCCGGTATTGGGCGACCCGCTGTCGATGCTGCCGATCACCCGCACCCATGCCACCGGCGTCTGGCGCCTGGATGACTTTCCCGATCTGTATCAAAGCCTGCATTTCAGCGCCGAGCGTATTTCGGTGCTGATGCACGAGGCCTTGTCCCTGCCCACGGAAAGGGTGCTGAAGTCACTGATGGTCGAGCGCCTGGTGGGCAGTCACTACCAGATGTTCGCCAGCTTCGATCAGCCTGGTGAGCTGTTGTTCCGGCGCCCGGGCAGCGATCAGTTGTTTTGGCTGACGTTGCGCAAAGCCACCCATGGCGTGGTCGAGGGGCCTTATAACGTGACACCGAGGCTGGACCAGATGAGCTCCCTGAGCCGAACCCTGGTGCAGAATGCGCAGGCCGCCAACCGCTTTGTGCAATTGATTGGCGGTGTTCATTTGCCGGGCCCGGGAGGGCGGGCATCGATCTTTGTGTTCAGGGTCTGACGCCACCGGTTGAGCAAAAAAATGCCCCGAACCAGTCGGGGCATTTTTCATTCAGCGGCGACTAACGGTGTGATCAGAACTCGTGATCAGCGTTGTCCGGGTTCAGGTCGCTGATCCCCAGTTTGCCGGCAGCCTGTTCAATCGAAGCCGTCTGCTTGACCAGGGAGGCGATGGCGTCACGCACAATCTGGTTGCCGGCAGTGTTGCCCGCGGCGATCAGTTGGTCGTAGTGCTCGCCTT
This sequence comes from Pseudomonas sp. F007, assembly GCF_057814275.1. Classification (NCBI taxonomy): domain Bacteria; kingdom Pseudomonadati; phylum Pseudomonadota; class Gammaproteobacteria; order Pseudomonadales; family Pseudomonadaceae; genus Pseudomonas; species Pseudomonas sp. F007. The sequence continues at coordinate 520,298 of NZ_JBVATA010000001.1, read as the reverse complement.
TATTGGCATGGTCAACCATGACCTGCAGCTTGGCTTCGGTGGCGGCCAGGTCTGCCTTCAAGGCAGTATCGGCAGCCGGATCGGCCTTGGCCACCAGCGACGACAGGCTGGCGCCGGTCATCTTGGTGCCGTCGACGCGGGTGTATTCGCCCAGGTAGACGTTACGCACGCCCTTGGCGTCGTAGAAGTGCGAGTTGTGAGTGTTGTCGCTGAAGCAGTCCTGCTCGTCTTCAGGCGAGTTGGCTTCCAGGGAAACCTTCATCCGCTCGCCAGCCAGTTCGCCCAGCGACAGGCTGCCCATGCCGAAAAGCATTTTGCGCAGGCCGGTTTCGGCTGGCTCGGCTTCGAGGGTGGCGCGGTAGTTGTCGGCCACGTTCGGCTTCCAGTTGCCGACCATTTCTTCCAGGTCGCTGACCAGCAGTTGGGTCACGGCCTTCAGGTAGGCACGGCGACGCTCGTTGTGGCCGCCGGTGGCGCCGGCGCCTTCCAGGTAGTCCGAAGCCGGACGGGCGCCAGCGCCAGGGCCGGTACCGTTCAGGTCCTGGCCCCAGAGCAGGAATTCGATGGCGTGGTAGCCGGTGGCAACGTTCGCCTCGGAACCGCCCAGCTCGTTCAGGCTGGCGAGTTTTTCCGGGGTGATGTCCTTGACGTCGACCTTGTCTTCGCCAACCTGCACTTCGGTGTTGGCGATGATGTTGGCGCTGGCGCCCGGGTTGCCCAGGGCGTGCTCGTAGGACTTGTCGACGTAGTCGATCAGGCCTTCGTCCAGCGGCCAGGCGTTAACCTGACCTTCCCAATCGTCGATGATGGTGTTGCCGAAGCGGAACACTTCGCTCTGCAGGTACGGAACGCGTGCGGCAACCCAGGCGGCCTTGGCGGCTTTCAGGGTTTCGTCGTTCGGCTTGGCGAGGAAGGCGTCGATCGCGGTTTGCAGGGTTTTCGCGGTGGATTCGGCATCGCTGTAGACGGCGAAGACCATGTCGGCGTAATGCGCGACAACGGCTTTGCCAGCGGCTTCGTCGACTTTACCGGCAGCGGCTGGGGCAGCCGGGGCAGCGGTAGTGGCGGCCGGAGTCGGCGCTTGTGGAGCAGCAGCCTTGTCTTTGCCTTCGCCGCAACCGGCGAGGGAAATAGCGATGGCCAGCAAACTGGCGGTAGCCAGAGGCATACGAATCATGGCGAACATCCTGCTTCGGGAGATGATGGACAGGCGCGGAGGGCGCGCAAAACTGCGACATAATGCAAATCTTTCGCATTATGTGTAAAGGGTTGTAGGTGTAAATATTTCCTATTCAGCTTGCGACATGAAACGGCGATCGCCTCGCCGTTTCACAGGATGGCGGCGTTGCTGCGTTGCGCCTGCTTCAGGTAGACGCTCAATTCACGGGCCGGCAGTGGTTTGCTGTAGTGGTAGCCCTGACCTTCATGACAGCCTTCGGCAATGATGTAGGCCTCTTGCTCGGCGGTTTCCACGCCTTCGGCAATCACTTGCATGCCCAGGCTCTTGCCCAGCTGGATGATGGCTCGGACGATGGTGGCGTCGTCATCGTCGTCCAGCAGGTCCTGGACGAAGCTCTTGTCGATCTTGATCTTGTCCAGCGGCAGGCTTTTCAGGTAGCTGAGGGACGAATAGCCGGTGCCGAAGTCGTCGATGGCGATCAGTGCCCCGGAGCGACGCAGGCTGAGCAGATGCTGCGCCGCCGTGCTGATGTCTTCCATCAGGCCGGTTTCGGTGACTTCCAGCTCCAGGCTGCGCGGCGGCAGGCGGTACATCTGCATCAGGTTGTTGACCACCCGCGGCAGTTCGGCGTGGTGCAGTTGCACCGTGGACAGATTGACCGCCATGCGCAGGTCGCTGAAACCCTGGTCGTGCCAATCTCGCAATTGCCGGCACGCCTGGTCCAGGACCCACTCGCCAATGGCGATGATGGTGCCGTTCTGCTCGGCCAGCGGGATGAACAGGTCCGGCGGCACCAGGCCGTGCTCCGGGTGTTGCCAGCGAATCAGTGCTTCGACGCCGACCACACGGTGATCGCGATAGCTGATCTGCGGCTGATAGACCAGGTACAGCTGCTCGCGCGCCAGGGCATCGCGCAGGTCCTTCTCCAGTTCACGACGACGGCGCATCTCGCTGTCAACGCTGGCGATGTAGAACTGATAGCGGTTGCGTGAGCGGCTCTTGGCCAGGGTCATGGTCTGTTCGGCTTTCTGCAACAGCTTCTCGGTGCTGTCGCCGTCCTCCGGGAACAGGGTGATGCCAATGGTCGCGCGCAGGCGGATTTCCTGGTGATCGAGGGCGAAAGGGGTTTCCAGGTCGTCGAGAATGCCCTGGGCCAGTTCGGCCGCTTCGTAGGGTTGCTCGATGTCGGCCTGGACCAGCAGGAACTGGTCGCCGCCCAGGCGTGCCAGGGCGCCGAGGCGGCCGCTGTGGGCGCGCAGGCGATCGGCCAGGGCCAGCAGCAGTTGGTCGCCGGCCTGGTAGCTGAACTGTTCGTTGATGCCCTTGAAGTCATCCAGGCCGACGCAAATGATTGCCACCCGGCGTTGCAGGCGTCCGGCATCCACCAGGATCTTGTCCAGTTGCTGCTGCAGTTGCTGGCGGTTGGGCAGGCCGGTGAGAAAGTCGTATTGCGCCATGCGCAGCAGGCTGTTTTCCGCCTCGTGGCGCAAATGGGTGTTGCGCTCGATGGATTCGAGCAACTGGTTGGCGGTGTTGATCCACAGCCCCAGTTCATTTTTCTCGTGGCCCTTGAGCTGGGGGATCTTGTGCTCGCTGGGCCGGTCGGGGTTGATGTTGGTCAGGTGCTCGATGATTCGCGACAGCGGTTTGGTCAGCAGCCAGTGGTAGACCAGGTACAGCACCAGCCCCATGGCCAGCGCCCGCAGCACGCCGGAGATGAAGATGATCACCGAGCTGACGATGAACCCCTGGCCATAGGTGGCCGTGTCGAGGGTGATGCTCAGGTCGCCGTAGTATTCGCTGTAGGGGCCGCGGCCGACCAGTTGGGTGGTGAAGGTGCGTTCCTTGCCGAGGATCAGGTCGGTCAGCCAGCGGCTGTCGGAATGCTGCAGCTCGCGGGATTTTTCCGCGAGCATGGTTTCGTTGGGATGGCCGATGGAGGCCATCCGCACGGCGTCGTCCTGGAACAGGCCTTCGATGACTTGCATGCCCATTTCCCGATCGAGGCTGTAGACGGCCTGGGTCGAGGGGTCGCGAAACATGTCGAGGATGCGCTCGGCGTCGTTGGCCACTGCCTGGCGGGTTTTATAGGCATCGAAAACAATCTGTGCGCAGCTCAGGACCACGCCGACCACCAATGCCGACAGAAGCACTACCCGTAGCAACTTCACCGACAAGCTGTTTTTGAGTTCCAGCTTCAAAGGGTAATTCCTTGTTCCATGCGGGTAACGTCAAGTTGCCATGAGTATTGGCAATCCCGTGATGGCAGTCAAAGGGACAATCAAGCCTTTCAGAATTTCGCCCGGGCTCGGCTGCATTGTCGTGGTGACTGGTTTTTGAAGCTCTTTGGCAGTGTGTCGGTCGGCACCTCCTGCAACTTGAGGGGCTGGGGAGAATATTTGTGTGAGATTGATGGTAGACGGCTGTGGCGTCGGGGCAAGCGCGGGGCTGATTTCAGGTTGTTTCAGCACAGGGTTTGGCGGGACCGCCACCGCCAAAAAAAAACCCGGCGATGCCGGGTTCTTTCACTGCAAGGCAGGCTTACGCGGTGAAGGTCTTGCCTTCGAATTGCTCAGCCACGAACTTCCAGTTGACCAGGTTCCAGAACGCTTCCACATACTTTGGACGCACATTGCGGTAGTCGATGTAGTAGGCGTGTTCCCAGACGTCGCAGGTCAGCAGCGGGGTGTCGCCGTTGGTCAGCGGGTTGCCGGCGCCGATGGTGCTGGCCAGGGCCAGGGAACCGTCAGCCTTTTTCACCAGCCAGCCCCAGCCGGAACCGAAGGTGCCGATGGAAGTCTTGCTGAATTCTTCCTTGAACTTGTCGAACGAACCGAACGCAGCGTTGATGGCTTCAGCCAGGGCGCCGGTTGGTTGACCGCCGGCGTTTGGCGCCAGGCAGTTCCAGTAGAAGGTGTGGTTCCATACTTGAGCGGCGTTGTTGAAGATGCCACCCGAGGAAGTCTTGACGATTTCTTCCAGAGTCTTGCCTTCGAACTCGGTGCCTGGCACCAGGTTGTTCAGGTTCACGACATAGGTGTTGTGGTGCTTGTCGTGGTGAAATTCCAGAGTTTCCTTGGAAATGTGCGGCTGCAGTGCATCGTGTGCGTAAGGCAGTGGCGGCAATTCGAAAGCCATGGTGATTCTCCTAATCAGGTCAGTTGCGGTGGGCGCAAGGCCGATCACGGGCGGCCAGACAAGCGCCGGGGAGTTTGTACTCTTTGCGGCGCAAGTCTCGGATCATAGCACCGGGGGTGCGGCATAACCACGCAACAACTGTGTGGGATAGAGGTTCCAGAGCCTTTTGCAATAATCCGCCGAAGCTTATTGCGAGGTGATCAGGCCGAAGGCCACGGCAAACATCATGAGCGCCACCAGCAGGTCGAGAATTCGCCAGGTACTCGGCCGCGCCAGCCACGGTGCCAGCCATGCCGCGCCGAGGGCCAGGGTGAAGAACCACAACAGCGAGGCACTGGCCGCGCCGACCACATAGGCACCGGGTTCGGTCTGTTGCGCGCCGAGGGAGCCGATCAACAGCACGGTGTCGAGGTACACGTGCGGGTTGAGCAGGGTCACCGCCAGGGCGCTGAGCAGCACCGCGCGCAATGAGCGGGCAGTCTGTTGGGCACCTTGTTGCAGGCTCTGCTTCGAGCAGGCCCGGCGCAGCGCCTGGCTGCCATACCAGAGCAGGAAGGCCGCGCCGCCCCAGCGGGCGATGGCGAGCAAGGTCGGGTTCTGCGCCAGCACCGTGGCCAGGCCGAATACCCCGGCGGCCACCAGCAGCGCATCACACAGGACGCACAGAGCGGCCACCGGCAGATGGTGTTCGCGGCGCAGGCTCTGGGCGAGGACGAAGGCGTTTTGCGTGCCGATCGCCATGATCAGCCCCGCTGCGACCAACAGGCCGTTTACATAGCTTTGCCACATAGTGATTACTCCGCGTTTGCAGCCAGTTGCCGCAGGACCGACAGGGCGCGCTGGGCGTCGGCCTGGCCGACAAACAAGTGGTCGTGGTAGTAGCCGGCAATCACATTGCAACTGATGCCGGCCTGGCCCAGCGCCGTGGCGAAGGCGGCGGTCAGGCCGACTGCCTGCAACGCCGAATGCACATTGAGGGTGATCCACGCCGCCACGTAGTCGAAGGCCAGGCCCGCCTGCTCGGCCTGGCTGCGTTCGAGAATCAGGGTCAGGCCTTCGCGCTCACGAAAGCTGCCGATGATTTCGCAGCCGTGGGGCACCTGGCCGTCCTTGCAGGTGCAGAAAACGTAGTCACCGTCATTGAGTTCCGGGCTCATGCTGCGCAGCAGGGTAGTGAGGGATGTTTCGCCAGCCATGTCGCCGATCCTTGTGAAGAGTTCATGCTGGCTATTGTCCGGGGTCAGGCTGTATAAGAAAAACCAATAGTGCTCATCACTCATTAGGAAAACTGATGTTTGACTATAAATTACTCTCGGCCCTGGCGGCGGTGATCGAGCAGGCCGGCTTCGAGCGGGCTGCCCAGGTGTTGGGGTTGTCGCAATCGGCGATCTCCCAGCGGATCAAATTGCTCGAAGCGCGGGTCGGGCACCCGGTGCTGGTGCGCGCCACGCCACCGGCGCCAACTGAAATCGGCCGACGCCTGCTCAACCACGTGCAGCAGGTGCGCCTGCTGGAGCGCGACCTGCAAAGCCTGGTGCCGGCGCTGGACGAGGAGGGCCTGCCGGAACGTCTGCGGATTGCCTTGAATGCGGACAGCCTGGCCACCTGGTGGGCCGAGGCGGTGGGGGATTTCTGTGCCGAGCAGCACCTGCTGCTGGACCTGGTAGTAGAAGACCAGACCGTCGGCCTCAAGCGCATGCGCGCCGGCGAGGTGGCCGCCTGCCTGTGTGCCAGTGAGCGCCCGGTGGCCGGCGCACGCAGCGTATTGCTGGGGGCCATGCGCTACCGTGCCCTGGCCAGCCCGGCGTTCATCGCCCGGCATTTTCCCGAAGGGGTCAAGGCCGAACAATTGCCTCGCACACCGGCGCTGGTGTTCGGCCCCGACGACTTCCTGCAGCACCGTTACCTGGCGTCCCTGGGGGTCGACGGTGGTTTCGAACACCATCTGTGCCCTTCCTCCGAAGGTTTTATCCGCCTGACGGAGGCCGGCCTGGGCTGGGGCCTGGTGCCTGAACTGCAGGTTCGTGAGCAACTCGAGCGCGGCGTATTGCGCGAGTTGTTGCCAGATAAACCCATCGATGTGCCGCTGTACTGGCATCATTGGCGCAATGGTGGCCAGTTGCTTGGCCAGCTCACCGATCAGTTGGTGCGTTCATCGCGGCAATGGTTGGTGCCTTTGGGGCAGCCTTGAGCGTCAAGCTGCAAGCGGCAAGGTAGCGCTTGCGTGGTTTTTTTCTTGCAGCTTGAAGCCAAAGGCTTGCCGCTGATTTCCTAGGAGCAATACATGAAAATTCTGGTCACCGGCGCGAGCGGCTTTATTGGTGGACGCTTTGCCCGGTTTGCCCTGGAGCAAGGCCTGGACGTGCGGGTCAACGGGCGCCGGGCCGAGAGCGTCGAGCACCTGGTGCGCCGTGGCGCGCAATTCGTGCCTGGCGACCTGACCGATGGCCAGTTGGTGCGCGATTTGTGTGTCGATGTCGATGCCGTGGTCCATTGCGCCGGCGCAGTGGGTGTGTGGGGCCGTTATCAGGACTTTCACCAGGGCAACGTGCTGGTCACCGAAAACGTGGTCGAGGCCTGTCTCAAGCAGAATGTCCGGCGCCTGGTGCACCTGTCGTCGCCGTCGGTGTACTTCGACGGCCGCGATCACCTCGGGCTGACTGAAGAACAGGTGCCCAAGCGCTTCAAGCATCCCTATGCCGCCACCAAGTACCTGGCCGAGCAAAAGGTCTTCGGCGCCCAGGAGTTCGGTCTGGAAGTGCTGGCCCTGCGCCCACGCTTCGTCACCGGCGCTGGCGACATGAGTATCTTCCCGCGGCTGCTGAAAATGCAGCGCAAGGGCCGCCTGGCGATTGTCGGCAATGGCCTGAACAAGGTCGATTTCACCAGCGTGCAGAACCTCAACGAAGCCATGCTCAGTTGTCTGCTGGCCACGGGCTCGGCCCTGGGCAAGGTCTATAACATCAGCAATGGTGCGCCGGTGCCGCTGTGGGACGTGGTCAATTACGTGATGCGCCAGATGGAGGTGCCGCAGGTCACCCGTTATCGCGGTTATGGCCTGGCCTACAGTGTGGCGGCGCTGAACGAGGGCTTCTGCAAGTTGTGGCCCGGGCGTCCGGAGCCGACCCTGTCGCGCCTGGGGATGCAGGTGATGAACAAAAACTTCACCCTGGACATCAGCCGCGCCCGGCATTATCTGGACTACGATCCGAAAGTCAGTCTGTGGACGGCGCTGGATGAATTCTGCGGCTGGTGGAAGGCGCAGGACATCGGCGGGCACGCCCGGCACTGAACCGAGTGGCCGCTTCGGGGTCGATCAGTGCGGCGAGTCGAGGGTTTATACTTGCCGGATTTAGCCATTACCGTGGTTTCAGAAAGGTTGACTCATGTCCATGCGTAACGATGCCAATGACGATTTCGACAATGTACCGAGCCTGCGCGCGGACAGTTTCGATCACGACGACTTTCGTACCACTTCGCCCGCGCGTGACCGCACCAGTGTGCATGCGCGCAGTGTGCCGGTGGTCAACGTCAAGGGCCCGAGTACCGGGCCGTTGTGGGCGCTGGTCGGTGCGCTGTTCTTTGCGTTCATCGGCCTGGCCTGGTGGAGCTTCCAGCAGATCTCGCTGATGGAGCAGCAATTGGTCGCGACTCAGGAAAGTTTCGCCCGCATCAGTGAGGAAGCGGCCGGGCGCTTGCAGGATATTTCCGGCAAGGTTGTCGCCAGCCAGTCCAACGTCACCAACGACAGTGAAGCGCTGAAGTTGCAGATCAAACGCCTTGAAAGCCAGTTGCTGGAGCAGAGCCAGCAACAGCAGGGCGTCGTCGGCCAAGCCACTGACCTCGACAAGCGACTGGCGCAAATTGGCGCGCAAAGCAGCGAACAACGCACCCTTAATAGCCAGATGCAGGCCGAACTCAAGACGCTGGCCGCCGAAGTAGCCACCCTCAAGAGCACGCCGGCCGATACCAGCAAGGTCGACGCCGAGCTCAAGAGCCTGAGCGCCGACATTGCCGCATTGAAAAAACAGGGCAATCCAGCGGCCGCCATCGAGCGCCTGGAGCAAGAACTGATAGTGATCAAGAGCGAGCAGGACAACCGGCCGGCGCCGTCCGCAGGCGGTGCCAGTGTCGCCGAGTTCGATGCCTTCCGAGGCCAGGTCACCCGCAACATCACCACCCTGCAGACCCAGATCCGCAACCTGCAGCAGCAACTCAGCGCCCGGCCCTGAGTTGTTTGCGGAATTATTGCCGCAGCCGTCTACGCTCTTGAAACACCTAAAAGAGCGAGGGACGGACCATGAGGTTTCTGCAAAAAACGGCCTGGCTGGGCTGCCTGCTGTTGTTGTGCCTGGGCCAGGCGCAGGCCGCTGCCAAGCCCGCGGATGACGACAAGGCGGCGCTGGCCTTGCTGGAAAAGGCCCTGGCCTACTACCACGACAACGGCGACAAGGCCTTTGCCGCCTTCAGCCGTCAGGGCGAATTTGTCGAGAAGGATAAATACGTGTTCGTGGTCGACACCAAGGGCACCATGCTCGCCAGCGGCGGGCCTTCTGCGGCACTGATCGGCCGGGATGTCTCCGACGTGCTTGGCGATGACCTGCGCAAGGCCTTCAAGGACGCCCTGAAGGTGCCGGAAGGCAACGGCATCCAGGTCGCCGAATACCGTTGGCAGAACTGGGCCGATGGCAAGGTCGAGCGCAAGCGCGTGTACTACCAGCGCATCGGCCAGCGCATTCTCGCGGTCGGTTACTACTTGCCACGGGCGTCAGCCGAGCAGGCCAAGGCGTTGCTGGACAAGGCCGCGACCGACCTGGCCAAGGATGAAAAAGCCACGCTCAAGGCGATCAACTCGCTGCAGGGTGGCTTCTTGCAGGACGATCTCTACGTGTTTGTGGTTGATCTCGATACCGGGCGCTACGTGGCCCACGGGACCAACCTGAGGCTGGTCAACACCGATTTTGCCAAGATCAAAGACCCGGATGGCAAGCCGGTGGGGGAGCCGATCCTGGCGATGATGGCCAAGCAGGATCAGGGTGAGTACGAATACCGCTGGAAAAATCCGGTGACCGGCAAGGTTGAAAACAAGCACGCCTACTTGAAGAAAGTCGGTCAACGGTTGGTGGCGGTGGGGTATTACAGCCCGTTGTGACTGTTCGAAATCCCTGTAGGAGCGAGCTTGCTCGCGAAGAACCAGAGGACGCCGCGTATATTCAGAATATTCGCGTTATCGTTGACGACCATCGCTAGCAAGCTAGCTCCCACAGTAGTTTTGCAACCGCCTTACCGAGCGTTGTGCTCGCGCCCGCGCAGCAACTGGTTGGGCATCGCCATCGCCGCCGCCAATCCCAGCAAGGAGACGGCGGCGCTGACCATCAGCAAATGACGGAAGGTCAGCAGCAACTCGGCGCGCAGGGCCTGCTGCTCTGCGCCCGGCGCCGCATTCAAGCCATCGAGCAGGATATTCCCCGAACTGCCTTCGGCCACCAGCGCCGAGCCGGCCAGGTGGGCAAAGCTGGAATCCTGCAACAGCGCCAGCAACAGTGCCGACATCAAGGCCACGCCCACTGCGCCGCCGAGGGCGCGGAACAGATTGGTGGTGCTGGTGGCGACGCCGATATCCCGTTGCTCCACGGCATTTTGCGTACCCACCAGTGAGGTCGGGAACTGCATGCCGGAGGCGATTCCGCAGAGCATCATGAAGCCGCTGCTGATCAGCGTGGCCTGTGGTGCACTGAACGCCATGCCGAGGATGGCGATCGGCATCAACAGGGCGCCGGTCAGGATCATCGGTTTGTAGCGCCCGCTGATCGAGGTCCGCCGGCCGGCGTAGTAAGCGCCCATCGGCAGGCCCATCGCCAGCGGCAACAGGTGCAGCGCGGCGCTGTCGGCACCGGCGCCGGTCACGCTCTGAAAGCGCAGCGGCATCAACACGATCAGCGAAATGGCCTGGAAACTGGTGAAGAAAATCGTGCACCAGCACAGCAACGCATTGCGATTGGCGAACAGGTGCAAAGGCAGCAGCGGCTCGCGAAACCGCCGTTCATGCCAGACGAACAGCGCCAGGCCCAGCAGCGCACAGGCGAGTAAGCCGAGCACTTCAGCGCTGTGCCAGGCGTATCCCTGACCAAACTCGGTGATGCCCAGCAGCAGGGCGCTCAGGCCGATGATCATCAGCACGGTACCGAGGTAGTCGATCACCGGTTTGCGTTGCGGCACCGGCAAGCCGACCAGGGTCCGGTTGGCCACCAGCCAGGCGCCGAGGCCCAGCGGCAGGTTGATCAGGAACACCCAGCGCCACGACAGGTATTCGGTCATGTAGCCGCCAAGCACCGGCCCGGCCACGCTCGCCACCGCGTACATGCTGCTGAAATAGCCCTGGTAACGGCCGCGCTCGCGCGGTGGCACGATGTCACCGATGATCGCCTGGCTGACCGAAATCATCCCCCCGGCGCCGATGCCCTGGATGATTCGTGCCAGCACCAGTTGCTCCATGCTCTGCGCCAGGCCACACAGCAGCGAGGCCAGGGTGAACAGGCCCATGCCGAACAGCATCAAGGTGCGTCGGCCGTACAGATCACCGAGCTTGCCGTAGATCGGTACGGCGACAGTCATCGCCACCATGTAGCCAGAGATCACCCAGGCCAGGAGGCTGACATCCTTGAACTGCGCGGAAATGGCCGGCATCGACACGGCAACGATGGTCTGGTCCAGGGCGCCGAGGAAGATCGCCAGCATCAGGGCGATCAGTACGCTGCGAATGGCGGGTTTGGCAGGGGTAGGCGGGTTCAGGTGGGTCACGGCGGAAACCTTGCGGGTGCTGATTGACCCGCAAGTGAGCGGCGAGCGGGGATGCTCGCCAGTGTAAGTCGATAGCAGGCTATTCGATAGCCTCGTAAGGAAGGCCGACGTAATTTTCCGCGATGGTCTTGCGCCCGGCTTCGGAGTCGACGAAGTACTCCAGTTCCGAATCGCTGATGCGCTGGCTGAAGGCGTCGCGGTCTTCGAAGGTGTGCAGCATCGAGGTCAGCCACCAGGAGAAACGCTCGGCCTTCCACACCCGGCGCAGGCAGATCTCGGAGTAGCGCTCGAGCAGGTCGGTGCGCTCGTCGCGGTAAACCTTGAGCAGGATGTTGAACAACGTGCTGACATCGCTGGCCGCCAGGTTCAGGCCCTTGGCCCCGGTCGGCGGAACAATGTGCGCGGCATCGCCCACCAGGAACAGCCGTCCATATTGCATCGGCTCGACGACAAAGCTGCGCAGTGGCGCGATGCTTTTCTCGATCGACGGCCCGGTTACGAGCGTCTCGGCCAGTTGCGCCGGCAGGCGGCGTTTCAACTCGTCCCAGAAGCGCTGATCGGACCAGTCCTCGACCTGCTCCCCGGTGGGCACTTGCAGGTAATAGCGGGTGCGGGTCGGTGAACGCATGCTGCACAGGGCAAAGCCGCGCTCGTGGCGGGCGTAGACCAGCTCTTCGTGCACCGGCGGGGTGTCGGCGAGGATGCCCAGCCAGCCGAACGGATAGACGCGTTCGAAGACTTTCAGGCTGTCGACCGGGATCGACTGCCGGGCGACGCCATGGAAACCGTCACAGCCGGCGATGTAATCGCAGTCCAGGCGCCATTGTTCGCCACCCTGATCAAATGTCAGGAAAGGCTCGGCGGTTTTCATCCCGTGGGGCACGACGTTGCTGGCTTCGTAGAGGGTCACCGCACCGGCTTTCTGACGAGCGGCCATGAGATCGCGGGTGACTTCGGTCTGACCGTAGATCATCACCTGCTTGCCGTCGGTCAGGGTTTGCAGGTCGATATGCACCTGACGCTCACCCAACGCCAACTGGAAGCCGCCATGCAGCAGACCTTCACTGTCCATGCGCTGGCTGACACCGGCCTGGCGCAACAGATCGACCATGCCCTGTTCCAGGACACCGGCGCGGATGCGTTGCTGGACGTAGTCCGGCGTCTGGCGTTCAACGATCACGTTGCTGATGCCAGCGTTGTGCAGCAGTTGGCCGAGCAGCAGGCCAGAGGGGCCGGCGCCGATAATGGCAACCTGGGTTTTCAGTGTTTTCATTGTTCTTATGACTCGCAAGCGGCACGCGGACAAAGCCGGTGCGGGGTTTTTATAAATCGAGTGCTTGCATTTTTCGCTTGTGAGTCTGTCAATTGAAGGTGAAAACTGAGCCAATACCTGTACATTTCGCCAATCGGGGCGATTATCGCCCGTTACGTTGAGGCCTGGACTGACGTTATGAACAAGCCTGCCCTTCCTTCGATTCCGGTGTTCAAGCTCTACGGGGAAAGCCTCGACTGGCCCACCCCGGACCTGCTGCATTGCGAAACCATCTCCCAGCGCAGCCGCGAGCATCAATGGAAAATCAAACCCCATCGTCACGCTGATTTATGCCAGTTGCTGTTTGTCTTCAAGGGCCAGGCCGAGCTGGAAATCGAAGGTCAGGTGACCCGGCTCGACCAGGCCGCGATCCAGATTTTGCCGGCGTTGTCGGTCCACGGTTTTCGTTTCAGCGAGGACATCGAGGGCTTCATCGTGACCATGGCGGCGCCGTTGGTGGCGCATCTGCAGGCGCAACTGGGCAACTCGGTGAACGCCCTGGCCCAGGCCGAAAGCTACCTGGCCGGTGATCAGGCCGAGTACCTGAACAGCCTGTTTGCCGCCTTGCAGAGCGAGTACACCGGGCACCAGTCGGCGCGAGAAATGCTCATGCATTCGCTGGTCAGCGTGATCATGGTCTGGGTCAGCCGCCAGGTGATCCAGCGTCGGGCGGCCAGCCAACGGCCACAACGCGCCCGGGAATACCTCAACGGTTTTATTCAGTTGGTGGAAGAGACCTACCGTCAGCACGTCAAGGTCGAAGATCTGGCGCACCGCCTGGGCATTTCCGTGTCTCACCTCAATGGCACCTGCCGTGAACTGGCGGGCCAGCCGGCGCTGCAGATCATGCACGAGCGGCAGTTGCTGGAGGCCAAGCGCATGCTGACCTACACCAGCATGACCATCTACGAGATGTCCGATGTGCTGGGCTTTTCCGACCCGACCAATTTCACCCGGCTGTTCCGCCGACGGGTCGGCATGTCGCCCAAGGCGTTCCGTGATCGGCTGAAAGCCGAGCATGGTCGCGACGAGTGATTTATCTCAGGGCATTCAGGGTCGCGTTGTGCGGGATGCACTGATCGACCCCGCAACTGGCCGAAACTCTTGGCAATTGCCGAGCCTGCTCGACCCGCCAGGCCGCGGTGCCATACAGCGCCAGGGTGGCGGTGCAGGTGATGAAAATGGCCAGGTAGCGTCTTGTTTTGATGTTCATGGCAGGAACCTCTGAACGAATACCCGCAGGTACTGTTATCAGCATAGGTCAGCCATGGCCGGTTGCCATGTACCGCGTCGGCGTTTGTAGCCGGGTATTCAGCCGATTGATGAGGCGCGCTGCCTCACAGGCCCTGGTCCCATTGTGGTTCTTCGGGAAAACGCAGCACCAGGAAGTCCAACAGGCTGCGTAGCGCCGCCGGCATGTGCTTGCGTGAGGCATAGACCGCGTACATGTTCATCTGCCGTGGCTCGGCATTCGGCAGCAGGCGCACCAACTCGCCGTTGTGGATATGAACGAAGGCCTGGTAGCTGGGCAGCATCGCCACCCCGGCGCCGGCCATGGCGGCACGCAGCAGGGTGCTGGCTTCATTGGCGCTGATGTTGCCCTGCACTGGCACCGAGACCTGCTCGCCGTCCTGCTGGAAATGCCAGAGGCTTTTGCCGAAATAGGAGTGGGTCAGGCAGTTGTGCCGGCTCAGGTCTTCTACCCGCTGCGGCGTCGGGTGCTCACGCAGGTAGGCAGGGGAGGCGCAGATCACCGAACGACAAACGGTCAGGCGCCGGGCGATCAGGTTCGGGTCGAGGTCGTTGCTGGTGCGAATCGCCAGGTCGATGCGCTCGTCCACCAGGTTTACGGTGCGGTCGAGCATCTGCAGGTCGACGCTGACCCCGGGGTAAAGCTTGACGTAGGCGGCCATGGCGTCGGCCAGTTGCGCCTGGCCGAACGAGGTGCTGACGCTGATCCGTAGCAGCCCGCGCGGGGCGTCGTCCGGTTCGCGCACGGCGGCTTGCAGGTCGCTGGACAGCTCGAGCATTTGCCGACAGCGCGGCAGCACCTCGCTGCCGGCGGCGGTCAGGCTCAATTTGCGCGTGGTGCGGTGCATCAGGCGTGCGCCGATCCAGTCTTCCAACTCCGCCAGGTAACGCGAAACCACCGGTCGTGACAGGTCGAGGTGATCGGCGGCGGCCGACTGGCTGCCAAGGTCGACTACCGTGACGAAGACGCGCATTGCTTGTAGACGATCCATGATTTGCCCGCTTTCAGAAACAAACTATGTTCAAGCATCGCATTTTTTGTACTGAACCAGGCAACTAAGCTGTGATCCATCGCCTATCACGGCCCATGGTTTACGGAGCACCAACATGATCGGATTCCCCCCTCTCAAGCGCCTACTGCTGGCTGCCAGCCTCTTTGGTTTCGCGGCCCATGCACTGGCCAGCAGCGAATTGACCCTGGACGTCTATAACCCGGGGACTGACGCGATCTTCCCGGTCAGCTCGGTGCTGGTCAGTGGCGAGAAAGACGCGATCCTGGTGGACGCCCAATTCGGCAAGGCCCAGGCCCAGCAGGTGGTGGAAAAAATCCGCGCCAGCGGCAAGCACCTGACCACCATCTACATCAGCCACGGCGACCCGGACTACTACTTCGGCCTGGACACCCTGACCGCCGCTTTCCCCGACGCCAAGGTGCTGGCCTCGCAGCCAACGGTGGAACACATCAAGAAAACCGTCGACGGCAAAGTTGCGTTCTGGGGCCCGAAAATGGGCGCCGACAAGCCAGGCAAGACCATCGTGCCGGACGTGCTCCAGGGCCATAGCCTGAACCTGGAAGGCAAGACCCTGGAAGTCATCGGCCTGGGCGGCAAGCAGCCGGATCGCAGCTTCGTCTGGATCCCGTCGATCAAGGCGGTGGTCGGTGGCGTGGTGGTCGCGGAAAACATTCACGTGTGGATGGCCGACACGCAAAGCGCGCAATCCCACGCCGATTGGCTGACCACCCTGGACAGCATCAAGGCGCTGCAACCGAGCACCCTGATTCCTGGTCACTACCTGGGCGACAGCTCGCGTTCGTTGAAGGCGGTGCAGTTCACCGCCGACTACATCCGCGCGTTCGACGAAGAAACCGCCAAGGCCAGCAATTCCGCCGAGCTGATCGCGGCGATGAAAAAACGTTATCCGGCTCTGGGCGAGGAAAGCTCCCTGGAACTGAGCGCCAAAGTCGCCAAAGGCGAAATGCCGTGGTGAAAACCGTCATTACCCACCTGAGTCACTGGAGAACTTCATGAGCAAAATCGCAATCATTGGTGCCACTGGCCGTGCCGGTAGCCAACTGTTGGAAGAAGCCCTGCGTCGTGGTCATAGCGTCACCGCCATTGCCCGTGACACCTCAAAAATCGGTGAGCGTGCGGGCGTGGTCAGCAAAAACGTCGACGTGCTCGATGCGCAGGCGTTGCAAGCGGCCGTGGCCGGTCATGATGTGGTGATCAGCGCGGCGCATTTCGCGACGATTCCTGCCAGCGCGGTGATCGGACCGGTCAAGCAGGCCGGGGTCAAGCGTCTGCTGGTGGTCGGCGGTGCCGGGTCACTGTTGTTGCCCGATGGTAGCCGGGTGATCGACGCGCCAAATTTCCCTGCCGAGTACAAGGCTGAAGCCAGTGCTGGCGCGCAGTTCCTCGAGGCCTTGCGTCAGGAGCAAACGCTGGATTGGAGTTTCCTCTCACCCTCGGCGCTGTTCGTCGAAGGCGAGCGCCGTGGCACCTTCCGTCTGGGCAAGGATCACTTGCTGGTGGATGGCGAAGGCCAGAGCCAGATCAGCTTCGCCGACTTCGCCATTGCCCTGCTTGATGAAGTGGAAAAACCGGCGCATTCGCGTCAGCGTTTCACCGTCGGCTACTGACGGACCTCAGCGCGACTGCGCCTGCACCACCAGCCAGTCGAGCAACTCGCGCAACCTGGGCGAAGGCCCGGGTTTGTGCGGGAACACCAGGTAATACGCCAGCCCGGTGCGCACCTTCAATTCAAAGGGCATGACCAGCCGACCGGCACTCAGGTCATCGCCGATCAACGACCAATCACCAATCGCCACGCCCGTGCCCTGTGATGCCACCGACATCGCCAGGTCGAGGGTTTCGAAGATCTGACCTTTGCTCACATTGCCGAGGTTGACCTCGGCCGCCTTGAGCCAGGCTTTCCAGTCACGTTGATCGCGGGTCGGATGCAGCAGCAGATGGCGCTCGAGATCCGCCGGGCTGTGCAGCGGCACGGGACCGTCCAGCAGCGGCTGGGAGCAGACCGGTGTCAGCTGTTCATCGAACAGTCGCAGCGACGCCAATGCATCGTCCGGTGGCGCGCCGTACACCACCGCCGCGTCGAACGCCTCGCGATGGAAATCGATCCCGTGCTGCACAGTGGTGGTCAGTTCCACCGGCACGTCCGGGCGTTCTTTCTGCCATTGCAGCAAGCGCGGCAACAGCCAACGCATGACGCACGTCGGCGCCTTGAGCTGCAGGGTGTCGCGGTGTGCGCCGACCTGTTCCACCGCCTCATCAATCAAGCCGAACACCTGCTGGATTCGCGGCAGCCATTCCTGGCCTTCAGCGGTCAGGCTCAAACCTCGGGCCTGGCGATGAAACAGCGCATAGCCCAGGTGCTCTTCCAACCCACCGATCTGTCGGCTCACCGCACCCTGGGTGATGTGCAACTGCTCGGCCGCCCGGGTGAAATTGCAGCACTGGGCCGTGATCAGGAAGGTGTGCAGGGCGGGCAGGGGCGGAAGTCGTTTCATGGGACGCCAAGGCATGAGGTGAGGACATGGCGAGTATGACTTTTTATCGATTGTTGCGGCTACCCGCGGACCGTTCCAATAACGCCATGACTGAACCCTGCCGCGCAGCTGTGAATGCCGCGCGGGGTCAGCGTCTCAACGAACAAGAAGGCAAAAGACATGGCGACGTGCGGCGAAGTATTGGTCAAGTTACTCGAAGGCTACGGGGTCGAGCAGGTGTTCGGCATTCCCGGGGTGCATACCGTCGAACTGTATCGCGGGCTGGCCCGTTCGAGCATCAATCACGTCACCCCGCGCCACGAACAGGGCGCCGGTTTCATGGCCGACGGTTATGCGCGCACCAGCGGCAAGCCGGGTGTGTGCTTCATCATCACCGGCCCGGGCATGACCAACATCACCACCGCCATGGGCCAGGCCTATGCCGACTCGATCCCGATGCTGGTGATCTCCAGCGTGCAGGCGCGCAGCCAGTTGGGCGGCGGTCGTGGCAAGCTGCACGAGCTGCCGAACCAGGGCGCGCTGGTGGCGGGTGTGGCGGCGTTTTCCCACACGCTGATGTCGGCGGCCGAATTGCCGGCGGTGCTGGCCCGCGCCTTCGCCTTGTTCCAGGCCGGTCGTCCGCGGCCGGTGCACATCGAGATCCCGCTGGACGTGCTGGTGGAAGACGCCGACGCGCTGCTGTCCAGCCAACCGGTCAGCATCGCCCGCGCCGGTGCCGCGCCGTCGGCGGTCGCGCAGATGAGCGAGCTGCTGGCCAATGCCAGGCGTCCGTTGATTCTCGCCGGTGGCGGGGCAATCGATGCCGCGCCTGAACTGATGCGCCTGGCCGAACAGTTGGAGGCGCCGGTGGCGCTGACCATCAATGCCAAAGGCATGTTGCCGTCGAGCCATCCGCTGTTGATCGGCTCCACTCAAACGCTGGTCGCCACCCGGGCTTTGGTGGCGGACGCTGACGTGGTGCTGGCCATCGGCACCGAGCTGGCGGAAACCGATTACGACGTGACTTTCGCCGGCGGCTTCGAGATTCCCGGCACGCTGCTGCGGGTTGATATCGATCCGGATCAGACCGTGCGTAACTACACGCCGCAGGTGGCACTGGTCGCTGACGCCCAGAGCGCCGCCCAGGCCTTGCTCGACGGCATTGCCAAGCACCCGATGGCACCACGCAGTGCTGATTGGGGCCCGACCCGAGCGGCCAGCCTGCGTGCCGAACTGGCGACCCTGTGGGATGCGCCGACCCAGGCCCAGACCCTGTTTTTGCAGACCGTGCAGGACACCCTGCCCGAAGCGGTGTTCGTCGGCGATTCGACCCAACCGGTGTACACCGGCAACTTGACCTTCAACCCCGAACGCCCACGGCGCTGGTTCAACTCGTCCACCGGCTACGGCACCCTCGGTTACGCGTTGCCGGCGGCGATCGGCGCCTGGCTTGGCGGCGGCAACAGCCGTGACAAGCGCCCGCCGGTGGTGTGTCTGATCGGCGACGGTGGCCTGCAGTTCACCTTGCCGGAGCTGGCCAGCGCCGTCGAAGCGCGCACGCCGGTGATCGTCCTGCTGTGGAATAACCAGGGCTACGAAGAGATCAAGAAATACATGGTCAATCGCGCCATCGAGCCGGTCGGCGTCGACATCTACACCCCGGATTTCATCACCGTGGCCAAGGGCCTGGGTTGTGCTGCGCTGGCAGTCGAGGGCGTCGACGAGCTGCGCCAGGCCTTGCGTGCCGCCGTCGATCGCCAGGGACCAACCCTGATCGAAATCGACCAGAGCCAGTGGATGCAGGCGGTGTCGGCATGAGCTTCCCGATCAATCTGGACGGTCTGTACATCGATGGCCAATGGTCGGCGGGCGCCGAACATTTGCGCGTGATCAATCCGGCGACCGAAGCGCTGCTGACCACGGTCAATGGTGGTGATGAGCACGCGGTCGATCAAGCGGTGACGGCGGCAAGTGCTGCGTTTGCCGACTGGTCAAGCACCAGCGGTGCCCAGCGCGGGGCGATTCTGCGGGCGATTGCCAGCGGCGTGCAGGCGCGTCGCGAGCGACTGATGTTTCTGCAGTCGAGCAACAACGGCAAACCGCAGTTCGAAGCCGGTATCGACGTCGACGATGTGATCGCCACTTTCGAGTACTACGCCGGCCTGGCTGAAAGCCTTGACGCCAGTCAGGACCGTCAGGTGCCGCTGCCCAGCGACGAGTTCGCCGCACGGGTGCGTCGCGAACCCTGCGGTGTGGTCGGGCTGATCGTGCCTTGGAACTTCCCCATGGTCACCACCGCCTGGAAGCTCGCACCCGCGCTGGCTGCCGGTTGCTGCGTGGTACTCAAACCATCGGAAGTCACGCCGCTGCCGGAGCTGGAGCTGGCGGCGATCATTGCCGAGAGTGGCTTGCCCAAGGGCGTGTTCAACCTGGTCTGTGGCACCGGCCTGGCGGTCGGTGCGCCGTTGTCGGGTGATCCGCGGTTGGCGAAAATTTCCTTCACCGGCAGCAATGCCGTCGGGGTCCAGGTCATGCAGCGCGCGGCGGAAACCGTCAAGGGCGTGAGCCTGGAACTGGGCGGCAAATCTTCGCTGCTGGTGATGGCCGATGCCGACCTCGACCTGGCCGTGGAACTGGCCAGCGGCGGCGGATTTTTCAACGCCGGGCAAATGTGTTCCGCCACCAGCCGGGTGTTGGTGGCCGACGAACTGGCGGACGAATTCCTGAAGCGCTTGAAGGTTCGCGCTGAAGCGATCCGGGTGGCGGATCCGTTCGCCCCGGACGTGGAAATGGGCGCGCTGGTCAATCAGGCGCAATACCAGCGCGTGCTCGGCCACATCGATCGCGGCCTGAGCGCCGGGGCCCGTCTGGTGTGCGGTGGTGGGCGTCCTGCGGACCTGCCGCGCGGCTATTTTCTGCAGCCGACCATCTTCAGTGAAGTGCCTCTCGACAGTGCGCTCTGGTGCGAAGAGATCTTCGGCCCGGTGCTCTGTGTGCGCAGTTTTGCCAGCGAGCAGGAAGCTATCGCCCTGGCCAACGACAGCCCCTTCGGCCTGGTGGCCAGTGTGGTCAGTGGCGATCCGCACAACGCCGAGCGCATCGCCAATGCCCTGCAGTCGGGGCTGGTATGGATCAACGCGCCGCAGGTGATCTTCCCGCAGACCGCCTGGGGTGGCTACAAGCAGAGCAGCATCGGTCGCGAATTGGGGCCGTGGGGCTTGCAGGCATTCCAGGAAATCAAGCACGTGGTCCGCGCCATTTGAGTGCCGTGCATGCCTCTTCGCGAGGCATGCATCGGCGACATGGCTCCAATGATTTTTTATCGATTGTTGCGCGTTTTGCAGGGCTTCAGGATGAGCCTGCGGATCACGCCAAAGCCCTTGCTGCACGGGGCCTGGCGGCGGATCGAAGATGCGCTCGCAAGGGATGCAGCGACCTTATACCTACAACAATAAAGGGAGTCCTCCATGGGCCAGCATGACCTGAACAGAAGACAATTCATCAAGACCGTGGGTGTTGCTTCGGTCGCGGCGGCGGCCATGAGCATGCCGTTCATCCGTGCCAGCGCCAGCGACACGCGCTTCCAGGGCAAGACCCTGCGGCTGTTGACCTGGTCCGATGACACCGGGCTGGCGGCGCTGCGCAACATTGCCGCGACGTTCGAAGCCAAGACCGGCGCCAAGGTGATCGCCGACCGCACCGGCAGCACCTCGGAGATGGTCGCCAAACTCAAGGCCGGTGGCGATCGTCCGCAGTACGACATCATCACCCTGGCCGGGGTCGGCGCCGAAGGCCTGGCCGCTGCCGGACTGCTGGAAAAACCCGACCTCAATCGCATCCCCAACCTGCTCGACGTGCCGGAGAAATACCGCACCGGCGCCGGTGGTCATGGCATTGGCTACCTGCTCTGGTGCAACAGCCTGGTCTACAGCACCCGCACCCTGCAGGAAGCACCGAGCAGCTATGCGGCACTGTGGGATGCCGATCTGGCGCCGAACATCTTCCTGCCGCCGCCGAACTGGACCGAGGCCATGGACCTGATCATCATCGCCGCGAAACTGGCCGGTGGTGACGAGCACAACATCGAGCCCGGCTTCAAGAAACTTGCCGAGCTCAAGGACCGAGTGGTGACCCTGGGTGAAAACCCCAACCAGATCGCCGAACTGTTCCGCACCGGTTCGCTGGACATGGGCGGCCTGTACGCCCCGGCGTTTTTCCCAAAACAGATCCGTGATCCGGCCTACGGCCTCGGTGCTACCTTCGGCATGAAGGAAGGTTTCTACACCGACCTGATGCTCTCGGTGATGCCGAAAAATCGCCCGGGCGACACCGACCTGGCCTACGCCTTTATCGACCATTCGCTGGACCCGCTGGTCCAGGGCAAGATGGCCGAAGACATCTTCAACGGCCCGGTCAACGCCAAGGCAATCATCTCCGCCGAAGCGCGCAAGAGCCCGTACATCCTGACGCCGGAGCAGATTGCCGAGAAAGCAATCATGCACGACAACGCCTTCCTGGCGAGCGTGCATGACCAATGGATTCGTCGTTACACGGAAATCTTTTCTTCCTGATTGATTGGCCAGCACAGCCCCGAAAACACCCCCCCTCTGTAGGAGCGAGCTTGCTCGCGAAGAACTTCAAGGCGCCGCGGTCATTCAGAATGTCCGCGTTATCGTTGGCGCTTTTCGCGAGCAAGCTCGCTCCTACAGGGGATCGGTCTGTGCCATAGATCTTCCATTGACGAGACCCTTGCTATGGAACACCAACCCCTGACCCATGCGGTGAGTGTTGCCCCCGTGCGCGCGAAATCCGCTTTTTCGCCGACTACCCGCGCCTGGTTTTTCCTCTCGCCTTCGATGTTGTTTCTTGGCGTGCTGATCGCCGCCAGCCTGCTGGTGCTGCGCATGAGCGTCGGCACCAAGGGCGCCGAGTGGAGTGGTTTCAGCCTCGCCAGCTACGCGCAGTTGCTCGAGCCCTATTACCTCAAGTCGCTGCTGCTGACCCTGCGCCTGGCCTTGATCAGCGCGGTGATCGCGGTGCTGCTGGCGATTCCGGTGGCGTACACCATGTCGCGCCTGACCTCGCCCTTCGTGCGGCGAATCTTCCTCGCGGCGGTGCTGTTGCCGCTGCTGGTCAACCTGCTGCTGCAAAGCTACGGCTGGCTGGTGATTCTCGGCCCGGGCGGGATGCTCAACCAGGCGTTGACGGGCCTTGGGTTGATCAAGCGACCGATCATGCTGCTGTACAACCAGAACGGCGTGTTGATGGGCCTGGTGCAGACCGCCTTCCCCTTGGCCGTGCTGCCGATTGCCAGCGCCATGCGCGGGGTGTCGCGCAGTTACGAAGAGGCCGCCGCGACCCTCGGCGCCAGTCGCCTGCAGGTGTTCCGCCAGGTGGTGCTGCCGATGAGCCTGCCGGGGATCATCACCGGCGCGACCCTGGTGTTCGCCTACAACGCCAGCAGCTTCGTCGTGCCCTTGCTGCTCGGTGGCCGCCGGGTGCCGATGCTCGCGGTGATGGTGCACGACCAGATCGCGCCACTGATGAACTGGCCCGCCGCCTCCGCCGCCGGGGTGGTCCTGATCGTCACCACGCTGGCAATCATGACCTTGTCTGAATACCTCACCGGCCGACGTCGGCGCCTGCTGGAGACTTCGCAATGAGCACCCTGATCAACAAGCGCCAATCGCTGCTGCCCGGCGACAGCGGCAAGTTTGCCGGGATCCTTTCGGGCTTCATTCTGCTGCTGGCGGTGCTGCCGATCCTGACCATGATCGTCATGTCCTTCAGTGGCGCCTCCAACCTCGACTTTCCGCCGAGCAGCTACAGCCTGCAATGGTACAAGGCGGCCTGGCACACCTTCGTTTCGCCGGACGCCAGCGATGTGCTGAGCCTGGGCAAGGCGATGACCACCAGCTTGATGGTGTCGTGCCTGACCATGGTCTTCGCCACGCTGATCGCGGTGCCCGCCGCCTACGCCCTGACTCGCTGCGAATTTCGTGGCAAGGCCGTGGCCCTGCAACTGATGTCGCTGCCGCTGGTGTTCCCGATGGTGGTGCTGGGTCTGGCCTTGCTGCTGGTGTTCGACAGCCTGCCGTTCCAGATGACCACTTCGCGCCTGGTGATCGCCCACGTAATCCTCGCATTGCCCTTCGTGGTGAAAAACTGCACGGCGGCGATGCTGTCGATCGGTACCGAGGTCGAGGAGGCTGCACAGATGCTCGGCGCCTCGCCGACCCGCGCGATTTTCGATGTGGTGGTACCGCTGATGAAATCGGGGATTCTCGCCGGGATGCTGCTGGCGTTCATTGTCTCGTTCAACGAATTCACCGTGACCTACTTCCTCTACACCATCGATGTGATGACGGTGCCGATCTGGATGTACAGCCGCACCGTGTCCTCGCTGGACCCCACCGTATTTTCCTTTGCCGTGCTCATTGTGCTGATCGACTTCGTCCTGATCTGGGCGTTGGAGAAGCTGGTGGGTGAAGGCGGCGTTTCGTTTTGATGCTGGAGATGATGCACATGACTGGTCTGATTCTGGAAAACGTCGAAAAACACTACGGCTCGGCCTGCGCGGTCAAGGACGTCAACCTGCACCTGCCCGAGGGCAAGCTGGTGTGTTTCCTCGGGCCCTCGGGCTGCGGTAAAACCACCTTGCTGCGGATGATCGCCGGCCTGGAAACCTTGAGTGGCGGGGAAATCCGCCTGGACGGCGAAGACATTGGCAACACCCCGGCGCATCAGCGTAACTTCGGCATGGTGTTCCAATCCCTGGCGCTGTTCCCGCACATGACCGTGGGCGAGAACATCGCCTATCCGTTGAAACTGCGCGGGGTGAGCAAGGCCGAGCAGCAAGCGCGGGTGGTGGAGTTGCTGGAGCTGATCCAGCTGCAAGCGATGATCAATCGGCCGGTGGCCAAGTTGTCCGGCGGCCAGCGCCAGCGCGTGGCCATTGCCCGGGCGATCGCCTCGCACCCGAAAATCCTCCTGCTCGACGAGCCGCTGTCGGCGCTCGATGCCAAGTTGCGCGAGTCGATGCAGGTGGAAATTCGTCAGCTGCAGCAGCGGTTGAACATCACCACCATCATGGTCACCCACGATCAGCGTGAGGCGATGACCATGGCCGATATCGTAGTGGTGCTGGGTGAGCATCGGATCCAGCAGATCGGCACACCGATCGAGATCTATCGGCACCCGGCCAACGAGTTCGTCGCCGACTTCATTGGCTCCGGCAATATCTTCCCGGCCACGGTGCTGGGCAACGGCAGGGTTAGTCTGCCGGGTGGTGATGCGCTGCAAGTGCCGATCTGCAACAGCATGGTGGCCGGGGAGAAAGTGAAGATGCTGATTCGCCCGGAAGACCTGCAGCTGTCGGCGCCCCAGGCCACGGCCGGCAATCGGTTGCTGGGCAAGGTGACGTTCGTGCGTGATATCGGCGCGACCATCGAGACCACGGTGGAGTGTTCCGGGGTGTCGTTTACGGCGCTGAGTACGCCGTGTCAGGGGATTGGATTGGGTATTGGGCATCCGGTGTCGGTGACGTTGCCGGTGGAGGCGTGTCGGGTGCTTGGGGTCTGATCGGGAATCGAGGTTGTTGCTGCCGGCCCCTTCGCTAGCAAGCTAGCTCCTACAGGGGGATATGGGTGTCCACAGAACCTGTAGGAGCTAGCTTGCTAGCGAAGGGGCCGGTACTGCTTGCAAAGAAACCAGATCAGACCGACAACCGCAACCGCGCCAGATCCCGCAATGGCGGCGCCCCGAACAGTCGGCTGTACTCGCGGCTGAACTGCGAGGGGCTTTCGTAGCCGACTCGATAACCGGCGGCCGAGGCGTCCAGACCTTCGGCCAGCATCAGCCGCCGCGCCTCCTGCAGGCGCAGTTGCTTCTGGTACTGCAGCGGGCTCATGGCGGTCATTGCCTTGAAGCGATGGTGCAGGGTCGACACGCTGAGGTTCACTTCCCTGGCCAACTCGTCGATGCGCAGCGGCTGCTCGAAGTTGCCGTTGAGCCATTTGATCGCCTGGCTGATGCGATGGCTCTGGCTGTTGGCAATCGCGATTTCATACAGCCGATGGCCCTGCGGGCTGCGCAGCAGGCGATAGAGAATCTCGCGGCGAATCAGCGGTGCGAGCATGGCGATGTCTTTCGGTGTGTCCAGCAGGCGCGCCAGACGCAGCACCGCGTCGAGCATCGGCTGATCCAGTTGCTCGACATACAGGCCGCGCCCGGCGGGACGGGTGGGCACGCCGAGGGGACCGGCGTCGGCGATCAACGCGGCGATCAACGCGGTGATTTCTGCCGGGTCGATGTCCAGGCGCAAGGCGAGGATCGGCGCCTCGGGCGAGACATCGGCTATCTGTCCGCTGAGGGGCATCGACACCGAGACCACCAGGTAGTTGAGCGGGTCGTAGTCGAACACTTCATCCACCAGCCGTACTTGCTTGCGACCCTGGGCCATGATGCACAGCGTCGGTTGCGCCAGCACCGGGGCAAAGGTGTGGGGCTGGCTGTGGCGCGAGATGATCAACGAATTGATGGCGGTGGCGTAGCTGCCGTCTTCACAGGTGTTGCGGCGGATAATTGCCGAGAGCTCCTCGCGCTGCTTTTCCATGTTGGCGTCCAGCGGGGCACGGGTGGAATCCTGGGATGACATGGGCGCTCCTCGGCAAGGCAGATGACAGGGGTATAGCTTAAATTTGTGCAAGATCGGGCGGTAGGCCGATCCTGTCGCAATCTTGCCTGATTCTGCTCATGCGCCGGTTTCTGCCCGAACGGCAGCCGCAACAGCCCCGTCAGGTTGCTTGAAACGCCGAAGGGTAATGCGTGCGGGACGGGACGGTTGATCGAGGTTTTTTGGTTGGCCACAGCAGGATTGTGCAACAAGCCGGCAGGAATCGACTAACGGAGCTTGAACGGCTCGCTTAACCTTGGATCCTGTCGCAGCTTCTCTCAGGCTGCTGCTTATACACCCCAGGGAGCGTCGAACATGTCCATGCAAATCCCCGTCAGCCATATGGCGTTTGTCCGAGCCCAAGCGGGTCGCTCCCTGGAGTTGGGCGCGCGCCTGAGCAGCCTGATCGAACCGTCGCGCCAGGCCAGGGGCTGCCTGCACTTTGCGTTACAGCAGTCGCTGTGTGATCCCGAACTGTGGTTGGTCTCCGGGTTCTGGGTCGATCAAGCGGCGATGAGCGCATATTTCGGTAGTCCGGCGATGGCGGTGTTCAGCGAACTGGTGCAGGAACTGGTGGTCAACCGCCTGGACTTTCACACCTTCAGCGACGTCTCGGCCGAGCAGGCCCGTGGCGGGTATTGCCTGGCCGATGCGCCAGCCATGCAGCAATGGGCCAGTTGACGGTTTAGAATGGCCGACTTTCCATTGGCCAGGATCCGCAACATGGCACGTAAAGAGTTTGCCCAGTTCGAAGCCGTTTCCGCCGCTGTGCGCGGTGACGCAGGTTATAGCGCCGCCATCGCCGTCAAGGCGCTCGGTGGCATGGGCGCCCCGCGATTCAACAAGGTCCTTGTCGACCAGACCTTCAAAACCGCCCTCGACGCCGACCTGGCAGCCGAGCAGCAGCTGACACTGTTGAAAGACGTCAGCGAAGACGGCGAGCTGGTCTGGTAAAGCCCGGGCTCAGGCCTTGGTTGCCCCCGGACGGAACATCTTGAACAGGGCCTCCGGGCCCAGCTGGAAATAATCCGCCGGACCGCCGCCGCGCAGAATCGGTTCTGCCGCGGCGGTGTCGTACACCCCATCCTTGAGCAGCCACTTGGCGATATGCACGGCGACGACTTCGCCGAGGATCAGCCAGCTCGGCACCACGTTGCCATCCGCCCGCTGCAACTGAATGATCTGCGTGACCTTGCACTCGAAGGACACCGGACTCTCGGCGACGCGCGGCACCTGAATGATTTTCGACGCCACCGGGGTCAGCCCGGCCAATTCGAATTCGTTGACGTCGGCGGGGACCATCGCGCAACTCTGGTTCATCTGCTCGGCGAGAGGGCGAGTGGCCAGGTTCCAGGCGAACTCACCGGTCTGCTCGATGTTGTTCAGGCTGTCTTTACGACCCACGCTGGAGAATCCGATGATCGGCGGGATGTAGTTGAACGCGTTGAAAAAGCTGTAGGGCGCCAGGTTCAACTGGCCCTGGGCATCCTGCGAGGAAATCCAGCCGATGGGACGCGGGCCGACGATGGCATTGAACGGGTCATGGGGCAGGCCGTGGCCCAGGGCAGGTTCGTAGAAATGAATGTCGTCAGGCATGGCGTCGGTTCCAGGAAGGGCGAGGGCTGCAATAGTGCCGCGCTAGAGCGGTGAATTCCAGCGTGATGGCTTGGCGCAAAAAGACTAAGCCCGGCCGAAGCCGGGCTGTGATGCCGCGATCAGGGTTCAGCTGATGGAAGCCGAACCGGTGCGATCGAAGCCGTCCTGGGCGACGGTGGCCGAGCCAGTGCGGTCGAAGCCATCTTCAGCGACGGTGGCCGAGCCAGTGCGGTCGAAGCCATCTTCAGCGACGGTGGCCGAGCCAGTGCGGTCGAAGCCATCTTCAGCGACGGTGGCCGAGCCAGTGCGGTCGAAACCATCTTCGGCAACGGTGGCCGAACCGGTGCGGTCGAAGCCGTCTGCGGCAACCGTGGCAGCGCCAGTGCGGTCATAACCATCAGCGGCGATAGCGGAACCGGTACGGTCAAAACCATCGGCAGCGAAGGTATTGGCGGCCAGTACGGAGAGGGTCAGGGCGAGGATCAGTTTGGTTTTCATGGTGTGTGCTCCAGGTTCGTTGACGTTTTGTGCGTGGGGTATGGAGTTCATACTACGCGGATGAATTTGATTAAAAAGCGCAAAAAACTGCATTTATCAATCGAATATATCGATGTTGTGCGCGTGGCAAATGTCAGCCGATGGGCACGACGTCGATAGGGATTCAGATGACAACAGAATGCCGAGGCGCAATTAACGGACGATTAATCGGCGCAAAACGTTTGGCAGGAGACGGTGCGAGAGGGGGGAGCAGCGACGGCGGTGTGTCGGGCACACCGCCGTGCAAGGTTCGCCGGCAGGCCGGCGAGGAGAGGCTTAGTCGGTTTCGATACGCGAGTGCTTGCGGGTGTCCTTCATGGTCACGTAGACCATCAACGACACGGCGATGCACGCGGTGACATACCAGTAGTAGCCGGTTTCCATGCCGATGCTCTTGAACCACAGGGCGATGTATTCAGCGGTGCCGCCGAACAGGGAAACGGTCAGTGCGTACGGCAGGCCGACACCCAGGGCGCGGATTTCGGTGGGGAACAGTTCGGCTTTGACCACGGCGTTGATCGAGGTGTAGCCGCTGACGATGATCAGCGCGGCCATGATCAGGAAGAACGCGCCCCACCAGGTCTGGATGGTGTGCAGGGTCATCAGGATCGGCACGGTGAACAGGGTGCCCAGGACACCGAAGGCGATCAGGATCGGACGACGGCCGATCTTGTCCGACAGGCCGCCGATGATTGGCTGCAGGCACATGAACAGGAACAGCGTGGCCGCCGAAATGGTGGTCGAATCGCTGATGCTCATGCCCACCGTGTTCACCAGGTACTTCTGCATGTAGGTGGTGTAGGTGTAGAACGCCAGGGTGCCACCCATGGTCAGGCCGACCACGGTCAGCAGTTCCTTGGGGTGACGCATCAAGGTGCGCATCGCGCTTTCCTTGGATTTTTCCTTCTTGGTGAACGACTCGGTCTCTTCCATGCCACGACGCAGGTAGAGCGCGACGACTGCACACAGCGCGCCGATGGCGAACGGGATACGCCAGCCCCAGGCATACAGCTGCTCGGTGGTCAGGAAGTTCTGCAGCAGGATCAACACGCCCAGCGCGATGAGCTGGCCGGAGATCAGGGTCACGTACTGGAAGCTGGAGAAGAAGCCGCGACGTTCCTTGGTCGCCATCTCGCTGAGGTAGGTGGCCGAGGTGCCATATTCGCCGCCGACCGACAGGCCTTGCAGCAGGCGCGCGAAGATCAGCAGGATCGGCGCGCCGATGCCGATGGTTTCATAGCCCGGGCTCAAGGCGATCAGCAGCGAGCCGAAGCACATCAGGTAGACCGAGGCCATCAGGGCCTTCTTGCGTCCGACCTTGTCGGCGTACAGGCCCATCAGCCAGCCACCGATCGGGCGCATCAGGAAGCCGACGGCGAAGATCGCCGCGGTGTTCATCAGCTGGGCGGTGGTCGAACCGGCAGGGAAGAAGGTTTTGGCGAAGTACAGGGAGAAGGCGGCGTAGACGTACCAGTCGTACCACTCGACCATGTTGCCCACCGATCCGCTGAAGATCGATTTGATGCGGCTGGCGGTGGTTCTGGGTTTGGCGGTCGCAGCAGTAGACCCAAGAGGCAGGGTTTGTGAGTTATCCATGAAGGATCCTTCATTTAATTGTTTTTGTGGAGCGCGCGGGAACGCAGTCTGCAAGGGCTATAGCAGGAGCTGTGCCAACTCGCAGAGGGCCGTTCTAGAGGGGGTTGGCGGATTCTCTGAGCGAAAATCCGCTTATTGCTGGCTCGGGCATGAGCGGAAATCCGCCGATCGATCAGCCGAGGAACATCTCGCGTGTCAGGCCGTGGCGCTGCATTTTTTCATTGAAGGTGCGCCGCGGCAGTTGCAGTTCTTCGAGCACCGCCTTGATATCGCCCCTGTGCCGGGTCAATGCCGCGCGCAGGCATTGGGCTTCGAATGCCTCCTGCTGGGCGGCGAGGGATTGGCCAGGCTCAACGTCACTTGGCTGTGGTTCATCCAGGCCAAGCACCTGGCGCTCGGCAACGTTGGCCAGTTCGCGCACGTTGCCCGGCCAGTCGTGGCTCAGCAGCCGGCTCAGTTGCGTCCCGCCCAGGGGCTCGACGCTGCGCCCCAGACGCAGCGCTGCGGCCTGGGCGAAGTGGGCGTAGAGCAGGGGGATGTCCTCGCGGCGCTCGCGCAACGGCGGCAAGCGCAATTGCGCAACGTTCAGACGGTACGCCAGGTCTTCGCGAAAGCGTCCGGCGCGGGCTTCCTCCAGCAGGTCGGGCTTGGTCGCAGCGATGATCCGCAAGTCCACGGCGATGCTCTGGTTGGCGCCCAGGCGTTCGAGTTTCTGCTCCTGGAGCACGCGCAGCAATTTCACCTGTTGCGCCAGCGGCATGCTCTCTATTTCGTCGAGGAACAGGGTGCCACCGTCGGCGTACTCGAGCTTGCCGATGCGCTTGCCCTGGGCGCCGGTGAAGGCGCCGCTTTCGTGGCCGAACAATTCAGCCTCGAACAGTTGCTCGGGAATCGCCGCGCAGTTCAGTGCCACGAAGGGTTTGTCGGCCCGTGGCCCGAAGTCGTGCAGGCAGCGCGCGACCAGCTCCTTGCCGCTGCCGGTCTCGCCGCGGATCAGCACGTTGACCGGCAGCGCGGCGAGGTCCAGCACTTGCCGGCGCAGGGTCTGCAAACCCTGGGAAACCCCCAGCAGGCTGGCCTCGAGTTTGTTGCGGTTGTCGGCCTGCTCATGCAGGGCGCGGTTTTCCAGGACCAGCCGGCGCTTGTCCAGCGCCCGGCGCAGGCTGTTGAGCAGGGTCTCGGGGCTGAAGGGCTTTTCGAGGAAGTCGTAGGCACCTTCGCGCATGGCCTCCACCGCCATCGGTACATCGCCGTGACCGGTCAACAGAATTACCGGCAGGTCGGCATCCTGCTGTTGCACCCTGGCCAGCAGCTCGAGGCCGCCGATACCCGGCATGCGCACATCGCTGAGGATCACCCCGGGGAAATCCGCCGGCAATTGCGCCAGGCATTCCTCGGCCCGGCTGAACAGTTGCACCGAAAACCCTGACAGGCTCAGCCACTGCTCGACCGCCTCGCGAATGCTGCGCTCGTCATCGACCACTATCACTGAGTTCAACATTGGATCTGGGTCTCCAGGTCGATGGGCAGCGTTACCGTGAAGCACGCGCCGTCGCCACGGTTCTCGGCGCTCAGGCGGCCGCCCAGTTCGTGGACGATGGCAAAGGAGACGGCCAGGCCCAATCCTAGTCCATCGCCTACCGGTTTGGTGGTGAAGAACGGGTCGAACACGTTTGGCAGGTCCAGCTCGCTGATGCCGCCGCCACTGTCGCTGACGGCCAGGCGCCACAGTTGCTGATCGGCCTTGAGCTCGATCTGCAGGCGCTTGAGCGGTTTGTCGCGCATGGCGTCGAGGGCGTTGCGCAGCAGGTTGATCAGCACCTGTTCCAGGCGAATGGCGTCACCGCGTACCCAGGCCGGTCGGCTCAGGTCGACCCGGCATTCGATCTGCTCATCACGCAGCCGCGCCTCCAGCAGCAACAGCGATTGATCGACCACCGCCGTCAGGTCCAGCGGTTCGCGCAGGCCACTGGGGCTCTTGCGGGCGAAGGTTTTCAGATGGCCGGTGAGGGCGGCCATGCGCGTGAGCATTTCGTCCAGCGGTTTCAGGGCCTTGTGCGCGTCGTCGACCCGGCCGTGATCGAGCAGCAGGCGCAGGGTCGCCAGTTGCATGCGTTGCGCGGTGAGCGGCTGGTTGATTTCATGGGCCAGGG
This sequence comes from Pseudomonas sp. F007, assembly GCF_057814275.1. Classification (NCBI taxonomy): domain Bacteria; kingdom Pseudomonadati; phylum Pseudomonadota; class Gammaproteobacteria; order Pseudomonadales; family Pseudomonadaceae; genus Pseudomonas; species Pseudomonas sp. F007. The sequence goes on along the minus strand of NZ_JBVATA010000001.1, from coordinate 488,552 downwards.
CTGCCGACATCTGCCCCAGCGCCGCCAGCTTGGCCGACTGCACCAGGCCGTCCTGGGCAGTGCGCAAATCACGAGTGCGCTCCTCCACCAGCCGTTCAAGTTCTTCGCGGCTGCGCTGGCGCAATTTGGCCAGGCGCCAGCGCTGGCTGAGGAACAGCAACAGGAACACCAGGCTCAGCCACAGGCCGGCGGCGGCCAGCCCGGCATTGCGCAAGTCTTCGAAGGCCACCTGGGGCCGGCGCAGCAGGTGCAGGGTCCAGCCTTCGGAGCTTAGCGGCAGCGATTCCCACAGGTAGTGATTCGCCCCTTCAGGCCCATCGACACGAGCCAGGTAGCTGTTGTCGTCGAAGCGGCGGACCAACTCATGTTTGAGGGGGGTCAGTGTTTGCTTGTCGTATTGGCGGGTGGCCTTGAGCTCGGCGCGGTCGGTGTCCGACAGACTGGCCAGCAGACGATAGCGCCACCCGGGCTGGTTGGCGATGAACACAATGCCCCGGGCATCGCTGACCAGCAGGATGTCGCTGCCCTGGCGCCACTCGCGCTCGAGTTCGGGAAACTCCAGTTTCACCACCATGGCCCCGAGAAACTCGCCGTTGTCGCCCAGCACCGCGCTGGACAGGAAGTAGCCGGGGATGCCGCTGGTCACGCCTACCGCGTAGAAGCGCCCGGTGCCCTGGCTGCGGGTCTGGTTGAAGTAAGGGCGAAAGCCGTAGTTGTGACCGACGTAGCTGCTGGGCAGGCGCCAGTTGCTGGCAGCCACTGCCAGGCCGTTGCGGTCGAGCAGTTCGAGGGTCGAGGACTCTGCGGCCCCGTTGATTTTTTCCAGTTTCCGGTTCAGTGCGTCCTGCTGCTGCGGACTCACCGGACCGGTCAGCGCGGAACGCAGTTCCGGGTCCAGGGCCAGCACGGCCGGCAAGGCGCGGTAGCGTTCGATCAGGGTGTGCAATGAGTTGGCGTACAGCGCCAGTTGCTGATTGGCGCGCTCGGCATCGTCTTCCAGCGCCTGGCGCTCGGCATGACGCATGGCCAGGGTCGCGGCAAGGGCGGTGCCGGCGATGATCAGCACCACGTAGAACACCAGGCGTGCAGAGCGGGAAATTGAAATCATTGGGCAGGAAACAGGAAGGTCTGGGGGGCGCACGATAACATGCGGCCCCCGGACTCCTTGCAAATGCTGCGGTTGAATGTGTGTCAGTTAACGCAGTGATCTGTGCGCACGCGTCAATGTCTCACCATGGCTGACGATACGCGTCATGCGCTGCCCCGTATGGGAGACATACTGCAAGGGAATACTGAATGGGGTTGGTAAAAATGCAATGTGCGGATTGTCAGCCGCTTTGGTCAACTCCAGTCCCTGGGTGTTGATCTCGAAATAATGAGTCATTTTGTCCATGTAATTGCCATGTTTACGGATACCGAAAATGGCCTCCGATGTTTGTTTTTGCGATTGGGTCTCGGGCGCCAGGTCAGTGAAGTAATGCCGACCGATTTTCTTATCGGTGGTCCCATCCAGTTCTTTGGACGAAGGATTGAGCATCCAATTACTCCTGATCGCGGCATGTCCTTTCCCAGTGGTGTAGTGAAAGTAAATATTGCTCGCCTGCACAGGCGTTGTAAGGTCGCTTTTTTCCCCGGTAAACGCTTCTGTTGGCAAGCGTTTCTGACGCCCTCCCGTGGCAATCTCACGGGGAAATGCTGTCGCTGACGAAGACGATGCCAGCGATGCAACCGGCCTTGATCTGCCCGGTTGCGAAACAGGCATTGGGCTTCGTCGGTCTGCGGACTGGGACGGACGCGGATTGTCGTAGGGCCGGAAGCTGGACGACGTTGACGGTTTGTCCTGCGACTGTCGTGAAGGGTGGGCCGAGGAGGGTGGGCTCTCACCGAACAGCAGATCCATCTTGTCGCGTAGCCGGACCTTACGCCGCCGATCAGAATCCTGGTCTTTCCTTCGTTTGAGGCTGGGTAGCGTTCTATCTTCCGAGTCGGACGCCAACCCCATCCAGTCTCTGAACTTCACCGGGTTGTTGCGCACCATGCAGTATAAATTCAGGCCATCTACGCTGCCTGCCGGATCCGGATTTATCCAGCGCCCCAGCCACGGTGCGTAATAGCGGTAGCCGTAGTCATACAGCCCCGTGGCATCACGCTCCTTGCCCGAGTAGCGAAGTATCCGGTAATCGGCCTCGATCTTCGAGCGACCCGCCCACCAGGCCGTACCGCCATATGGGTAGTAACCTTCGTGACTGAGGACGGCGGCCCGCTGATCCAGTTCCAGGCAGCTGGAGCCCAGATGATCGTCGACGCTGTAGCGCAGTTGGTCATTGGCGATACCGTCCGGTGGTCCCTTGACCCAATGCAGGCACTGCACGCTGCCGCGGGGCAGTTGAGCGTGAATGACCTGCAGCACTTCACGCTTATCGACGCTGCGCACCTGCAGGTCAGGCAGGTAGTGGACAATCTGTTGATGGGTCAGCGCTTGCGCCAGGCGCGTACTGAGCTTGACCACCCGCTGGCCGGCAGCGCTGTAGCGATACCATTCGCCATCGTTGATTCCGTTCGAGCGCTGGACGTTGATGATGCCCTGCAACTGATTGCGTGCATCCCAGGTCATGGCTTGGGCACCGGGTACCAGGCACTGCAGGTTGCCGTTCGAGTCGAAGTGGCGGCTGAAGTCCGGCGCGTCTGCTCCTTCATTCCATGGCAAGGCCCGGTTGCTCTGTGGATCGACGTAGAGCCGACGATGGAATGGGTTCCTGGTGCTTTCATGGCGCAACAGGGTCCGGTTGCCACCGGCGTCGTATTGGTAGCGTTCGCTGTAGTTGAGCAAGCTTGCGGGGTCGATGGGGCTGGGGATGTTCAGTTCCGGTAAACCTGGAGTCAGGCCCGCCCCGGCCGTTTCCCGCCCCTCAGCGCCCGTCAATTGGTAGAGGCTGTCGTAGGTGTAGGTGTTTTCGGCAGCGACCCGCTGATTGTCGAAATAGCTGTCCGCTTGTGTGTGATCCACCTGTCGGAGGATATTTCCGACCGGGTCGTACTGGTAGCTCATCTCCTGCAGGTTCCGACGGGCCGAGGTGCTCGTGGTCAAGCGTTCCAGCCGGCCGTCTGCGACCTGGTAAATGGCAATGCTGATGACGTCATTGCCGGTGACTTGCCGGCGCAATTGTCCGGCGGCGCTGTAGTCAGCGGCTTTGAGCAACGGTTGCGGAGCCTGGCCCTTGAGCGTCAGGTCGATGCGTTGCAGCTGTCCGGCGCAATTGAAAGCGAACTGCTGTCGATGACCGCCGGCATCAATCTGCTCCAGTACTTCTCCCGCCGGGCTATGTCGGGATTCGCTGGTATAGCCGTCGCCGGGCTGGAGCAGCGAGTCGCGAGCGGCCTCGATCGCCGGCCAGTCGGCTGACAGGTGCGACTGATCCGGGAGGAAACGCCGGGTCTGGCGGATCAACTCGCCAGTCAGTGCGACCTGCTTGAGCCAAAGCGTGCCTGCCGGGTCGTCATGACGGACCAGGCTCCCGCACTGGTTACGCTCGGCGAACCCGAGCGAGCTGTCGGCGTAGGTCAGGCGTTCGACGGTGCGCCAGTCCCTACCCGACATGCGCTCGTGGATCGCAATGGGGCGGCGCAGTTCGTCGTACTGGTTTTGCCAATGACTGCCTCGACCATCCCAGTGTTCGAGTACTTCGCCGCTTTCCCCGGCCAGACTCAGGCGCCATCCGGCGTCGACGCTGTCAGTCAACAGCGCCGCGCCCGAGTGACTATAAAGTGCAACCTGATTAGGCCGGCTGGCTGTGGAAAAAAACCGTGGATCGCGTTGAGCGACCAGGCGTCCGGCGGCGTCGTGTTGCGCAGTGGAGATCCGCGATGCCGGGTGCGCGGTCTGCTCTGCATTGAGGTAGGCGACTTGGCGTACCGCCAGGCCGCGTCCGTCGATGGCACTAAGCGCGGGCGTATGGCGATGAAGGTTGGCGTTCGATGTCTCGTTCATAGTGACCTCCGTTTAACCGGTGGCGGATCAAACAAGTCGTTTTCATCGAAGCTGATCCTGTACCAGCAACGGTAACGCTGCTCGCGGCGTAACGGTTTGAGTTGCGAGTCCGGACCTTGTGCCATTCGTTTTGCCAGCACGGTGTGGGTGGGCCGGCCGGCGGCATCGTAGAACTGCTGGTCGTGATAAGCGGATTGGCGAGTGGCCGCATCGTTGATGTAGCGATAGGCGCTGGCAAAGTACGGCCGATAGGTGCGTACTGTCTCGCCCTTGTTGTTGTACTCGACCCGTTCACTGACACGCCAGCGCCGGGGCGCGTGGGCTTCACGGGGGCGGCCGTTTTCGTCGAGCTCCAGTTCGCCCTTGTCGTTCACCACCCAGGCCAGGCCAGGTTCGACCTCCTGCTTGGTTTGCAGAGCGCGACCGAAGCCATCCTGGCAGGCGATGCTCGCCCGGATCTGCAATTGCGGATCGCCGGGGTAGCGGTCGGCCTGCAAGGTCGCGACATGGACAGGCTCGCGTTGCGACTCATCGATGTAACGCTGCAGTTGCTGTTCGTTCGCCCCAGGATTCTCCAGGCCTTCAAGGTACCAGCGGGCGCGACTGCGTAGATGGCCGTCGGGCAATACCAGGCCTTCGCTGGCGGCCCAGGTCAGCCAGGGTGCGGGAGCGTTTGCCGGCACCTTGCCCATCCAGCTGAAGGGGGCGGAAAACGTCGCCGTGGCGTAGTTGCCGAGGGCTTTGTGCTTGTCGGCGAGTGCGTTCGCCGGGGTGCGATCCGCCGGTAACTGGTAATCGCGCAGCGAATCGAACCCCACGTCGGCCCCCAGCTCCGTCCCGTAGAAGCTGCTCACCAACACTTCCCCGAACGCGTTGTAGCGAGCCTCCTGGGTATTGCGATTGGGGTCCTCCAGCGCGGCCGGCAGGAACGAGCGATAGTCGAGGTCGCGGATGCGCGTGGTGCAGCCGTCCGGCAAGGTGACCGCGGTGCACAGGCAGGCGTATTCGTCGTACGCGACCGTGGTGATGCCGTGGCTTCTGGTCTGCTGGAATTTCTCGACGCTATGAAAGCCTGCCAGGCCCCGGTAAGTGGGAAAGCCTTTACGCACGGACCACAGGTAATCCCTGGCGTCGCTCGAGTCTTGGGTTGCAGCCGCAGGTGTCTGCGGCAGAAACGGCGCCATGATGTGGTAACCGACTTCCGGCGATTGCAGTTTCTCCTTGAGGTTGAACGGCATCTCGCCGTTGTCGTCGCGGAGTTTGTCGTAGGCGCTCAGGGCGCTGGCATCCAGTTCGGCGGTTTCGCTGTAGTCGGGCAGGGCGTTGAAGGTCAGTTGGTCCGGGTCGAGCAACTGGCCGGTGGCCGGGTCCTGATAGCGTTGCAACGACAACCCGCTCAGCACCATTTTGGCCGCCCAGTCGCCCTGATCGCTGGCCCGCTCAAGCAACTGTTCATGGTGGATGTCGCCCGCCTTGAGCTCGGCCTTTTGCAGCACCAGCGCGTTGCCACGCTGACGATAGGGCAGGCCCAGACGCCAGCCCTCGGGGTTTTCCAGGTGGCGATATTCGGCTTTTGCTTCGCTCAGGTACCAGCATTGCTGGGCATCGTCGTGGGCGTCCAGCCACCAGCGGTTTTCGTGCTCGGCATCGCTGCCATCGCCGGGCTGATCGACGGCGAAGGGGGGGGTGTCGCTGACGGTTTTGCGCCGGGCGTAGTGCACGACAAAACCATGGGTCAATTTGCCGAACTTGTCCCACCGCAGGTTGAGGCTGTGTTGGATCAACGGGTCATCCGCCACCTCGGGTTCGTATTGGTAGGCGATGCTTTCCAGGGACAGCGGCTGCAACACGGCGTAGGGCTGATGTTGACCTTTGGCGCGCAACTGGCGAATGGCGAAGCGGTTTTCGTGCACGCTGTAGGGCACGGCCGTGGCTGGATCATCGTCAGCGGCAAACACCTCGCTGCGCAACACCGAGCCACTGAGGCTGCGGGCCATCTCGCGGGCGAGTTCCGGGTCGGGCTCGATCACTCGTCCCGCGGCGTCACCGAGTGGATAGTCGTGCAGGAGTGGCGGACGCCGGTCGACGGCATGGGCGTCCCGCCGGTAGTAGCCAGCGTCACGCATGTCCAGGGTCTTGCCGGTGTGGAACCAGGTTTTACTGAGGATCGGCGCGGTGAAACCAGGACTTGAGCGTTGCACTGGCGTAGCCTCGGTGTCGGTTTGCAGCAACAGGCCGAAGCCGCGGAACTCGCGCTCGATACGGTCGTAGAAGCCCTGGCGGTAGGTGAACGACTGGGTCAGGCGGTTGCCGGTGATTTCATCCAGTTGGCTTTGCTGGCTGACCAGGTGCATGGCGAACGGCAGGTCGCACGCCGCGACAGTACCGGCGGCGTTCAGCTCGGCCTTCTCGTCGAGCCATTCCTGGGCCGAGCTGCGAAAGCTCACGGCGGAGGCGCTGCCCATATTGTTGTTGGTGGCGTTGACCAGGTAGGGTTTGGCGCTGACGAAATCGTAGCGCCAGTGCACCGGCTGCAGGTGTGGCACGCTGAGGATCAGGCTGGAGCAACCCAGGCCTTGCAGGTCGGCGACGCTGACCTGGCACAGGCGGTCGTAACGCACATCCTGCGGCCATGGCATTTTTACCGAGGGCGCGCTGAACCCGGTACCGCCCTGATTCATGAACACCTGGAAACCGTCGGCCTCGAGGTAGATGAGGTCGACGGCGCCGGAGCCGTCGAGGTCCGCCAGGCGTATCCGTGAGGCATCGAATTCGCCTTCGTCGAACGGCAGCGGGCAGAGTACAAAACCCTTGGCAAATCGGCCGTGGCCCAGGTTCGGCCAACATTCGAGCTGATTGTGGCGAATCCGGATCAAGTGCTGCGTACCACTGCCCATTGGGTCGCTGAACGCCACCAACTCGCGCTGGTCATTGCTCGGCAGTGGCAGCGCATCATCAGCGTGAGCGACGTCGGCTCCCTGGCTGAAGCCGCTTGCACGGCGATTGGCATACAGTCGCACGCTGCGCGGGCCGATCAGGGCCAGGTCGCTCAGGCCACTTCCCAGCAGATCCGCCAATTGCGCCTTGGGATGGAAAAACTCGCTGGGAAACGCCGCGTGGCTGACGAAGTTTGACCAGCTGCGGTCCGGGTTGAGGGTAAAGGAGCCGTTCAGGCCGGGCTGAGCGATGAGCCACTGGAGTTTGCCATCGCCGGACAGGTCGATCAGCGACTGACGAATCGGTTTGCGGCTGTCGGTCACCGGCGTGCCGGGTAACAGCGCCCATTCGCCATACCTGACCTCGTCACCACCACACTCGGCGCGCAGCGGTTCGCGGTAGTACCAGGCCTTGTCGCTGGTGAACAGGACACCGGGCATGCCTTCGCCATACAGATCCACCAGTTGATAGCGCTGACCGTCATTGAGCGCCGGCAGTTGCGCAAACTCGCGGTAGGCCTGACGTTTCGGGTCGAGTTTGAAGGGGCTGTAGTGGAACTCCATGGGCGGCCGACTTTCAGTCTGGCCCTGGTTGTCATAAGCCTGCAGATGCGCGGCCGTCAGCTGGGTGTAGCCCTGAGCAGTCTGGCGATGTTCGAGCAGCAGGCGCTGCACCAGCACCGGCTCGCTGCCCAGCGCTTCAGGGAACTGATGAAACATCAGGACCTGGCGGCACAGGCGTCGGCAACCCAGTTCAAAGCCGAAGGCGAAGTTCCAGAAGGCATCCTCGCGCGGCGCGCCCCAGTCACCGCGTTCGATACCCGGCAAATCGTAGATCGGCACTTGCGTCAGCTCGGCGCTGCGTTCGCCGTAATCGAACAGCAGGTGGAAATGCCAGGCCACGTCTTTCCAGCCATCGGCTTTCCAGGCGTACAGGTTGGCGCTGGCCTGGGCATTGCCGTACAGCACCCGACGCAGATAGCGCTGGCTGCGGTAGTCACGGTACTGCGGGGCGACCGGCGCCTCGACTTCGGGCTGGTACAGATACACCACATGTTCGCCGCGCAGGTTCAGGCTTTCATCGAGCAGCCACGCGGCAACGTGGGACGGGTCGTTGGCATCGGCCCGGCGTGACGCCGCGGTTTTACCGTAGCAATGCAGGCTGCCGTCGGCGCCGTGGATCAGCCAGAATCCGGCCGGGTTGTCGGTGTCCGCGAGCTGGGTCCAGTGTTCGATCAGGTCGAATGCGCCTTCGACCCGCGGCCAATAGCGTATGACCTGGTGCCCAGGCAACGGCACACCGTTGTACTCATGCGCGGTTCGGACGACGAGGCTGCCGTCATCCTGTTTTTCGGGCATCCACACGTCACCGCCGGGGCCGAGCACTTGATCGTCGCCATCGTATTTCGGTACGCCCTTGTGGGTGCGCAGGGTGATCGCGTTGCTGGTCAGGCGCCAGCCGATGCCGAACGGGCTGTTGCCGACATCGCTGCTGTAACCCAGGCCCAGGGCCGGCACCAGATCGCGATTGGGCGCCTTGCTGATCGGCAATGGCAGGTCGAGTGCCGCGGCACCCGTGGTGCCCACCCCGCTCCAGCCCTTGCCGATACTCTGGATGGCGCCGCCACCCTTGGGCATGGCGGGCGCATTGATGGTCAGCGTCGATTGCGCTTGGTCACTCATTGCACACCTCCGCCGGAGCGGGCGGTGTAGCAGACATGGAGAATGATGTCGGTCAGCGACTCAAGCGTGGCTTTCTGCGCGGCGAGGTTGGGGAATTGCAAGGTCCAGCGCGAGATCGCCCCGGTGTATTCGAACGGTAGATAACGCTCGTCCTGGAAGTTGAGCTGGAACAGACCGTTGTCATCGACGCCATGGGACAGCGCCACCTGCTGACTGACTCGCAGGTTTTCCTTCGCGGTACCCACAGCCGGGAGCATCTCGACTTTGCTGTAGCGCTGGCTCAGGACCGCACGGATATCTTCATAAGGGCCGAGGGTGACCGGCAACGACACGCTGATGGTTTTGATGCGCCGCAGGTAGTGGTTCTGTCCGCTGTAGTCGTCGTCGAACATCTTCGCGGTCAGTTCGAACTCGCAGGTGCCGTTGCTCGTCAGCGCCAGCAGGATTTGCTCCCAGGGCTTGTTGACCTTGGACGTGGGGTCCTTGGCCAGGAGGTGCTTGAGCGACACGGTTTGGCCGGTTGCGCGAGGATGCGTTGCGCAGCGTCGTCACCGAGCAGGAAGTCCTGGCATTGGGCCTGCCCGCCCGGACTGAGGCGACCAAGCCCGTGAAAATCGACTGGTTCGAACGGCTGCGCAATTACTCGTTGCTCGATGACGATGGGTTGCTGCCAGGGCTCGACCGGCCACTGACCCTGATCGACGCGCCACAGACCTGGCTCAAGGCGGACATCGACCTGTTGATCAAGCCACTGCTGTTGGCGCCCGAGGTCAAGGAGACCTGCGCGCATAAGCTGCTCGAACTGCTACTGAATGCCTGGGACCGACAGCGCCAGTTGCTTGAAGCACTGTTTCAGGAAACCGGCAAATTACCCGCTGACCGCACCCTGGCCGTTATCCATTGGGCCCACTCCTCGGTCTACAGCCTGCTGGTGGACGCCTGCGCAGCGCCCGGCGAATCGGGCCTGGCCGAGCAGTTCGAGCGCGTATCACGGCACGCCGAAATCGTCCTGCAACTGCGCCTGAGTGACAACGCACTGCGCCTGTTCGGCATTAATCCAGGCTGGCTGGGCGGCAACGAGTATCCGGGTAGCAGCAGCGAGCCTGCGCTGTGCGATCTCTATCTGTTCGAACGCTACAGCCACTGGCTGCACGGCCAGCGTCACTCGGAAGATGCCTTGCTGAGCTACTTCACCCTGGCCAATCCGGGCTCGGTCAGCCTCAAGAACAAATCCCTGCGCCTGGCGGCCGCCAACACTGCCAACCATGCATTGGCGCGGTTACTCGACTGGCCGCAAAAGGAAGTCGCGGCGCTCACCGACCTCTTGCCGAAAAAATGCGCCAGCTCAATGGCCCAGGTCGATTGGGTGCGTCGCTGCCAGCAGGCGTGCCTGGCCAGTGGCCTCGACGCTCGGACCCTGCTGCAGGCCAGCGCGCTGCATGCCAGGAGCAGCCTGGATGACTGGCAGGCCGTCGGCGACGCGGTCATGGCCACCCACAACACCGCAGCCCACCCATCGCTGGCCAATGATTAAGGAACGATCATGACGACTGATATCGACGCAACCCTCAACGAATCCCTGCGTGACGCAATGCTCGCGATGTACCTGCACGACGGCGTGAACAACGATCCGTACCTGATCGAACAGGGCCTGGCGGACCGCATCAAGACCCCGGACGATCTCTACGAGTTCTGGCTGCTGGATGTGCTGGTCACCCAGAACGTCCCCACCAGCCCGGTGGCCTGCGCCATTGCCAGCCTGCAACAACTGATCAACAGCATGATGCTGAACATGGAACCTGGCTACGCTGACCACAGCCTGAGCCCCGCGCAGGTGAACGCCTGGCGCAACGGGATGAATCGCTACCCAACCTGGGCCGCGCTCCAGCAGTTGCACCACTTCCCCGACATCTACCTCGACCCGACCCTGCGCCTGAGCAAGACCAGCAGTTTCGAGCAACTGGAAAACGACCTCAACCAGACGCAGATCCAGCCACAGACCGTGCAGGCCGCCGTGCTGGCGTACCTGGCCCGATTCGAGGAAGTGGCCAATCTGAAACTGTGCAATGGCTACATCGATGGCGAGGATTTCGCCAACAGTTGCTACTACTTCATTGCCCGCTCACCCGCCGAAAACGCCTTCTACTGGCGCGTGCTGGACATGGCTCAACGGCCGCAGATAACGCCTGCTGCAGGGCCCGGCGAGATCGCCCCCAAGTACGACAAGCCACTGCCCAGCGCCTGGTCCGACTGGCAACGGGCCAATGTGCCCATCTCGGAAAAAGCCCTCGAACACACCATCCGTCCCTGCTGGTTCAACAATCGGCTGTTCGTGGTCTGGGCCGAACTTGACTATCAGGATCCCGATGCCATCTCGCCGGGGGCCGATACGCAGAACTCGGTCAAGGCGCACCCGTTGTTCCGCCTGTATGGCAGTTACAAAAAATACGATGACAGCTGGAGCACGCCACGGGTCTACATCGAGAACTATTGCCTGACCCCCAGCCTGATCGACAGAACGCCAGAAGAGATTGCCCGGCAAACGCAGACGATCGCCGTGTATGACCACTCGACCTCGCCAGAGTCGATGTTCATCGCCCTGTATTCACACTATCAGCCGGACCCGACAGACCCCACAGGCGGCAGCGACCATTACGACTTCCTCAGAACCGTGCGCATCGACAAGAACTTCAACGTGACCTCGTTGTTTCCGGCCTCCGGAGTGGTACCCGAGGTCACGCAGAACCACCGCACAACCGCGTTGCAGGACGATGCAAAGACCCGCGCGCATGTGCTGTTGATCGGCAATATTTTTGCCAACGCCAGCCGCAACGCCAGGCGCTTGCAGTACTGGCTGCCCTCTGGCACGCCGATTTTTGGTGATGTGGAGCCGGCCACGCCCGATAAGGACGAAACCACCTGGAACTTCAACGGCTGGCAGCAACGAATCAGGCACAGCGCGAAAAACGTCGATCTGGTCTACGACCGCAGCCGCTCCAACATTGAGCTGAGCGTGCGCCTGGATGAAGGGTTCAGCGACGAAAAAACCATCACCTTGTCCATCTTCGACAGAAGCACGCCCACCCTCGAACTGTTCCAGTTGACGTTGGTGTTCAGTGAGTCCAGCTATCACGGCGAACGTTACACCCTGAGTCCTGGCTCAACGATCACCGCCAGCAATACCGAGTGGCTGGACCAGGCCAACGCCCAGTACTCCTTCACCACCAGCATGGGCTGGAAAAACCTGATCCTGGACAATGTCGGCGCTGGCGACAAGTTCTCGTTGCCCCGCACCAAAAAAGGCGAGTCCGCTTCGCTTGCGGGTAAACGCCTGTACAAACGCATGCTGGAAGAGCTCATCAACTCGCCCATCAACTACCTGACAGAGTGCCGTCGCTACACCAACAGCACCGACAAGTTGTACCTGCACCCAAAGGTCCAGCACGAGAGCTTCGGCCCGTACTTTTACCAGCTCTTCGTCGCCCACCCACTGGATGTCACATCCGCCACGCACCCGACTTCATTCAGTGAGATGCGCACCCTGCACAGGTCGCCCATCCTCAGCAGCCTGGCGCGCGATGCCACGCTGAGCTACGCCTTCTCGATCGATCAGACCACCCACCGGCCCGAAGGCTGGCCGGTCGACTGGCCCGAAGACCCGGCTGATCTCAGCATCCCGCTGATTTACGGCGTGCTGGTCTACGAACAGCATTTGAACATCCACACCCTGAAAGGTGGCGCGCTGAACGCATTGAAGGTCGGCTGGGGTGAAACGCTGCAATCGACACCCTTGATCTCCCCCAGCCTCAATAGCCTCAGCGACCCTGCCGTGGGCGACAGCCCTTCGCTGGGCAAGGCGCAGTTCATCGACTTCAGCGGCTCCAGCATCGAGGCCAACGAGGCCCCGGACAGTGTGGAAAAACGCGCGCCGATCCGGATGAACACAACCTTTGCCAGGCATCTGATCGAGCGTGCCGAAACCGGTATGCACTCCTTGTTGAGCTGGGATACCCAGCACATGAAAGAGCCGCCCATTACCGATGAATCAGGGGCCCAGGCCATGGATTTCTCGGGGGCGTACTCGCCGTACTTTGTCGAGCTGTTCCTGTACTTGCCCTGGCTGGTAGCTCACCGGCTCAACCAGGAGCAACAGTACGAAGAGGCGCCCGCTGGCCAGGGCGGTCTTGAAGCGAGTGCCCCCCAGCAGCTTGGCCAGCGTCAACAGATCGGCCACCGACAGACCGAACAAGCGGGCGATGCGTGCCTGGCGGAACAGGGACGAAACGGTGGGCAGGTCGCGCTTGAGTACGGGCACCACCTTTTGCGTCTCTGCGCCAATCAACAGCAGCGAATCTTCAGTCGGTTGCAAGCCCAGGCCGGCGCACAATTGCAGCAGCGTCTTCTCGTCGGCCGGGGTTGGGCTGCTCAGTTTCAACTCGGTCTGATCGAGGATCAGCGGCGTGTCGAACAGCTGTACCCGGTTGAACACCTGGTCGAACAACGGGACTTCGTCCTTGCCGCTGGCATAGGGCGTGAGGTCGTGCAGCAGCGCGGCGAACTCCTGCGGGTCGATGCCATGGCGTTGGTTGAGGTAGCGATAGACGCCGAGCACTCGCAGGGTGTTTTCGTTGAGCTCCATGCCCAGGTTGGCCTCGCCCTCGGCGCGGATCGCGCTGGTGATCAGGGTGTCCAGTTTGGCGAAGGGGATGCCCGTCCAGCGCTGCAGGCGAATCATCCGTTGCAGGCGATCGAAGCGATTGAGCGAGGTCTTGGTCAGGCGCGAGGTTTTCGAATCGCCCATTTCGACTTGCACCAGGTCCATGGCGTTGTCGAATTTGTCGCGCAGGATCGAAGTGGCTGTGGGCGGGGAAACGCTGTCGTACAGACCTGAGCCGGTGCCGTTGACGTAGCAGGCGCCATAGTGATTGGCATGGGGGAAGGGCACGGCGTTGCCGACACCTGCACTTTGCAGGTTTTTACTCGGGCAATTGGGCGACAGGCGCACGGCGTACGAACGTCGTGCCAGGAGCATTTCGACTTGCTCGGCCTTCAGGCCGGTGCGTTGCATGAAGGTGTTGAGGTCGGCCAGGGCGTTTTCTTCGGCGTCTGTGATACCCAGGCCATAGGCTCGGCTGAAGTAGTCTTGTTCTTCGTTCGTGGGCTGATAGTGCCTGTCCAGCGTCAGGGTGAAGCGCCTTTTCAGCAGCCTGAGTGGGGCTGCAACGGAACCGGTAACCAGGTGCAGATCGAAACTGACGCAACGGCCTTCGGACACAGGCTCGGGAAGTGCCGTTTCACTGATGAACCGTGAACAAATGGTGGCTGCCGAGTGGCTATGAAGGCCATTCAAGTAATAGGTGCTGGTGTTGGTAGGGGCGCCGGAGTTCAGTTTGAGTTTTACTGCAGTGGTGGCATTGTCCCCGGGCTTTCTAAAGGTAAAAGTGGCCAGGTTCGAACCCGTATTCACTGCACGCAAGGTGTTTGCCGCCGGATTGGCAACGCCGATATCCTGTTGTCCTGCAGGTAGCAAATACCCGGTGGTGATTGGCGCGTGAGGGCTCAGTTGACTGCTGCCCGGATGTTGCCAACCAACTTTCAAGTCAGCCAACTGTTCGCGGGTCAAATAGAAGTCGCTGAATGGCGAGGGTGTGATCAACAAGTCCTGTTGTTGCGGGCTTAGTCCCGTCAACCAGCGTTGCGCCTGCAAGGCGGGCTGTTGTATGACCCCGTAATCGTTGTTGGAGTATTGGCCAATGGGCAGGCGCTGACTGATCCGATAATTGAGTTCTCCCAGTTTCGGTTTGTGGGAGTCGAGCCCCAACTGGCACTGCTGATGATAGAAGTTGTAGGGCAAGTCAAAGGGATATCGCCGCTCGGTCAAGACTTGATAGATGGACTTGGTTTTATCTGCCGGTACTCCATTCAAGTAAGTCTTCAAGTTTCGCGTTAGCACGTCATTGACGATTTCCAGCATCGGGCGCGGGGTCTGGGTACTTTCCTGGGTAATCAGCAAGTGCTGCAGATCCGGGCGTCGCTGGTCCAGCAAGATGCGCTTGGGGTCTGTGCTGATGCTTTCCAGTTCTCGGATGAATCCCCGCAGCTCGCTGAGGTAGGCCACCGGCGAATCAACCGCAGCCAGGGCCCCGACCTTGCAGAACTCATCCCAGTTTTCCTTGAACAGATTGGCAAATGTCGGCCCCAGTTGCGTCAGTGAGCGAACCCCACTGCGCTGGGCCAGGTGCTGGACATTCCCGGAAGAGGTTTTGTGCTCGCGATACAGACGTGCAATCAGCGCGGCATAGCCCATGGCATTGTCGTAGGCCAGGTCGGCGCTGGCGTCGCTGAAGGCTCGAAGCTGTTGCGCAAACTCGGACCTGGGCATGCGCACGATGTCGAAGACCGAGGTGAACCCCATGTTCTGCATGGCGTGCGCGAAAGAGTTCTGGTCTTTCTTGGGTGAGCTGTCCGTAGCGATGAGCGCGTTAATCAAACCATTGTTTTCGGCGGTCATTTCATTGTTTCTCCTGCCATAAAGGTTGGGCATAAGTTATGCCCGGCAGGGTCAAACTAGCGGTAAGTCGGTGGTGCGTAACCTGGCAGATTTGATAGGTGGTCGAACAGTTGTGGTTCGCGTTAGAAGTTGGGGCGAGAAGCACCGGCAGAAAGTCGGGCAATGGAGTGCCAAGACAATGACAAGCGATAATGAATCCCTGTTAGATGATATTTCACCGCTTTGGGAGTTGCTCACACCTCCCTTGATAACGGCGCCGACGGCCTCAGTCGTCAGTCGCCGATTCAATGTTCATGCCGTTGTGCCGGCAGCGCTGCACAACAAATGGAATCTGGATTTTTTTCGGGCCAGTGACGATAGATTCATCAAGAGATACAGCGGTGGCTGGGGTGCTTTATTTATTGAGTTCGTCGTGCCCGATGAACTCCCGCTGGGAGAGAATATCTATTTCAAGATTCAATACCAGACGACGCTGTATAGCCGCTGGGCCACAAGCCGAACGTTCAAGATTGACCAGGCGCCCCTGCAGATCACTCATCCTGTGCAGAACGCAACCCTGGATTTCGGCGCTGCGTTTTCCGGAGTCAATGGCTACATCGGACCTGGGTCCAGGGTGTCGTTGCAGCAGGCTGGCGGGCATGAATGGGCTTACGCGATTCCGGGCGCCGATGGGCGCTGGACTTCATCGCCACTGGCCATGGGCGTAGGGCCGCAGGAACTGTACGTTCGAATCGAAAGGGGCAGCGAGTATTCTGCGTACCTGCACCGCAAGTTTTTCATCAAACCCCTCGCGCCGCGGATCAGCCATCCCATGCAGGACGGCATCCTCGAGTCGGGCTCGTCACTGTCCGGTACCCAGGGTTACTCCGGCGCCGGTTCCATTGTGACGTTGCAGGAATATGGCGGTCATGAATGGGCTCGCGCGACCCCAAACACCAACGGCGCGTGGACCTCGACACCCCTGCCTCGAAGTATCGCAGGGCGCAAGACGCTTTATGTTCGGGTTGATGTTGGCAGCCATCACTCCGAGTATGTGACTCGAGATTTTTCCGTCAAGCCACCTCTACCCGCCATTCTGGGCCCCACCGGGCCGACAGGTCAGCGCCCTGCATTCAATGGGTCGGGATACGAAGGCGCCACGGTGGAAATTGTCCAGCAGAACCACGCAACCCCGGTCCTGGCGACAGCGACGGTGCGCAACGGCGTGTGGAATGCTGTGCTCGGCACCGGCAGCCAGGATCTGCCACCGGGGCCTTACGTCCTCTCCGCCCGTCAACGCTTTGATGGCGTGTGGTCCAACTGGCTCAACCCGCCGTTCCAGATATCCGTGCAACCTCCCAGGCCATCGATCAGCGCGCTGACAAACCCTGGAGGTGCGAGACAGCCATTGACCATTACCGGTGTTTTCAACGGCACCGTCACCCTTGAACTGTTCCATGAAGCGGGCGGCAAAGTAGCCGGCACTTTCAGCTCTGCGGGTGTCACGCGGCTTTTCACACCCACTGCTGACTGGGCACCAGGTACCCATAGTGTCCGTGTCACACAGACCGTCAACGGTGTTGCCTCCGAGCGCAGCGAGGTGCGCGCCTTTGCGGTCAAGCCGCCAAGACCGGCGATCACTCAGCCAGCAAGTCCGGCGCCGCCGAAACAGGCCTTGACCATTACCGGCGTGTTTTCCGGCACCGTCACCCTCGAAATGATCAATGAAACGGGCGGCAGAATAGCCGGCAGTTTCAGCCCTGCGGGCGTGACCCGTACGTTCACCCCAGTTGCTGATTGGGCACCAGGCACCAACCGAGTTCGCGTCATCCAGACCGTCAACGGTGTTGCCTCCGAGCCCAGCGAAGTGCGCGCATTCGCGGTCAAGCCGCCAAGACCGACGATCACGCAGCCGACCAGTCCGGTGCCGCCGAAACAGGCCTTGACCATTACCGGCGTGTTTTCCGGCACCGTCACCCTTCAAGTGATCAATGAAACGGGCGGCAGCGTTGCCGGCAGTTACGGCCCTGCGGGCGTGACCCGTATTTTCACCCCGGCTGCTGACTGGGCGCCTGGCACCAACAGAGTCCGCGTCATACAGACCGTCAACGGTGTTTCTTCCGATACCAGCGATACCCGGACGTTCGCCGTCAAACCGTCGAAACCGGCAATCACTCAACCACCCAGCCCGGCAGCACCCAATCAGGTCTTGGGCATTACCGATGTCGTTACCGGTATCGTTTCCGGTAGCGTCGTCCTGCAAATGCTGGATGACGACGGGAGGTATTTAGCTGGCACCTTCAGCGGCTCCGGAACAACTCGTACCTTCACACCAACGGCACATTGGGCGCCTGGAACTCATAAGGTCAAAGTCACCCAGAGCGCCAACGCCGTAGTGTCCGAACCCAGCGATGCACGGACGTTCACGGTCAAACCG
This sequence comes from Pseudomonas sp. F007, assembly GCF_057814275.1. Taxonomy (NCBI): domain Bacteria; kingdom Pseudomonadati; phylum Pseudomonadota; class Gammaproteobacteria; order Pseudomonadales; family Pseudomonadaceae; genus Pseudomonas; species Pseudomonas sp. F007. Next base: position 471,018 of record NZ_JBVATA010000001.1, on the reverse strand, counting down.
TCGAAGCCGGCAATCACCCAGCCGCCCAGCCCGGCAGCACCAAAGGAGGTGCTGACCATTACCGGGGTCTCTTCGGGCACCGTCACCCTGCAGATGCTCAATGAGGCGGGCAACACAGTGGCTGGCACGTTCAGCACCACCGGTATTTCCCGTACCTTCACACCCACAGCCGAGTGGGCGCGAGGCATTCAGAAAATACAGGTCAAACAGAGCGTCGGTGGTGTCGTCTCCGATCCCAGCGACTGGTGCATTTTCAGTACCCAGCCGCTCAAGCTGACCATCGTTCCTCCCGTCCGTGTGGCTGAGCCGAGAGAGCCGCTGGCGGTGGTCGGCGTCCATGAAAAAGCGACCGCTTTGCAAATGCGCTACGACGTTTCAAACACCTTGATCCCCGGACGCTTCAGTGGCGCTGGCGGTGAGCGTCTGTTCACCCCTGAGCGGAACTGGCAACCGGTGAGCAACAGGGTCATCGCCGTGCAGGTTGTCAACGGTGTGACCTCGGAGCCAAGCGACCCCTGTTCGTTTGCGGCCAAGGCGCAAAAGCCGGTGATCGTTGAGCCAATCGACGCCTTGTGGCCGGATCAGCCTCTGACCATTATCGACGTTTATCCCCATTCCCCCTCGGTACAACTGGACATGTACAACGAGGCGCACTACAGGGTGAAAGGCGTCTTCAGCCACGAGGGAGCAGAGCGCACGTTCACCCCGACTGCAGGCTGGACGCCCGGACGCCATAGACTCAGGGTCATACAGAGTGTCGGTGGCGTGGTGTCCGACCCAAGCGACTGGTGCGAGTTCACGACCCAGCCATTCAGATTGAGGGTCTTGCCGGTGATCGGTGTCGCCGAGCCGCGACAGTCCCTGAGCATTGTCGATATTGCCGAAGGCGCATCCGAGGTAAAGATGCGCGATGACGCTTCGAATGATCTGTTACCTGGGCGCTTCAGTGGTACTGGAGGAGAACGCCAGTTCACTCCGGACCAGGACTGGTCGCCGCTGAGCAACAGCGTGATTGCGCTGCAGGTGGTCAACGGCGTCGCGCTGCCGCCGAGCGAACCCTGTGTGTTTGTGGCGAAGGCCGCCCAGCCGGCGATCAGCAAGCCGACGGAAGCCTTGTTGCCGAACCAGTCGTTGACCATCACCGGCGTGTACGCCGATTCCCTGTCGGTACAACTGGAGCTCCAAACCAAGGCGAACATCCGGGTGCCCGGGACTTTCAGCCCCGAAGGGGCGACGCGTACCTTCACCCCGAGCCTGGGCTGGGTGCCGGGCAGCCATACGGTCAAAGTCCTGCAGAGCGTTGGCAACGTGGCTTCCGACCCCAGCGATCTCTGCCTGTTTAGTGTGATGGCCTTCAATCCCGCGATTATCAATCCCGTGCACTCCCTGACGCCCGATGAGGCCTTGACCATCACCGGCGTCTATGACGGCGACGCCACAGCCCTGCAGATGTTCGATGAGCAGGGCCGGGAGGTCGATGGCACGTTCAGTGCCGCGGGGACGACTCGCACCTTCGCGCCATCAACCCATTGGACGCCTGGTATCCAGTCGGTCCTGGTGATTCAAACCGTCAATGGCGTGGTGTGTAATCCCAGTGAACTCTGCACTTTCAGGGTCAAGCCAGGCCGGCTGGCCATCTCGTCCCCCGCAGATCCGGCGACGCCGATGCAGGTGCTCAGGTTGACGGGGGTCTACAGCGGTAGCGCAGCATTGTCCCTGCAGTTGCGCAACGACAAAAACCAGCCGGTGGACGGTGTGTTCGCCTCTGACGGTGAGCTCTACCACTTCACGCCGGCAATCGGTTGGGCACCCGGCAGTCACACCGTCAAGGCCACGCAGACCGTGGGCAGCGTCCCCTCCGACCCCAGTGAGCCCTGTACGTTCTTTGTCGTGGTGGAGGAGCAACCCGAGGCACCGTACTTCGAATTACCGCAGGCAAGTACCAGAACTTCTACTCGACCGGTCATCCGGGTGCGCGGGCTGCCGGGGGCGACGATCACCGTGCGGTTGAAGGATGCCCAGGTGCTGCACTCGGCATCGGCCGATGGCGAGGGGCTGCTGGTTTTCTCGCCTCAGACGTCCCTGGACCCAGGGAACCAAACCCTCGAAGCCAGCCAGCAAGCCAGCGGCCCGGTGTCCAGTTGGAGTGATCCCCACGAGTTCTTCGTCAAGGCGCCGCCGAAAAAGCCGCAGATCGATGCGCCGATAGGAGACTCCCGTGTGACGCCTGCTTTCACGCTGCGGGGCAAGGGTGAAACGAGGGGCGAGATCGAGATTCGTCATGACAATCTTCCCGACAATCGGATCATCAGTATCAACGGGTTGAGCAATTGGCGCTGGACGGCGAGCCCGCCATGGGACGCGGGCAAGTATCGTGTCCAGGTGCGACAGGTGGACGATGGCGACAGCTCCGAGTGGTCTGATCCACGGGCTTTCGAGGTGGTCGAATCGCGCTTCCTGATCGGTACCACCAGCGCGGTGGTCGCCCAGCCGTTGGTGAGCAATCACGAGAGCGTGCTGTTGCGGATGCAGGTGGTGGATGCTGCAACATTGGCGGGTGTGGAAGGGCTCGAAGTGGATTGGCGGGTCCTGGGCAATCAAGGCGAGGAGGGGAAATCGATCAGTGGGCCCGAGGGCTGGGTCGAGCACCGCTTCACCCCGGACGCTCCTGGCGAGTACGAGGTCGTGGCGGGCCTCATCGGCGACGATGAGGAGGCTGAACACTGCGCAGTGTTTGACGTGACGGCACTGGAAAAAAATCTCTGGGCGCCAGTGGTCGAGTTGTATCTGGAGGGTGAAAAGGTCGACCTGGCGTTGGGAGACCTTCAACTCCAGCGAGGCAGGACTTATGAGTTGATGCTCAAGGTCAATCCAGGCAGTTCGCTGTTGGGCACCGATATCACCCTGGAGGACCTGGCAGATGCGCGCAATTGCGGGCTGCAATGTGATCCGCCGTTGGGCACGGCGCAAAAGGTTGAAGGCGCAGCGGTGCGGTGGACGATCAGCTCATCATTTGGCTGCGGCAGTTACTTCGGCCTGAAATTGAGCCACCCGCTGATGCCGGACTGGTTGTTGCCGGGGCGACTGCTGGCCAATGATCTGGCTGACGATGTGCGGGTGGGCCTCGACCGATACACCGTGGCCTTCGGCGCATCGGCGTTCCTCTGCCATGGGACGAAGCACACATTGACCCTCAAGCCGACGTTCGGCAGCCAACTGATTGGCAAGAAGGTCACTCTGGACTGGCTGGGCGATGCCGCAGCGGATCTGGGGATGGTCGTGGTCCCCAGTCCTGCTACGCCGCAGACAATGCACGCCACAGATGGCGTGAGCTGGACGTTCGACACCCTCGACAGTCGCCGTGACGGGACGTTTGCCGTGCAGTTGAATGTGCAGGAAAGCGGCGTGCGCTCTCTGCCGCTGATCTTCAGCCTGGCGCATAACTGGACCCGGGTGATTGATATCGACGGACCGTGGGAACAGCGACCTGCGGGTGATCTCAGGTACGGGGTGCGCCTGGTGTCGTTTCACACGACTCAACCGGTCGCCGGCCGGCCGGTAAGGATCGAGATCGGCGCGAGGGAGCCGGAGGTGGGTGTCACCGATGCCGAGGGTTGGTTGTATGTGACTTACGAGGCCGGTGAATCTGCGGTGCTGAAGCCCATCAGCCCCTATCGAGACATGGATCCGGGCTCGTAAAGGCTGCTTCACTGCCCTTGTGGTGGGGCAGGGTCCAATAAGCAAAAAAGCCGCGCGGTGACGATCACCGCGCGGCTTTTTGTTGCATCGACGGTGGGTGCTTACTGCACTTCTACCGCCAGGCTTTCACTGATTTTCTGCTGCCAGATGGCTGGGCCGGTGATGTGCACCGACTCGCCCTTGCTGTCCACCGCAACGGTGACCGGCATGTCCTTGACGTCGAACTCGTAGATCGCTTCCATGCCCAGTTCGGCAAAAGCGACCACGCGCGATTTCTTGATCGCTTGCGCCACCAGGTAAGCCGCGCCGCCGACTGCCATCAGGTAGACCGCCTTGTGGTCCTTGATCGCGTCGATTGCGGTCGGGCCGCGCTCGGATTTGCCGATCATGCCCAGCAGGCCTGTTTGCTCGAGGATCTGGCGGGTGAACTTGTCCATCCGCGTCGCGGTAGTCGGACCCGCAGGGCCAACCACTTCTTCGCGCACCGGATCAACCGGGCCGACGTAGTAGATGAAGCGACCCTTGAGGTCTACCGGCAGGGTTTCGCCCTTGTTCAGCATCTCGACCATGCGCTTGTGCGCGGCGTCGCGACCGGTGAGCATTTTGCCGTTGAGCAGGACGGTTTCGCCCGGCTGCCAGCTCTGCACTTCTTCCGGGGTCAGGGTGTCGAGGTTGACGCGGCGAGCCGACGGGCCAGCTTCCCAGACGATTTCCGGGTAGGCGTCCAGCGACGGTGCTTCCAGTTCGGCCGGGCCGGAACCGTCGAGCACGAAGTGTGCGTGACGAGTGGCGGCGCAGTTCGGGATCATGCACACCGGCAGGGAGGCGGCATGGGTCGGGTAATCCATGATCTTGACGTCGAGCACGGTGGTCAGGCCACCCAGGCCCTGGGCGCCGATGCCCAGTTGGTTGACCTTGTCGAACAGCTCCAGGCGGATCTCTTCGATACGGTTCTGCGGGCCGCGTGCCTTGAGTTCGTGGATGTCGATGGACTCCATCAACACTTCCTTGGCCATCACCGCGGCTTTCTCGGCGGTGCCGCCGATGCCGATGCCCAGCATGCCCGGCGGGCACCAGCCAGCGCCCATGGTCGGAACGGTCTTGAGCACCCAGTCGACGATCGAGTCGGACGGGTTGAGCATGGCCATTTTCGACTTGTTCTCGGAACCGCCGCCCTTGGCAGCCACGTCGACTTCCACGGTGTTGCCCGGGACGATCGAGTAGTGGATGACGGCCGGGGTGTTGTCCTTGGTGTTCTTGCGAGCACCCGCCGGGTCGGCAAGGATGGACGCACGCAGGACGTTTTCCGGCAGGTTGTAGGCGCGACGCACGCCCTCGTTGATCATGTCGTCCAGGCTCATGGTCGCGCCATCCCAGCGCACGTCCATGCCCACACGCACGAACACGGTGACGATGCCGGTGTCCTGGCAGATCGGGCGGTGGCCGGTGGCACACATGCGCGAGTTGATCAGGATCTGGGCGATCGAATCGCGGGCTGCCGGCGATTCTTCGCGCAGGTAGGCCTCGTGCATCGCCTGGATGAAGTCCACGGGGTGGTAGTAGGAAATGAACTGCAGGGCGTCAGCAACGCTCTGAATCAGGTCGTCTTGCTTGATCACGGTCATGAGTCGCGCTCCTCTAAAAGACGGGAACATTTAATAAAGGTGTCTGCAGTGGGGTGCATCGGTCGGCTGCAAACACCTTTCAAGGCACGCCGGGATTGCTGGCGCGACGCTAAAAAGGCGCGGCAGTATACCTCGCCTCGTCGCCGGGTACATCCGCCGGCAGTCAAACGAAGGTCGCATACCTGCTCCAGGCCGACTGCGGGCAACCCCACAAAATTAGGATGGTGATTTTTGAGTAGCAACACTAAAGTGGCACCAGGCCTTTAGGGTAGGAAACTCTTGTCAGCCCCCTCTCTGCACGGTGAGTCAACGATTGACCCATAACGCGATCCAGAATCTATTGCTCAAACGCTTTATTCTGGCGACAGGCACCTATGCGCTGGCGATCCTTTTGCTGTGGCTGGCGATTCTCACCGGTCACTTCCAGGGTTCGGTCAGAGGCGCAATGATCGGCACCGCGCTGGTAATGCTCAGCCAATCGGTGTTGTTCGCGATTTTCTACACCGGCTGCAACCTGCGCTTCGCCGATCCCAGCCTGACTCAACTGCAGGTGCTGCTGGGGATTGGCTGGCAGACCTGGCTGATCGCCCACCTCGATTCCGCCCGTGGCGCCTTCCTGGTGTTTTACGTGCTGATCCTGTTGTTCGGCCTGTTCCATCTGCCGCGCCGGGCCTTTGTTCGTAGCGCAGCCCTGGTGTTTTTCAGCTTTGCCGCGCTCAACCTCTGGGAGGGCTACCACTTTCAGCTGGCTGACCCGGCGCTGGCGGCGCTGCAGGTCTGCGTGTTGTTTATCGTGCTGGTGTGGCTGGCGTTGTACGCCAGTTACGTGCAGGCTTCGCGTCTGCGCATGCGCCAGCGCCGGTTTGCCTTGCAGGCTCATCAGGACACACTGCGCGGGATGATGCGGCAACTTGAGGATCTGGTGGCGACCGATGAACTGACCGGTTTGTTCAACCGCCGGCATTTCCTGCGCCTGGCCTCCCGTGAATTGCACAGCCTGGACGCGGGCATGGTGCATGGCCTGGCCCTGATTGACCTGGACCATTTCAAACGCATCAATGATGTCCATGGCCACGCCGCAGGCGACCAAGTGCTGCAGGCCTTTGCGGGCGTCGCCAGCGCCTGTTTGCGCGAAGGCGATGTATTGGCCCGCTATGGCGGTGAGGAATTCGTATTGCTGTTACCCGATTGCGACGCCGAGCGCCTGACAGCCTGCTGCGAGCGCCTGCGTCTGGCCTTTGTCGATGTCGAGCTGATCGGCCTGAGCGTGCGCGGCCTGAGTCTGTCGGCGGGCATGACCCTGCTCCACGAAGGTGATGACCTGGATCACGCCCTGCACCGTGCCGACCAGGCGCTGTACCGCGCCAAGCGCGATGGCCGCAACCGGTGCGCCGCGGCCTGGGAAAACGTCGATGCCTGAGCTGATTGCCGGTGAGCGGCGCTGGACGGCAACGGCCGGCAGCAACCTGCTCGATGCTCTGAACCGCAATGGTCTGAACGTGCCTTACAGCTGCCGCGCGGGCAGTTGTCACGCGTGCCTGGTGCAGTGCCTGCGCGGGGAGGTCAGTGACCGTCGACCGGATGCCCTGACGGCCGAACAGCGCCAGCAGGGGTGGCGCCTGGCCTGTCAGTGCGAGGTCGTGGGCGACCTGCAAGTGGCGGTGTTCGATCCGTTGCGTGATGGTTCACCGGCGGTGGTCGAGGCCGCCGACTGGTTGAGTCCGTCGGTGCTGCGCCTGCGTCTGCAGCCGGAGCGGCCGCTGCGCTATCAGGCCGGCCAGCACCTGGTGCTGTGGGCGGGCCAGGTGGCGCGGCCTTATTCGCTGGCGAGCCTGCCCGAGGAAGACCGCTTTCTCGAGTTCCACCTCGATTGCCGCCTGACGGGCGCCTTCAGCGACGCCGCACGCCAGTTGAAGATCGGTGATCCGATCCGTCTCGGCGAGCTGCGTGGCGGCGCCTTGCATTACGATCCCGACTGGCAACAGCGGCCACTCTGGCTGCTGGCTTCGGGCACGGGCCTGGCGCCACTGTTCGGCGTGTTGCGCGAGGCGCTGCGCCAGGATCATCAGGGGCCGATCCGGGTGATTCACCTGGCCCATGACAGCGCCGGGCATTACCTGGCGAAACCCTTGGCGGCCCTGGCCGGAAATCGCCCCAATCTGACCGTCGAGTTGCTCACCGCGGCCGAGCTGGCAGCGGCTTTGGCGCAATTGCGCCTTGTTTCCCGGCAAACCCTGGCCTTACTCTGCGGGCACCCTGACAGTGTCGATGCCTTCGCCCGGCGCCTGTACCTGGCGGGGCTGCCGCGCAACCAACTGCTGGCCGACGTGTTCCTGCCCCGCGGTTGAGCGCTGACTTTCTTTCAAGAGACTCACCATGACCGACGCCATACTGCTGGAGCGCGAGCGCGGGCTGCTGACCTTGCGCCTGAACCGCCCGGACAAGAAAAACGCCCTGACCCGTGCGATGTACAGCCAACTGGGCGAGGCCCTGCAGCAGGCTGACAATGACCCCGAGATCAACGCGATCCTGATCACCGGCAGCGCCGAATGCTTTACCGCCGGCAACGACATTGCCGACTTCGTCCAGGAACCGCCGAGCGATCTCGACAGCCCGGTGTTCCGTTTCATGCGCAGCCTGCTGGAGTGCCGCAAGCCGGTGATCGCCGGTGTGGCGGGTGCGGCCGTGGGCATTGGTACGACGATGCTGTTGCATTGCGACCTGGTCTACATCAGTACCGACGCAAAATTGCGCATGCCCTTCGTCAACCTCGGGCTGTGCCCGGAGTTCGGCTCCAGCCTGATCCTCCCGCGCTTGCTCGGTCAGGCCAAGGCGGCCGAGTTGCTGCTGCTCGGTGAAGCTTTCAGCGGTGAGCAGGCCGCCGCCTGGGGCATTGCCACCCAGGTCCTGGACAGCGGCGAAGCAGCCCTGGCCAAAGCCCGGGAAGTGGCGTTGCGCTTCGAAACCCTGGCCCCGGAAGCGGTGCGTATCAGCAAGCAATTGATGAAGGCGCCGGATCAGGAACTGCTGCGCAAGGTGGTCGAGGAGGAGGGCAAGCTGTTCACCCAGCGCCTGCGCTCGCCGGAAGCGATTGCGGCGTTGACCGGGTTTATCAAGCGGCATTGAATCTTCAGCGCTCCTACCGGCGTCTTCGCCGGCAAGCCGGCTCCTACAAAATCTGCGGCTGATCACAAGAACTGTTGTCACCGCAAATTCCCTGTAGGAGCTGGCTTGCCAGCGAAGAGGCCGGTGCGGACAGCCTGATTTATAGGGCAGAAAAAAAAAGCCCCGACACTCACATGCCGGGGCTTTGGTTTTTTCAGCGTGACACTCAGACCTGCGGATCACCCACGTGCAGAATCTTCATGCCGTTGGTGCCGCCGGTGGTGTGGAAGCTGTCGCCCTTGGTCAGGATGACCCAGTCGCCTTTTTCCACGACGCCACGCTTGACCAGTTCGTCGATCGCCTTCTGGCTGACTTCGTTCGGAGCCAGCGAAGCCGGGTCGAACGGCACGGTGTACACGCCACGGAACATCGCCGCGCGGGCCTGGGCTTCGCGGTGCGGGGTGAAGGCGTAGATCGGCACCGAGGAACGGATACGCGACATGATCAGCGGGGTATAGCCACTTTCGGTCAGGGCGATGATCGCTTTCACGCCCGGGAAGTGGTTGGCGGTGTACATAGTGGCCAAGGCGATGCTTTCGTCGCAACGCTCGAACTCTTTGCCGATGCGGTGGCTGGAGGTCTTGCTGGTCGGGTGCTTCTCCGCGCCAACGCAGATTCGCGCCATGGCCTGCACGGCTTCCAGAGGGTACTGGCCGGCAGCCGATTCGGCCGACAGCATCACGGCGTCGGTGTAGTCTAGCACGGCGTTGGCCACGTCGGACACTTCGGCACGGGTCGGCATCGGGTTCTGGATCATCGACTCCATCATCTGGGTCGCAACGATCACGGCCTTGTTGTGGCGGCGCGCGTGCAGGATGATTTTCTTCTGGATGCCGACCAGCTCGGCGTCGCCGATTTCCACGCCGAGGTCGCCACGGGCAACCATCACCGCGTCGGACGCCTTGATCAGGCCGTCCAGGGTTTCGTCATCGGCCACGGCTTCGGCGCGTTCGATCTTCGCCACCAGCCAGGCGGTACCGCCGGCTTCGTCGCGCAGTTGACGGGCGTATTCCATGTCGGCGGCATCGCGCGGGAAGGACACGGCGAGGTAGTCGACTTCCATTTCTGCGGCGAGCTTGATGTCGGCCTTGTCTTTTTCAGTCAGGGCTGGAGCGGTCAGGCCACCGCCGCGACGGTTGATGCCTTTGTGGTCCGACAACGGGCCGCCGATGGTCACGGTGCAGTGCAGTTCGGTGGCGGTGGCGGTGTCGACACGCATCACCACGCGGCCGTCGTCGAGCAGCAGTTCGTCGCCGACGCCGCAGTCTTTCACCAGGTCCGGGTAGTCGATACCGACCACTTGCTGGTTGCCTTCGGTCAGCGGATGGCTGGTGGAGAAGGTGAATTGATCACCGATCTTCAGCTCGATCTTCTTGTTGGCGAATTTGGCGATACGGATTTTCGGGCCTTGCAGGTCACCCAGCAGGGCGACGAAACGGCCGTGCTTGGCGGCGAGGTCACGGACCAGTTTGGCGCGAGCCTTGTGCTCATCAGGGGTGCCGTGGGAGAAGTTCAGACGGGCGACGTCCAGGCCAGCCAGAATCAGCTGTTCGAGAACTTCCGGCGAGTTACTGGCCGGGCCAAGGGTAGCGACGATTTTGGTACGACGGACGGACATGCAAAGACTCCTGAGTTCAAGCGCTGAGTGAGGCTACTATGCTGCGCAGATGTAGTCATTGTTCGTTTGCACTACTTATCGGTTTCTTTATTGAACACGCCGCACTGAAGATTTTCGCCCACGGGTCGATACAGCTTTCAAGACAGGAGAACCCTCATGCGATTCGTGCTTTTAGCTGGCCTGGCCCTGAGTGTCGTGGGCTGCACCCGTTGGTCGATGGACCATCACCTGAACACCGCCTATCGGGCCTACGACGCCGGCAACTGCGAGCGGGTGATGCTCGAACTGTCCCAGGTCGATCGCACCAGTCGGTCGCGCCGCTACGTCCAGCCCGAGGTGTCAATGTTGCGTGGCCAGTGCCTGGAGCGCCAGAAACTCTACGTCGATGCGGCCCAGACCTATCAGTTCATCATCGCCCAATACCCGAACAACGAGTACGCCTACCGCGCCCGTGCCCGCCTGGAAACCTTGCAGTCGCTGGGCTGGTATCCGCCACGCAGCGCCAGGAGCAGTCCCGCGGGGCTGTAATGGTGATTATCATTCAATGACTGGCCGTGTCGGCGTCATGAGCTAATATTCGACTGAAGCGTTTCCCTGAAACGTCGGTGTTACCCGTGTGCGGCAGCCGTAGCGCGAGCGCCAGTCAAGGCCATTCGCACCGCAAGCGGGGACAGCGAGCCGCTACTGTCGGCTCGTTGCGAAGCAGTAGTGCGACCCTGCTGAAGGGCCTTGGCAAAGCGATTTTCGATATGTTCACAGAACGCCGGATAGAGCGGCACCAACTGCCGTATTTTCTCAAAGTCTTCAATAGCATCACGGACAAACCCATCGGCTTTATCGGCAACGTCTCCGAGGACGGCCTGATGCTCATCAGTCACCTGCCGATGATGGTGGGCGCAGTTTTTGACTTGCGCCTGAAGATCCCGGCCAGCGACTACATCTCCCAGGTGATCGACCTGCGCGCCTGCTGCCAGTGGTGCCATGAAGACGCCACGCCCCATCATTACGACGCCGGATTCATCCTGCAGGAGGCGCCGCCGGAATACGCACAGTTGGTGAGTGCCCTGCAGCAGTACTTCAGTTTTTATCCCGCGGCGGCCTCGGCCTAGCCGTTCGCTCGCTACAGCACGCCAGCCTTTTTCCAGCTCAGGTAGCGGTTCACCAGTTGCGTGCCCAGCTCGGCTGGGCGGGTGTCGAGCAGGGGAATGCCGTGGGCCGCCAGGTGTTCGTGGTGTTCGTTGCGGGCGTTCAGGTAGTCCAGGGTGCCGCAGTAGGCCAGGGCTTCGTCCAGGGTCTGCACCGGCGCCTGGCGCAGTTGGTCGAGTACTTCTTCACGCAGGCTGGCCACCAGCACCCGGTGCTGCTTGCCCAGGCGCTGGACGGCGGCGAGCAGGGTCTGGTCGTCTTCGTCGCGCAGGTTGGTGACCAGCACCACCAGCGCCCGGCGTTTCTGCCGGGCCAGCAGTTGGCTGGCTGCGGCCTGATAGTCGGCAGGTTTGCGGCTGCTGTCCAGGTCGTAGACGCCGTTGAGCAGCACATTCAGTTGACCGCTGCCCTTGACCGGAGGCAGGTAGCGCGACTGCTCGCCGGCGAAGGTCATCAGGCCCACCGCATCGCCCTGGCGCAGGGCGATGTAACTGAGCAACAGGCAGGCATTGAGCGCATGGTCGAAGTGCGACAACTCGCCGTCCTGGCTGCGCATGTGCCGGCCGCAGTCGAGCATGAAAATGATCTGCTGGTCGCGCTCGTCCTGGTACTCCCGGGCAATCGGCGTGCGTTGCCGGGCCGTGGCTTTCCAGTCGATCTGGCGCAGGCTGTCGCCCTCGCGAAACTCGCGCAATTGATGAAATTCCAGGCCCAGGCCACGCCGTTGGCGCTGGCGCACTCCCAACTGACTGACCCAACTGTCGACCGCCAGCAACTGCGCGCCGTACAGGTGCGCGAAGTCCGGGTAGACACGGGTGCTGTCGCTGACCTGCAGGTAGCGCCGTGCCGTCCACAAACCCAGTTGTCCGGGCAGGTTGACTTCGCATTGAGTAAAGCTGAAGTGTCCGCGGCGCAAGGGGCGCAGGCGGTAGCTGAACTGACTGGACTGGCCCGGTTGCAACTCCAGTGAGTGTGGCAGTTGCTCGAAGCTCAAACCGTCGGGGACGTGGTCGAACAGCTCGATGCTCAGGGGTTGGCGGTAGTCGTGCTGCACGCTGATCTGCACATCGCTCCAGCGTCCCAGCGCCAGGCTGCCCGGCAGCCGCCGCTCGATGCGTGGCGACGGGCGGCGCAGCAGGCGCGCTGCGTCGAGCAGCGCCAGGATCAGCAGCGCCAGCAGCAGCGCCCAGTTGAGCGCTTGCAGGTTTGGTCCCAGGTCGATACCCAGGGCCCTGAGTGATCCCTGCACGATACTCAGGCCGAGCAGCGCGACCAGCCAGATCAGCAGCAGGCGCGTAGGTTTCATGGCGCGATGCTCCCGGTCACAACCTGGGGACCGGAATCTGCTCGAGCATCTGCCTGAGCACCTGATCGACGTCGTAGCCCTCGATGTCCAGCTCCGGTGCAATCCGCACCCGATGGCGCAGCACCGCCAGGGCACAGCCCTTGAGGTCGTCGGGGGTCACGAATTCGCCGCCGCGCAACAGCGCTCGCGCCCGGGCGACTCGCACCAGGGCGATCGAGGCGCGCGGTCCGGCGCCCAGGATCAGGCCGGGCCAGGTACGTGTGGTGCGGGCCAGGCGCACGGCGTAGTCGAGCACCTGCTCATCCAGCGGCAGTTCACTGGCGATCCGTTGCAGGGCGAGGATGTCCTTGGCTTGCAGCAGCGTGCGCAGCGGCTGCACGTCGAGCATGTCGGCGCGGGTCGAGCGGCTGACCTGGCGCACCATCTCCAGCTCCTGCTCGGCATCCGGGTAATCCATGCGCACCTTGAGCATGAAACGATCGAGCTCGGCCTCCGGCAGCGGGTAAGTGCCTTCCTGTTCGATCGGGTTCTGCGTGGCCAGGACCATGAACGGCTGGGCGATGGGCAGGGCCCGACCTTCCAGGGTGACCTGGCGTTCCTGCATGGCTTCGAGCAGGGCGGCCTGGGTCTTGGCCGGCGCGCGGTTGATTTCGTCGGCCAGGAGCAGATGGGTGAACAGCGGGCCCTTGCGCAGCTTGAACTGCTCGGTCTGCAGGTCGTAGACCGCATGCCCGGTGACATCGCTGGGCATCAGGTCGGGGGTGAACTGAATGCGCGCGAACTCGCCGCCGAAGCAGCGGGCCAGGGCGCGCACCAGCAGGGTCTTGCCCAGGCCCGGGACGCCTTCAAGCAGCACATGGCCGCCGGCAATCAGGGCACTCAATACATCATCGATGACGCTGCCCTGGCCGATCACCGCCTTGTTCAGTTCAAGGCGCACGGCTTGCGCCAGTTGGCTGGCGCGTTGCCGTTGCTGGGCGGCGCGGGAGTTGTCCGGGGGGACGAAGGATTCGCTCATAAGGCATTCCTGAGGTTCTGCAGGTGGGCGACCTGACGGCTGAATTGGCTGCTCGACAAGCGGTGTTTGCCAGGCGGGCCGAGGGCCTGGGCGATGCTCTCGGGGGCGTGCCCGGTCAAGCGCGCGAGCACTTGCGATTGTTCGGCCGGGTCGAGTTGATCGAGCGCGGGATGACGTTGCCGGGCGCGTCGCAGCAGGTCGTGCTGCAGACCCTGCAACAGGCTCTGCTGGCCGGCACGGCGGAGCAGGAAATCGGCGCTGGCGCGCACATGCTCCTGCAATTGCCGCCGGGCTTTTGCCGGGGCAGGTTGCAGCGGCCCGTGACGCCAACCGACGTGCCACAGCCATAGGCCGAGCAGTGCGTCAAGGGCCACCAGGGCCTGGGGGAAGTAGCGCAACAGGAGGCCCAGCAGGTTGTCGTGATCGACGTCGAACAGCAGCGTGACGTCAGTGTCGGCGTACAGGTACCAGAGCAGCCAGGCGTTGTCGTACTGGCCGATCGCGTTGTTCTTCCACAGTTCGGCGTCGGTGACCACAGTGACCGAACCCTCGCCCCAGGGCAGTTGCATCAGGTGCGTGGCCAGGGCGCTGTTGGCCCAGGCCTGGGCCAGGTCTTGCGGGTCCTCCAGATGAAACTGCGGGTCGAAGCTGGCGTAGGCCGGCGCCTGTTCGTCTTCCAGATAGAGTTTGGTCAGGTTCGGATAGCGGTCCTGCGCCGCGTCGGCCGGCACGTCCTTGAGGTCTTTGGTCATGAACTGCTGTAGGTGCACGCGGTCCAGCAGCAGGTCCTGGCTGCTGGCGGTCTGCTCATTCCACAGCGCCTGGGCGACAAACAGCAAGCGCCCGCCGGCATGGGCCCAGGCCAGCACCTGGTCGACCTGGGCCGGGGTCATGTTGTCCCGTTCGCCCAGCAGCAACAGGCCGTGCTGGCGCGGTTGAATCCGCGGCAGGCTATCGAGGCTGTTGACGTGCTCCACGCTCAAGCCTTGCTCGCGCAAGAAACGTTCGGCCGCCAGGTACGGGTTGTTCAGCGCCTCGGGGGCGGGACCATGCTCAATGGTGTCCTGATAGGGCCTGGCGTGCAGGTACAGGTACAGCGCCAACGCGCAGAGCAGCCCGCCGATCAAGGCGCCGAGCACCGCCAGGCGTCGACTCATCGCCGTGCTCCCGGCTCGAACAGCGCGCGCCAGCCCTGGCAGAGTTGCTGTTGCAGCGCCGCCGGCGGCAGGCGATGACCGTAGGCCATGTTTTGCCAATGCAGGGTCAGGCTCTGACTGAAGCGCTGCAGCTCAGGTTGCCCGAGGCGTTCGACCTGTGCCAGCACCTGGGCTTCGGTGTCGGCGCTGGTCAGGGGCAGTTCGAAGTCGTGCAGCAGGCGGCTGAACAGTGCCCGATAGAGCAGGCCGAGGGCCTGGCGAGGATGTTCCCGCCAGAGGGCTTCGACCTGGCTGGCGACGTCCTCGGGCAGACTCTCGCGGTCGAGATCGAGGCCAAACAGCTGCGCCGAGGAGGACGGGCTGGCGGGGGGCTGAATGGGTCTGCGACGACTGACAAAGGTCTGCAGCCACGCGCGGTAGTGCCAGCTCAACAAGGCGATCAGACCGCAGAGGGTGGTCCACAGCAGCACTTCAATGACCTGCGCGAGACCGCCGAAACGCTGGCTGTCGAACAGTCCGAACAGGGTCTTCAGCCACCCGGGGAGCTTGCCGTTGTGTCCCGCGTCATCCGCCTCGTCGCTGAAACGATAGCGGGTGACGGTCTCGGTATTCTTGAACGGCGGGGCGTCGAGCAAGGCGTTGATGCCCTGGCGCGCGGCCTCGCTGGTCAGGGGTTGCTGGAGCAGGCGTGGCGATTCGGGGGCATCGGCCTCGCTGGCGAAAGCCCCTTGTGGGGCGGGTAGGGACAACAGCCCGAGCACCAGCAGTGCGCCGACCACACCGCTCAGGCGCTGGCGCAGGCGGCGAAACTGCAGTTCGATGTCCCAGGCTTCCAGCACCGTGCGGCGGTTCAGGTACAGGCTGAAACCGCAAGCCACGTAGACCGGGCCCCAGACGATCAGCACCAGCGCGTAGAACAGATTGATCAGGTGCTCGAGCCAGAGCCAGTCCTGTTCGCTGGCGTCGATCAGCGTCTGCCAGTCCCAATCCAGTTCGATCTGCGTGGGCAGGAACAGGTAGAACAGGCTCATGCAGCCCAGCCACAGGCTGGTTTCCAGCGCTGCGCCGAGGATGGTCAGCCAACGCGCGGCGTCGCCATCGCGTTGCTGCAGGACCGCCAGGCGTTGCTGGCGTGCTTGCCCGCCAAGGCCCTCGAGTTGCAGCACTGGCAGGCAGAAACTGCGGCTCAGGCTCAGGCGCCGCCAGGTCAGGCTGGCGAGCAGTTGCGGTCTGAGCAGGCGCGGCCACTGGCGCAGCGCCTGACGCAGACTAGGAGTCTGGCCGAACAGGGCGCCGGAGAGGATGTACAGCGGCAGTCGTTCGAACGCTGGTTTCAGCCACCAGAACAGCAGCATGGCGATGCCCGGGGAATCCCACAGCAGCACGCTCAGCAGGGCGAACACCGACAGGGTGACCAGCGCCCAGCTGCCCATCAGCAGGCGGCGATGACGCTGGCACAGCAGTACGCCCAGGTCGATGGCTTCCCAGCTGCTGCGGGGACGGATTACCACGCTGGCGTCATTCAGGCGCATGGCGGGTCTTGCCGACGGAAATCAGATAGAACGCCACCAGGCCCCACAGGGCGGCTCCCACCAGGTATTTGCCCAGAGGGGCGGTGCCCGTGCGCGATGACCAATAAGCTTCAATAAAAGCGGCGATCAACAGCATCAGCATGACCCCGCACATCAGTAGCACGCTTTTGCGCGCAGCCAGGCGCAACGCTGCACCGCGGGCCAGGCGGCCCGGCGCGATCAATGCCCATCCCAATTGCAGCCCGGCAGCCCCGGCAATGGCAATCGCACTGAGTTCGAAAGCGCCATGGCCGATGACGAACGACCAGAAGTTTTCGCCAACGCCGATGCGCGTCAGGTGGCCGGCGATGGCGCCGATCAGCAGGCCGTTGAACACCAGGAAAAACACGCTGCCAAGGCCCAGCAACAGGCCGCTGGCGAAGGTCTGAAAAGCAATGCCGGTGTTGTGCATGATGTAGTAGCCGAACATCACCCAGTCATCGCTGGCGGCCCGTTCCATGTCGCGCCCCAGGTGGCCGGCGGCGGGATCGTACATGCCCTGCATCTCGCTCACCTGTTCTACTGACAGCAGGCTGTAGACCAGCTCCGGAAACAGGTAGACCAGCAGCGCCATGCCCAGCAACGCAGCAAGAAACAACAGCCCCGCCACCAGCAGGAAGGGCCAGGATTCACGCACCAGGCGCGGGAAATCGGCGAGGACAAAGGCCAGCAGTTGAGCGCCTGCCCGGCTGCGCTGACGGTACAGCACCTGGTGGCCGCGCAGTGCCAGTTGTTGCAGGGGATCGACCAGATAGCTGCTGTACCCGCGCTCCTGCGCCAGTGCCAGATGCTGGCACAGCCGCCGGTAATCGCGGGGGAATGCGCGCGCCTGCTCGGCACTCGCCTTGCCGCGTTCCAGCAGATCAAGGTCGCGGGTAAAGGCCTGCCATTGCGCCTGATGGCGGCTCTCGAACTGGCTCTGTTTCATTCGGGCCCCCGCAAGCCACTGGCAATACCATTGAGTTCGGCGATCGCCTGCTGCGGGTTGACACCCAGCGGTTCGGCCAGCAACGCGGCGAGTTCCTGCACCCGTTCGCTGGAGAGTTGCGCCTGACGCTCGGCAAAACTCGACACCGCGCGTTGTTCGCTCAAGCTCAGGCTGAAGGGCGCGCGCAAGGCAGGGGCCGCCGGCAGTTGCGGGCGCCTGATGGCCTGGTCGCGATAGATCACCAGGGTGCCGGCGGCGATGTCGCCCAGGCGTTTGAAGGTCGGGTGCTGCAGGCAACTGAGGGCGCCGAGGCTGTAGCCGAAGGGCAGCATGTCGACGAAACGCAGCAGATTGCGGATCAGCGAGGCGGACCAGCCAATGGGCGTTCCGTCGTCCTGTACCACCCGCAAGCCCATCAGTTGCTTGCCGGGCGAGCGGCCCTGATTGAGCACCTCGAACAGCACCATGTACCACCAGCTCAGCACAAACAGCAGCACCGAGCCCAGGCCCACGCCGATCTTGCCGAGGAAGGCGAGCACGACCAACAGCAGTCCCAGGACTACGGCGCGCAGCCCCAGGTCGATGGCAAATGCCAGGGCACGCGGCAGCAACCCGGCCGGCCGCAACGGCAGGTCGATGCCTTCTGGCGTTTCGACCTGGTAGTGCGTATCCAGTGGCGCGGGCAGCGGTGCTTTCCTTGGCGGTGCTGAAGTCTGAGTCATGGGCAGCCTGGTGAAAGGGCCTGAGCATCACGTACGTAAGGCCGATGCTAGCAGTGTTCGGCCGGGGGCAACGACAAATCTGTGCGGGCTCGTATAACAGCATGACTGGTCTAGACCCGGCATGAGCGCCTAGACTTCGCCGATCCAACGTTCAGGAACCGCCCGTGACTTCCATCTTCTGGTACGACTACGAAACCACCGGGATCAGCCCACGCTGCGACCGACCGCTGCAAGTGGCCGGCATTCGTACCGATCTGGAGCTGAACGAGATCGATGCCCCGGTCAATCTCTACTGCCGTCCCAGCGACGACATCCTGCCTCATCCGGCAGCCTGTGTGATCACCGGGATCACCCCGTCGCGCCTGGCCGAGAAGGGCCTGTGCGAGGCCGATTTCATGACCCGGGTGCACGCGCAACTGGCCGCGCCCGGCACCTGTGGCGCCGGTTACAACACCCTGCGTTTCGACGATGAAATGACCCGCTACAGCCTGTATCGCAACTTTTTTGATCCTTATGCCCGGGAATGGCAGGGCGGCAACAGTCGCTGGGATTTGATCGACGTGGTGCGCACCGCATACGCCCTGCGTCCCGACGGCATCGAATGGCCGCAGGAAGAGGGCCGCGTCACCCTGAAACTCGAGCGCCTGACCGCCGCCAATGGCATTGACCATGGACAGGCCCACGATGCCTTGTCCGACGTGCGCGCGACCATTGCCCTGGCACGGCTGATCCGCGACAAGCAGCGCAAACTCTATAACTGGCTGTTTGCCTTGCGCAGCAAGCAGAAGGTCATGGATCAGATTCGTTTGCTGCAGCCACTGGTGCATATTTCCGGACGTTTCTCTGCGGCGCGTCATTATGTCGGTGTCGTGCTGCCGCTGGCCTGGCATCCGCGTAACCGCAACGCACTGATCGTCTGTGATTTGCACCTCGATCCCCAGGGGTTGCTTGAGGATGACGCGCAATCGCTGCGTCAGCGCCTGTATACCCGCCGTGAAGATCTCGCGGCCGGCGAATTGCCGGTGCCGCTCAAACTGATTCATATCAACCGTTGTCCGGTGGTCGCACCGTTATCGGTTCTGCGCGAAGAAGATCAGCAGCGCCTGCAACTGGATATGCCGTTGTACCAGGCGCGGGCATTGCGGCTAAGTGACGCACAGCAAGTCTGGCAATCGAAAGTCCAGGCGATCTATGCCGCCGAAGCATTCACCCCAAGTGAAGATCCCGAGCAGCAGTTGTATGACGGTTTCATTGGCGACCGCGATCGGCGTTTATGCGAGCAAGTGAGAACGTCCGATCCTGTGCAACTGGCGCAAGAACAATGGCCTTTCGATGATGAACGTCTGCCTGAATTATTATTTCGATATCGCGCGCGCAACTTTCTCGAAACCCTGGATGAACGCGAACAGCAACGCTGGAAAATGTTCTGCCAACAACGCCTGACTGACGGGCAATGGGGCGCGCCGAATACACTGGAGGACTTTAATCGCGCCGTCGCCCAA
Organism: Pseudomonas sp. F007; assembly: GCF_057814275.1. Taxonomy (NCBI): domain Bacteria; kingdom Pseudomonadati; phylum Pseudomonadota; class Gammaproteobacteria; order Pseudomonadales; family Pseudomonadaceae; genus Pseudomonas; species Pseudomonas sp. F007. The sequence goes on along the minus strand of NZ_JBVATA010000001.1, from coordinate 451,561 downwards.
TGTTCGATCAATGCCAGCGAGCATGGGCTTGCGGTGTTGGATGAGTGGAGTGAATACGTCGAGGACGTACGCAGTCGTTTGGGATTGTGAATACACGGATGAAATATGTTGAATTAAACCCATAAAAAAACGCCAGCGAAAGCTGGCGTTTTTCGGTGTTCGCAAGTGAACCTGCGAGACGTGCTGCAGCTTAGCCCAGCAGGGTTGCCCAGCTTTCAACCACGTCGCCGCCCCACTTGGCTTTCCACTCTTTCAGTGTCTTGTGGTTGCCACCTTTGGTTTCGATGACTTCGCCGTTGTGTGGGTTCTTGTATTGTTTGACCTTGCGTGCACGCTTGGTGCCGGTAGTTTTCACAGCGCCACGCGGTGCTTTAACTTTGGATTCCGGATCCAGCAGGGCGATGATATCGCGCAGGGATTTGGAGTATTCGCCCATCAGGGTGCGCAGTTTGCCTTCGAATTCCAGCTCGGTTTGCAGTTTGTCGTCTTGGGACAGGTTCTTCAAACGGGCTTGCAGCTCTTTGATCGCCTCTTCGGTGGCGCGATATTCGTTGATCAGGGACATGAGGACTACCTTATGTTGGACGCTGGTTGGCAGGGGACAGTGGCGCAATAATAGTCAGGGTGTTTCATCAAGTAAACAATCCGCTGGCTTTAATTTAATTAATTAGAGTCAGTCTGCTGAAAAAAGACCGTTGTTTTTAAATAATCGCGGCCGTGATCACAGTTATTCACAAGTCGTTTGCAGGCTGTTTTTCAATAGCAGCCGCTTGTGGGTTTAGTCGCGATAACCACCCGCTGTGAGGGGCGGACAAGGGGCGGCGGCTGAGCGCATTGCTCAGGAATACTGCAGTTTTGCTGCGCAATCGCTAGAATGGCCGCCTTTGTGAAGTTCTGGAGTTTTCCCCCCATGCGCACTTTTCGCCTAGTGATTGCTTGCCCGGACGGCGTCGGCATCGTCGCCAAGGTCAGTAACTTTCTGGCATCACACAATGGCTGGATCACTGAAGCGAGCCATCACTCGGACACGCAAAGTGGTTGGTTCTTCATGCGTCACGAAATTCGTGCCGACTCGCTGCCATTCGGTCTTGAAGAATTTCGCGAGGCCTTTGCGCCGATTGCCGAAGAGTTCTCGATGAACTGGCGCATCACCGACACCGCGCAGAAAAAACGCGTGGTGTTGATGGCCAGTCGCGAATCCCACTGCCTGGCGGACTTGCTGCACCGCTGGCACAGCGACGAACTGGACTGCGAGATTTCCTGCGTGATCTCCAACCACAATGACCTGCGCAGCATGGTCGAGTGGCACGGCATCCCGTACTACCACGTGCCGGTCGATCCGCAGAATAAAGAGCCGGCCTTCGCCGAGGTGTCGCGCCTGGTCAAGCAACATGACGCCGAAGTGGTCGTCCTGGCGCGCTACATGCAAATCCTGCCGCCGGAGCTGTGCACCGAGTACGCGCACAAGGTGATCAACATTCACCACAGCTTCCTGCCGTCGTTCGTCGGCGCCAAGCCGTACCACCAGGCTTCGATGCGTGGCGTCAAGCTGATCGGCGCAACCTGCCACTACGTGACCGAAGAGCTGGACGCCGGTCCGATCATCGAGCAGGACGTGGTGCGCGTCAGCCATAGCGACAGCATTGAAGACATGGTGCGCTTCGGTCGCGACGTCGAGAAGATGGTGCTGGCCCGTGGCCTGCGTTATCACCTGGAAGACCGCGTGCTGGTGCATGGCAACAAGACCGTGGTGTTCTGAGTCGTCGTTGACATGCCAAAGGGCCTCAAGCGTTGTACGCTTGAGGCCCTTTTTCGTTTCAAGGTGCAGACCGTGAGCGATCCACTGGATAAAGCCACTTCAAAGGCCCCGGCCACGCTGGGGGAAGGCTGCCTGAGCCGTTACGACCCCGACGATCTCGGCAGTGACGATGGCACCGACTTCCCGGGTGCGGCCGAACTGTGGCAGCAATTGCAGGAAGCGCCCGAACCGGACACCCCTGCAAAAAAGCCCTAGATGCGGAAACTGCCCACCAACTGCTTGAGTCGAGCCGCTTGCTGTTCCAGGTCGGAACAGGCGCGCAGGGTTGATTGCAGGTTTTCAACACCTTCCTGATTGAGGGTGTTGATCTCGGTAATGTCCATGTTGATCGATTCCACCACGGCGGTCTGTTCCTCGGTGGCCGTCGCGACTGACTGGTTCATGCCATCAATTTCGCCGATGCGCACGGTCACGCTGTTCAAGCGCTCGCCGGCAAGGTTGGCAATCTCCACACTGTCCTGGCTGTGGCGCTGGCTGTCGCCCATGGTGCTGACCGACTCGCGGGCGCCGACCTGCAGTTCTTCGATCATGCCCTGCACCTGCTGCGCCGACTCCTGGGTGCGGTGCGCCAGGTTGCGCACTTCGTCGGCTACCACCGCAAACCCGCGTCCGGCCTCACCGGCGCGCGCCGCCTCGATGGCCGCGTTGAGCGCCAGCAAGTTGGTCTGCTGGGAGATGCTGGTGATGACTTCGAGGATCTGCCCGATGTTCACGGTTTTGCTGTTCAGCGACTCGATATTGGTGCTGGAGGTGCTGAGCATGCTCGACAGCTGATTCATCGCGGCAATGCTGCGATCGACCACTTGCTGGCCGTCTTGGGCAAGGCTGCGCGCATCGCTGGCCTGGTGCGAGGCTTGCGCGGCGTTGCGAGCGATTTCCTGGGCGGCGGCCCCCAGTTGATTGATCGCCGCGGCAACACTGTTGGTGCGACTGGCCTGCTCGTCACTGTTGAGCATCGACGAATTGGAGGCGCTGACCACGCGCAGGGCCACTTCGTTGACATGCTCGGTGGCCGACGAGACCTCGCGGATCGACCCGTGGATGCGTTCGACAAAGCGGTTGAAGGCAATGCCCAGGGTGCCGAATTCGTCGTGATTGTGGATGGCCAGGCGGCGAGTCAGGTCGCCTTCGCCGTCGGCGATGTCCTGCATGGCGCGAGTCATCACGTGCAACGGTTGGATCAGCAAGCGGATCAGCATGCCCAGCAGGGCGATGATCACGACCACGGCGATCACCGTGGCAATGATCGCCGAGGTGCGGAACTCGCTGAGCATGGAGAAGGCCTTGTCCTTGTCCACCGACAGGCCGATGTACCAGTTGACCGACGGCAGGCCCTTGATCTGGCTGAAGGTGAAAATCCGTGTCTTGCCGTCCACCTCGACCTCGGTGAACTCCCTGCCGATGCGTGGGGTGTTCTGCGCAAAGGCTTCGCTGAGAGGCTTCATGACCAGCGATTTATCCGGGTGGACCAGGATCTTGCCGTCGGCGCTGACCAGGAAGGCGTAACCCATGCCGCCGAAATCCACGGCCTTGAGGTTGTCGATCAGGGTCTGCAGGCTCAGGTCGCCGCCGACCACGCCGACGCTTTGTCCGGCTTTTTTCGAAGCGCTGGCAATCGAAATGATCGTCTGGCCGGTGGCAGCGTCGATGTAAGGTTCGGTCAGCGTGGCGTTGCCACTGTTCTCCGCGCCTTTGTACCAGGGGCGGGTGCGCGGATCGAAACCGGCAGGCATTTTCACATCCGGGCGGATGGTGAAGCTGCCGCCGGCATTCCCCAGGTAGGAAGCCATGAAGGTCGATGTCAGGGCTTTCTGCTCAAGCAGCTCGGCGACGTGGTTGTCATCGGCGTTGATCGCAATATTCTGGGCCAGGTTGTCCACCAGCAGAATGCGCCCGCTCAACCAGGTCTGAATGTTGCGTGCGGTGACGTCACCCATTTCAGTCAGATAATTGTCGAGGTCCTGGCGAATCGCGTTGCGCTGCAGATAGTCGTTGTACAGCGTAAACGTGGCGAACGCGGCAATGACGATAAGGGCGGCGGCAAGCAGGATTTTGTGGCTGAAGCGCAGATTTTTGTTCATGGCTTGTATGTCCGCTAAGGTCTTATTGTGTAGGGCGTGTTGCTATAAAGGCGCGCAAAGTAGGCGCCATTGCACAGAAGCTGATATTTCCGTCTTTCCTTAGGGAATTATCCGACCTGATTTTCAGTCTGGTCTCTCGCTTCTATCTATCGGCTGTGTAGGACCAAAGCTTAACCATGGGTGAAAAAATGCCTGATTCATTGCAACTCGTTATTGGTGCAGACCTTCAAGCTCAGCCGATTGCCCAGGCGATGCGCCTGGCAAACCGTCATGGACTGGTGGCCGGCGCCACCGGGACCGGCAAGACCGTCACCCTGCAGCGCCTGGCCGAGGCGTTCAGCGACGCCGGGGTCGCAGTGTTTGCCGCCGACATCAAGGGCGACCTGTGTGGCCTCGGTGCGGCAGGCAACCCCCAGGGTAAGGTCGCCGAACGCATCGCCGGCATGCCCTGGCTCAACTATCAGCCGCGCGCCTATCCGGTGACGTTGTGGGATATCCACGGTCAATCCGGTCATCCACTGCGCACCACCTTGAGTGAAATGGGTCCGTTGCTGCTGGGCAGCTTGCTGGAACTGACCGACAGCCAGCAGTCGGCGCTGTATGCGGCGTTCAAGGTGGCCGACCGTGAGGGTTTGCTGCTGCTCGACCTCAAGGACCTCAAGGCCCTGCTCAATCACCTCAAGGAACATCCCGAGTTACTCGGCGATGACGCAGCGCTGATGACTACCGGCTCCAGCCAGGCCCTGTTGCGGCGCCTGGCCACGCTGGAACAGCAGGGCGCCGAAGCCTTGTTTGGCGAGCCGGCGCTGCAGTTGCAGGACATCCTCGCACCGGCCAGCGATGGCCGTGGGCGCATTCACCTGCTCGACGCCAGCCGCCTGGTGCACGAAGCGCCCAAGGTTTACGCGACCTTCCTGCTGTGGCTGCTGGCAGAGCTGTTTGAACAACTGCCCGAGCGCGGCGATGCCGAGAAACCGCTGCTGGCGTTGTTTTTCGACGAGGCCCATCTGCTGTTCACCGGCACCCCCAAAGCGTTGCAGGACCGGCTGGAGCAGGTGGTGCGGCTGATTCGATCGAAGGGCGTGGGCGTGTACTTCGTCACCCAGTCGCCCGGCGACTTGCCCGATGACGTGCTGGCCCAGTTGGGGCTGCGTATCCAGCACGGGCTGCGGGCGTTTACCGCCAAGGAGCAGAAGTCGCTGAAGGCGGTGGCCGATGGCTTCAGGCCGAACCCCGCATTCAGCACCCTGGAAGTCCTGACCGAGTTGGGGATTGGCGAGGCACTGGTGGGCACCCTGCAGGAAAAAGGCACGCCGGAGATGGTCCAGCGCGTGCTGGTGGCGCCTCCGCAATCACGCATCGGGCCATTGAGCGAGGCAGAGCGTGCTGCGCTGATCGCCAGTTCGCCGTTGGTCGGCCGGTATGACAAGCCAATCGACCGGGAGTCGGCGTACGAAGTGTTGATGGGGCGCAAGGGGTTGGCGCCCGAAACGCCGGATCCGGCGAACAAACCGACAGCAGAGGAACCGAGTTTTACCGACAAGGCCGGTGAGTTCCTCGGTACCGCCGCCGGGCAGGCGCTCAAGTCGGCCATGCGCCAGGCGGCCAATCAGCTCGGTCGGCAACTGGTTCGCGGCTTGATGGGGTCGCTGCTGGGCGGCAGCAAGCGTCGCTAGCGGCTCAGGTTTTTGGCCTGGCGTGGGCGGCCAGGCGCTCCAGTGCGGCGCGCAGGTTGGGATCGCTGATTCCATCGGCCGTCGCCTGGATGGTCGAGGCCGCGTCGCAGGACAAGTCCATGGTGTGCCCGGCAGCGCCGTGCTGGATGGTCGGCGGTTGCACTTTGAACTGGATGCGGGTCAGGCGGGCAAATTCGTCGAACGCCTGCAGTTGGCGCTCCAGGCGTTTTTGCTGGTAGCGCAAGCGGGTTGCCCAGTGACCGTTGGTGACGATCAGCAGCAGTCGCCCCTCGCGCCACGACGCGACATGACAATGTTCACGCGCCGCCGGCTGCAACTGGCTTTCGAGCAGGCGCTGTAAATGAGCCAGGCGTTGTGCGTGACCGAGAATGGCTTTTAGCGGTTTGGCTTCGCGTAGTAAAACGGCGGGTGCTCTGGCCGTAAGAGGGCGAAATGCCATGATCAGACACCTGAAGTAACAGAGCCGCCATGGTAGCAGAAAGCGGGCGTCGCACCCGCCCATTGCTTTGTTCGCGCTTTACCCATTAAATCAACGACTAACTTCTGCCGTGAATGGCTTGAAGTTGAGCAAAAAGCCCTTATTTTAAGTGAGCCCCGTCATAACGCTGTGCCAGCATCGTGGAATATCGCCACTTTCCTCACCATCGTTTCCGGGTAGAATGCTCGTTCGCATGCGGCCATGAGGGCTGCTCGGGCGACTCACGGGGCCGCCCTCCATCCCTTTAGTGTGGAAGATCCTGCCGATATGTTTGCGCCTTTGTTAAAGAAACTTTTTGGAAGCAAGAACGAGCGTGAAGTCAAACGCATGCTCAAGACGGTGCAACTCGTCAATGCCTTCGAAGAGCGAATGGTGGCCCTTTCGGACGATCAGTTGCGTGCCAAGACAGCCGAGTTCAAGGCCCGCTTCGCCAAAGGGGAGACCCTCGACAAGTTGTTGCCAGAAGCCTTCGCGGTTGCCCGTGAAGCCGGTAAACGCATCATGGGCATGCGCCACTTCGACGTTCAGTTGATCGGCGGCATGACCCTGCACGAAGGCATGATTGCCGAAATGCGTACCGGTGAAGGCAAGACCCTGGTGGCAACACTGGGCGTATACCTCAACGCGCTGTCCGGCAAGGGCGTCCACGTAGTGACCGTGAACGACTACCTGGCCCGTCGAGACGCCAACTGGATGCGTCCGCTCTATGAATTCCTCGGCCTGACCGTCGGCGTCGTGACGCCGTTCCAGCCGCCGGAAGAAAAGCGTTCGGCCTACGCCTGCGACATCACCTACGGCACCAACAACGAATTCGGTTTCGACTACCTGCGCGACAACATGGCGTTCAGCATGGAAGAAAAATTCCAGCGCGAACTCAATTTTGCCGTGATCGACGAAGTCGACTCGATCCTCATCGACGAAGCCCGTACCCCGCTGATCATCTCCGGCCAGGCCGAAGACAGCTCCAAGCTCTACATCGAGATCAACAAACTGATCCCGCAGTTGAAGCTGCACGTCGAAGAAGTCGAAGGCGAAGTCACCCAGGCTGGCCATTACACCGTTGACGAGAAGACCCGCCAGGTCGAACTCAACGAAGCCGGTCACCAGTACATCGAAGAAGTGCTGACCCGCATCGGCCTGCTGGCCGAGGGCGAAAGCCTGTACTCGGCGCATAACCTGGGCCTGCTGACCCACGTGTATGCCGGTCTGCGCGCGCACAAGCTGTTCCATCGCAACATCGAGTACATCGTGCAGGATGGCCAGGTCGTGCTGGTCGACGAACACACCGGCCGGACCATGCCGGGCCGTCGTTTGTCCGAAGGCCTGCACCAGGCCATCGAGGCCAAGGAAAACCTGAACATCCAGGCCGAGAGCCAGACCCTGGCGTCGACCACCTTCCAGAACTACTTCCGTCTGTACAACAAACTGTCCGGCATGACCGGTACAGCCGACACCGAAGCGTTCGAATTCCACCAGATCTATGGCCTGCAGGTCATGGTCATTCCACCGAACAAGCCGCTGGCGCGTAAAGACTACAACGACCTGGTGTTCCTCACCGCGGACGAGAAATACGCTGCCATCGTTGCCGACATCAAGGAAAGCATGGCCGCTGGCCGTCCGGTCCTGGTAGGTACGGCGACCATCGAAACTTCCGAGCACATGTCGCGCCTGCTCGAGAAGGAAGGCATTGAACACAAGGTCCTGAACGCCAAGTTCCACGAGAAGGAAGCCGAGATCATCGCCCAGGCCGGTCGCCCGGGTGCGCTGACCATCGCCACCAACATGGCCGGTCGTGGTACCGACATTCTGTTGGGCGGCAACTGGGAAGTGGAAGTCGCCTCCCTGGAAGATCCGACCCCTGAGCAAATCGCCCAGATCAAGGCCGACTGGCAGAAGCGTCACCAGCAAGTGCTGGAGTCGGGTGGCCTGCAAGTGATCGCTTCCGAGCGTCACGAATCGCGCCGTATCGACAACCAGTTGCGTGGTCGTGCCGGCCGTCAGGGTGACGCGGGTTCCAGCCGCTTCTACCTGTCGCTGGAAGACAGCCTGATGCGCATCTTCGCCTCTGACCGGGTGAAGAACTTCATGAAGGCCCTGGGCATGCAGCCTGGCGAAGCGATCGAGCACCGCATGGTGACCAACGCCATCGAAAAGGCCCAGCGCAAGGTTGAAGGGCGCAACTTCGACATTCGTAAGCAACTGCTGGAGTTCGACGACGTCAACAACGAACAGCGTAAAGTGATCTATCACATGCGTAACACGTTGCTGGCCGCCGACAACATCGGTGAAAACATCGCCGACTTCCGTCAGGACGTGCTCAACGCCACTGTATCGGCGCATATTCCTCCGCAGTCGCTGCCTGAACAGTGGGACGTTGCCGGTCTGGAAGCGTCGCTGGAAAGCGATTTCGGGGTGAAGCTGCCGATCCAGCAGTGGCTTGACGAAGACGATCACCTGTACGAAGAAACCCTGCGCGAGAAGCTGATGCAAGAGCTGATCGCCGCGTACAACGAGAAAGAAGACCAGGCAGGCGCCGAAGCCCTGCGCACCTTCGAGAAGCAAATCGTCCTGCGCGTCCTCGACGACCTGTGGAAAGACCACCTGTCGACCATGGACCACCTGCGTCACGGTATCCACCTGCGTGGTTATGCGCAGAAGAACCCGAAGCAGGAATACAAGCGCGAGTCGTTCACCCTGTTCTCCGAACTGCTGGACTCGATCAAGCGTGACTCGATCCGTGTGCTGTCGCACGTTCAGGTTCGTCGCGAAGATCCCGCCGAAGAAGAAGCGCGTCTGCGCCAGGAAGCCGAGGCATTGGCGGCCCGCATGCAGTTCCTGCATGAAGAAGCCCCAGGCCTGGAGCAGCCGGAGCAGATCGGCGAAGAGGTCGACGTGGCCCTCGCTACCGCACCGGTACGCAACGAGCAGAGGCTGGGCCGCAACGAGCTGTGCTACTGCGGTTCGGGCAAGAAGTTCAAGCATTGCCACGGGCAGATCCAGTAAAACCCGTTTCAATCGCTGAAATACCCGCGCCGCGACCGGCTTCTGCCGTCGCGGCGTTTTTCCATTCAGGTCACCGACGCCGGTTAATCCAGGCCCGCGTCGACGCTGCAGACATCACCTATTTAGAGGAGCGCATTCATGGCTGTTGGTCTTGGTCCTTTGCCAACGTTGCACCCGGTTGCCGGTTTTGAACTCGGTATCGCTTCGGCTGGCATCAAGCGCCCTGGGCGCAAGGATGTGGTGGTCATGCGCTGTGCCGAAGGTTCGACCGTTGCCGGTGTCTTCACCTTGAACGCCTTTTGCGCGGCGCCGGTGATCCTCGCCAAGCAACGCGTCCAGGGTCCGGTGCGTTACCTGCTGACCAACACTGGCAATGCCAACGCCGGCACCGGTGAGCCTGGCCTGGCGGCTGCCGAGCGCACCTGCGCCAAGCTGGCCGAACTGACCGGCGTCGATGCCAGCCTGGTGCTGCCGTACTCCACCGGTGTGATCGGCGAACCGCTGCCGGTCGAGAAGATCGAAGGTGCACTGCAGGCTGCCCTCGACGACCTGTCGGAAAACAACTGGGAAGCTGCGGCCACCGGGATCATGACCACCGACACCCTGCCCAAGGGCGCGAGCCGGCAGTTCCAGCACGACGGTGTGACCATCACCGTAACCGGCATCAGCAAGGGCGCCGGGATGATCCGCCCGAACATGGCGACCATGCTCGGCTACATCGCGACCGACGCCAAGGTGTCCCGTGAAGTGCTGCAAAACCTGATGCTCGACGGCGCCAACAAGTCGTTCAACCGCATCACCATCGATGGCGACACCTCGACCAACGATTGTTGCATGCTGATTGCCACCGGCAAGGCCGCGCTGCCGGAAATCACCGAAGCCAGCGGCCCGCTGTTCGCGGCGTTGAAGCAGGCGGTGTTCGAGGTGTGCATGGAGGTGGCGCAGGCCATCGTCCGTGATGGCGAGGGTGCGACCAAATTCGTCACCGTCGAAGTCAACGGCGGCGGCACTCACCAGGAATGCCTGGACGTCGGCTACACCGTGGCGCATTCGCCGCTGATCAAGACCGCGTTGTTCGCCTCCGATCCAAACTGGGGTCGTATCCTGGCGGCGGTCGGCCGTGCCGGCGTACCGGATCTGGACGTGAGCAAGATCGATGTGTTCCTCGGCGAAGTGTGCATTGCCAGCCGGGGTGCTCGCGCCGCCACCTACACCGAAGCCCAGGGTTCGGCGGTGATGCAGCGTGAGGAAATCACGATCCGTATCGAGTTGGGTCGCGGCGACTGCAGCGAAACCATCTGGACCACCGACCTGTCCCACGAGTACGTGAAAATCAACGCCGAGTACCGTACGTAAGATCTGGGCGACCTGATCGCGGGCAAGCCCGCTCCCACAATAGTTCTGTGGGAGTGGCGCCTGCCACGCGTTGGCGATTTCTGGCCTGTACCCCCCTCAACCAAAGGACGCGTATATGAGCTACCACCTGATCATCGGCGACAAACTCTATTCCTCCTGGTCCCTGCGCGGTGCCCTGGCACTGAACCTGGCGGGCGCGACCTACTCCGAAGAAATCATCAAGCTCAACCAGCCGGATACCCGCGAGCGTCTGCTCAAGCATTCGCCGACGGCCAAGGTGCCGCTGCTCAAGACCGAGCATGGCACCATCGCCGATTCCCTGGCCATCGCCGAATACCTGGTCGAGCGCTTCCCCGAGGCACCCCTGTGGCCGCGGGATATCGCGGCCCGTGCCCAGGCCCGTTCTGCCTGCGCGCAGATGCACAGTGGGTTCTTTGCGCTACGCGGCAATATGCCTTTTGACTTGAGCCGGGACGCACCACTGGTGCCGATGCCTGCCGATGTCCAGGCGGAAATCCAGCGCATGCTGGCGCTGTGGGCCGAGTGTCGGGCGGCGTCGGCCGAAAGCGGTCCGTTCCTGTTTGGCAGCGTGAGCCTGGCCGATGCGTTTTTCGCCCCGATTGCCGTGCGCCTGCGCACCTATCAGGTCGAATTGCCGGCTGACGCAGCGGCTTACGTGGAAACGATTTATCAATGGCCAGCCTTCCAGGCCTGGCAGAAAGCCGGTTTAGAGGAAGTAGTGCGGTGAAACGAGTCCATGTAGCGGCAGCAGTCATCCGTGACGCCAGTGGCAAGATCCTGATTGCGCGCCGCGCCGATACCCAGCACCAGGGCGGCCTGTGGGAGTTTCCCGGCGGCAAGGTCGAGGAGGGCGAGGCCGTGCAGGCCGCGCTTGCCCGCGAACTGCACGAAGAGTTGGGGATCGGGGTCAGTGCCGCGCGTCCGTTGATCCAGGTCCGGCACGACTACCCGGACAAGCAGGTGTTGCTGGATGTCTGGGAAGTTTCGGCATTCACCGGCGAACCTCATGGTGCCGAAGGCCAGCCACTGGCCTGGGTGACGGCGCGTGAGCTGGGCAATTACGAGTTTCCTGCCGCCAACTTGTCGATTGTCGCCGCTGCGCGGTTGCCGGCCGACTACCTGATTACCCCGGAAGGCCTGGAACCACCGGAGCTGCTGCGTGGCATACAGAAAGCCATCGCTGGTGGCATCAAGCTGGTGCAACTGCGAGCCCCCAACGGCTACGACCCGAAATACCGCGACCTGGCGGTGGATGCCGTGGGCTTGTGTGCGGGCAAGGCGCAATTGATGCTCAAGGGGCCGTTTGAATGGCTGGGGGATTTCCCCTCCGCCGGCTGGCACATCACCGCCGCGCAGTTACGCAAATACGCCAGCGCCGGGCGACCGTTGCCGGCCGAGCGCTGGCTCGCAGCCTCGTGTCATAACGCAGAGGAACTGAGCCTGGCCGAGCAGATGGGCGTCGACTTTGTCACTCTGTCGCCGGTGCAGCCGACTCAGACTCACCCGGATGCCACGCCATTGGGTTGGGAGCAGGCGCGAGAACTGATCGCCGGTTTCAGCAAGCCGGTGTACCTGCTGGGGGGCGTCGGTCCCGCCGAACGCCAGCAAGCCTGGGAAGCGGGCGCTCAGGGTGTGGCCGGGATTCGAGCGTTCTGGCCACAAGCCTGAGCCTGGCGGGTGTGTGGGGATAATCCCCGGGGTGATCAGGCCTCGGGTTTTTTCGCCGCCTGCCAGAGGATCTCGCTGATGCCCTGACGCTTGGCAATCAAGCGGGCAGCGACAAACAGCAAGTCCGACAACCGATTGATATACGCCAGCCCGACCCCTGCCAGGGGCTCGATGGCGTTGAGTTGCTGGCAACGGCGTTCGGCGCTGCGGGCCAGGCTGCGGCAGACATGGGCCTGGGCAATCAGGCTCGAGCCACCGGGCAAGATGAAATTCTCCAGCGGCCCCAGCTCGTCATTCCATACGTCAATCGCCGCCTCCAGGCGCTCGATCTCCTGTGCGTTCAGCGCTTGATACTCAGGCATTGCCAACTCACCGCCGAGATCGAACAGTCGATGCTGGCAAGGCGCCAGGACTTCGATCACTTCAGTCAACCCGGCGCAGTGATCGCTGTGCTCGGCCAGGCCGGCCAACAGCACCCCCACCTGACTATTCAATGTATCGACTTCGCCGATAGCCTCGATGCGCGGGTGATCCTTGGGCACCCGGCGACCATCGCCCAGGCCGGTTTCACCTTTGTCACCGGTGCGGGTGTAGATCTTTGACAGGCGAAAACCCATGCCTAGCGCTCCAGTTGGTTGAGTTCGTGAGGGGCGACGGGGAAGCCGCTCAACGGCAGGCGCAGGGTAAAGCAGGTGCCCTGGCCGAGGGTCGACTGCACTTCCATCTGGCCCTTGTGGTTGTTGGTGATGATGAAATACGACACGGACAGGCCGAGGCCGGTGCCCTGGCCGATCTCCTTGGTGGTGAAGAACGGTTCGAAGGTGCGTTTGCGCACGCTCTCGCTCATGCCTATACCGTTGTCCTCGACCTGGATTTCCGCCCAGGGTGGATTGAGCCGGGTGCGCAGGGTGATCCGGCCGGGTTCGCGGTCGTCTTCGCGTTGGTGAATGGCCTGGGCGGCGTTTTTCAACAGGTTGAGCAGCACCTGCTCGAGTTCGTTGGCGGTGCCGGGCACCGGTCCCAGCTGTGGGTCGAACTGGCGAATGATTGCCTGGCCCTTGAAGTCGAAACCAATCGCCAGGTCGAAGTCGTTGCCTGCGATCTCTACGGCCTGGTCGATCAGTGCCGGCAGGTCGCAGGGGGCCATCTGCCGGTTGCTGCGGCGGCTGAAGCTGAGCATGTGGGTGACGATTTTCGCCGCGCGGGCCCCGGCTTGCTGAATGCCGTCCAGCAATTGCGGCACTTCGCGGGTCTGCAGGTACTGATTGACGTTATCCAGTTCGACACCGAGCTGTTGCGCGGTTTCGAGGTTCTTCGGCAGTTCGCTGGACAGGCGCCGACGAATGTTCTGCACGTTGTGCAGGATCGCGCCCAGAGGGTTGTTGATCTCGTGGGCCATGCCGGCTGCGAGCCCACCCACCGAAAGCATCTTCTCCGATTGCACCATCATTTCTTCCAGGGACAGACGCTGGGTGATGTCGTCGATACGGATCACCACGCCCCGACCGGCACCGCCCATCAGTGGGTAAAAGGTCAGGGCGTAATGTTTGGGCTCGTCGTCCTTGAACCAGGTGACCCGCTCGATCTTGACCACGCTGTGCTGCTCGACGGTTTCCTTGAGTTGCGGCAGGAATGGCTTGAGCGGTTCGAAGGCGAGGAAGATCGGCTGGTTCAGTGCCTCGTCCAGGCGCGTACCGGAGAGGGCGCTGGCTTCCTGGTTCCACTGCGTCACGTAGAGCTGTTCATCGAGGGCGATCAACGCCGAGGGCATGGAGTCGATGATGCTGTTGAGGTAATTCTGGAAGCCTGTGAGCTTTTTCTCGATCTTGCTCCGCACCTGGACTTCCAGCTCCAGCTTGCGGTTGGTGTGGCGGGTTTCTTCGGCCAGGCCCTGGGCCTGGTCGTACGCGGCCTGGGAGTCGTCCCTGGCTCGCTTGAGCTGCTGCTCCCGGGCTTCGATGCGCGACAGCATGGTGTTGAAGGCTTCGGCGAGGCTGCCGATTTCATCGTGGTTGCCGCGTGAGGCACGCAGGGCGTAGTTCTCTTCCCGGGTGACCTGGCGCGACAGCTCTTCGAGCTGGTGGATAGGCTGGGTAATCAGGCGCTTGATCTGCTGGGCAATCAGCAACCACAGCAGGATGCTGAAGATCAGGATCCCCAGGCTGGCGGTGAATGTGCCGGTGTAGAACGCCACCGGCAATTCGCTGCTGGCCACCAGCAGCAAATGCCCGGGTGCCGCATCTGGACGTGGCAGGGGGATCAATTGATTGCTACGAAACTCGGTGGCCTGCCAGGCTTCGATATGACGGAAACGCTTGGGCAACTCGAGGTGATCGCCATGCTGGACCTGTGCCAGCAGTTGGCCCTTGCCGTCGTACAGTGCGGCGGCACGCAAGGGGGAATAGCTGTTGAGTTCATTCAGGAGTTTTTCCGCGTCCTGCGGCGAGTTCAGCGCCTGTGCGGCTATCGACGGGTTGGAGACCAGCCGGCCGATAGTCTGCAACGCCTGGGGGGCCATGCTTTCCTGGGAGATCCAGTAGGCGGCGCTGATAAAGGTCAGGTTGGCCACCAGCAAAACGGTGATCAACAGTACCAGCAGGGCGGCCAGCAGTTTCTGGCCGACCGGCAGGTTTTCGAGGCGCTGGCGCAATGGCATCGGGGTCGTCGCAAGAGGAGAACAGGCAGCCAGCGTAGCCGCTGCTCAGTCGCTGGGCAATCCGCGTGATTTCAGGTGGGCGATCAGGCGTTGCTGCAGTTGCGTCAGGTGCGGCAATACCAGTTGATGGCGGGTCGCAACTTCGCAAGCGTGCCCCAGCAGGTAGCTGATTTCGGTCCGGCGCTGATTGGCGACGTCCTGGTACATGGACGAAAAGTTGGCCGCGGTGGCCAGGATCACTCGTTCGACTTCCTGTTGCAGATCCTCTGCTGCAGCGGGCTGACCAGAGCGTTCGAGCAACTCGGTCAGTTCCAGGCACAGGGTAGCGACTTCGCAGTGATGCGCCTGCAAGCCGCCGTTACGGCAATCGTGGAGCACGGTCAGCGGATTGATCGCACAGTTGAGTGCGAGCTTTCGCCACAACCGGGTCAGGATGTCCACACTCCAGGCGTGAGGAATGCCCGCCGTGTCCAGGTCCTCCAGCCAGATCGGCGCTACCGGCTGGAGTGTGTCGCCCAGCCAGGTGTAGCCATGACCGGCGAACACTACACGCCAATCTCCATCACGAAACGCGCCTTCGGTACTGGAGGCGCAGATGCAGCGGGCGTGGGGCAGGCGTGCGGCCACCGCATCCTGGCTGCCAAGGCCGTTCTGCAGCAGGATCAGTTCAGCGTTGTCGCTCAGGCGATGGGCCACCTGCGCCACTGCGGCTTCGGCATCGTAAGCCTTGCAGGCGACCAGCAGGCGTTCGATCGGCCCATCGTCGTCGACTGTGTCGGCCGGCACCGCGTAACACTGTGGCTGCCCTTGCTCGACCAGGGTCAGGCCGCCTGCGTTCAGATAGGCTTGCAGGCGCGTCTTGTCGCGCAGCACCAGCCTCACTGGCAGGCTCGCGCGCGCCAGGCGAGTTGCCCAGAGGGTGCCCAGGCTGCCGGCGCCCAGAATGTGCCAGGTGGTCGACATCAGATTTTCGCTCGGATTGGCAGGTGCATGTGAGGCTCGCCGCTGCGGATGGGAAAGACCCGTTATAATCAGCGCGGATTTTAACCGCAAGCCAGGCGCGCTCCATCTTTATTGTGCGCGCCGTTTTTTATTGGAGAGATTACATGCCGTCGTTCGACGTGGTATCCGAACTGGACAAACACGAACTCACCAACGCGGTCGAGAACGCCGTCAAGGAACTCGATCGTCGTTATGACTTGAAAGGCAAGGGCAGCTTCGAGTTCAAGGAAAAGGACCTGACCGTCAACCTGACCGCCGAGGCCGACTTCCAGCTGGAAGCGATGATCGAGATCCTCAAGCTGGCCCTGGTCAAGCGCAAGATCGATGTGCAGTGCCTGGAGGTCAAGGACGCCTACGCTTCCGGCAAGCTGATGAAGCAGGACGCCGTGCTCAAGGAAGGCATCGACAAGGAACTGGCGAAGAAGATCGTGGCGCACATCAAGGACGCCAAGCTCAAGGTCCAGGCCGCCATCCAGGGCGAGCAGGTGCGGGTCACCGGCAAGAAGCGCGATGACCTGCAGGAGGCGATCGCGGCCTTGCGTGCCAACGAATTCGGCATGCCGCTGCAGTTCAACAACTTCCGCGACTGATCAGTCGGCAGGGAACCTCTCGGCGTTATTGGCGTCCGAGGCCCAAGCAACAGCAGAAATGATTGAGCCTGCAAAGGTTCGGTCTTTCTGCTGCTTGGTTTTATGTGCCGGGTAGCCGGGAATCAGGAGAGAAATATGGATTTGAATGCTGAAGTGGACAACCTGGTGAAGGCTTCCCAGGCCTGGATCCCGATGATCATGGAGTACGGCAGCCGCGTGCTGCTGGCAGTGGTGACCCTGGCCATCGGCTGGTGGTTGATCAACAAGTTGACCCACAAGGTCGGTCGCCTGCTGGCGCTGCGTAACGCCGACCTGGCGCTGCAGGGGTTCATCAGCAGCCTGGCGAACATCATCCTCAAGGTGTTGCTGGTGGTCAGCGTCGCGTCGATGATAGGCGTGGAAACCACCTCGTTTGTTGCGGCCATCGGTGCTGCCGGCCTGGCGATTGGCCTGGCGTTGCAAGGCAGCCTGGCGAACTTCGCCGGTGGGGTGCTGATCCTGCTGTTCCGCCCGTTCCGCATTGGTGATTTCATTGAAGCCCAAGGCACTGCGGGGACGGTCGATAGCATTCAGATCTTCCACACCATCATCCGTACCGGCGACAACAAGACCGTCATCGTGCCCAACGGCGTACTGTCCAACGGCATCATCACCAACACCAACCGTCAACCGACACGCAAAGTAGTGTTTGATGTCGGCGTGGATTACGAAGCCGACCTGCAGAAGGCCCGTGCCGTCTTGCTGGAACTGGCCAGCGACGCCCGTGTATTGAGCGATCCGGCGCCGGTAGCGGTGGTTTCGGTGTTGGGCGACAGCTCGATCACCCTGTCGCTGCGGGTCTGGACCAAAACCGCTGACTACTGGGACGTGATGTTCCATTTCAACGAGCACGCCCGTGATCGTCTGAAAGAGGCAGGTATTGATATTCCGTTCCCGCAGCGAGTGATTCGCGTGGTTCAGGAAACCGCTTGATACCTGGCTTTTCGGTCAAGTAGTAACGTAAAACCCGGGACCCCTGAAAGGCTCCCGGTTTTTTTTATATGAGTAGGTTGGCAATTAAGTTTCTGCTTATTATTAGTGTGCTATTCAATTGTTAGAGCATTGTTGTCATCTAACTGCAATAAAAAAGCCCCTCACCTGTTAAAGGGTGAAGGGCTTCTGCTTTGAGCCAGGCTCAAGACGCTAGCAAGTACCGCGGATTACAAGATGTGCAGTGGGTATTCAACGATGATACGTACGTCGTTGTTGTCTGCAGTGTAGTCAGCGTTGTAAGCGTTGTTGGCACGGTAGATCGCGCTACGCAGACGCAGGGACAGATCCTTGGCCGGACCTTCCTGGAACACGTATTTGGTTTCGAAGTTGAACTCGTGTTCCTTACCTTCGGTACCGGACGAGGTCTCGATGTTGTTACCGTAAACATAACGGCTCATGAAGCTCAAGCCTGGCACACCGTAGGTGGCCATGTTCAGGTCGTAGCGAGCCTGGTACGACTTCTCTTCCTGACCGATGAAGTCGGAGATCTGGATGGAGTTGGCTACGAAGATCGTGCCGTTACCGTCAACACCGTACAGGTAGTTGGTGTCGCCCGCGGACTGCTGGTAGCCCAGGGTGAACTTGTGTGCGCCCAGGCTGTAGGCAGCTGCCAAGCTCCACAGTTTGTTGTCCTGCTTGCCGTACAGGGCTTGACCCTGGTCTTTGGTGCGGTAGGCGTTCAGGTCGAAGTTCAGCGACTGTTCGTCGTTGATCGGCAGGGTGTAGTTGGCGTTGATGTATTGCTTCTTGAAGTAGTCGTCTACGTCGGAAGCAGCAAAGCCGGCTACGAAGTTATCGGTGAACTGGTAGGTAGCACCACCGATGTTGGCGCTGGTCAGACCTGGGCTGTGTGGGCCGTTGATGCTGTCCTTGCCCATGCCGGTTTGCGAACTCAGGGCGGTGAAGCGACCCAGGTTGACTTCCAGGCCTTTGATTTCCTTGCTGGAGATGTAGGTACCTTCAGCAACTTCTGGCAGCAGGCGGCTGTCGTCAGTGGCGAAAACCGGGCTGGCAACGAATTGACGGCCGTATTTCAGAGTGGTGTCGGACAGACGGAATTTAACAGCCGCGCCGCCTTTGGACTGGGTGTCTTCCGGGTTGCCGTCGCTGTCGCGAGCGAACAGGCCGTTGCCGGCGCGACCGGCACCGCCGTCCAGCTTGGCGGTAGCGCCCAGCAGGGCGTCAACGCCAACACCGATGGTGCCTTGGGTGAAGCCGGATTCGTAGGTGATCAGCTCGCTGATACCGGTGTCCTGACGATAACCGCTCTTGAAGCCGCCACCTGGCTTGGCAATGTTGCCGGCGCCGTTACGGAAGTCGCGGTTCATGTACTCGATACGAGTCTTGGCTGTCAGGCTTTGGTCTTGAATAAAGCCTTTGGCATCGTCCTGGGAGGACGCGATTGCGAACTGCGAGGTGCCTGCTGCTACAGCCAGGGCGATCATGCTCCACTTCATCACGCGCATCGTGATTTGCTCCTTTGGTTTTTTTTGAAGAGTTCTGCCGTCCCACCTGATTTATTATCTGGGCGGCTCTTTCTTTTTGTGTCGGCGCAAACTTATATCACGCCGACAATGTTGGCGATACTTGCGCTTTCATCCTTTCAGCTTCTTTACGGCCCTGTCGCAAAATGCGTGGTCAAGGTCGTATTCCCGCAAAAAATGTGCATGTGGACCGACAACTTCAGCGCTGTTTATACACAGCGTCTGCGTCAGATAAAAGAGTCCTGATGTTGCACGTGAATCTCCGTGGGCTACCTTGCCGCTGTTCTTATAGGTCCAAGGACTGCGCTATGCAGCGACTGCCCTATAGACGATGTGGGAATCAATGCAACAAGCGTGCACAAACGTCGATTTCGTCTGAGGAATTTTCAGTAGGTGCGCTTTTCCATTGCGAAACCGAATAAACACGGGGCTTTTGGCGCCGAATTGTTTGCACTTGACTCCCCCTGTGCTTCTGGTGTTGCACCATGCCTGTGCATGACTGGAAGCAGGAAACGTTACCGGTTCACACTCGTCGGTGTGTAAACGGCGGATGTTCGGAGATATCAGCGTAGACCCGGTTTTTATTCCTGCAAAAAATTTTCCGAATTTTTCTATGGATGTCACGCATTTAGGGACTGAAGTGCCAGTAATTGCCGGTGCCTGGCAAATCGAGCGCCTCGCGATGGTGCGTCCGGCGGGTCGGTGATGCGTTGCAGTGCCGAAGGCTTTTCGCCGTGAACCCGAGTGTGTTCGCGGGTATGCTGTACGGATAGGGCGCGCGCGTTGATCTTCAGGCCTGGCGCGTGCCCAATTCATGGACTATGCAGGAGTGCGCGCGGTGTTTGCTTTGGATTCACGACTTCAACAGGACACTTTGCCTATCGGCGACTTCAAGCTCAGTCGGTTGCTGTTGTCCAACGACTCGAATTACCCCTGGTTCATCCTGGTGCCGCGCAAGGCTGATATCAGCGAGTTGTTTCAGCTGGATCTCGCCGATCAACAACAGTTGTGGCAGGAAACCACCGAGTTGGCCGAAATGCTCAAGGACTCGTTCGACGCCGACAAGATCAACGTCGCGACCCTGGGCAATGTCGTCAGCCAATTGCATATGCATGTCATCGTGCGCAAGCGCGACGATGCCGCCTGGCCAGCGCCCGTTTGGGGCAAGCACCCGGCTCGTCCCTACACGGCCGAACAGGTTGCGGCCATTCGTGAGCGCCTGCGTGTGGTGCTGACTGACGGTTTCACGTTTCTGGAGGGCTGAATGATGAACCTGGAAGAGCGCGTCATGGACCTTGAAAGCCGTTTGGCCTTTCAGGATGACGCCATCGAGGCAATGAATGATGTGCTGGTCGCCCAGCAGCGGGTGGTCGAGCGCCTGCAGTTGCAAATGGCGGCATTGCTCAAGCGCCAGGAGGAGATGGTCGGTCAGTTCGGGTCCTTCGAGGAAGAGGCGCCGCCGCCGCACTACTGATCACCAGGCCATAAAAAACCGCGAGCAGCCTGGCTGTCTCGCGGTTTTTTTTGCCCGTTGAAGATCAGCGACGCGGCAAGGCTGCGATCACGTCTTCGGCCTGCAGGCCCTTGTCCCGGTTCATCACCGAGAACTCAACCCGCTGGCCTTCTACCAGGACGCGGTGGCCCTCGCCACGAATGGCGCGAAAGTGCACGAAAATATCATCGCCGGAGTCGCGGGAAATGAAGCCGAAGCCTTTGGAGGTGTTGAACCACTTGACCGTACCGGTATCGCGGTTGGTCATGTCGTAGTTTTGCGGGGCGGCCGCGGCAGGCGAGGATTTGTAGAAGCTCACCGCCAGGTGCAGCAATACCGCGACCAGTGCAACGATGAGGCTGAACAGAACCGATGGGTGACCACCGATTTCCGCCATGGGCGCCAGCAGCGTCAGGGTTTGCAGGACCACAGCCAGTACCAGCAAGGCACTGACCAGGTTTTGCAGTTGATGGCGAGGACCTTTGTTCCAGTAGGGGATCACTGGGGCAAGGATCAGGTTGAGCAAGCCGAAGAACGCCAGGTACAGCGCGTCAGGTTGTTGCAGGTAAGGTACCGCTTCGGTTCGCAAGCTGGGGATGAAGGACAACAGCAAGGCTGCTGCGCCCGTTAGCAGGTGGACGATTTTCAACATTTTGATTGACTCACTTTGGACGGATCACAAGGAAGAGCTGAGTGAGTACGGTTCGCTTCTGAACAAATGGGAGGCGGTGGACACGTACCGGGTATCAGCCTATGCACCGCGCGCGGGGAAATAGCGGCAGTGACACGGCGTCTATTTAACAGCAAAGACCGTACCTTCTCAAATCAGCGCAGACGGGGCGTGCGCCGGTATTGCGGGACGCCCTCCGAGTGACTGCCGCAATGACTGCGCGAAGGCTTGTGCCAGAGCGCTCAGGTGTAATGCAGGACGTCGGCGATTGCCAGCGAGGTGCTGGGACTGTTGCTACAGTGTTTGCGCAGCTGTGGAATGGATTTCATCACCGTAAGGGGAAAAGCATGGCAATTGATATCGGTATCAGCGAGGCAGATCGCAAGTCCATCGTCGACGGGCTTTCGCGTTTGCTATCGGACACTTACGTCCTTTATCTGAAAACCCATAACTTCCACTGGAACGTGACAGGGCCGATGTTTCGCACCCTGCACTTGATGTTCGAAGAGCAATATAACGAGTTGGCGCTGGCGGTCGATCTGATTGCCGAACGTATTCGGGCGTTGGGCTTTCCAGCGCCGGGTGCTTATTCAATCTATGCGCGACTTTCTTCAATCAAGGAAGAAGAAGGTGTGCCGAGCGCAGAGGACATGATCCGGCAACTGGTCCAGGGGCAGGAGGCCGTCACTCGCACTGCGCGGGGCATTTTTCCACTGCTGGACAAGGTCAGTGATGAGCCCACGGCAGACCTGCTGACCCAACGTATGCAGGTGCACGAGAAGACCGCGTGGATGCTGCGCTCGCTGCTGGACGGTCAGTAACGCCGTCAGGACTGGCGACGCCCATTGATGGGGCGCGCCAGTCTCTCGCTCAAGCCGGCATCAGGTGTTTTTCGTCATCCGGGCTTTGGCTTTTCGCTCTGCTGTTATTGATTTTTCCTTGTTGGTTTTACCATCGAAACCAACAGTGTCGGACAAAGTTAATAGTCTTCTCGCAGTTGTTGGCTTGTCCTACATGCAGGGTTATAAAGCCATCTGGAAATATGTATCTGCTTACGTTTTTATAACGACAGGGAGTTGTTATTCAAATCAAGTGACAAGGGAGTGTCAGGACAATGGCCAGATTATCAGGTGCAGAAGTTGGGGAGGGGGGGCGGCGACGGGATATCCGAGTCGACCCCTTCGATCGTGAGTTCGACATGGGGTTGGCGCGACCACTTTCCAGGTCGGTTCGCTTGAATGGATTCGCCACATGCTTGCGGCTGGAGCAGGTCTACTGGGATATCCTGGCGCGAATCGCCCGGGATAATTGCTGCTCGGTCAGTGCTTTGCTGTCCCATGTGGACCGGGAGGTGCACCTGCGCCATGGCGGGGTGAAGAATTTCAGCGGCCTGGTGCGGGTCATGTGTGTGGTCCACAGCTTGAACGAGAGTGCGGCTGGTGTGGGGTGAGGCGCTGGTCCCGTCGGCGGGCGAGCCCTCGAAGTGTCCTGTGCAGCGTTACGGCTGCACAGGCTCGATTTAATCGATATAATCCCGCTCTTTGCCGCCAAACCCACTGTTTGAGCGGGATCAATCTGGTCGCCGAGACAATCCCATGCCGATGTACGACTATCAATGTGCTTCCTGTGGTCATCAGTTGGAAGCCATTCAGAAGATCAGCGATGCACCGTTGGTCGACTGCCCAGCCTGCCAGGCACCCGAACTGAAAAAAATGCTGTCGATGCCGGGCTTTCGCCTGAGCGGTACCGGTTGGTACGAAACCGACTTCAAGACCGGTTCGAAGAAGAATCTGG
Source organism: Pseudomonas sp. F007 (assembly GCF_057814275.1). Taxonomy (NCBI): domain Bacteria; kingdom Pseudomonadati; phylum Pseudomonadota; class Gammaproteobacteria; order Pseudomonadales; family Pseudomonadaceae; genus Pseudomonas; species Pseudomonas sp. F007. The sequence goes on along the minus strand of NZ_JBVATA010000001.1, from coordinate 428,718 downwards.
CCGGTGGCGACAAAGCTGACTAAGTTGAACGACACACCGGGCTCTTGCATTATCTGGCACTTCATTCAAGTGCGGCGGTGCAGCAAGACCTCCCATCGAATTTCGAATTACGAGAAGTGAAACCACGACCATGATGCGCAGCCATTATTGCGGCCAACTGAACGAAAGCCTGGACGGCCAGGAAATTACCCTTTGCGGCTGGGTTCACCGTCGCCGTGACCACGGTGGGGTGATTTTCCTCGATATCCGTGATCGTGACGGTCTGGCCCAGGTGGTGTTCGACCCGGATCGCGCCGAAACCTTCGCCGTTGCCGACCGTGTGCGCAGCGAATACGTGGTCAAGGTGACCGGCAAGGTGCGCCTGCGTCCGGCCGGCGCCACCAACGCCAACATGGCGTCGGGCATGATCGAAGTGCTGGGTTACGAACTGGAAGTATTGAACGAAGCGGAAACCCCGCCGTTCCCGCTCAACGAGTTCTCCGACGTTGGCGAAGAAACCCGCCTGCGTTATCGCTTCCTCGACCTGCGTCGTCCGGAAATGGCCGAGAAGCTGCGCCTGCGTTCGCGCATGACCACCAGCATCCGTCGCTACCTGGACGAGAACGGCTTCCTCGACGTCGAGACGCCGATCCTGACCCGTGCCACTCCGGAAGGCGCGCGTGACTACCTGGTCCCAAGCCGTACCCACGCCGGCTCGTTCTTCGCCCTGCCGCAATCGCCGCAGCTGTTCAAGCAGCTGCTGATGGTGGCTGGCTTCGACCGTTACTACCAGATCGCCAAGTGCTTCCGTGACGAAGACCTGCGTGCCGACCGTCAGCCTGAGTTCACTCAGATCGACATCGAGACCAGCTTCCTCGATGAAAAAGACATCATGGGCCTGACCGAAGGCATGATCCGCAACCTGTTCAAGGAAGTGCTGGATCTGGAATTCGGCGAGTTCCCGCACATGACCTTCGAAGAGGCCATGCGCCGCTACGGTTCCGACAAGCCGGACCTGCGCAACCCGCTGGAACTGGTGGACGTTGCCGACCAGCTCAAGGAAGTCGACTTCAAGGTGTTCAGCGGCCCGGCCAACGACCCGAAATGCCGTATCGCTGCACTGCGCGTTCCAGGCGGGGCGAGCATGCCGCGCAAGCAGATCGACGACTACACCAAGTTCGTTGGCATCTACGGCGCCAAGGGCCTGGCGTACATCAAGGTCAACGAGCGTGCGGCCGGTGTTGAAGGTCTGCAATCGCCGATCGTGAAAAACATCCCGGAAGACAAGCTCAACGTGATCCTCGATCGCGTGGGTGCGGTCGACGGTGACATCGTGTTCTTCGGCGCCGACAAGGCCAAGATCGTCAGCGAAGCCCTGGGCGCGCTGCGCATCAAGCTGGGTCACGACCTCGACCTGCTGACCTGCAAGTGGGCGCCAATGTGGGTCGTCGACTTCCCGATGTTCGAAGAAAACGACGACGGCAGCTTCTCCGCGCTGCACCACCCGTTCACCGCGCCGAAGTGCACGCCGCAAGAGCTGGAAGCCAATCCGGCTGGCGCGCTGTCCCGTGCATACGACATGGTGCTCAACGGCACCGAGCTGGGTGGCGGTTCGATCCGTATCCATCGCAAGGAAATGCAGCAGTCGGTCTTCCGTCTGTTGGGTATCAATGAAGCGGAACAGGAAGAGAAGTTCGGCTTCCTGCTCGACGCGCTGAAATACGGTGCACCGCCGCACGGTGGCCTGGCCTTCGGCCTGGACCGCCTGGTGATGCTGATGACCGGCGCCCAGTCGATCCGTGAAGTGATCGCTTTCCCGAAAACCCAGAGTGCTGCCGACGTCATGACGCAAGCGCCGGGTGTGGTGGATGCCAAGGCGCTGCGCGAGTTGCACATTCGCCTGCGCGAACAGCCAAAGGCAGAGTAAGGCTGGCCAGCCGGGCGTCTCTACGGATGCGCCCGGTTGTCACAACCCGATGTCGTTGCCCGCTCGCCTTCAAGGGCGCGCGGGCATTGTTTTTTTGAGAATTCGGAGCGAGTTATGGCGGGTCATTCCAAGTGGGCAAACATCAAGCACCGCAAAGAACGTCAGGATGCCAAGAAGGGCAAGATTTTCACCAAGTGGATTCGTGAGCTGACCGTTGCTGCCCGTCAGGGTGGCGGCGAGCCGGGTTCCAACCCGCGTTTGCGCCTGGCGTTGGACAAGGCCCTGGGCGCCAACATGAGTCGCGACATCATCGATCGGGCGATCGCTCGGGGTGCCGGCGCTGCCGATACTGACGACATGGTCGAGCTGACCTACGAGGGTTACGGCCCAGGTGGCGTGGCGGTGATGGTCGAGTGCATGACCGATAACCGTAACCGCACCGCGGCGGCAGTGCGTCATGCCTTCAGCAAATGTGGCGGCAACCTCGGGACCGATGGCTCGGTGGCCTACCTGTTCGAACGCAAGGGGCAGATCTCCTTCGCACCCGGTGTCGACGAAGACGCGCTGACCGAAGCGGCGCTGGAAGCCGATGCCGACGACATTGTCACTCACGAAGACGGCTCGATTGACGTGTTCACCTCGTTCACCAGCTTCTACGCCGTACGTAACGCGCTGGAAGCGGCGGGGTTCAAGGGCGATGACGCGGAAATTGTCATGCAGCCGACCACCAGCGCCGAACTGGACCTGGAGGGGGCGGAGAAAGTCCTCAAGCTGATCGACATGCTTGAAGATCTGGATGACGTGCAGAACGTTTATTCCAATGCGGATATCCCGGAAGACGTCGCTGCGCAACTCGGTTGAGGGCAGGCGGTACTGGATGTGGGGGTAGGTCGGCGCCGAATGCGACTATTCGAGCAGGCTCGCTCCCACATTTGTATTGTGTTGTATTGAAATCGTCGTTCACATTTCCTGCAGGCGTTATGACTTTAATCCTAGGTATCGACCCCGGGTCCCGCATCACCGGTTATGGCGTCGTACGCGATACCGGCCGTGGGTGTGTGTACGTGGCGTCCGGGTGTATTCGCACCGGTAGCGGTGAGCTACATGAACGGTTGCAAATTGTTTATCGCGGCGTCCGTGAGGTTATCCAGACCTACGGTCCAGTGACCATGGGCATCGAAAAGGTGTTTATGGCACGCAACGCCGACTCGGCGCTGAAGCTGGGCCAGGCGCGGGGCGCGGCGATTGTCGCGGGGGCCGAGGAAGGTCTGGAGATCGCCGAATACAGCGCGACCCAGGTCAAGCAGGCCGTGACCGGCACCGGCGCGGCAAATAAGGAGCAGGTGCAGATGATGGTCATGCACATGCTCAAGCTGGTGGCCAAGCCGCAAATCGACGCTTCGGACGCCTTGGCGATTGCCATTTGCCATGCCCACACTCGCTCCAGCCTGTTGCCCCATGGCCTGGGTACGGCGCGCGCGCGTGGCGGTCGTCTTCGCTTGTGATCTGATAGCATCAGTCCACTTGTTTTTTCCGTTGAGCGTTTTGCGCCTGTGCTGTCGGCGATCACGCTCACTTTGCTGTTCGAAAGCCAGTTAAGGATTTGAAACGTGATTGGACGTTTGCGCGGCACTCTAGCTGAGAAACAGCCGCCGCACCTGATTCTCGATGTCAACGGCCTGGGCTATGAGCTGGAAGTGCCCATGACCACCCTGTATCGACTGCCGTCAGTCGGTGAGCCGATCACCTTGCACACTCATCTGGTGGTGCGCGAAGACGCGCAGTTGCTCTATGGTTTCATTGGCAAGCGCGAGCGCGACTTTTTTCGCGAGCTGATCCGCCTCAATGGCGTCGGCCCGAAACTGGCGCTGGCCTTGATGTCGAGCCTGGAGGTCGATGAGCTGGTGCGTTGCGTGCAGGCGCAGGACACTTCGGCGCTGACCAAGGTGCCGGGCGTCGGCAAGAAGACCGCCGAGCGCTTGCTGGTGGAACTCAAGGATCGCTTCAAGGCCTGGGAAACCGTGCCGAGCATGTTTGCCCTGGTGCCGAACCAGCCGGACGGCCCGGCCCAGCCAGTGGCCTCGGCGGAGAACGATGCGGTGAGCGCGCTGATTTCCCTGGGCTACAAGCCGCAGGAGGCCAGCAAGGCGATTTCCGCGATCAAGGAGAAAGGCTTGAGCAGTGAAGACCTGATTCGTCGTGCCCTGAAGGGAATGATCTAAGTGATTGAAGCTGATCGTCTGATTGCCGCCACCGGTGGCCCGCGTGAGCGCGAAGAAGTCCAGGACCGGGCGATTCGTCCGGTCAGCCTGGCCGACTATATAGGCCAGCCGACCGTGCGCGAGCAGATGGAACTGTTCATCCAGGCCGCGCGTGGCCGCAACGAATCCCTCGACCACACCCTGATCTTCGGTCCGCCGGGCCTGGGCAAGACCACCCTGGCCAACATCATTGCCCAGGAAATGGGCGTGTCGATCAAAAGCACTTCGGGGCCGGTACTGGAGCGGCCGGGTGACCTGGCGGCACTGCTGACCAATCTCGAGCCCCACGACGTGCTGTTCATCGATGAAATCCATCGCTTGTCGCCGATCGTCGAGGAAGTGCTGTACCCGGCCATGGAAGACTTCCAGCTCGACATCATGATTGGCGAGGGGCCGGCAGCGCGCTCGATCAAGCTCGACCTGCCACCCTTCACCCTGGTCGGCGCCACCACCCGCGCCGGCATGCTGACCAACCCGCTGCGTGACCGCTTCGGCATTGTTCAGCGCCTGGAGTTCTACAGCACCGCCGATCTGTCGACCATCGTCAGCCGATCGGCTGGCATTCTCGGCTTGCCCATGGAGCCGGAAGGTTCGTTTGAAATCGCCCGCCGCGCGCGGGGCACGCCACGAATTGCCAACCGCTTGTTGCGGCGGGTACGGGATTTTGCCGAAGTTCGCGGCAAGGGGCATATCACCAAGCCGATTGCTGACCTGGCACTCAACCTGCTGGACGTCGACGAGCGTGGCTTCGATCACCAGGACCGGCGTTTGCTGCTGACCATGATCGAGAAGTTCGATGGCGGGCCGGTCGGGGTCGACAGTCTCGCGGCGGCTATCAGTGAGGAGCGGCACACCATCGAGGACGTGCTGGAACCCTACCTGATCCAGCAGGGCTATATCATGCGTACGCCGCGGGGGCGGGTCGTGACACGACACGCGTATCTGCATTTCGGCTTGAATATTCCTTCGCGTATGGGCGAAATGCCTGTAGTAGACGAGTTTCTCGACGCGGTGGACGAATAATGGCGGTCTGCGCCGATCCAAACCGGTTTTTCGCGGTCTCAGATGGCTGGCGAAGCCTTGTTTGCGAACAAAGGCGCAGAACAACGAAAAACAGTTGCCTGAGCGGATTGGCAATGTGAGGAGTAAGCACTAGAGTATGCGCGCGCAAAACGGGCTAGAGTCGTTCGCACATCGCTGTCGCGTTTATTACGAGGACACCGATGCGGGCGGCATCGTGTATTACGTTAATTACCTCAAGTTTATGGAACGGGCTCGAACCGAGCGGCTACGTGAGCTGGGCTTTGCCCAATCGCAGCTGGCAGGCGAGGACCTGTTGTTCGTCGTGCATTCCAGCGAAGCGCGCTATCACGCGCCGGCGCGACTGGACGACGAGCTTGTGGTGAGTGCTGAAGTAATCGAATTGAACCGTGTCAGCCTGCGCTTCAAGCAGCAGGTCAGGCGAGCCACGGATAATGCACTGCTCTGCGAAGGGCAGTTTCTGGTGGCCTGTGTGCGCACCCATAGTTTGAAACCCCGGGCCATTCCCGAAGCTCTACGTGCGGCCTTTGCCGACGTGAGCGGCGCGGGTACACACTCAAAGCAGGAGATAAAGCGTGGAAGCTAACGTCGTCGACCATTCCTCCATGTGGAGCCTGGTCAGCAATGCCAGTATCGTGGTGCAACTGGTAATGCTGACCCTGGTGGCCGCATCGGTGACCTCATGGATCATGATCTTTCAGCGCAGCAACCTGCTGCGCGCCGGTCGACGTGCCCTGGAGAGCTTCGAGGAGCGCTTCTGGTCAGGTATCGACCTGTCCAAGCTGTACCGTCAGGCGGGCAGCAACCCGGATCCGGATTCCGGCGTCGAGCAGATTTTCCGCGCTGGTTTCAAGGAATTCTCCCGTCTGCGCCAGCAACCGGGTGTCGATCCTGAAGCGGTCATGGAAGGTGTAGCGCGTGCGATGCGCGTGGCCATCTCCCGTGAAGAAGAAAAGCTCGAGCAAAGCCTCCCATTCCTCGCCACCGTCGGTTCGGTCAGCCCGTACATCGGTCTGTTCGGTACGGTGTGGGGCATCATGAACTCCTTCCGCGGCCTGGCCACTGCCCAGCAAGCGACCCTGGCCACCGTGGCTCCGGGTATTGCCGAGGCACTGATCGCCACTGCTATTGGCCTGTTCGCTGCAATCCCGGCTGTTATCGCTTACAACCGTTTCTCTGCGCGCAGCGAAACCCTGATCAGCCGTTACTACACCTTCGCCGACGAATTCCAGGCGATCCTGCACCGTAAAGTGCACACCAGCGAAGAATAAGCAGGTATTTCCCAATGGCTTTAATCGCTCGAGCTCGCAAGAAGCGCAAGCCGGTCGCCGAGATGAACGTAGTGCCCTACATCGACGTGATGCTGGTGCTGCTGGTCATTTTCATGGTGACCGCGCCGATGCTCAATCAGGGCGTGAAGGTTGATCTGCCCAAGGTTTCCAGCGAAGCCTTGCCGCAGGACAACAACACCCAGGTCCTGACCATTTCGATCAAGGCTGACAAGACCTATTACTGGAACCTTGGCAGCGAAGTCGACACCGAAAAGCAGCAGGATCGCGCCATGACCCTGCCGCAGATGACAGATGCGGTGACCAAGATCATTCGCGCCGGCAACGAAGGTGGCAAGCACACCCAGGTATTCATTCGCGGTGACAAGACCGTCGACTACGGCGCCGTCATGGGCGCCATGGGTGGGTTGCAGAAAGCCGGGGTCGGTAATGTTGGCTTGATTACCGAGGCGCCCTGATGCAGCAACAGCGAGAGCCAACAGCCTCGGAAAGCTACTTCTGGCCTAGCGTCTGGGCAATCGGCCTGCACGTACTGGTGTTCGGCATGCTGTTCGTCAGCTTTGCCTTTACCCCGGAGTTGCCGCCGGCCAAGCCGATCGTCCAGGCGACCCTGTACCAGTTGAAATCGAAAAGTCAGGCGACCACCCAGACCAATCAGAAGATTGCGGGTGAAGCGAAGAAATCCGCTGCGCGCCAGACCGAAGTCGAACAGATGGAACAGAAGAAGGTCGAGCAGGAAGCGGTGAAGGCTGCGGAACAAAAGAAAGAAGAGGCGGCTCAAAAGGCCGAGGAAGCCAAGAAGGCCGACGAGTCGAAGAAAGCGGAAGAGGCGAAGAAGGCTGATGAAGCCAAGAAGGCCGATGAAGCGAAGAAGACCGCCGAAGCCAAGAAGGCAGAAGAGAAACAATTGGCTGATATAGCCAAGAAGAAAGCCGAAGAAGAAGCCAAGAAGAAGGCTGAAGAAGAGGCCAAGAAAGCCGCCGCTGAAGAAGCGAAGAAAAAGATAGTCGAGGACGCGAAGAAGAAAGCCGCGGAAGACGCCAAGAAGAAAGCTGAAGCGGACGAGGCGAAGAAGAAAGTCGCCGAGGAAGCGAAGAAGAAAGCTGCTGCCGATGCTGCGAAGAAAAAATCGCAGGAAGCGGCACGTAAATCCGCCGAAGAGAAAAAGGCCCAGGCCCTGGCAGATTTGCTTTCCGACACGCCGCAGCGTCAGCAGGCCTTGGCCGATGAGCAGGGTGACGAAGTTGCCGGCAGTTTCGATGACCTGATTCGAATGCGTGCAGCGGAAGGCTGGGCTCGTCCACCTTCGGCCCGCAAAGGAATGACGGTTCAGCTGCAAATCGGCATGTTGCCGGACGGTACGGTGACTTCGGTCAAGGTGCTCAAGTCCAGTGGCGACGGTCCGTTTGACGCTTCGGCTGTAGCGGCAGTGAAGAATATTGGACGATTGACAGAAATGCAGGGAATGAAGCCGAGCGATTTTGCTCCGTATCGTTCATTCAAGATGACATTCACACCTGAGGATCTAGCCCCGTGAGAAACCTCCTTCGAGGAATGCTCGTCGTTATTTGCTGTATGGCAGGGATAGCGGCGGCAGATGAAAAAAACATTCTGGTTACCAGCGGCAGTGATCGGGCAACGCCGATTGCGGTCGTTCCGTTCGGCTGGCAGGGCGGTAGCGTCCTGCCGGACGACATGGCAGAAATCATTGGTAACGATTTGCGTAACTCGGGTTATTACTCGCCGATTCCAAAGCAGAACATGATCAGCCAGCCGACCCAGGCCAGTGAAGTCATCTACCGCGATTGGAAGGCCCTGGGCGCCCAGTACATCATGGTCGGCAGCATTGTTCCGGCGGGCGGTCGCCTGCAGGTGCAGTACGCGCTGTTCAACGTCAACACCGAGCAGCAGGTGCTTACCGGCAGTGTGTCGGGCGGTGTCGACCAGTTGCGTGACATGGCGCACTACATCTCCGACCAGTCGTTCGAGAAACTCACCGGGATCAAGGGTGCCTTCTCGACTCGACTGCTGTACGTGACGGCCGAGCGCTTCTCCGAGAAGAACACGCGCTACACCCTGCAGCGTTCGGACTATGACGGTGCCCGTGCGGTGACCCTGCTGCAGTCACGCGAGCCGATCCTGTCGCCGCGTTTCGCGCCAGACGGCAAGCGCATCGCCTATGTCTCGTTCGAGCAGAAGCGTCCGCGTATTTTCATGCAGAACATCGACACCGGTCGCCGTGAGCAAATCACCAATTTCGAAGGCTTGAACGGTGCTCCTGCCTGGTCGCCGGATGGTCAGCGCCTGGCGTTCGTGCTGTCCAAGGACGGCAACCCGGACATCTACGTGATGAACCTCGGTTCGCGCCAGATCACCCGTGTGACTGCGGGTCCCGGCATCAACACCGAGCCGTTCTGGGGCAAGGACGGCTCGACCATCTACTTCACCTCCGACCGTGGCGGCAAGCCGCAGATCTACAAGACCAGTGCGGGCGGTGGCGGTGCCGAGCGTGTGACTTTCGTCGGTAACTACAACGCCAACCCGAAACTGTCGGCTGATGAAAAGACTCTGGTGATGATCCATCGCCAGGAAGGTTTCACCAATTTCAAAGTGGCGGCCCAGGATTTGCAGCGCGGTAGCGTAAAAATCCTCACTGATAGCACTCTGGACGAGTCGCCTACTGTTGCGCCCAACGGCACCATGGTAATCTACGCCACCCGCCAGCAGGGCCGGGGAGTCTTGATGCTCGTGTCCATCAACGGACGCGTAAGGCTCCCGCTTCCTACCGCTCAAGGCGAAGTCAGAGAACCTTCCTGGTCCCCTTACCTGAACTGACGCGGCGCTATACGTTGTACTTAACACATTGGGGTTCATTAGGAGTTTCACGATGGAAATGCTGAAGTTTGGTAAGTTTGCTGCGCTGGCTCTGGCCATGGCTGTAGCTGTAGGTTGCTCGTCCAAAGGCGGCGACAACGCCGGTGAAGGCGCTGTTGATCCAAACGCTGGTTACGGCGCAAACACTGGTGCAGTTGACGGTTCCCTGAGCGAAGAAGCTGCTCTGCGCGCAATCACCACCTTCTACTTCGAATACGACAGCTCGGACCTGAAGCCAGAAGCCATGCGCGCTCTGGACGTTCACGCCAAAGACCTGAAAGCAAACGGCGCTCGCGTTGTTCTGGAAGGCAACACCGACGAACGTGGTACTCGTGAGTACAACATGGCACTGGGCGAGCGTCGTGCGAAAGCCGTTCAGCGCTACCTGGTACTGCAAGGTGTTTCCCCAGCTCAGCTGGAACTGGTTTCCTACGGCGAAGAGCGTCCAGTTGCTACCGGCAACGACGAGCAGTCCTGGGCTCAAAACCGTCGCGTCGAACTGCGTAAGTAATTCGTCATGCGAACGTGCCGTCGTGCTGTAACTGTCTTGGCTCTCAGTCTCGCGCCGCTTGCGGCGTGGGCTGCGGTTCCTGTGGTCGATAACGATTCCGGTTATAACAATAGCGGGAGCAGTTATCCGCCTGCGGGTTACGGTACGAACGGCGCCTATGCCGGGGGAGGGGTTTCGGCCCCTGTCTCGGCACAGGGCGAGCTGTTCAACCAACTGCAACAGATGCAGGAACAGATCGCGCGCCAACAAGGCGTGATCGAGGTTCTGCAAAATGATGTAGCGCGCATGAAGCAGGAAAGCCTGGAGCGATACCAGGATCTTGATCGGCGCATAGGAACCGGCGGTGCACCCGCTGCGGCTCCTGAAAATTCTCCAGCCGGTGGCAATGCTGCCGCCGGTGCAGCAGCAGGTGCGGCCGCCGCCGCGCCTGCCGCAAGCAGCGAACCGGGTGATCCGGCGAAGGAAAAGCTGTATTACGACGCAGCCTTCGACCTGATCAAGGCCAAGGATTTCGACAAGGCCAGCCTGGCTTTCGCCGCCTTCCTGCGCAAATACCCGAACAGCCAGTATGCGGGCAACGCCCAGTACTGGTTGGGTGAAGTGAACCTGGCCAAAGGCGACCTGCAAGGCGCTGGCCAGGCATTTGCCAAGGTTTCGCAGTTGTATCCCAAGCACAACAAGGTGCCGGATTCGCTGTACAAGCTCGCTGATGTAGAGCGCCGCCTGGGTCATACCGACAAGGTAAAAGGCATTCTGCAGCAGGTGGTCAGCCAGTACCCTGGCACCTCCGCCGCCCAGTTGGCGCAGCGCGATCTGCAGCGCATGTAAGGCTGTTTGACCCGTGTATCAAGAAACCCGCGCTTATCGCGGGTTTTTTCGTTAGAATTCACGCCCTTTTTCGAAACACCGCTTTTTGGGATCTGCGCGTTGGCGGGGTTCCATCAAGTGCCTGACGGAGGCGGACAGCCTGTTTAGCTGTTACGCCCGTGGCGACTATGCAAGACACATTGAGAATTACCGAAGTTTTCTACTCGTTGCAGGGTGAAACGCGGACTGCCGGGCTGCCCACTGTTTTTGTGCGCCTCACTGGTTGCCCGTTGCGTTGCCAATACTGCGACAGCGCCTACGCCTTTACCGGCGGCACCGTTCGATCGCTCGACGACATCCTCGAGCAGGTCGCCGGTTTTCGTCCGCGTTATGTCTGTGTCACCGGTGGCGAGCCACTGGCGCAGCCCAACGCCATTCCCTTGCTCAAGCGCCTGTGCGATGCCGGTTACGAGGTGTCACTGGAAACCAGTGGCTCCCTCGATATCTCGGCGGTCGATACCCGGGTCAGTCGCGTTGTCGACCTCAAGACCCCGGGCTCGAAAGAAGCCCATCGCAATCGCTACGAAAACATTGAACTGCTCACGGCCAATGATCAGGTCAAATTCGTGATCTGCTCGCGCGAAGACTATGACTGGGCAGTCTCCAAGCTGATCCAGTACGGTCTGGCCGATCGAGCGGGCGAAGTACTGTTCTCGCCGAGCCACCATGACCTGAATGCGCGCGACCTGGCTGACTGGGTTGTCGCCGACAACCTGCCGGTGCGCCTGCAGTTGCAGTTGCACAAATATCTTTGGAATGACGAGCCGGGGCGCTGAAATGACTGAACAACTGAATGCGGTAGAAAAACGTGCGGTGATCCTGCTGTCCGGTGGCCTGGATTCGGCGACGGTCGTCGCCATGGCCAAGGCCGAAGGCTACCGTTGCTACACCATGAGCTTCGACTATGGTCAGCGCCATCGGTCCGAGTTGCAGGCAGCCGAGCGCGTTGCCCGTGACCTGGGCGTGGTCGAGCACAAGGTTATCGGCCTGAACCTGAACGGTATCGGCGGTTCGGCGCTGACTGACAGCTCCATCGATGTGCCTGAAGAGTTGGGCGAAGGCATTCCGGTCACCTACGTGCCGGCCCGCAATACGGTGTTCCTGTCGTTGGCCCTGGGTTGGGCTGAAGTGCTGGGCGCGCGGGACATCTTCATTGGCGTCAACGCCGTCGACTATTCCGGCTACCCGGATTGCCGTCCCGAGTTCGTCGAAGCCTTTGAGCGCATGGCCAACCTGGCGACCAAGGCCGGGGTCGAGGGCAATGGTTTCCGTATCCAGGCGCCGCTGCAAAACCTCAGCAAGGCGCAGATTGTGCAGGCTGGCGTGAAGCTTGGCGTCGACTATGCACTGACGGTTTCCTGCTATCAGGCGGACGATAACGGTGCTGCCTGTGGCAAATGCGACAGCTGCCGCCTGCGTGCTGAAGGCTTCAAAGCGGCCGGAATCAGCGACCCCACCAATTATTTTTGATTTATTTGCACATAGGTGTTGAATAGTCCTTAAAAATCAGTATTATACGCACCACAACGAAGCGGGTCGTTAGCTCAGTTGGTAGAGCAGTTGGCTTTTAACCAATTGGTCGTAGGTTCGAATCCCACACGACCCACCATATTTGGCGGTTTAGAAAATCCGGAAGGCCCACGAAAGTGAGGATTTCCGGGTTTTTTTTTGCCCGCGATTCGGGCTCGATGCAATCAAGGGCTGCTGTACCGCGTGACCGACACAGAATGATCTTTTGCATCTTGGGGATATTCTGTAGCCTTGCGCAGCTTCAACGCTGTCCGTGCCTGATGAATACTCACTTTCCCGGCGGTACCCTGATGGGTCCGGAGCCGGGTGTATACTCGACTTTCGCGCAAACGCGCCCGCAGGTCTTGCGAACATGACGCAAATTTCCGAACGCCTTCTGGTTCAAGCCCACCTCGACGCCAAGCAGCCCAAGCCGCTGACCCCCGCCGAAGAGGCTCACTATCGCGCCGCCATCGCCGCCGAGCTCAAGGCTCAGGACGCGGTGCTGGTTGCACACTTCTATTGCGACCCGATCATCCAGGCCCTGGCTGAAGAAACCGGTGGCTGTGTTTCCGACTCCCTGGAAATGGCCCGCTTCGGCAATGCGCATCCGGCCAAGACCGTGGTCGTCGCCGGCGTGAAGTTCATGGGTGAGACGGCGAAGATCCTCAACCCGGAAAAGCGCGTGCTGATGCCGACGCTGGAAGCGACCTGCTCGCTGGACCTCGGTTGCCCGGTCGACGAGTTTTCGGCGTTCTGTGATCAGCACCCGGAGCGCACGGTGGTGGTGTATGCCAATACCTCGGCCGCCGTGAAGGCGCGTGCCGACTGGGTCGTGACTTCGAGCTGCGCGCTGGAGATCGTCGAAAGCCTGATGGATAACGGCGAGACGATCATCTGGGGGCCGGACAAGCACCTGGGCACCTACATCCAGCGTAAGACCGGTGCCGACATGCTGCTGTGGGACGGTGCCTGTATCGTTCACGAGGAGTTCAAGGCCAAGCAGCTGGAAGACATGAAAGCCCTGTACCCGGACGCCGCGATTCTGGTCCACCCGGAGTCGCCGACGGCCGTCATCGAGCTGGCGGATGCCGTGGGCTCCACCAGCCAGTTGATCGCTGCGGCGCAAAGCCTGCCGCACAAGACCCTGATCGTCGCCACCGATCGCGGCATCTTCTACAAGATGCAGCAGTTGTGCCCGGACAAGGTCTTCATCGAGGCGCCAACGGCTGGTAACGGCGCGGCCTGCCGCAGTTGCGCGCATTGCCCGTGGATGGCCATGAATACCCTGGAGCGCACCTTGCAGTGCCTGCGTGAGGGCTCAGGAGAGATCTTCGTCGAGCCATCGCTGATCCCCCAGGCGATTCGCCCACTCAAGCGCATGCTCGATTTCACCGCCGCAGCGCGGATGAAGCTGGCGGGTAACGCCTGAATAAAAAGAGCCCCGATCATTCGGGGCTTTTTTTGCATCGTGACGATCACTTTTTCTTTTTTGGAATCCGCACCAACTGGCTGTTGGAATACATGTCGTGCCAGCTGCGGTGCTGCTTGTCGAACAGGCTCCAGAAGAACCCAAGGCCGACGCACAGCAGCGAGGCAATCGCGACCACGAAGCGCAGCAGCGCCTGCCACAGGCTGATGGCCGAGCCGTCGGCATTCTGCACGCGGATGCACCAGACTTGCATGCCCAGGGTCTGCCCGGAATAGGTCCAGAACTTGGCGAAGAAGGCAAACAGTACGAACAGCAGCACGGTGGACAGCAGGGGGTCGCCGTCGAGGGCGCCGGCGTCGGTCAGGGCGCGCATTCGTTCTTCGCCGATAATTGCCATCTGCACCATCTTGTAGATGCCGCCGGTGACGATCATCAGCGCGGTGCACAGCAGAAAGTCATAGAACATCGCTGCCAGACGACGACCCAGGCCAGCGACAGGAAATTCGCCCTGGGGGGTAAGCAGGTGTTTCGACATGGCAGGCTCTCGGCGGAAAAAGGAAGCCATTTTACGGATTTACGCGCACAAAAAAGCCCCTGATGTCAGCATCAGGGGCTTTTTCGTTACAGAAGATTAAGCTTCTGCTTGAACTTCGTCAGCCTGCATGCCTTTTTGGCCCTGCACAGCGATGAAGGTCACTTTCTGGCCTTCTTTCAGGCTCTTGAAGCCGTTGCCCTGGATGGCACGGAAATGTACGAACAGATCCGGGCCGCTTTCTGGAGTGATAAAACCAAAACCTTTTTCGTCGTTAAACCACTTGACGGTGCCGCTCTGACGTTGGGACATTTCTTATTTCCTTTGACGCAAAAATTAATGACAGCCTCTTTCTCATGAAAGAGTACTGGGGCTGGTTGCAGGAAGGAAGAAAGACGTAGAACGGGTGTAGCGAAACTTGTTGGCTACTGCCCAGGTCACGATTCCAAGCGACCCATGCAAACACAGTGGATAAACTCTACGCCAACTACCACAGAAAAAACAAGCCCCTGTGAAAGCCTTGTATTGCTGGGCTTGGCGCTGTTTGCGTGGCTTATTCGATACAGCTGTTCAATTGTTTTCGATTGTTATAAGCCGAGTTCATAAACGAAGCTTATAACCAAACCAATGCACTGTTTTATGGCGACTGCGTTACAGTTTAGTGCACTGTTACGCAGTCGCGTTACTTATCGGAACAGTTCTTCAGCCGCGATAGTAGCGTTGTGGGACAAATGGCATTTTGCTTACAAGCAAAGGCACCTTTTTGCCACGGACGATGGCCCAGACCTGGGTGTCGAGTGCGGTGTAGGCACTGTTGAGGTAACCCATCGCCAAAGGACCGCCCAGGGTCGGTCCGAAACCGCCGCTGCAGACGCTGCCGATGATCTCGCCGGCTTCGTTGACGATCTCCGCGCCTTCGCGCACCGGGGTGCGTTCCTGAGGCAGCAGGCCGACCCGTTTGCGAGCCACACCGCTTTGCTGCTGGGCAAAAATCTGCTCGGCACCCGGGAAACCGCCCGCACGTGCGCCATCGGCGCGCCGTGGCTTGGAGATGGCCCACAGCAGGCTGGCTTCGATTGGCGTGGTCTGGGTGTTCATGTCGTGGCCGTACAGGCACAGACCCGCTTCCAGGCGCAGCGAGTCGCGGGCACCGAGGCCGATCGCGGCGACTTCGGGTTCGGCCAGCAGGGCGCGGGCCAGGGCTTCGGCGTGTGTCGCCGGTACGGAGATTTCAAAGCCGTCTTCGCCGGTGTAGCCCGAACGGCTGACAAAGCACTCGACGCCCAGCAGGCTCACCCGGGTGAACTGCATGAAGGTCATTTTCGCCACCTCCGGCGCCAGGCGTGCCAGTACGGTAACCGCGGCCGGGCCTTGCAGGGCGAGCAGGGCGCGCTCCTCGAACAACGCCTCGATCTGGCACTGATCGCCGATATGCGTGCGCAGGTGCGCCAGGTCCTGGTCCTTACATGCCGCGTTGACCACCAGGAACAGTTCATCGTTACCGAGGTTGGCCACCATCAGGTCGTCGAGGATGCCGCCTTGTTCGTTGGTAAACATTGCGTAACGCTGCATGCCTACCGGCAGGTCGATGATGTCCACCGGCACCAGGGTTTCCAGGGCGCTGGCGGCATTGGCACCGGTCAGGCGGATCTGGCCCATGTGCGAGACGTCGAACAGCCCGGCCTGATCGCGGCTGTGCTGGTGCTCTTTCATCACGCCCAGCGGGTATTGCACCGGCATGTCGTAGCCGGCGAACGGCACCATGCGTGCGCCCAGTTCGATGTGCAATGTGTGCAGCGGGGTTTTCAGCAAGTGTTCGGTGGACATATTCAGCTCCTGGAAAAACGGGTGGGGGTGCGCGGGCATCAGCACTCGATAATGTTGACGGCCAAACCGCCGCGGGCGGTTTCCTTGTATTTGCTTTTCATGTCGGCGCCGGTCTGGCGCATGGTGCGGATGACCTTGTCGAGGGAGACGAAATGCTGCCCGTCGCCGCGCAAGGCCATGCGCACCGCGTTGATGGCCTTGACCGAACCCATGGCGTTGCGCTCGATGCAAGGGACTTGCACCAAACCGCCAATCGGGTCGCAGGTCAGGCCGAGGTTATGTTCCATGCCGATTTCGGCGGCGTTCTCGACCTGCTGGACGCTGCCGCCGAGCACTTCGCACAGCGCCCCGGCCGCCATTGAGCAGGCCACGCCCACTTCGCCCTGGCAGCCCACTTCGGCACCCGAGATCGAGGCGTTTTCCTTGTACAGGATGCCGATGGCGGCGGCGGTGAGCAGAAAGCGCACTACACCATCTTCGTTGGCCCCCGGAATGAAGCGCATGTAGTAATGCAGCACGGCAGGGATGATCCCGGCGGCGCCATTGGTCGGTGCCGTCACCACACGGCCGCCGTTGGCGTTTTCTTCGTTGACTGCCAGGGCATACAGGTTGACCCAGTCCAGTACCGACAGCGGGTCGCGCAGCGAGGATTCCGGGTTCTTGCACAGTTGCCGGTGCAGGGCCGCGGCCCGCCGTTTGACCTTCAGCCCGCCGGGCAGGATGCCTTCATTGCGGCAACCGGCATCGACGCAGTCCTGCATCACTTGCCAGATATTCAGCAGGCCAGCGCGGGTTTGCGCTTCCGGGCGCCAGGCGCTTTCGTTGGTCAGCATCACCTGACTGATGGACATGCCGTAGGTGCTGCAATGCCCGAGCAGGTCCTTGGCGCTTTTGAACGGGAAGGTCAGCGGCGTGGCGTCCTCGACAATGCGATCAGCGCCGGCGGCGTCTTCGTCGACGACAAAACCGCCACCCACCGAGTAGTACTCGCGACTGCGAATTTGCAGGCCGGCGGCATCGAAGGCGCGAAAGATCATGCCATTGGGGTGATAGTCCAGTGGCTTGCGGATCATCGCCAGATGGAGTTTTTCATTGAATTCGATGGGGTGTTCGCCGAGCAGATTGATCCGGCCGCTGCTGCGAATTTCCAGCAGACGGGCGGCGATGTTCTCGGTGTCCACGGTGTCCGGGTGTTCGCCTTCCAGGCCCAGTAGTACCGCCTTGTCACTGCCGTGGCCTTTGCCGGTGGCGCCGAGCGAACCGTACAACTCGACCTTGACGCTGCTGGTGGCCTTGAGCAGGTCGTCACGGCGCAGGCCCTCGACGAAGCGCGCAGCCGCCCGCATCGGGCCGACGGTGTGGGAACTGGAAGGGCCGATGCCAATCTTGAACAGGTCGAACACGCTTAACGACATGGTTGTTCTCCGGTTTCTTGTTATGGGGATTGGCGCAATTTCAGGCTTTATGCATTCCTTGTAGGAGCTGGCTTGCCAGCGATGGCGGTGGATCAGTCGACATCTCTGTTGCCTGACACGCAGCAATCGCTGGCAAGCCAGCTCCTACAGGGGGTGGGATGTTCTTGAGAGTGGGGCGGACGGATCCGCCCCTTAATCGCTTAAGCGTAGCTTTCGATCGACGGGCAGGCGCAGATCAGGTTGCGGTCGCCGAACACGTTGTCGACGCGACCGACCGGCGGCCAGTACTTGCTTTCGATCAACGACGCCACCGGGTACACCGCCTGTTCGCGGCTGTAAGGGTGCGACCACTCGCCAACGATTTCTGCAGCAGTGTGCGGAGCGTTTTTCAGCGGGTTGTCGTCCTTGTCCAGAGTGCCGTTTTCCACCGCGCGGATTTCCTCGCGGATGCGGATCATGGCGTCGCAGAAGCGGTCCAGCTCCTCCTTGGATTCGCTTTCGGTCGGCTCGATCATCAGCGTGCCGGCCACCGGGAACGACATGGTCGGGGCGTGGAAGCCGAAGTCGATCAGGCGCTTGGCCACGTCATCGACGCTGATGCCGCTGCTGTCTTTCAGCGGGCGCAGGTCGAGGATGCATTCGTGGGCCACCAGGCCGTTGCTGCCGGTGTACAGCACCGGGTAGTGCTCTTCCAGGCGACGGGAAATGTAGTTGGCATTGAGGATTGCCAACTGCGAAGCGCGCTTGAGGCCAGCCCCGCCCATCATGCGGATGTACATCCAGGTGATTGGCAGGATGCTGGCGCTGCCGAACGGCGCAGCACAGACCGCGCCTTCCTTGCGCTCCATGGCCGCGTGACCGGGCAGGAACGGGATCAGGTGGGACTTCACGCCGATCGGGCCGACACCCGGGCCGCCACCGCCGTGGGGGATGCAGAAGGTCTTGTGCAGGTTCAGGTGCGAGACGTCGCCGCCGAACTTGCCCGGTGCACAGAGACCGACCATGGCGTTCATGTTGGCGCCGTCGATGTACACCTGGCCGCCGTTGTCATGGATGATCCCGCAGATTTCGCGGATACCTTCCTCGAACACGCCGTGGGTCGACGGGTAGGTGATCATCAGTGCCGCGAGGTGTTCGCGGTGCTCGATGGCCTTGGCGCGCAAGTCTTCGATGTCGACGTTGCCGCGGGCATCGCAGGCGGTGACCACCACGCGCATGCCGGCCATGTGGGCGGTGGCCGGGTTGGTGCCGTGAGCGGACGAAGGGATCAGGCAGACGTCGCGGCGTTCATCGCCACGGCTCTGGTGGTAGGCACGAATCGCCAGCAGGCCAGCGTACTCACCCTGGGAGCCGGCGTTCGGCTGCAGCGACACGGCGTCGTAACCGGTGGCGGCGCACAGCATCGCTTCCAGTTCGTCGGTCAGTTGCTGGTAGCCGGCGCTCTGTTCGGCCGGGGCGAACGGGTGCAGGGCACCGAACTCGGCCCAGGTCACCGGGATCATTTCGCTGGCGGCGTTGAGCTTCATGGTGCACGAACCCAGCGGGATCATGGTGCGATCCAGGGCCAGGTCCTTGTCGGCGAGCTTGCGCAGGTAGCGCATCAGCTCGGTTTCCGAGTGATAGCGGTTGAACACCGGGTGGCTGAGAATTGGCGATTGGCGCACCAGGGCCGTCGGCAGGGTGCCTTGTACGGTCGCGGCGAGCGTGGCGAAGTCCGGCAGCGGTTGAGCGCCGGCGAATACGCTCCACAAGGTCTCGATGTCCGCCTGGGCAGTGGTTTCGTCGAGGGACAGGCCCAGGCGTTCGGCATCGATCACGCGCAGGTTGAGGCGCTGGGCACGCGCCTGCTCATGCAGGGCGGCGGTGTGGGCGCCGGTGGCCAGGGTCAGGGTGTCGAAGAAGTGCGCTTGCTCGACCTTGATGCCCAAGGCATCCAGGCCTTTGGCGAGGATTGCGGTCAGGTGATGGATACGCAGGGCGATCTGGGTCAGGCCCTGGGGGCCGTGATACACGGCGTACATGCTGGCGATGTTGGCTAGCAGCACCTGGGCGGTGCAGATGTTGCTGGTAGCCTTCTCGCGACGGATGTGTTGCTCGCGGGTCTGCATGGCCAGGCGCAGCGCCGGCTTGCCGAAGCGATCGACAGAGACACCGACCAGACGGCCGGGCATGTCGCGCTTGAACGCATCTTTAGTGGCGAAATACGCCGCATGCGGACCACCGAAGCCCAGCGGCACGCCGAAACGCTGCGCGCTGCCAATGGCCACGTCTGCGCCGAACTCGCCCGGCGGGGTGAGGACGGTCAGGGCCAGCAGGTCGGCGGCCACGGCCACCAGGGCGTTGGCGGCGTGGAAGCGTTCGGTCAGTTCGCGGTAGTCGAACAGGTCACCGTTGGCGGCCGGGTATTGCAGCAGGGCACCAAAGAACGGGCTGAGATCGCTCAACTCACGCTCGTCGGCAACGACCACCTCGATGCCCAGCGGCTCGGCACGGGTGCGCAGCACGTCGAGGGTCTGCGGGTGGCAATGCACGGAGGCGAAGAAGGCGTGGCTGCCCTTGTTCTTGCTCAGGCGTTTGCAGAAGGTCATGGCTTCGGCAGCGGCGGTGGCTTCATCCAGCAACGAGGCGTTGGCGATCGGCAGACCGGACAGGTCGCTGATCAGGGTCTGGAAGTTCAGCAGCGCTTCCAGGCGACCCTGGGAGATCTCTGGTTGGTACGGGGTGTAGGCGGTGTACCAGGCCGGGTTTTCCAGGAGGTTGCGCAGGATCGGCGATGGTGTGTGGCAGTTGTAGTAGCCCTGGCCGATGTAGGTCTTGAACAGCTGGTTCTTGCCGGCAATGGCCTTGATCGCAGCCAGGGCCTGGGCTTCGCTCAGACCGTCTTCGAGGCCCAGCACGCTGGTGCCCTTGATGCTGTCCGGGATGACGCTGGCGCTCAGGGCTTCCAGGGAGTCGAAACCGAGGCTGTCGAGCATGGCTTGCTCGTCGCCGGCGCGCGGGCCGATGTGACGGGCGATGAATTCGTTGGCAGTGCTCAGGTTGACTTCAGTCATGTCGGTGCTCCTCAAGCTTGCGCGTTGGCTTTGATCAGGCGGTCGTAGGCGTCCTGATCCAGCAGCTTGGCGACGGCCGATGCGTCGGCAGGCTGGAAGCGGAAGAACCAGCCTTCACCCAGCGGGTCTTCGTTGACCAGTTCCGGGCTGTCTTCGAGCGCCGGGTTGGTTGCCAGCACTTCGCCGTCCAGGGGCATGTACACGCCGCTGGCCGCTTTGACCGATTCCACGGTGGCGGCTTCCGCGCCTTTTTCGTAAGCCTGCAACTCAGGCAGTTGCACGAACACCACGTCGCCCAGGGCGTTCTGCGCAAACGCGGTGATGCCGACAGTCACGCTGCCGTCGGCTTCGGTGCGCAGCCATTCGTGATCTTCAGTGAAACGCAACTCGCTCATGGAAACTCCTCAGGGGCCAGACTCGTCTGGTGGACGCGGTGGAAAGCGTGGGCGCATTGCCCTTGTTTAATGAGGGGTTACAAAGCAAAAACGCGGCCAACCTTTGAAAATCGTTACAAAACAATAGGTTGAGAGCTATTGCGGGCGCAGGATGATTTGCAGGTGTAGCGAAATCGCTACAGTCCGGTGCGGAGAAAAAAGCCTATGGGGATCAAAGCCTTGCGAAGAGGCGTTGGAAGAGGGGTGTATCGATATCGTTCCGCTGTAGCGCTTTCAGTACAGGTGGAGGTCGTTTTTGGTGATGGTTTTATGACCGACCTAGACCCTGTAGGAGCGAGCTTGCTCGCGAAGGGGGCTTAACAACCAGCGAAGATGTTGAATGTCAGGCCCCCATCGCAGGCAAGCCCGCTCCCACAAAGGTTCCCGCAGGTCCGCAGGGGGTCAGGTCTTGCCGGGAATTCCGTACTTGCGCAATCGATGAGCGATGGCCGTGTGCGAGGTTTGCAGGCGGCTGGCCAGTTGGCGGGTCGAGGGGTAGCTGACGTAGAGTTTTTCCAGCAGCGAGCGCTCGAAGTCTTCCATCGCCTGTTCCAGGCTGTCGACTTCGCTGTCGCTCTGGCGGGCGACCGAGGTGCCGGCGATGTCCAGGTCGCCGATGTCCACCAGGCTGCTTTCGCAGATGGCGGCGGCGCGGAAGATCACGTTTTGCAGCTGCCGGACGTTGCCCGGCCAACGGTTGCCGAGCAGGGCCGGATAGGTGCCGGGGGCCAGGCGGCAGACCGGGCGCTGGATCTGCGCGCAGGCCTGCTGCATGAAGTAACGCGCCAGCAGCAGGATGTCCTGGCCACGGTCGCGCAGCGGCGGCACTTCGACATTGAGCACGTTCAGGCGATAGAACAGGTCTTCGCGGAAAGTCCCTTCGCTGACCATTTTTTCCAGATCACGGTGGGTCGCGCTGAGGATCCGCACATTGACCTTCACCTCACGATCGCCACCGACCCGTCGAAAGCTGCCGTCATTGAGAAAGCGCAGGAGCTTGGCCTGCAGGTACGGCGACATCTCGCCGATCTCATCGAGAAACACCGTGCCCTGGTTGGCCAGTTCCATCAGCCCCGGTTTACCGCCGCGCTGGGCGCCGGTGAAGGCGCCGGGGGCGTAGCCGAACAGTTCGCTTTCGGCGAGGTTTTCCGGCAATGCCGCGCAGTTCAATGCCAGAAAGGGGGCACTGTGGCGGCTGCTGTTGGCATGGCAAGCGCGCGCCACCAGTTCCTTGCCAGTGCCGGTCTCGCCCTGGATCAACAAGGGGGCATCCAGCGCTGCAACTCGCTGGGCCCGGGCCTTGAGGGTGCGAATGACGGGTGATTCGCCGAGCAGCGCATCGAAGCCTTCGGCGTGATCGTGGTGCAACGCCGACAGTTGTTCGCCGATCCGGTTGGCTTGATAGAGGGTCAGCAGGGCGCCGGCGTCGGTGATCGGCGTGGCGTCCAGCAGCAGGGTCTGGCCGTTGACGGTGATCTCCCGCAGCGGCAGGCGGAAGCCGTGTTCGAGCAGGGTGTCGAGCAGGGCCGGATCGGCAAACAGTGCGCCGACGTTTTCCCCGGCTGGCTCGCGACCGTAAAGGGCGATCAGCGCCGGGTTGGCCAGCAAGATGGTGCCAGCGCTGTCCAGGGCCAGCACCGGGTCGGTCATGGCGGCCAGCAGGGCGTCGAGTTGCAGGTGCCGGCGTTGCCCGGGAAGGATGTCGACCACGGTCACCGCTTGCACGCCCTGCACGTTGAACAAGGCATCGCGCAGCTCTTCGAGCACTTGCGGGCTCAAGGTCGGGGCGTCGATGTAGACGTTGGGCGGCACCATTTCCACCGCATCCAGATTGAGATTGCGCCCACCGAGCAAGGCCAGGACTTCCTGGGTGATGCCGACGCGGTCGATGAAGCTGACGTGGATACGCATGGGGCGGTTTCAGGGTCTGCGGTGCGGGGGTGGCAAGTATGCCTTGGCGCGGGGGGAAGGTGAAATCGGAGCGCTCCATTGTGGGAGCGAGCCTGCTCGCGATGGCGGTGAGTCAGACAACTCAAATGTTGAATGTTGGACCGCTATCGCGAGCAGGCTCGCTCCTACAGGGGGATCTGTTTACTCGAAATTTTTCAGGTCGACCGGTTCACCGGACTTCATGTTCAGTTGCACCCGCACATCCTCGAACATCTTGTCGTAGTGCTTATGAACGGAGCCGATGCTGCTCATTGACTTAGGGATACCATACTTTTCGGCGATCTTCGTCACATTGCTGGCGAAGTTATAGGCCTCCTCCTTGGGCAGGAAGAAGGGTTCATCAACAGGTTTGCCCTGGATCGTGCCATGCATCCGGAACTGCATGCCTTTGCCTTTACTCGGATCCTGTTCAACCTTGTATTCAAGCTTGATGTCGTAACTGACATCCTTATCGTTCAGTGCATGTCGTTCGATGTGCAGGTGACCAGGTTCGAACTGGGCCATAGGCGTCTCCTTCTCAAGGCATGATGTCGGGGCAGGCGCCTGGCCTGCCCCGTTTATATTATAGGTAGGTGATGCCAGGCTTGGCGGTGCTGATGCGGGTACCGGCCTTGCCCTGGACGATCGCTTCGATATCCGAGAGTGAACCGATCACCGCGACTTTGCCAGTGTTGCGTGCAAACTCGCAGGCGGCCTGGACTTTCGGGCCCATGGAGCCGGCGGCGAAGCCAAGTTTTTCCATTTCGTCCGGGTGCGCCTGGCCGATGGCTTTCTGAGTCGGCTTGCCGTAGTCGATGTAGGCCGCGTTGACGTCGGTGGCGATTACCAGCAAGTCACCTTCCAGCTGTTCGGCCAGCAAGGCCGAGCACAGGTCCTTATCGATCACCGCTTCAATGCCCTTGAGCTTGCGGTTCTCGTCGTACATGGTCGGGATGCCGCCACCGCCGGCGCAGATCACGATGCTGCCCTTGTCCAGCAGCCATTTGATCGGACGGATTTCGAAGATGCGCTTGGGTTTCGGGCTGGCGACCACACGGCGGAACTTGTCGCCATCGGGAGCAATCGCCCAGCCTTTTTCCGCGGCCAGGGCCTCGGCTTCCGCCTTGGAGTAGACCGGGCCGATCGGTTTGGTCGGGTTCTTGAACGCCGGGTCGTTGGCGTCGACTTCAACCTGGGTCAGGAGGGTGGCGAACGGCACCTCGAAGTCCAGCAGGTTGCCCAGTTCCTGTTCGATGATGTAGCCGATCATGCCTTCGGTTTCGGCACCGAGCACGTCCAGCGGGTAAGCGGCGACCGAGGTATAGGCCGCTGCCTGCAGCGACAGCAGGCCGACTTGCGGACCGTTGCCGTGGGCGATGACCAATTGGTTGCCGGGGTGGATCTTGGCGATCTGTTCAGTGGCGATGCGGATGTTGGCGCGTTGGTTGTCCGCTGTCATGGGCTCGCCACGACGAAGAAGGGCGTTACCGCCCAGAGCTACGACGATACGCATGGTGCTGGTCCTTCTGAAAAGGGAATGTACAGGCGATCCGATCATTTGTAGGAGCGAGCCTGCTCGCGATGGGGGCCTGACAGTCAAAGTGCTTCGACTGGTATGGCGCTATCGCGAGCAAGCTCGCTCCTACAGGGGGAGCGAAGGCTTACAGGTCGGCCAGGGTCGACACCAGGATCGCCTTGATGGTGTGCATGCGGTTTTCCGCTTGCTCGAAGGCGATGCAGGCAGGCGACTCGAACACGTCGTCAGTCACTTCGATGCCGTTGGACAGGTGCGGATACTGCTCGGCAATCTGTTTGCCGATCTTGGTATCGCTGTTGTGGAACGCCGGCAGGCAGTGCATGAACTTGGTGCGTGGGTTGCCGGTGGCTTTCATCAGCTCGGCGTTGACCTGGTACGGCAGCAGCTGCTGGATACGCTCGGCCCAGGCTTCAACCGGTTCACCCATCGATACCCAAACGTCGGTGTGGATGAAGTCCACGCCCTTGACCGCGGCTTTCGGGTCTTCGGTCAGCGTGATGCGCGCGCCGCTTTCTTCCGCGTACTTGTTGCAACGTTCCACCAGATCGTCATGCGGCCACAGGGCTTTTGGTGCGCAGATCCGCACGTCCATGCCCAGTTTGGCGCCGATCAGCAGCAGTGAGTTACCCATGTTGTTGCGGGCGTCGCCCAGGTAGACGTAGCTGATTTCGTGGATCGGCTTGTCGGCGTGCTCACGCATGGTCAACACGTCGGCGATCATTTGCGTTGGGTGGTATTCGTCGGTCAGGCCGTTGAACACGGGAACACCGGCGAACTTGGCCAGCTCTTCAACGATTTCCTGCTTGAAGCCACGGTATTCGATGGCGTCGTACATGCGCCCCAGAACGCGGGCGGTGTCCTTCATGCTTTCTTTATGGCCGATCTGCGACGAGTTCGGGTCGATATAGGTGACGTTCGCGCCCTGGTCATAGGCTGCCACTTCGAACGCACAGCGGGTGCGGGTCGAGGTTTTTTCGAAGATCAGCGCGATGTTGTTGCCTTTGAGGTGCTGCTGCTCGGTACCGGTGTACTTGGCGCGTTTCAGGTCGCGGGACAGATCGAGCAGATAACGCAATTCGCGAGGGGTGTGGTGTTCCAGGCTCAGCAGATTGCGGTTGTGAATGTTAAAAGCCATTTTGGATCTCCTTGGATTTCGGTTATCCCCCTGGCCGCACTGGATAAGTGGCGGCCAGGGTTAATTGGTTAGTAGTCGATTGGGTCGCGGACGATCGGGCAGGTCATGCAGTGACCGCCGCCACGGCCGCGGCCAAGCTCGCCGGCGCTGATGGTGATGACCTCGACCCCGGCCTTGCGCAGCAGGGTGTTGGTGTAGGTGTTGCGGTCGTAACCGATCACCACGCCTGGCTCTACGGCGACCACGTTGTTGCCGTCGTCCCACTGCTCGCGTTCGGCGGCGAAGCTGTTGCCACCGGTTTCAACCACGCGCAGGGCCTTGAGGTTGAGGGCCTTGGCGACCACGTCGAGGAAAGTGCCGTCCTCGCGGCGGATATCAATGCCGCCGTGTTTGCTGTCATCAGGACGCAGGGTGAAGGCAACGATCTGGTTCACCACTTCCGGGAAGATGGTTACCAGGTCGCGGTCGCAGAAGCTGAACACAGTGTCCAGGTGCATGGCGGCGCGGGATTTCGGCAGGCCGGCGACAATCACTTTCTCGACGGCTTTGTTCTTGAACAGGTTCAGTGCCAGTTGGCCAATGGCCTGGCGGGAGGTGCGTTCGCCCATGCCGATCAGCACGACACCGTTGCCGATTGGCATCACGTCGCCGCCTTCCAGGGTGGAGCTGCCGTGGTCTTTTTCCGGGTCGCCGTACCAGATCTCGAATTCGGCATTGGTGAACTGTGGGTGGAACTTATAGATGGCGGTGGTCAGCAGGGTTTCCTGACGTCGCGCCGGCCAGTACATCGGGTTCAGCGTCACGCCGCCGTAGATCCAGCAGGTGGTATCGCGGGTGAACTGGGTGTTGGGCAGCGGTGGCAGGATGAAGCTGGAGTGGCCGAGGAAGTCGCGGAACATCTGGATGGTCTTGCCGCCGAAACTGTCTGGCAGATCATCGGCGGAAACGCCGCCAATCAGGAACTCGGCGATGTGGCGTGGCTCCAGGCTTTTCAGCCAGGATTTGACTTCGTTGATCAGGCCCAGGCCCACCGAGTCTGCGGTGACCTTGTGGTCGAGGATCCAGTCCAGCGCCTCAGGGATGGCGACGATGTCGGTCAACAGGTTGTGCATTTCCAGCACGTCGATGCCGCGCTCGCGCATTTTGGTGACGAAGTCGAAATGGTCGCGCTTGGCTTGGGCAACCCACAGCACGTCGTCGAACAGCAGTTCATCGCAGTTGTTCGGGGTCAGCCGCTGGTGGGCCAGGCCCGGGGAGCAAACCATGACTTTACGCAGTTTTCCGGCTTCGGAATGGACGCCGTACTTAACTTTTTCCGTGGTCATTACAGTGATCCTCCAGATGACAATATAAACTTGGGTATTACAGGGTCAGGAAGCCGTCGTAGAGCCCATAGGCCGCCACCAGGGCGCCTACGACTACTGCGGCGAAAATCAGCTTCTCGACGTTCGTGAAGATGGGTTTGCCCAGCTCGCGCTTGGCCTTGGCGAACAGGATCACGCCAGGGGCATAGAGCAGGGCGGACAGCAGAAGGTATTTCAGGCCGCCGGCGTAGATCAGCCAGACCGCGTAGATCAGGGCCACCGCGCCGATGAACAGGTCTTTCTTGCGTTCGGCGATGGCGTTCTCGTAAGACTCACCGCGCACTGCCAGCAGCAGGGCGTAGGCCGCCGACCACAGGTAAGGCACCAGGATCATCGAGGTGGCGAGGTAGATCAGCGACAGGTAAGTACTGGCCGAGAACAGGGTGATGATGAGGAAAATCTGCACCATCGCGTTGGTCAGCCACAGGGCATTGACCGGTACGTGGTTGGCGTTTTCCTTGCGCAGGAACTCCGGCATGGTGTGGTCCTTGGCGGCGGCGAACATGATTTCCGCACACAGCAGGACCCACGACAGCAAGGCACCCAGCAGCGAGATGACCAGGCCGACGCTGATCAGCACCGCGCCCCAGTGGCCCACCACGTGCTCAAGCACGGCCGCCATGGAAGGGTTCTGCAGCTTGGCCAGTTCCGGTTGAGTCATGATGCCCAGCGACAGCACGTTCACCAGCACCAGGAACAGCAGCACGGTGATAAAGCCGATGACCGTTGCCTTACCCACGTCCGAGCGCTTTTCGGCACGGGCGGAGAAGATGCTCGCACCCTCGATACCGATGAACACCCACACGGTGACCAGCATCATGTTGCGCACCTGGTCCATCACGCTGCCCAGATCGGGGTTTTTCACGCCCCAGATGTCGGCGGTGAAGATGTCCAGCTTGAACGCGAACAAGGCGATCAGGACAAACAGCAGCAGCGGTACGACCTTGGCAACCGTGGTCACCAGGTTGATGAAGGCGGCTTCCTTGATCCCGCGCAGGACCAGGAAATGCACGGCCCACAGCAGGATCGAGGCACCGATGATCGCGGCGACGGTATTGCCCTCACCGAAAATCGGGAAGAAGTAACCGAGGGTACTGAACAGCAGGACGAAGTAACCGACGTTACCCAGCCAGGCACTGATCCAGTAGCCCCAGGCTGAGGAGAAACCCATGTAGTCGCCGAAACCGGCCTTGGCGTAGGCGTACACCCCGCCGTCGAGATCCGGTTTGCGGTTGGCCAGGGTCTGGAACACAAAGGCCAGGGTCAGCATACCGACCGCGGTGATTGCCCAACCAATTAGAACTGCACCAACATCGGCGCTTGCTGCCATGTTCTGGGGCAAGGAAAAGATCCCGCCGCCAATCATCGAGCCGACAACCAGCGCGACTAAGGCGCCTAGTCGTAGTTTTCCGGGAGCTTCTGACATTGTATGACTCCGTTGCAGGAGAAGAGAGGCTTCAGATTAAATCTGCTTGCGCTTAGAACACCTGATCTAGATCAGTCCATTGATACATTCCATTGTTTGTCATAGACGAATTAAAGCTTCGGTAACGGCCAAGAGTGCCTATCCTAGAGGCCTGCAGGAGGTTGAGCGAGAATGGATCCTATTGCTGCAGGATTAGAAATTAGTTGGTTTTCAGGAATGTGCAAATTTTTCCGGCATTTTTCAGGCGGTGATTGAACTTTTTCAAAGTCGCCGGGAAATGACCTCCGTCGTCTGTTGTTTTAGACGAGAAAATTCTAAAAAATGGTTTATTTTTAGCGTTACCTGATAAACGAAATGCCAAACTTGGTATTTACTGAAGAGAGCACTGTTATGCTCTTTTTCTATGACAGTCAGTTGACGTGAGAGGTAATGATGTCGCAACCGGCGCAAAAGCTGAGGCTCAACGCATTGATCGCGCTGGTAGTCGGCTCGATGATCGGTGGGGGTATTTTCTCCCTGCCACAGAACATGGCCGCCCGTGCCGATGCCGGTGCCGTACTGATCGGCTGGGGCATCACCGCGGTAGGCATGCTGACCCTGGCCTTTGTGTTCCAGACCCTGGCCAACCGCAAGCCAGAACTGGACTCCGGGGTCTACGCCTACGCCAAGGCCGGCTTTGGCGACTACATGGGCTTCTCCTCGGCCTGGGGCTACTGGATCAGCGCCTGGCTGGGCAACGTCGGCTACTTCGTCCTGCTGTTCAGCACCCTCGGTTACTTCTTTCCGGTCTTCGGCCAAGGCAACACGCCGATTGCCATCGCCTGCGCCTCGGCGCTGCTGTGGGCCGTGCATTTCCTGGTGATGCGCGGGATCAAGGAGGCGGCGTTCATCAATCAGTTGACCACCGTGGCGAAGATCGTGCCGCTGGTGATGTTCATCGTGATCGCGGCCGTGGCGTTCAAGGCCGACGTCTTCACCCGTGATATCTGGGGCCGCAGCAATCCGAATTTCGGCAGCGTGATGGATCAGGTGCGCAACATGATGCTGGTCACGGTGTTCGTGTTCATCGGCATCGAAGGTGCCAGTGTCTACTCGGCGCGCGCGGAAAAGCGTTCGGACGTGGGCCGGGCGACGGTCATCGGGTTTATCGGCGTGTTGGCCTTGCTGGTGCTGGTCAACGTGTTGTCCCTGGGGATCATGAGCCAGCCGCAACTGGCCGAGCTGCAGAACCCTTCGCTGGCAGCGGTGCTGGAGCACATTGTCGGGCCGTGGGGGGCGTTGCTGATCAGTATCGGCCTGGCGATTTCGTTGCTCGGGGCGCTGCTGTCGTGGGCGCTGCTGTGCGCCGAAATCCTCTATGCCACGGCGCGCGACAAGACCATGCCGGCGTTCCTGAAAAAGGAAAACGCCAACCACGTACCGGTCAATGCCCTGTGGCTGACCAACGTGATGATCCAGATTTTCCTGCTGATCACCCTGTTTTCCGCCGGCACCTACACCAGTCTGATCTACCTCGCGTCCTCGATGATCCTGGTGCCGTACCTGTGGTCGGCGGCCTATGCGGTGCTATTGAGCGGACGCGGCGAAACCTACGAAAACGCCTCGGCCGAACGCCGCAAGGACCTGCTGATCGGCGGCATTGCCTTGGTCTATGCGGTGTGGCTGCTGTATGCCGGCGGGGTTAAATACTTGCTGCTGTCGGCCTTGCTCTATGCGCCGGGGGTGATTCTGTTCGCCAAGGCCAAACATGAGCAGGGCCAGCCGCTGTTCACCCACATCGAGAAAGGCATTTTTGCCGCCGTGGTGCTGGGCGCCATGGTGGCGGCCTATGGTTTGTATGACGGCTTTCTCAGCTTGTGAAGATCCGGCTCGACTATCAGCCGCCCTATGACTGGCCGGCGATGCTGGGCTTTTTCGCGGTGCGAGCAATCAGCGGGCTGGAGACGGTCAGCGCCGGTGTTTACTCGCGCAACTTCAGCCTGCACGGCGAGCACGGCAGCTTCTCGATCAGCGCGGGCGCGGGTGACTGGCTGGAGTTGACGTTGTATCAGGTGCCGACCGCGCTCGTTCCTGAAGTCATCGTGCGGGTGCGGCGGATGTTTGACCTGAACGTTGACGTACTGCCGATTCATCGGCACCTGGCGACAGATCCGCTGCTGGCGCCCTTGATTGCTGCGCGCCCGGGAGTGAAGGTTCCCGGCGCCTGGGACGGCCTGGAACTGGCGATACGCGCGGTGCTGGGGCAACAGATCACGGTGGTTGCGGCGATCAAACTGGCAGGCAAATTGGTTGAACGCTACGGCGCTCGGGTGGCATCGCCCGTGCCCGGTTTGAGCCACCTGTTTCCCGAGGCGGCAGTATTGGCCCAGGCCGACCTGGCAACCCTGGGCATGCCCCGCAGCCGCGGCCGAACCTTGTCAGGGGTGGCGCAGGCGCTGCTGGACAATCCACGGATTTTCGACCCTGGCCCCGACCTGCGCGCCAGCGTCTCGCCGTTGCTGGCGCTGTGGGGCGTGGGCGAGTGGACGGCGCAGTACATTGCCCTGCGCCAGATGCGCCATGCCGATGCGTTTCCGGTGGCGGACGTCGGCCTGCTCAACGCACTGTCCGCCCTCGAGGGGCGGCCTGTGACGGCGACGGAACTGCTGGCGCGCGCCGAAGCCTGGCGTCCTTACCGAGGTTATGCGGCGCAATTGCTCTGGACTTACTTGAGCCGCGCCGATTGAAGCCCAGGCTTAAACCCGGAACTGATCCATCAATTTCATCTGCTGGGTCGCCAGGGAGTTGAGCTGGCTGCTGATCTGCGCCGATTCGGTGGCCTGCTCGGTAAGGGTTTCGGTGACCGTGCGGATCGCCGAGACGTTGCGATTGACCTCTTCGGCCACCGCGCTCTGCTGCTCGGCGGCGCTGGCGATCTGCAGGTTCATGTCGCTGATCACGGTGACCGCTTCGCTGATCTTGCCCAGCGCCTGCACCGCCTGCTGGATCTGCCCGGCGTTGCTGTGGGCCTGGGTCTGGCTCGAGTGCATGGTGGCGACCACGCCCCGGGTGCCGGTCTGGATCCGCTCGATCACCAGGCGAATTTCCTCCACTGAATCCTGGGTGCGCTTGGCCAGGTTGCGCACTTCGTCGGCCACTACCGCAAAGCCGCGTCCGCTTTCCCCGGCGCGTGCCGCTTCAATGGCAGCGTTCAGGGCCAGCAGGTTGGTCTGCTCGGCGATGCTGCGGATCACTTCCAGCACCGAACCGATCTGCTCGCTGTTGACGGCCAGGGCCTCGACCTCGGTCACCGCCTTGCTGACTTCCTCGGCGAGTTGGCCGATGTCGCGGGTGCTGCGTTCGATGATCGCCATACCATCGCGGGCCGACTGATCGGCACCCTTGGCGGCGCTGGCGGCATTCGAGGCGCTGTTGGCCACGTCATGGGCGGTGGCGCTCATTTCGTTGGAGGCGGTGGCGACCTGGTCGATTTCGCGGAACTGCACCTGCATGCCTTCGCTGGTCTGGCGAGCGATGGCCGAAGACTGGTCGGCGGTGCCACGGGCGTCGCTGATGCTCTGCTTGATCTGCGAGATGGTCGGTTGCAGCTTGTCGAGGAAACGGTTGAACCAGCTCACCAGTTCCCCCAGCTCATCTTGTTTGCTGTAATTCAGGCGCTGGGTCAGGTCGCCGTCGCCGCTGGCGATCGCCTTGAGCATGTTAGCCACGCTGTTGATCGGCCGAGTCACACCCGAGGCGGTAAGCCACATCAGCAGCAGGCCGAGGAGGCCGGCGGCAATCGCGACCACCAGGGTCTTGAGGGTGCCGCTGTTGCGCGCGTCGTCGAGGACTGTCAGGAGTTTCTCCGAGTCGGCCAGCAGCACCCGCTGCGGCAGGTCGATGACCACCGCCCAGGCCTTGGTATCGGGTACCGGATTGACCGGGTACACGGCGCGAATCAGTTCACCTTGCTTCAACACTTTCGGCGTGCTGCCACTGAGCAGTTGCAGCACTTCCTTGCCGTCGTTGCCCAGGGTCTGGACGATGTTCTTGCCCAGTTGGCTGGCGTCGGTGCTATAGCCGGCAAGGACGCCGCTGCCAGAGACGATCAGCATGTGCCCGGCGCCGTCGAACAACTCGCGCTGGGAATTCACGGCGGCAGCTTGCAGAGCGTCCAGGGAGATATCGATACCGACTACGCCTATCGCCTTGCCGTCGACCAGCAGCGGCACGGCAATGCTGGTCATCAGCATGTCCTTGCCACCGACGGTATCGGCGTAAGGGTCCAGCAGGCAGGTGCGCTTGCTGTCGCGTGGGCAGGTGTACCAGCTGTTGTAGGGGGTGCCGCTGAGGTTGAGGGTGGTCTTGGTCATGTCCTCTTCGGTCATGATCGTATTTTCCGCGTTGCCGGCGGCGCGGCTCCAGTAACTGGCGAAACGTCCGACTTCGTTGGAGCGACGGGTAACGTCGTTGACGAATTCGCTGTCCTTGCCATCCAGGCCGTTGGGTTCATAGGCCAGCCAGATACCCAGCACCCGCGGATTGCGCTCGAAGGCGGTTTTCAGGCTCTGGTTCAACTCTTCGCGCAACACGCCGGCTTCAAGCGAACGCTTGGCGGCCATGATGCGCAGGTCGGCGACCTGATCGGCGAGGGCGGTGACCACCAGCAGGCTTTCACCAAAAGTCTTCTGCACCCGTACAGCCTGCTCGGCGGCCTTGGCCTGCAGCAAGTTCTCGACGCTGGCGGTAAGCATGCGCGTGCTGGAACGGCTGACCAGCTCGTCGTTCTGGTTGGTCTGGTAGATGTTCATCCCGACAATCAGTCCGACCACGCCCAACAGGCACAGTCCAGACAACAGCACGATTTTCAGGCGGATGGAAAGAGAGTCGAACATGGGGCGATCTCGCGAATGGGTGTCGGATTGGCGGTGGGTCTTGAGCGACCGGTTCGCCAAATCCATTCAGCGCCATGTGCGAGACATCGGCTTATAAAGGAAGGGCATGAGGGGCAACCGATGAACGGTTGATAGGTTGTCCTGAATGCCTGCAAGTTTGGCAGGATCGCAGCGTTTCAGGAGGGGCTTGGCAGCGATTCCGGACGGGACCAGATCCACAGGTTGCCCAGGCTCATCCCGGCGATCGCCAGGTAAATGGGCCAGCCGTGATCGAGCATCACCAGCATCAGCCCGGCGCACAGCAACATGCTGGCGGTGGCGCTGACCTTGGCCCTGCGGGCGATGATCCGGCCATTGCGCCAATTGCTCAGGATCGGGCCGAACAGCCGGTGGTTTTCCAGCCAGGCACTCAGGCGCGGCGAGCTTTTGGTTGCGGCCCAGGCGGCCAGCAGGATGAATTCGGTGGTGGGCAGACCGGGGATGACGATGGCGACCAGGCCAATGCCCAGGCTGACGTAAGCCAGCAGGCCAAAGAGGATGCGGGCGAGTTTGGAGGTGGCGAGGCGAGGCATGGGCGTTGACTGACTGCGCTTGATCGGGAGGGGAGAGCTTGCCAGGTTGATGTCGGAGCGGGGTGAACCCACTCCGGCAGCAATGGCCTCAGGCCATTTCAGGCGCGCTGGCGTAGGCCTGTTCCAGCAACACGGTGAAGCGGTTGAAGGCATCGATGGCGCCTTTCTCGACTGCCGCTTCCTCTTCGGCGCTGAAGGTCAGGCCGTCGAGGGTCTTGATAAAGCTTTTCCAGCCCTCGGCACGCCCACCGGCCGGCTCGCCGAGGTGACGGGCACCGAAAGTTTCGCTCAGACCCAGGCCAACGGCGCGCTTGATCAGAAACGCGGCACCGAGTATCGAACCCTCGGAAACGAAGATCCAGCCCAGGGCTTCGGCTTTGCTCGGGTTGCTCACGGCACCGGTGACCGGCGCCGGGACTTCGGTGTCGAGGTCGGCGAGGTCAGCCTTGGCGGCCTCGGCGCGGCAGCGCTCGGCGAGGTCGGGGACAATGGCGATCAGCTCGGCATCGTTGTACAGCGCCACCAGTTCCGACTGGAACAGGTACTGGGCCACCACGAAACGGGCGAAGTTGGCCTGGGTTGCAAAGGGCGCATGGGCCTTGACCAGCGCGTCGAGCTTGGCATGCGGCTCGTTGGTGATCTGGTTCAGGCGTTGTGAACGCAGGCTCGGGCGTTGGGAAGAGTCGGCAGCGGTCATGAAGAAGTCCTTGAGGGAAAGAGGCGCTTGGTAACTAGACGAATCAGGTGGGGCGGCAGCGTAAAAATTGATTGAGAACTGGCGCTGGCTCGACAGATGGGGTGAATGTGCCGCCGCCTTCGCTGGCAAGCCAGCTCCTACAGAGGTCAAAGCCGCCGTGCAATCAGATATCCCAGATCAGGTTGATCGCAAAGTTGCGGCCTGGCTCGGTCAGGCGGTCGAGGTTGGCCGGGCTGAGTACCGCGGCTTCACCCACGCTGTCGTAGCCGCGCACGTTGTCCCACTGCCAGTATTTCTTGTCGCTCAGGTTGTAGATCCCGGCGTTGAGGGTGACGTCGTCGGTGACCTTGTAGAAACCGGAGAGGTCGAGCACGCCGTAGCCCGGGGTCTTGAACTGGCCGCTGGTGCCGTCTGGCGAGTAGAAGTTGCTGTCGTCAACGAGGTTCTTCTTCTGCACCAGGGTCCAGCTGAGCAAGCCGCCGTAGCGGTCCTGGTCATAACCGAGGCCGAACACGCCGGTCATCGGGTTGACTGCGTTGATTGGCTCGCCAGTGTCGTTGTTTTCACCGTGGGCGTAGGCAATCGCGCCCTGGGTGTACAGGCCTTGTGGCGCGCCGAAAGCATCGAGGTTCAGGCGACCCTTGACCTCAAAGCCCTTGATGGTGGCGTGCTTGATGTTATTGCTCTGGAACGTCAGCTCGCTGTAGCCAGGGGTGACGGCGTCTTCGTTGATGAAATCGCGGTATTTGTTATAGAACACCGCCACATCGAAGTTGCCCGACTCGAAGTTGCCGCGCAGGCCGGTTTCGTAGCTCTTGCTCTTTTCCGGCTCGAGGTCCGGATTCGGCTCGACAATGTAACCAGGGTTTCTGTTTTCGAAGCGACCGTACAGCGCCTTGGCGGTCGGCGTGCGGAAGCCTTCGGCGTACTTGCCGTACCAGGTGTAGTTGTCGTCGAAGGCGTAGGTCAGGCCGAAGTTGGGCGAGACGCGGTGCCAGTTCTTGTGATCGTCACTGACGGAACCCAGGCCATCGGGGGCGACGGTGTTGAGGAATTCCTCGGTGATGTGCGGCTTGAGCTCGGTGTAGTCGTAGCGCAGGCCGGGCATGAAGGTCCACTGGTTCCAACTGATCGAATCCTGCGCGAACAGGGCATAGGTGTTGATGGTCGGGTCCGGGAAGTCGCTGGACTTTTTCAGCACGTCGGACGGGCTGATCGCGCCGATGGCGGTGCAGCCGCGACCCACCGCCAGGCAAGTGCCGCTGCCGCTGCGCGAACCGGTGACCTTTTCCTGCTTGATGCTGGTGCCGTAGGTCAGCAGGTGCTCGGTTTCACCGATGACAAACGACTTGTCCAGTTGCGCGTCGAACACCCACTGCTTTTCTTCATACAGCGTGTCCCGCGAGCGCATCACGTTGCGGGTGAACGGGAAGTAGTTTTCCAGGGTGCTCGCTTCGGTCTTGGCGATCTGGTGGTTGAGGCTCCACTTGACGTTGTCGGCCAGCAGCGAGTCGAGGACAAAGCGATGTTGCAGGCCGAAACGTTCACGGCTGACGGTGTCCTCGGCGGTGCGCGAGCGGTACATGCCCATCGCCTGGCCGCCATTGAACGGGCCGCCGACCGCGCTTTTCTGATTGCTGTCGTTGTTGTCCTTGTACTTCTCGTAGGTCAGGCCCAGGCGCGCGCCGTCGGCGTAGTCCCAGCCGGCCTTGGCCAGCACGTTGGTGGTGCGCACGTCTTCCGGGTTGGCGGCGGTGCGATCCAGGCCGGTGCCGTTGTAGTGATCGTAGGACTCGGTCTCGTGACCGTCGCGCTGGCTGAAGTGCAGCAAGCCGTCGAACTGCTCGACGCGACCCGCCACGGTGGCGGATTTCAGCCAGCTGTCATCGGCCGAGCTGTAACCGGTTTTCAGGCGGGCACCGACGTCCTGGCCGGGCTTGATGATGTCGTCCGGGTCGAGGGTGAAATAGCTCACCGCACCGCCAATGGCGCTGCTGCCATAGAGGGCGGAAGCCGGGCCGCGGAGGATCTCCACGCGCTTGACGATTTCCGGGTCGACGTAGTTGCGCTGGGTCTTGGCGTATGGGCCGTTGAAGAAACCGTTGGGGATTTCCACGCCGTCGACCTGGGTCAGGATCCGGTCGCCGTCGATACCACGAATGTTGTAGCCGCTGATGCCGCCGCGGGTGCCGGTGCCGCCGACCGAAACGCCCGGTTCATAGCGCACCAGGTCCTTGATGCTGTTGACGTTGTTACGGTCGAGCTCTTCGCGGGTCTGCACGCTGACCGTGGCCGGCACGCTGTCGATGCTCTGTTCCTGGCGCGTGGCGCTGATGGTCATCTGCTGCAGGGCGAGGGTGCCGCCGGCGGCGCGTTTTTCCAGGACGATGTTGTTCGCGCCCAGTTTGCGATAGCTCAGGTTGGTCCCCACCAACAGGCGATCCAGGGCTTTTTCCGGACTCAGTGCGCCGTGCACGCCAGGCGAGGCGACGCCTTCGCCGAGTTCAGCCGGCAAGCCGACCTGCCAGCCAGTGACGGCGGTGAAGGCATTGAGGGCCGACACCAGCGGCTGCTGGGCAATCGCAAAACTGTAGTCGCCCATGTTGCGGCTAGGCTGCTGGGCTGCAGTTGCGGCCAGCACAGGCGCGGCCTGCACGCCAGCCATCAGGATGGCGGCAGTCAGCAGGGACAGCGTGCAGTGGTGCACGCGCGAAGATGAAGAGGACCGGCGGGTAAGGCGAGGGGACATCGATAGCGCTCCGTGTCGCACGAATCTTATAGGTGCAGATTGGCATCAATGATGCGAATCAATTGCATTGGCTATAACGAGACGTACGAGGAATAGCTATCGAGTAAAAATAATTCTCATTCAGTTCAAGATCACCAGCGCCGGGAATTCCTGGAGCTTGGCCGAGGTGATGTGCGCCAGCGAACGCACCACGTCCAGCGGCTGGTCGAGACGGTAATTGCCGGTCACCGAAACATTGGCCAACTGTTCGTTGGTGTTGATGATCCAGCCCGGGTAATAACGACTCAGTTCAGCCAGTACCTGGCTCAGCGGGCAGTTCTCGAACACCAGGCGCCCCTGGACCCAGGCCAGGTCGGTGGCCGGATCGAGGCGGGCCGGTTGATCGAAGCCGTTGGGGCCGATGCGGATGCTTTCACCGGCGCTCAAGCGGATGCGCGCATCGCTGTGGGCGCTGCGCAGGTCGACGTCGCCGCGTTGCACCCGCACTTGGGCGATGCCGTCGAGGTAGCGCACGGCGAACGAGGTGTCACGCACGCTGGCGGTGACTGGCCCGGCATCGATTTCCAGCGGCAGGCCGCGCTCGGCGGCGACTTCGAAAAAGGCTTCGCCCTGATACAGCCGAGCCACGCGCTTTTGCTCGTTGATGGTGCTGGAAAACGCCGAGTTGGTGTTGAGCAGGACTTTCGAACCGTCTTCGAGTTGCAGGCGCTGGCGTTCGCCAACCACGGTCAGGTGATCGGCTTGCAGGCGCATCGGCAGGTTACTGAAGCTGAACAGACCAAGGATGAGCACGGCGGCGGTGGCCAGGGGTTTCCAATGCGGGCGCAGGCGACCCAGCACGCTGACCTTGGGCTTGCGGCTGCCCAGGGCCTGAGCGCACTGCGCGACTTGCGGGCCATCCCAGATGGCTTGGGCCTTGGCGAAAGCTTCGCCGTTGCGTGGGTCTGCGCTCAGCCAGGCCTGGAAGTCGCGGCTTTGCTCGGCGCTCGGACATTCCAGCACGATCAGCCAGTCCAGCGCCTGGTCCATCGCGCTGCTGGCTGAATCCCGCGCCGAAGCGGACGGGGCGGAGTGTGGGGTGTCCGTCACGGGTATTCCTCGACCACGTCTGCGCGCGGCTGGCTTCTGATAAAAGTGATGCAAGTTGCGCCAAGGGTAACAAAGCCTGGGCCCTGATGCAGTCGCGCAAATAGTTGTCGGACGGGATCAATCGGCGTTGAGGCGATCCGCCACGCCAACACAAATCGCCATGATCAACTTCAGGTCTTTTTGCACGGTGCTCAGGGACACATCGAGTTTGTCGGCGATCTCCAGATAGCTGTGGCCGTGCAGGCGGTTGAGGATGAAGATCTGCTGCTGGCGTGGGGTCAGTTGATTCAGGCTGATGTTCAAGCGTTCGAGCATCTGTTCGGCATGGGCGGCATCCTCGGCACTGCTCAGTGGTGCAGCGACACTTTGCACGACGTCCAGCGGCACGTCTTCGAGCAGGGTGCGCGACTGAATGCGCCGGGCGCGCAGGTGGTCCAGCGCGAGGTTGCGCGCGGTCTGGAAAACAAAGGGTTCGAGATGGTCGATCGGCCGTTCGCTCAAGGCCCGGGTCACCCGCAGGTAGGTCTCCTGCAACAGGTCCTCGGCGGTGCTGTGGTTATTGACCATCCGCTCCAGGGTGCGCAGCAGCGACACGCGCTGAGCGAGGAAGACGTGATTGAACTGCGCTTGACTCACGGTGGGACCTGCTCCATTTCAAGTGAATGATAATGCTTATCATCTATATGAAAGGTCAAGCGCTAGTTTCTGTGGGATTTATCGCCGCCCTTGCAGGTACGCCGGGTAGTCGGGGATTCGATGGCTGTGGGGCTGGTCGATCAACGGGCTGCTGATCAGGTAGTCGGCAGTGCATTCATTGCAGGCCACGGGAATGTTCCACACCGCCGCGACCCGCAGCAGCGCCTTGATGTCCGGGTCGTGTGGCTGGGGTTCGAAGGGGTCCCAGAAAAATATCAGCAGGTCGACGCGCTGCTCGGCGATATGCGCGCCCAGTTGCTGGTCGCCGCCCAATGGGCCGCTGATCATGCTGTCGACGGGCAGGTCCAGGCGCTTGCTCAGCAGCATGCCCGTGGTGCCGGTGGCGACCAGGTCGTGCTGGCTGAGGCGGTGTTTCTGCCGTTCGGCCCAATCGAGCAGGAACGCCTTGCAGTGGTCATGGGCAACCAGGGCGATGCGTTTGCGCGCGGGGATGGTTTTTTCGGTGAAGGTGATGCCGATCATGGGGGATTCCGCAGGGGGGCTGTGAGGGCCTATTCGCCAGCAAGCTGGCTCCTACAGGATCACGGTGCATATGAAACCCGTAGGAGCTGGCTTGCCAGCGATAGCGATAGTGCAGGCGCCAAATTACTCGGCGTTACACAGCGCCAAACAGTTATCCAGCATGCGGTTGGAGAACCCCCACTCGTTGTCGTACCAGGCGAGTACCTTGAGCAACTTGCCACTGACCTTGGTGTGATTGGCGTCGAAAATCGACGACAGCGGGTTGTGGTTGAAGTCACTGGAAACCAGCGGCAGGGTGTTGTAGCCGAGGATCTTCGAGTGCTGGCTGGCTTCCTTGAGCAGGGCGTTGACCTGCTCGGCGCTGGCGTCGCGCTTGAGTTGCACGGTCAGGTCCACCAGCGACACATTGATCACCGGCACGCGTACGGCCATGCCGGTCAGCTTGCCGGCCAGTTCCGGCAGCACCAGGCCCACCGCTTCGGCGGCGCCGGTCTTGCTCGGGATCATGTTCTGCGTGGCCGAGCGTGCACGGTACGGGTCGGTGTGGTAGACGTCGGTGAGGTTCTGGTCGTTGGTGTAGGCGTGGATGGTGGTCATCAGGCCACTTTCGATGCCCAGTTCGCGGTGCAGCACCTGGGCCACCGGCGCCAGGCAGTTGGTGGTGCACGACGCGTTGGAAATGATCTGGTGCGACTGGCGCAGGATGTCGTGGTTGACCCCGTACACCACCGTGGCATCGGCGCCCTTGGCCGGTGCCGAGATGATGACTTTGCGCGCGCCGGCGCTAATATGCGCGGCGGCTTTGGC
This sequence comes from Pseudomonas sp. F007, assembly GCF_057814275.1. Lineage (NCBI taxonomy): Bacteria > Pseudomonadati > Pseudomonadota > Gammaproteobacteria > Pseudomonadales > Pseudomonadaceae > Pseudomonas > Pseudomonas sp. F007. The sequence goes on along the minus strand of NZ_JBVATA010000001.1, from coordinate 388,409 downwards.
GCGGTCGGTGAACAGACCGGTGCATTCGAACACCACGTCGATTTTCTCTGCCGCCCATGGCAAGTCAGCCGGGTTGCGAATGGCGCTGACCGCAATCCGGTCACCGTTGACCGTCAAGCTTTCCTGATCGTGCTGGACGTCGGCCTCGAAAGTGCCGTGCACAGTGTCGTATTTCAGCAGGTGGGCGTTCATCGAACTGTCGCCCAGATCATTGATGGCGACGATCTGCAGATCCTGACGATAGCCTTGGGTATACAGTGCGCGAAGGACGTTGCGGCCGATGCGGCCAAAACCATTGATTGCGATTCGAAGAGTCATTTGAGCAGCGCCGCCTTCGTTTTGTTGTTGGAATTACAAGATTATTCGCAAAAAAATAGAAAACAAGCCTTTTTGGTGGCAATATTTTGTTCTATCTACAACGAGTGACCTGAATCAACTGGTCCAAATGGTCAGGAAAACCGGTAAAAGCGCAGCTGCGCCGGCTCTTGATCAGCATAGACACGAACAGGTCGCCACATCCGTTAGCCTGGAGTTCTACACATGCATCCCCGCGTACTTGAGGTCACCGAACGGCTTATCACCCGTAGCCGCGCTACCCGTGAGGCCTACCTTGCATTGATTCGCGGCGCCGCCAGTGACGGGCCGATGCGCGGCAAGCTGCAATGCGCCAACTTCGCCCACGGCGTGGCCGGGTGTGGTGCGGATGACAAGCAGAACCTGCGGATGATGAATGCCGCCAACGTGGCAATTGTTTCGTCATATAACGATATGCTCTCGGCCCACCAGCCTTACGAGACCTACCCGGAACAGATCAAACAGGCCCTGCGCGAGATCGGTTCGGTCGGCCAGTTCGCCGGTGGCGTGCCGGCGATGTGCGATGGCGTGACCCAGGGCGAGCCGGGCATGGAACTGGGCATTGCCAGCCGCGAAGTGATCGCGATGTCGACCGCCGTGGCCTTGTCCCACAACATGTTCGACGCGGCGATGATGCTCGGCATCTGCGACAAGATCGTCCCGGGCCTGATGATGGGCTCGCTGCGCTTCGGCCATCTGCCGACCATCTTCGTCCCGGGCGGGCCGATGGTTTCGGGGATTTCCAACAAGGAAAAAGCCGACGTGCGCCAGCGCTACGCCGAAGGCAAGGCCAGCCGCGAGGAGCTGCTGGAGTCGGAGATGAAGTCCTATCACAGCCCCGGCACCTGTACCTTCTACGGCACTGCCAACACCAACCAGTTGCTGATGGAAGTCATGGGCCTGCACTTGCCGGGCGCCTCGTTCGTCAACCCGAACACACCCTTGCGTGATGCCCTGACCCGCGAAGCGGCGTACCAGATCACCCGCATGACCAAGCAGAGCGGCAACTTCATGCCGATCGGCGAGATCGTCGACGAGCGTGCGCTGGTCAACTCGATCGTCGCCCTGCACGCCACCGGCGGTTCGACCAACCACACCCTGCACATGCCGGCGATTGCCATGGCCGCCGGGATCCAGCTGACCTGGCAGGACATGGCCGACCTCTCCGAAGTGGTGCCAACCCTCAGCCACGTCTATCCGAACGGCAAGGCGGATATCAACCACTTCCAGGCGGCGGGCGGCATGTCGTTCCTGATTCGTGAGTTGCTCGGCGCCGGGTTGCTGCATGAAAACGTCAACACCGTGGCCGGTCATGGCCTCAGTCGCTACACCCAGGAACCATTCCTCGAAGACGGCAAGCTGGTCTGGCGTGAAGGCCCGACCGACAGCCTCGACGAAAACATCCTGCGACCGGTCGCTCGGGCATTCTCGCCGGAAGGCGGCCTGCGGGTGATGGAAGGCAACCTCGGCCGTGGCGTGATGAAGGTCTCGGCCGTGGCGCCGGAGCACCAGGTGGTCGAAGCGCCGGCCATGGTGTTCCAGGATCAACAGGACCTGGCCGATGCGTTCCAGGCAGGCTTGCTGGAAAAAGATTTTGTCGCGGTGATGCGCTTCCAGGGCCCGCGCTCCAATGGCATGCCGGAACTGCACAAGATGACGCCGTTCCTCGGCGTGTTGCAGGACCGTGGCTTCAAGGTGGCGTTGGTCACCGATGGGCGCATGTCCGGCGCGTCCGGGAAAATCCCGGCGGCGATCCACGTCAGCCCGGAAGCTTTTGTCGGCGGCGCTTTGGCCCGTGTGCAAGAGGGCGATATGATCCGCGTCGATGGCGTCGAAGGCACCTTGCAGGTGCTGGTCGATGCCGATGAATTTGCCGCGCGTACCCCCGCCACTGGCCTGCTGGACAACGGCATTGGCTGCGGGCGTGAACTGTTCGGCTTCATGCGCATGGCTTTCAGCTCGGCAGAGCAGGGCGCCAGCGCCTTTACCTCTGCCCTGGAGACGCTTAAGTGAAGCTAGCGCTGGTCGGTGACATTGGCGGGACCAATGCACGTTTTGCGTTGTGGAAAGACCAGCAGCTGGCCTCGGTCCAGGTGCTGGCAACCGCCGACTTCGCCTGCCCGGAAGACGCGATTGGCGTCTATTTGAAGGGCCTCGGCCTGGCGCCTGGCGCGATCGGCTCGGTGTGCCTGTCGGTGGCGGGGCCGGTGAGTGGTGATGAATTCAAGTTCACCAACAACCACTGGCGCCTGAGTCGTCAAGCGTTCTGCCAGACCCTGCAGGTCGAGCAATTGTTGCTGGTCAACGATTTTTCGGCGATGGCCCTCGGCATGACGCGCCTGCAGCCGGGCGAGTTCCGTGTGGTCTGCGAGGGCACGCCGCAGCCGTTGCGGCCGGCGGTGGTGATCGGTCCCGGCACGGGCCTGGGCGTTGGCACCCTGCTCGATTGCGGCGAGGGTCGTTGGGCGGCGTTACCGGGCGAAGGTGGACATGTCGACCTGCCGTTGAGCAGCCCGCGGGAAACCCAGTTGTGGCAGCAGATCCACAGCGAGATCGGTCACGTCAGCGCCGAAACCGCCCTCAGTGGCGGCGGCTTGCCTCGGGTCTACCGGGCGATCTGCGCGGTGGACGGCCATGAGCCGGTGCTCAATACTCCACAGGAAATCACCGCCGCCGGCCTGGCGGGCGATCCGATTGCCCTCGAAGTGCTGGAACAGTTCTGCTGCTGGCTGGGCCGTGTCGCCGGCAACAATGTACTGACCACCGGCGCGCGCGGCGGTGTGTACATCGTCGGCGGGGTGATTCCACGGTTTGCCGATTTCTTCCTGGAAAGCGGTTTTGCTCGTTGCTTTGCCGACAAGGGCTGCATGAGCGAGTATTTCAAGGGCATTCCGGTGTGGCTGGTGACGGCGCCGTATTCGGGTCTGATGGGGGCTGGGGTGGCGTTGGAGCAATCCTGAGACCGCGGCGCCTGCATCGCTGGCAGGCCAGCTCCTACAGATTTGCGGCGCCTGCATCGCTGGCAGGCCAGATCCCACACCTGTAGGAGCTGGCGCCCGCTTGCGGCTTGCCAGCGAACAGGACCTTTCACACAACCAGGCTCCAAACCCAATCGGCCATACTCCGTCCCTAATTCCAACAACAAGGATGCCGCCCGTGAGCGCAGTCAACAAATCGATTTTGCTGGTCGATGACGATCAGGAGATCCGCGAGTTGCTGGACACCTACCTGACCCGCGCCGGTTTCCAGGTGCGCACCACGCCCGATGGCGCCGGTTTTCGCCAGGCGCTGAACGAAGCGCCGAGCGACCTGGTGATCCTTGATGTGATGCTGCCCGACGAAGACGGTTTCAGCCTGTGCCGTTGGGTGCGCCAGCATCCGCGTCAGGCGCATGTGCCGATCATCATGCTCACCGCCAGTTCCGACGAAGCTGACCGGGTGATCGGCCTGGAGCTCGGCGCTGACGATTACCTCGGCAAACCCTTCAGCCCTCGTGAATTGCAGGCGCGGATCAAGGCCCTGTTGCGTCGTGCGCAATTCGGCCAGGAACGTTCCGGCGGTGAAGTGTTGGCCTTCGATGACTGGCGGCTGGACATGGTCAGCCACCGGCTGTTTCACACCGATGGCGAAGAAGTGATTCTGTCCGGCGCCGACTTTGCCCTGCTGAAACTGTTCCTCGATCACCCGCAGCAAATCCTCGACCGCGACACCATCGGCAACGCCACCCGCGGTCGCGAGCTGATGCCCCTCGACCGCATCGTCGACATGGCCGTCAGCCGCTTGCGCCAGCGCCTGCGTGATACCGAAAAACCGGCGCGGCTGATCCGTACCGTGCGCGGCAGTGGCTACCAACTGGCGGCCAATGTGGTTGCCGGCAATGGTCACTAAAGTGCTGGCGCAAGTGCCGGTACCGCGTTCACTGCTCGGGCGGATGCTGTTGCTGACGCTCTTGGCGGTGCTGTTCGCCCAGGCGCTGTCGAGCGCGATCTGGGTCTCGCAACTGCGCGCCACGCAACTGGAAGGCCTGGTCACCGCCGCACGCAGCCTCGCCCATTCGATGACCGCCAGCGTCAGTTACTTCCGCTCGTTGCCGGTGGCCTATCGGCCGCTGGTCCTCGACCAGTTGCGCAGCATGGGCGGCACCCGATTCGTGGTGACCCTCAACGACAAACCGCTGGACATGCAACTGCTGCCACCGACCCCACGCAAGCAAGCGGTGCTGGCGGCGGTGGACGAAGTGCTGCGCCAATCCCTGGGGGCGGACACCGACATCTCCGTGCAATTCGTCAGCCCGGATGACCTGCGGATTTTCAATGGCGGGCTGAAGCTCGATGAATTGCCACGCTCCTGGGCGCACTACGCCCTGACCCTGGAGCCGGTCAACCCGCCGGTGCTGGTGACTCAGATAAAACTGGCCCAGGGCGAGTGGCTGTACATCGCCTCGCTGCTGCCGGAGCCCTACACCAGCCTCGAAGAGCAGGGCCTGCCGGCGCAACAGGTGTGGTTCATCCTGCTCACCAGTGGCTTCCTGCTGTTGTTCATTGGCTTGCTGGTGCACTGGCAAAGCCGGCCGCTCAAGCGCCTGGCGCGGGCCGCGCGGGACATGTCGCTGGGCGCCGATGTGCAACCGGTGGCCGAGGGCGGCGGCAGTGAGGTGGTCGAAGTCGGACGGGCGTTCAATGCCATGCGCGAACGGATCAGCCGCTACCTGACCGAGCGCAGCCAGTTGTTCAGTGCTATTTCCCATGACCTGCGCACCCCCATCACCCGCCTGCGCCTGCGGGTCGAGCTGCTGGAAGACGAGCAACTGCAGTACAAGTTCGGCCGCGACCTGGATGAGCTGGAGTTGCTGGTCAAGGGCGCCCTGCAATGCGTCAAGGACACCGACATTCACGAGAACATCGAACCGGTGGATCTCAACCTGGTGCTCGATTGTTTGGTCGAGCCTTACCTGGCGCCCATCGGCAATGGCCGCGTGACCCAACAGGGGCGGGCGCTGGCGCCGTATCCGGGCAAACCATTGGCGCTCAAACGCTGCATCGGCAACCTGATCGACAATGCCCTCAAGTATGGGCAGAACGCCCATCTGCACATCGAGGACGACGACGGTGCCTTCATCCTGCACGTCGACGACGAAGGCCCCGGTGTTCCCGAGCAGCGCCTGGAACAGGTCTTCGAGCCGCATTTCCGCCTGGCCGGGCAGCAACAGGGTTATGGCCTGGGGCTCGGTATCGCGCGCAACATCGCCCACAGTCATGGCGGCGAGGTCAGCCTGCAGAACCTGCGCGAAGGCGGCTTGCGGGTGACGTTGCAGTTGCCGCGCTCAGTGGATTAGTGCCGATTGTCACCAGGCGGTGACATAACCCACCGCCTTCGTTACCTGCGCGTCCTGACCCCTTGTTTAGACTCCGTTGCAGTCATAACAACAAGAAAGGTACGCCATGAATTCCGCTCCCGCCCATCACCAATGGCTGGCCGATGAGGGCCTGCGCCTGCTGACGTTTGCCAAGGCCTCACGCCTGCCCGCAGGCTTCGGCAACCTTGATCAAAAGGGCCGCCTGCCGGCCGATGCCACGGCACAGACCATGAACACCGCGCGCATGACCCACAGCTTCGCCCTGGCCCATATCCAGGGCCTGACGGGGTTTGCGCATCTGGTGGATCACGGCATCGACGCGCTGATGGGGCCGTTGCGCGACGCCGAGTACGCTGGCTGGTTCGCAACGGCTGATGCGCAGGACAACGACAAGGCCGCCTACCTGCACGCCTTTGTCGCGCTGGCGGCGAGTTCTGCGGTCGTCGCCCGGCGACCAGGTGCTCAGGCCTTGCTCAGCGAGGCAATCAACATCATCGACAGCTATTTCTGGAGCGAGGAGGAGGGCGCCCTGCGCGAGTCCTTCAACCGCGACTGGAGCATCGAGGAGGCCTATCGCGGCGCCAACAGCAACATGCACGCCACCGAAGCCTTCCTCGCCCTGGCGGATGTCACCGGTGACAGCCGCTGGCTCGAGCGGGCGCTGCGGATTGTCGAGCGAGTGATTCACCAGCATGGCGCGGCTAACGACTACCTGGTGATCGAACATTTCGACCGGCACTGGCGGCCGCTGCGTGACTACAACCAGGCCAACCCGGCCGACGGTTTTCGCCCGTTCGGCACCACGCCGGGTCATGGTTTCGAGTGGGCACGGCTGTTGTTGCACCTGGAAGCCGCGCGCATCCAGGGTGGGCTCGTCACCCCCGACTGGCTATTGAGTGATGCCCGGCAACTGTTCGCCAACAACTGCCGGTACGCCTGGCAAGTCGATGGCGCGCCGGGGCTGGTCTACACCCTCGACTGGCAGCAACGCCCGCTGGTGCGCCAGCGCCTGCATTGGGTGCACTGCGAAGCCAGCGCCGCGGCCAGCGCCTTGCTCCAGCGCACGGGGGAGAGTGAATACGCAACCTGGTATCGGCGTTTATGGGACTACAGCGAGCATCACCTGATCGACCGCGTCGACGGCAGCTGGCACCACGAGCTCGATGTGCAGAACCGCCCGAGCAGCGAGATCTGGGGTGGCAAACCAGACCTCTATCACGCCTGGCAGGCAGTGCTGATCCCACGATTGCCGTTGGCGCCGAGCCTCGCCACGGCATTGGCCCAGGGCTCTGCTGCAAGGGTTGTGTAACCATATGGTGACATTTGCCCGTCGCTTCGTTACCTGCGCCACGGATCAGCCTGTTTAAACTCGTTTGCAGCGCAAGCACCAGACTTGCATGCATAACAACAAGAAAGGTACTTCAGATGAATGCGATTTCTCGCCTCGCCACTGTCATTTCCCTTGCCTCACTGTTCCCCCTCAACGCTATGGCCGCTGACCCGAAAGGTTCCGTGGAAGTCGTGCATTGGTGGACGTCGGGCGGTGAAAAAGCAGCGGTGGATGTGCTCAAGGCACAGGTCGAAAAAGACGGCTTTACCTGGAAGGACGGCGCCGTCGCCGGTGGTGGCGGTGCAACGGCCATGACCGTGCTCAAGAGCCGTGCGGTCGCCGGCAACCCACCGGGTGTGGCGCAGATCAAGGGCCCGGACATCCAGGAGTGGGGCAGCACCGGCCTGCTCAGCACCGATGCCCTGAAAGAAGTGGCCAAGGCGGAAAACTGGGATGGCCTGCTGTCGAAGAAGGTCTCCGACACCGTCAAGTTCGAAGGTGATTACGTCGCCGTGCCGGTGAACATCCACCGCGTCAACTGGCTGTGGATCAACCCTGAAGTGTTCAAGAAGGCCGGGATCGACAAGGCCCCGACCACCCTCGAAGAATTCTACGCCGCCGCCGACAAACTCAAGGCCGCCGGCTTCATCGCGCTGGCCCACGGTGGTCAGCCATGGCAGGACAGCACCGTGTTCGAAGACGTGGTGCTGTCGGTGATGGGCGCAGACGGCTACAAGAAAGCCCTGGTGGATCTCGACCAGAAAACCCTCTCCGGCCCGGAGATGGTCAAGTCGTTCACCGAGCTGAAAAAACTCACTGGCTACATGGACCCCAACCGCGCCGGGCGTGACTGGAATATCGCCGCCGCGGAAGTGATCAACGGCAAGGCCGGCATGCAGATGATGGGTGACTGGGCCAAGAGCGAGTGGACCGCCGCGCATAAAGTTGCCGGCAAGGACTACCAGTGCGTGCCGTTCCCGGGCACCGAAAAAGCCTTCACCTACAACATCGATTCGCTGGCGGTGTTCAAGTTGAAAGCGGATCGCAAAGGCGATATCGCCGCCCAGCAGGACCTGGCCAAGGTCGCCCTGGGCAAGGACTTCCAGAAGGTCTTCAGCATCAACAAGGGCTCGATCCCGGTGCGCACCGACATGCTCAACGAGATGGATGCACTGGGCTTCGACGCTTGCGCCCAGGCTTCGGCCAAAGACTTCCTGGCGGACGACAAGTCCGGTGGCCTGCAGCCAAGCATGGCGCACAACATGGCCACCTCGCTGGCCGTGCAGGGCGCGATCTTTGACGTCGTGACCAACTTCATGAACGACAAGGATGCCGACCCGGCCAAGGCCAGTGCGCAACTGGCCTCGGCGGTCAAAGCGGCCCAGTAATCCCTGACATAGTCCTTCCCTGATTGGAACGGGGGCTTTGTAGGAGCTGGCGCCCGCTTGCGGCTTGCCAGCGATGCAGGCGACTCGGTTTGTCGATGAACCCGGTTGATGCCTTCGCTGGCAAGCCAGCTCCTACAGAATCCTGTTCCAACCGGGACGGCGCAGTGTCGATTCATTTCTCTTCACCTGGATTATCCCGATGAGCTCTGTGGCGGTTTTCAGCAAAGCCTCACCGTTCGACGCCCTGCAACGCTGGCTGCCCAAACTGGTTTTGGCGCCCAGCATGCTGATCGTCCTGGTGGGCTTCTACGGTTACATCATCTGGACGTTTGTCCTGTCCTTCACCAACTCCAGCTTCATGCCGAGCTACAAGTGGGTCGGCCTGCAGCAATACATGCGCCTGATGGACAACGATCGCTGGTGGGTCGCGAGCAAGAACCTGGCGCTCTTTGGCGGCATGTTCATCGGCATCAGCCTGCTGCTCGGAGTATTCCTCGCGGTGCTGCTGGACCAGCGCATCCGCAAGGAAGGTTTCATCCGCACCATCTACCTGTACCCGATGGCGCTGTCGATGATCGTCACCGGTACTGCCTGGAAGTGGCTGCTGAACCCGGGCCTGGGCCTGGACAAGATGCTGCGTGACTGGGGCTGGGAGGGCTTTCGCCTGGACTGGCTGGTGGATCAGGATCGGGTGGTCTACTGCCTGGTGATCGCCGCCGTATGGCAAGCCTCGGGGTTTGTCATGGCGATGTTCCTCGCCGGTCTACGGGGTGTCGATCAGTCGATCATCCGTGCCGCCCAGGTCGACGGTGCGAGCCTGCCGACCATCTACCTGAAGATCGTCCTGCCGAGCCTGCGCCCGGTGTTCTTCAGCGCCTTCATGATCCTCGCGCACATCGCGATCAAGAGCTTCGACCTGGTGGCAGCGATGACTGCCGGTGGTCCCGGCTATTCCTCCGACCTGCCGGCGATGTTCATGTATTCGTTCACCTTCAGCCGTGGCCAGATGGGCATCGGTTCGGCCAGCGCCATGCTGATGCTCGGTGCCGTGCTGACCATCCTCGTGCCGTACCTGTACTCCGAGTTGCGAGGCAAGCGTCATGACTAATCAACTCGCAAAACCGACCCTGAGTTTCAGTCGAATCGCGATCTACGCCACCCTGCTGCTGGCGGCGGCGGTGTACCTGATCCCGCTGGTGGTGATGCTGCTGACCAGCTTCAAGTCGCCGGAAGACATTCGCACCGGCAACCTCCTGAGCTGGCCGACGGTGATCGACGGCATCGGCTGGATCAAGGCCTGGGACGTGGTCGGCGGCTACTTCTGGAACTCGGTGAAGATCACCGTGCCGGCGGTGCTGATCTCAACCCTGGTCGGCGCCATGAACGGCTACGTGCTGTCGATGTGGCGCTTCCGCGGTTCGCAACTGTTCTTCGGCCTGCTGTTGTTCGGCTGCTTCCTGCCGTTCCAGACCGTGCTGCTGCCGGCCTCGTTCACCATCGGCAAACTCGGCCTGGCCAACACCACCACCGGCCTGGTGCTGGTGCACATCGTCTACGGGCTGGCGTTCACCACGCTGTTCTTCCGCAACTACTACGTGAGCATCCCCGACGCCCTGGTCAAGGCGGCACGCCTGGACGGCGCGGGCTTCTTCACCATCTTCGGCAAGATCCTGCTGCCGATGTCGATTCCGATCGTGATGGTCTGCCTGATCTGGCAATTCACCCAGATCTGGAACGACTTCCTGTTTGGCGTGGTGTTCGCCAGTGGCGATGCGCAACCGATCACCGTGGCCCTGAACAACCTGGTCAACACCAGCACCGGGGCCAAGGAATACAACGTTGACATGGCCGCCGCGATGATCGCCGGGCTGCCGACACTGCTGGTCTACATATTCGCTGGCAAGTATTTCCTGCGTGGGCTGACGTCCGGCGCGGTCAAGGGGTGAAACATGGCAACTCTCGAATTACGCAACGTCAACAAAACCTACGGCGCCGGTTTGCCGGACACCCTGAAAAACATCGAGTTGAAGATCGATGACGGCGAATTCCTGATCCTGGTCGGCCCGTCCGGTTGCGGTAAGTCGACGCTGATGAACTGCATCGCCGGCCTCGAGCAGATCAGTGGCGGCGCGATCCTGGTGGACGACGCCGACATCAGCGGCATGAGCCCCAAGGATCGCGACATCGCCATGGTGTTCCAGTCCTATGCGCTGTACCCGACCATGAGCGTGCGCGACAACATCGCCTTCGGCCTGAAGATCCGCAAGATGCCCGCCGCCGAGATCGACGCGGAAGTGGCGCGAGTGTCCAAGCTGCTGCAGATCGAACACCTGCTCAGCCGCAAGCCGGGCCAGTTGTCCGGTGGTCAGCAACAGCGCGTGGCCATGGGCCGGGCGCTGGCGCGGCGGCCGAAGATTTACCTGTTCGACGAACCGCTGTCCAACCTCGACGCCAAGCTGCGGGTCGAGATGCGCACCGAAATGAAGCTGATGCACCAGCGCCTGAAGACCACCACTGTCTACGTGACCCACGACCAGATCGAGGCCATGACCCTCGGCGACAAAGTGGCGGTGATGAAGGACGGCATCATTCAGCAGTTCGGTACGCCGAAAGAGATCTACAACGACCCGGCCAACCTGTTCGTGGCGAGCTTCATCGGTTCGCCGCCGATGAACTTCATCCCCCTGCGCCTGCAGCGCAAGGACGGTCGCCTGCTGGCGCTGCTCGACAGCGGCCAGGCGCGTTGCGAGCTGCCGCTGGGCATGCAGGACGCCGGCCTGGAAGACCGCGAAGTGATCCTCGGCATGCGCCCGGAACAGATCGTCCTGGCCAGTGGCGACGCCAACGGCTTGCCGAGCATCCGCGCCGAAGTCCAGGTCACTGAACCGACCGGTCCGGACACCCTGGTGTTCGTCAATCTGAACGACACCAAAGTCTGCTGCCGCCTCGCCCCTGATGTGGCGCCGCAGGTGGGCGAGACCCTGACCCTGCAGTTCGATCCGGCCAAGGTGCTGCTGTTTGACGCCAAGACTGGGGAGCGGTTGGGGGTTGCCGGTGTGCCACAAAGCGAAACCCGAGCCGCCAACGTCACCCAATTCAAAGGCCGCTGAAAATTGTAACTGTAGGAGCGAGCCTGCTCGCGATGGAGTGTCAGTCGACATCAATGCAGCTGACACACCTTCGCGAGCAAGCTCGCTCCTACAGAGGACTACGCAATCCAATAACAATAAACGAGGAAGTAGGGATGAAATCGAAGAACAACGCCCGGTTGATCTGCCAGGTCACCGCCGCCGCAGCCCTGGTGCTCGCCGGCAATGCCATGGCCGCTGATGCCTTCAGCGCCGACTCGAAATGGATGACCGGCGACTGGGGCGGCGAGCGCACCAAGCTGATCGAGCAGGGCATCGACATCAAGATGGACTATGTCGGTGAAGTCGGTGGCAACCTGCACGGCGGTTTCAATGACGACAAGACTGCCCGCTACGCCGACCAGTTCGGCCTGGGCGCAGCGCTGGACCTGGAGAAGCTGTTCGGCTGGGACAACACCCAGGCCAAGATCCAGCTGACCAACCGTAACGGCGAGAACATCTCCAACGATCGTATCGGCGACCCGCGCGCCGGCACCCTCAGCTCGTCCCAGGAAGTCTACGGCCGTGGCCATATGGTCCGCCTGACCCAGCTGTGGATCCAGCACCAGTTCCTCGACAACACCCTCGACGTCAAGGCCGGTTACTTTGGCGAAGGCGAGGACTTCAACACCTTCCCCTGCGAGTTCCAGAACCTGGCGTTCTGCGGCTCCCAGGTGGGTAACTGGGCCACCAACATCTGGTACAACTGGCCGGTCAGCCAGGCGGCGATTCGCGTGAAATACAACATCACGCCAGAGTTCTACGCGCAGATCGGCGCGTACAACCAGAACCCGTCGCAGCTCGAGCACGGCAACGGCTTCAAGCTCAGCGGCAGCGGCACCGCAGGTACGGTGTTGCCGGTCGAATTGGTCTGGTCGCCGAAGGTCAACAACCTGCCGGGCGAGTACCGCGTCGGTTACTACAAGAGCACGGCCGATGCCAACGACGTGCGCGAGGACGACAACGGCCAGGACGCCGCGACCACCGGTGACGGCTACCGCGTGCACGACAGCAAGCACGGCTACTGGTTCGTCGCCCAGCAGCAACTCACCAGCCACAACGGCGATGCCTCGCGTGGCCTGAACGTCGCCGCCAACGCCACCTTCCACGACAAGGACACCAACGTCGTCGACAACTACCAGTCGCTGATGTTTGTCTACAAGGGCCCGTTCGATGCACGTCCGAAGGACGATATCGGCATCGGTTTCGCGCGGATTCACGTCAACGATGACGTGAAGAAAAACGCCGAGCTGACCAACGCCGCCAACGGTGTCAGCAGCTACACCGACCCGCTGTTCGCGCCGCTGCGCAGCACCGAGTACAACTACGAGCTGAATTACGGCATCCACGTCACCAACTGGCTGACCGTGCGCCCGAACCTGCAATACATCACTCACCCAGGCGGTGTGGATGAAGTCGACAATGCGCTGGTCGCCGGCCTGAAAATTCAGTCGGTGTTCTGACGCGGTTGCGATAAGCTCCTCTCAATGTGCGCATTTTTGCGGACGGCCGTGGCTGTCCGCTTTTTTTTGCGCCGGACATGAGCTCGCAACGACAACAATGAATTCGGGACCTTGGCACATGCCAGAGCATCCGCTGCAACGTTTCTTCAAATCCATGCGCGAGCGCCCGGTGTTCGCCTGGGAGCGCTATCAGAAGCGCGACGTGCTGGTGATCGACCATCCGCTGTGCCAGGCGGTGTTCAGCCGCCAGGGCGCGCAGCTGCTGCATTTCCAGCCGGCGGGGCACAAGCCGTGGTTGTGGTGCGCGGCCAAGTGGCCGCAGGTCGGCGCCATTCGTGGCGGCGTGCCGGTGTGCTGGCCGTGGTATGGCCGTCATCCCAGCGAAAATGCCTGGCCGTCCCATGGCTGGGCGCGACTGCTCGACTGGAAGCTGATCGACAGCACCAGTGACGAAGATGGCGTGCGCCTGCACTGGCAATTGCAGCTATGCGACTGGCAAGTGGACCTGCACGCGCACCTCGGTGAGCGCATGGACCTGCGCCTGAGCACCGAGCATCAGGACAGCCTGCCGTGCCAGTTGAGCCATGCTTTGCACGCTTACTGGCGTATTGGCGATGTCGGTGAGGTAGCGCTGTCTGGGCTCGATGGAGCCCAGGGTTACGACCAGCTCAAGCGCGAGAATTGCCAGCAGGAGGGCGAGTTGCGGGTCGACGGCGGCTGCCAGCGAGTGTTCCAGCATGACGGCGAATTGCAGCTCAACGACCACGCCTGGGATCGGGCGTTGTACATCGATACCGGGGCCTCGGCCGATACGGTGGTCTGGCACCCCGGCTCACGACCGCTGTTGGGGGTGAGCTGGAATGAGGTGTCGGAGTTTGTCTGTGTCGAAGCGGCGAGTGGCGGCACCGACAGCCTGTGCCTGAAGCCCGGGGAGCGGGCGCATTTGAGTTTGCAGGCGCGGGTGGGGGGGTAGTTCGGGGATTTGTTGTGTGGCTGCCGGCCTCTTCGCGGGCAAGCCCGCTCCTACAGTTCATTCGCGCCGAGCACAAAACCTGTGGGAGCTGGCTTGCCCGCGAAGAGGCCAGAACAGGCAATAGAAATCTAATTGAACTCATCCCCCACCGGATACCGGCTGGCGTTGAGGCTTTCCTTGATCTTGCGCAAATGCGGCTGGAAGTCGACGCCACGGCGCAGGGTCATGCCGGTGGCGAGCACGTCGAGCACGGTCAATTGGATGATCCGCGAGGTCATCGGCATGTAGATGTCGGTGTCTTCCGGCAGCGGGATGTTCAGGCTCAGGGTGCTGGCCTTGGCCAGTGGCGAGTTTTCGGCGGTCAGGCCGAGCACCGAGGCACCGTTTTCCCGGGCAATCCGAGCCACTTCCACCAGTTCGCGGGTGCGGCCGGTGTAGGAAATGATCACGAACAACTCACCGGTATGGGCCACCGAGGCAATCATTCGTTGCATCAGCACGTCGGCGTGCGCCGTCACGGCCAGGTTGAAACGGAAGAACTTGTGCTGGGCATCCAAAGCCACCGGGGCTGAGGCGCCGAGGCCGAAGAAGTGGATTTGCCGCGCTTGGATCAACAGGTCGACGGCGCGGCTGATCAGGTTCGGGTCCAGTGCCTGGCAGGCGCTGTCCAGGGAGGCGATGGCGCTGCCGAAGATCTTTTGGGTGTAGGCCTGCGGGTTGTCGTCGGCTTCCACCGCGCGGCTGACGTAAGCGGCGCCGCTGGCCAGGCTCTGGGCCAGCTGCAGCTTGAGCTCCGGGTAGCCGCTGACACCGAACGAGCGGCAGAAGCGGTTGACCGTCGGTTCGCTGACCGAGGCGGCCTGGGCGAGGGCGGCGATACTGAAGCGGGTGGCCTGCTGTGGGTTGAGCAGGATCACTTCGGCGACCTTGCGTTCGGCCTTGTTCAGGTCCTCAAGGCGATTCTGGATCTGTTCCAGTAGATTTCGCACGCGGTCCATATGAATTTCCTTGGTTCTGCGTTGCAAATAGGGGCTTGGCTAGGCCAATTGGGACTTTGAACGGTCCCATAACGGTGGCCTATCCTACTGATGGCCCCGACTGACCACCACTCGGAATCTGTATTTTGGAAAAATGTTGTGGTTATTACTACATTTTTCCTTGAGCGATGCCTTGAAAAAAGGTATTTGTAGCTTAACTTGATAAAAGAACAAACATCATGCCCTCGATTACGGTTGAACCGTGCACCTTTTCCCTGTTCGGCGCCCTTGGCGATCTGGCGTTGCGCAAGCTGTTTCCTGCCTTGTACCAACTCGACGGCGCCGGCCTGCTGCACGAGGACACGCGTATTATCGCACTGGCCCGTGAGCCCGGCAGCGCCGAGGATCATCTGGCTTTCATCGCCCGCGAGCTGCGGCGTTTCGTCGAGGCCAAGGATATCGATGAGGTCGTGGTCGAGCGCTTCCTGGCGCGCCTGACGTACCTGCACGTCGACTTCCTCAAGGCCGACGACTACCTGGCACTGGCCGAACTGGCCGGCACCACGCAACGCATGATTGCCTACTTCGCCACACCGGCCGCGGTGTACGGCGCGATCTGCGAGAACCTGGCGCAGGTCGGCCTGGCGGAAAACACCCGGGTGGTGCTGGAAAAACCCATCGGTTCCGACCTGGAATCGTCGCGCAAGGTCAACGACGCCGTCGCGCGGTTCTTCCCGGAGAACCGCACCTATCGCATCGACCATTACCTGGGCAAGGAGACGGTGCAGAACCTGATCGCCCTGCGCTTCGCCAACAGCCTGTTCGAAACCCAGTGGAACCAGAACTACATTTCCCACGTGGAAATCACCGTTGCCGAGAAGGTCGGGATCGAGGGCCGCTGGGGCTACTTCGACAAGGCCGGGCAACTGCGCGACATGATCCAGAATCATCTGTTGCAGCTGCTGTGCCTGATCGCCATGGACCCGCCAGCGGACCTCTCGGCCGACAGCATCCGTGACGAGAAGGTCAAGGTGCTCAAGGCCCTGGCGCCGATCAGCCCGGAAGGCCTGACCACCCAGGTGGTGCGCGGCCAGTACATCGCCGGCTACAGCGCGGGTAAACCGGTCCCGGGTTACCTGGAAGAGGAAAATTCCAACACCCAGAGCGACACCGAAACCTTCGTTGCCTTGCGTGCCGATATCCGCAACTGGCGCTGGGCCGGCGTGCCGTTCTACCTGCGCACCGGCAAGCGCATGCCAGACAAGCTGTCGCAGATCGTCATCCATTTCAAGGAACCGTCGCACTACATCTTCGCCCCCGAGCAGCGCTTGCAGATCAGCAACAAACTGATCATCCGCCTGCAGCCGGACGAAGGCATTTCCTTGCGCGTGATGACCAAGGAGCAGGGCCTGGACAAGGGCATGCAACTGCGCAGCGGTCCACTGCAACTGAATTTCTCCGACACCTATCGCAGCTCGCGGATTCCCGATGCCTACGAGCGGTTGTTGCTGGAAGTGATGCGCGGCAATCAGAACCTGTTTGTCCGTAAGGATGAAATCGAAGCCGCGTGGAAGTGGTGCGACCAGTTGATCGCCGGCTGGAAAAAATCCGGTGATGCGCCCAAGCCGTACGCGGCGGGGTCCTGGGGGCCGATGAGCTCGATTGCACTGATTACGCGGGATGGGAGGTCGTGGTATGGCGATATCTGAATTGCAGCTGCCGCAAGGCGTCAGCGCACATGCTTACAAGAGCCCGGTGCTGTTGGCCGAAGGACTGGCCCTGAGCGTAGTCAAGCAACTGAGCGACGCGATCGACGCCCAGGGCAGTGCGACCCTGGTGGTGTCCGGCGGACGTAGCCCGGTGGCGTTTTTCCAGCATCTGGCCAAGCAGAAACTGGAATGGTCGAAGGTCGTGGTCAGCCTGGCGGATGAGCGCTGGGTGCCGGTCGAGCACGCCGACAGCAATGCCGGCCTGCTCAAGCGTTACTTGCTGCAAGGACCTGCGGCCAGCGCGCAGTTTCTCAGCCTGTACAGCGCCAGCGCCAACCTTGAACAGGCGGCCGAACAAGCCGATCGCCTGCTCGCCGAGTTGCCGCGCATCGATGTGCTGATTCTCGGCATGGGCGACGACGGCCACACCGCGTCGTTGTTTCCCAACAGCCCGAACCTCGCACAAGCCCTGGAGGCCGATGGCAGCCGCCGTTGCTGGCCGATGCTGGCGCCGACCGTGCCGCACCAGCGCTTGACCATGAGTCGCGCGTTGCTGGCTTCGGCACGCTACACCGCATTGTCGATTTCCGGTCAGTCCAAGCTGACCACCCTGAAGGCTGCACTGTCCGGTGACGATGTCGCCGCCATGCCGATTCGTGCATTTCTGCAACCCACGTTAGAGATTTACTGGTGCCCATGAGCCAAGGATCAGCCGCTATGAAAAACCCATCCCCGACCGTTTCCATGGCGGACAAAGTTGCCCTGATCGACAGCCTCTGCGCCAAGGCGCGGATCCTGCCGGTGATCACCATTGCCCGTGAGCAGGATGTCCTGCCGCTAGCCGACGCCCTCGCTGCCGGCGGCCTGACCGCCCTGGAAGTGACCCTGCGCTCGCAGTACGGCCTCAAGGCCATCCAGATCCTGCGTGAACAGCGTCCGGAGCTGGTGACCGGTGCCGGCACCGTGCTCGATCGCACCACCCTGGCGGCCGCCGAAGCTGCCGGTTCGCAGTTCATCGTCACCCCGGGCATCACCCGTGAGCTGCTGGAAGCCAGCGTCGCCAGCCCGATTCCGCTGCTGCCGGGGATCAGCAACGCTTCCGGGATCATGGAAGGCTATGCCCTGGGTTATCGCCGCTTCAAATTGTTCCCGGCCGAAGTCAGCGGCGGCGTGGCCGCGATCAAGGCGCTGGGCGGTCCGTTCGGCGAAGTGAAATTCTGCCCGACTGGCGGCGTCGGCCCGGCCAACATCAAGAGCTACATGGCGTTGAAAAACGTGATGTGCGTCGGCGGTAGCTGGATGCTTGACCCCGAGTGGATCAAGAACGGCGACTGGGCGCGTATTCAGGAGTGCACCGCCGAGGCGCTGGCACTGCTGGACTGATCGCTTTACCTGACACTTCGTTGTGTGTTCTACGGCTTTACGGTGCGCTTGGTCGGCGCACCGTTTTTTTTTGCCCGTTGAAAACCTGGGTCAGCTCAGTTCGATCAGGGCCTTGGCCAGGTAATGCATATTTTCGGCAGTGCTGGTCAGCCCCGGCGTAATCCGAATGCACGGACCGCACGCCGCGCCGGCGCGGGCCACGGTGAAGAGGTTGTAGTCGCTCAGCAGGCGTTCGACCAGGGCCTGCTGATCGGCATGCCGGGTGAAGCGCATCGAAGTGATTGCGCAGTACAGCCGCGGGTCGTCCGGGGTCGTGACCTCGATCCCGGGGACGTCACGCACGGAATCGACCCAGAGGTTGCGCAGGTAGTTGAGGCGCGCGCCCTTGGCCGCCGCACCGCCCATCGCCCAATGCTCTTCCAGCACCAGTGGCAAGGTCAGCAGGGCAGGGATGTTCTGGGTACTGTAGGGCGTACGCGAGCGGATGTCGGTGACCGGGAAGTGGAACTCGCCCATGTCCGGATCGATCTCGGCCAGGCGTTCCGGGGCGATGTAGATGAAGCCCAGGGTCAGTGGCGCGCCGATCCATTTGTGCAGGTTGTAGCCGGCAAACGCAATGCCCAGTGCTTGCAGGTTGAATTCGATCTGGCCGAGGGCGTGGGCACCGTCGAGAATCACCTCCACGCCATACTCGCGAGCCAGCGCGGCAATCGCCTGGACCGGCATCACCAGGCCGGTGCGGTGGGTGACGTGGGTCAGCGCCATCAGCTTGAGGCGCGGATGCTGTTCGAACGCGGCGCGATAGCTCGCCAGCAGGCTGTCGAAGCTGGTGGGATGGGCATGCTGGATTTCGATCACTTCGACGCCACGGTGCTGGCCCAACCAGCGCATTGCGCTCTTTACCGTGTCGTACTCCAGGTCACACAACAACACCTGATCGCCGGGCTGCAAGCCGTTGTAGTTGCGAATCAACGCCTGCAGGCCGTCCGATGCGCAGCGGGTGAACGCGACAGCCTCGGCCGACACCTGCAACAGCTCGGCCAGTCGCTCGCGGATCTTCACGCTCTCGATCTGCTCGAAGCGCTGGCGTACGTACACCGAGTTGCTGCGGTTGACCATCTCGATATTGCGCTGGTATTCGTCGATCACCGTGCGCGACATGCGGCCGAAGTAGCCGTTCTCCAGGTTGATCGGGCCGGGCTGGACGTCGTAGCGATCGGCGAAGGTCTGCCAGAAAACTTCATCACGGGCACGTAGGGTGTTGTCGGGCATGGGCGATTCGCTCTCGGGCAAGGTTCAGTGACGTGGCTTGGGTTTGCCGTGCTTGGCCCGTAACGGGTCGAGCAAGTCGGACAGGCCGTTGTGATCGATTTCCTGCATCAGGGCCAGCAAACCGCCCAGCTCACCGTGGGGAAAACCCTCGCGGGCGAACCAGTTCAGGTACGGGCCGGGCAGGTCGGCGATGATCCGACCCTTGTATTTGCCAAAGGGCATTTCGCGGGTGACCAGCAGTTCGAGTTTCTCGGGATTCATCCAGTGGTCTTCTTCAATCTGACCTTGGGAAAATACAGGCATTCTGCATGCAGGCCAATTGACAGATCATGCAAATAACGAGGATACAGATTTCGCGCTAAGACATAAGTTATTGAAATCAAAAGAGAAATTGTCGATTAAAAAGCTGGCACACGAGCTGCAATGTCCTCTCCACATTCCCATAACCTGGAAGGAATTGAAAAATGACCGACATGAACAAAGAAGCCATCTCCGTCCTCAACGACCTGATCGAAACCAGCAAGGACGGCCAGGAAGGGTTCAAAACCTGTGCTGAAGACATCAAGCACCCAGAACTTAAAGCGCTGTTCATCAAGCGTTCTGCCGACTGCGCCACCGCTGCTGCAGAACTGCAGAGCAGTGTCCGCGCCATGGGCGGCGATCCGGAAACCTCTACCAGTGTCAGCGGTGATCTGCACCGCCGCTGGGTCGACCTCAAGTCGATGATCACCGGCAAGGACGAAGAGGCGGTGCTCAACGAAGCCGAGCGTGGTGAAGATCATGCGCTCAAGGCTTACAAAGAGGCGATCGAGAAAATCAACAAACACAACCTGGTGGGCATTCGTGACCTGGTTGAGCGCCAGTATCACGGTGTGCAACGCAATCACGACCAGGTCAAAGCCTTGCGCAATCAGGCGCGCGCCCGCTCGTAAGCGTCGAAAACCTGTCAAAAACGCCAGCTTGCCTGGCGTTTTTTTGTGCTTTGGAATTAGCACTGGACGAATATAGATAGCTAGCTAATAATTTGCTTGTCGTCGTTCGTCAGCGATCACGACTATGGTTGTTTCATCCCCTCCCAGAGTTGTTTTTTGTGCCCATTACCCTGCAAGCCTTGCTGGCTCCCGACCGTCGCGCCTTGCAGTTCGCGCTCAAGACCCTGCTGGGCGGTGGGTTGGCGTTGTGGCTGGCATTGCGTTGGGGTCTGGAACAACCGGCGTGGGCCTTGATGACCGCATTCATCGTCGCCCAGCCGTTGTCGGGCATGGTGGTACAGAAGGGCATGGCGCGTCTGCTGGGCACGGTGGTGGGAACCGTGATGGCGGTGGTCTTCGTCGGCCTTTTCGCCCAGACACCCTGGCTGTTTTTACTGGCACTGGCGTTGTGGTTGGGGCTCTGTACCGCCAGCTCGACCTTGTTGCGCAGTGCCTGGTCCTATTCCTTTGTGCTGGCCGGCTACACCGTGGCGATTATCGCGCTGCCGGCCTTGAGTCATCCGCTGACCGTGTTCGATCAGGCGGTGGCGCGTTGCACGGAAATCTCCCTGGGGATTCTCTGCGCCACCGCCAGCAGTGCCTTGATCTGGCCGCTGCGGGTCGAGCAGCAACTGACAGCCCAGGCCCTGGCGGCGTGGCAAAGCGGCCTGCAGACGGCGCGGGCGACTTTGGTCGGCGATCGTCAGGCGCGCAAGGGCCTGCTGGAAATCCTCGGGCGGATCGTCGCCGTCGACGCCCAGCGCGAGCACGCCTGGTTCGAGGGCGGGTTGGGGCGCCAGCGGGCGCGGGCGATCAGCGGGTTGAGCCAGAAACTGCTGATGCTGTTGCGCATCTCGCGCTCGGTTCGCCGGCAGTGGCGCCAGCTCGACGAGCGCGAAGCTGCCCAGTTGCAGCCGTGGATGGAGCAGGTGCAGCAGGTGCTGGAGAGCGCCGACACCGGCGCCATGCAGGCCCTGCGCCCGCGCTTGCTTGACGCCTCGCATGGGGCCTCGATCAGCACCGCGCAAAGTTATTGCCTGGCCCGCTTCGCGCTGTTGCTCGACTCCGCGCTGGCCGCTTCAGTGGCGCTGGATGCGGTCAAGGAAGGTCGCGAGCCCATCGAACAACCCGCGACCCTGACACCGCACCGCGACCTGTCTTTGGCCCTGGTGTTTGGCGCGCGCAGTGCCCTGGCGTTTCTCACGGTCGCCAGTTTCTGGATGGCCACCGCCTGGCCCGCCGCGGCCGGTGCCATGTTGCTGACCTGCGTGGTCTGCAGCCTGTTCGCCAGCCGAGAGAACGGCGCGCAGATCGGCATGAGTTTTATGCGCGGTATCTTCCTGGCGATTCCGGTGGCCTTTGTGGTCGGCGAAATCCTGTTGCCGCAATGGAGCAGCTTCGCCCTGCTGGGGATGGCCTTGGGCGTGCCGCTGTTCTTTGGCGCATTGGGTATGGCCAAACCGCAGATCGGCGCGACCGCCACTTCCTTTTGCCTGCATTTCATCGTGCTGGTGGCGCCGCTGAACCAGATGGCCTTTGATGTTGCGGTGTTCCTCAACAGTGCCCAGGCGATGATGATTGGTGTCGGCGCTGCAGTGCTGGCGTTCCACTTGTTGATCTTGCGCAACCCGGCCTGGCACGGTCGGCGCCTGCTGGCGGCGACCCTTGATGACTTGATCCGCCTGACCCGGCGCAACCTGCGCGGCGCGGAAAGCTGGTTCGGCGGGCGCATGGCCGATCGTTTGCTGCAACTGGCGCGGCATTATCCGGAGCTGCCGCAGCAGGCGCGCAGTCGCTGGGATGACGGTGTATTGGGCCTGGATATCGGCGATGAATTGTTGCACTTGCGTTTGAGCCTGGCGGTGGCACAAGTGCCGGTCAGCGCTCAGCAACGCGACTATCTGGAACATCTGGAATCGGCCTTGCGCCAGGGGCCGGCGGGTAATCGCGCGGATATTCTGGAAGCGCCTACGGCGAGTTTTCTGCACAGCCTGCAGGCATTTCCAGCCAGCGATGCGCTGAAACTTTCCCAGGGCGCCCTGGTGCAGTTGCAACGTAGCTGGCGCGCCTGGTGCCAGCAACAGGAGGACAGCCATGGGCTTGCGTGAGTGGGCACTGGGTGGGGTGTTGCTCAGTCCGTTTCTGATTTATGTGCTGCTGGCGCTGGTGCTGACCGCCGGCTTGCGATTATTGCTGCGCCTGACCCCGGTCGGTCGCTGGATCTGGCATGAGGCGCTGTTCGATTGCGCGCTGTATGTCTGTGTCCTGACCCTGATCACCCTGGGGCTCGGGCCTTTATAAGGAGTTGACTATGCGTACTTCCGTACGTGTCGCGGTAACCCTGTGCCTGGTGGCCGTGGCGATTTTCGCCGGCATGCACCTGTGGCAGTACTACATGCTCACCCCCTGGACCCGCGATGCGCGGATTCGCGCCGACGTGGTGGTCATCGCCCCCGACGTGTCCGGCTGGGTGGAGGAGCTCAAGGCGGTCGACAACCAACCGGTCAAGGCCGGTGATCTGTTGCTGAGCATCGACCGCGAGCGCTACCAGGCAGCGTTGGAGAAAGCTCGCGCGGTGGTGCAGACCCGCCAGCAGCAACTCAGCCTGCGCGAACATGAAGCCAGCCGCCGCGCCGCCCTCGGGCCGCAGGCAATCAGTGCCGAGTTGCGCGAGAACGCGCAGATCAACGCCGGTATTGCCCGAGGTGAATTGCGCCAGGCCGAAGCCGACGCCAAGCTCGCCGAGATCAATCTGGCCCGTAGCCAGGTGCATGCGCCACGCAGCGGGCACGTGACCAATCTGCGCCTGGCCCAGGGCAATTACGTGAATGCCGGGCAGCCGGTGATGGCGTTGGTCGACGAATCGACGTTCTACGTGCAGGCGTATTTCGAGGAAACCAAATTGCCGCGAATCAAGGTCGGCGATCCGGTCAAGGTCTGGCTGATGAGTGCGGGAGAGGCGATTGCGGGGCAGGTCGAGAGCATCAGTCGCGGGATCAATGATCGCAACAGCACGCCGGACGGCCAGTTGCTGGCTCAGGTCGAGCCGACGTTCAACTGGGTGCGCCTGGCCCAGCGGATTCCAGTGCGGATCAAGTTCGACCGGCTGCCCGAAGGGATCAACCTGAGCTCGGGGATGACCGCCAGTGTGCAGGTGCAGGAAGCGGCCCGATAGGCACCGGGCCGCAATGACTGCCTGATCAGCCGATGCTGATGGCCGGCAGGGTGGGCAGGGTGACGGTCTGCTGTTTGCGCGGGGCGAGGATTTCCGCTTCGCCATCGACCACCAGTTCATCGCGCTGGTTGAACACGCGAGTGGCGATGCGTACGCGGAATTTCGGCAGTTTTTCGAGGATTTCCAGGCGCACGGTCAGGGTGTCGCCGATTTTCACCGGCTTCTGGAAGCTCATCGTCTGGCCGATGTAGATAGTGCCCGGCCCAGGCAGTTCGCAGGCCACGGCGGCGCTGATCAGCGCGCCGCTGAACATGCCGTGGGCAATGCGTTCCTTGAACATGCTGGCGGCGGCGAATTCGGCGTCCAGGTGCACCGGGTTGTGGTCACCGGACATCGCCGCGAACAGCTGGATGTCGCGCTCTTCCACGGTTTTGCTGTAGCTGGCGGTCTGGCCGACTTCGAGGGCTTCGTACGGCGTGTTGGTAACCTGGGTCATGTGCTGAATCCTGTGACGAGTTGAGTGCAAGAGCCGAGGCTCATTCGGTTCTGGGTGGCCGGCGTTGGCTCAATGCCTTGTCCAGCCAGGTGAGCAGGTCCGCGGTGACTTCGTCGCGGTTGCTCTCGTTGAACAATTCGTGCCGGGCTTGCGGGTAGAGATTGAGTTGCAAGTCCTGGCTGCCGGCCTGACGCAAGGCATCAGCCAACGACTTGAGACGCTTGCCCTCGCTCACCGGATCACATTCGCCGCCCATGATCAGCAAGGGCAGGCCCGGATCGATCTGCGCGAGATTGGACGCTTTGCTGATCTGCTGCAAGCCGCCGAGCATGTCGATCCACATCTGGTTCGTGCAGCGAAAGCCGCAGAGCGGGTCGCGGACGTATTTGTCGACTTCGGCCGGGTCGCGACTGAGCCAGTCGAACGGGCTGCGATTGGGTTTGAACGCCTTGTTGAAGGAGCCGAACGACAGCCATTCGATCAGCGCACTGCGCCCGGTTTTCCCTTGGCGTCGCCGCTCGAAACGGGCAATCAGGCTTGCTGCGCGGTACAGCGCCACCGGCTGGAAATTCGAGCCGCTGAGCACTGCGCCATACAGGCTGGCGCTGTGATGCAGCAGATAGGCCTGGGCAATGTAGCTGCCCATGCTGTGACCCAGCAGCACGATCGGCACACCGGGATGCTGTTGGCCGATGTGCTGATTGAGGCTGGCCAGGTCGCCGACCACCTTGCACCAGCCGTCGTCATCGGCGTAGTGACCCAGCACGCCGTTTTCCGCCGTCCGGCCATGCCCGCGCTGATCCAGTGCATAGACCCCGTACGCCTGGTTACACAATTGTTCTGCCAGGCGTGCATAGCGCGCGCTATGTTCCGCCATCCCGTGGGAAATCAGGATCACCGCCTTGGGCGGGCCTTCGGGCAACCACTGGTTGACGAAGAGACGGCTGTGGTCATTCGCGGTCAACCAGAACGTATCGTGGATCATGGCGGTTCCTTTGCGCGGGGTCGTTGCATTGTATAGCGCATCGACTGGCGCACGGGGGATGTGGGCAATCCATGGCAGCAAGATTCACGCGGTCAATGACACTGATGCTCATATTTGCCTGATTCGCCATAACTGCTAGTGTCCCAGAAGCTCCGCTTTGAGCGCCGTCTTTGCTCTGTAGGAGCGAGCCTGCTCGCGAAAAATCTGCAGGCGCCGCGTTCATTCAGGATGCACGCGTCAGCCTTGACGTTTTTCGCGAGCAGGCTCGCTCCTACAGGGATCGACGCGGCATCACCTCAAGCGGCCCGGATTGGCTCAGGTATAGAGGACAAGAACAATGCAACCTGATTTCTGGAATGACAAACGCCCGGCCGGTGTACCCGTGGATATCGACCTGGGTGCCTACCAATCGGTGATCGAGGTGTTCGAACGTTCCTGCAAGAAATTTGCTGATCGTCCGGCGTTCAGCAACATGGGCGTGACCCTGACCTACGCCGATCTGGAACGTTATAGCGCGGCCTTCGCCGGTTACCTGCAGAGTCAGACCGACCTGGTGCCGGGCGATCGCATCGCGGTGCAGATGCCCAATGTCCTGCAGTACCCGATTGCCGTATTCGGCGCCTTGCGCGCCGGCCTGATCGTGGTCAACACCAATCCGCTGTACACCGCGCGCGAGATGCGCCACCAGTTCAAGGATTCCGGTGCCCGGGCGCTGGTGTACCTGAACATGTTCGGGCAGAAAGTCCAGGAAGTGCTGGCCGATACCGAGATCCAGTACCTGATCGAAGCGAAGATGGGCGACCTGATGCCCACCGCCAAGGGCTGGCTGGTCAATACCCTGGTCGACAAGGTCAAGAAGATGGTCCCGGCCTATGACTTGCCGCAGGCGATCTCCTTCAAGACCGCCTTGCGCCTGGGTCGCGGCCAGGGCATCAAACCGCTGCACGCCGGGCTCGACGACATCGCCGTGCTGCAGTACACCGGCGGCACCACCGGCCTGGCCAAGGGCGCGATGCTGACCCACGGCAACCTGGTGGCCAACATGCAGCAGGCCCGTGCCTGCCTCGGCCAGTTCGGTCGCGACGGCCAGCCGCTGTTGCGTGAAGGCCAGGAAGTGATGATCGCGCCGCTGCCGCTGTATCACATCTATGCCTTCACGGCGAACTGCATGTGCATGATGGTGACCGGTAACCACAACGTGCTGATCACCAACCCGCGGGACATCGCCGGGTTTATCAAGGAGCTGAAAAACTGGCGCTTCTCGGCATTGCTGGGGCTTAACACGCTGTTCGTCGCGCTGATGGATCACCCCGACTTCAAGACCCTGGATTTCTCCAGCCTCAAGCTGACCAACTCCGGCGGTACTGCGCTGGTCAAGGCTACAGCCGAGCGCTGGGCACAACTGACCGGTTGCCGGATCACCGAAGGCTACGGCCTGACCGAGACTTCGCCGGTGGCCTGCACCAACCCCTATGGCGACCTGTCGCGCCTGGGCACCGTCGGCATTCCGGTCCCCGGCACGACCTTGAAAGTGATCAATGACGAGGGCGTCGAGCAAGCCCTGGGCGAGCGCGGCGAGCTGTGCATCAAGGGGCCGCAGGTCATGAAAGGCTACTGGCAGAAACCCGAGGCCACGGCCGAGGTGCTGGATGCCGAGGGCTGGTTCAAGTCCGGAGATATCGCGGTGATCGATCCGGACGGTTTTGTGCGCATCGTCGACCGCAAGAAAGACATGATCATCGTCTCGGGTTTCAACGTGTACCCCAACGAGATCGAAGACGTGGTCATGGCCCATCCGAAAGTCGCCAACTGTGCGGTCATCGGCGTGCCGGACGATCGCTCCGGGGAGGCGGTGAAGCTGTTTGTGGTGGCTCGCGAAGCGGGAGTCAGCCTTGAAGAGCTGAAGGCCTACTGCAAGGAAAATTTCACCGCCTACAAGGTGCCCAAGCACATCGTGTTGCGTGAGTCGTTGCCGATGACCCCGGTGGGCAAGATCCTGCGGCGGGAGTTGCGCGACATCGCGTAATGTTTTGTTAGCGAGCCGGCAGCACAAAAGGGGCGTCCATCAATGGGCGCCCCTTTTTTTGTCCCTGGAAAAGTCGTTTGAACCCTGTAGCACGGGTATTTCAGGGTGTTTAGATTTTTTACTCTAAAAATGACCATTAAAGTTTCTTGAGTCATCATAGTGACCGTAGAGGCCTGTTTTGGCTCTAGTAGGCCCTTGGCAAAGCTGCTACTCTCGGCGCGCTTTGGGACTTCTCGGCACTCGATAAACGCCAGATTCACCAAAAACACACACCAATAATAATCGCATCAAATGCGGTGAAGAATTCGCGTTGCTGAGGAGTGGGCTTCCATGATCGAAGACTTTTGGAAGGATAAGTACCCAGCTGGGATTGCTGCCGACATCAATCCAGACGAGTACCCGAATATTCAGGCAGTGTTGAAGCAATCCTGCCAACGCTTCGCCAACAAGCCGGCTTTCAGCAATCTCGGCAAGACACTTACCTACGGTGAGCTGTACGAATTGTCCGGGGCATTTGCTGCTTATCTGCAACAGCATACCGATTTGCGCCCGGGCGATCGAATCGCCGTGCAATTGCCCAACCTGCTGCAGTACCCGATCGCCGTGTTTGGTGCCATTCGCGCCGGCCTGATCGTGGTCAACACCAACCCGCTGTACACCGCGCGGGAAATGGAACACCAGTTCAACGATTCCGGGGCCAAGGCGCTGGTGTGCCTGGCGAACATGGCGCACCTGGCCGAAGCCGTGGTGCCCAAGACTGGCGTCAAGCACGTGATCGTCACCGAAGTGGCGGACCTGCTGCCACCGCTCAAGCGCCTGCTGATCAACAGTGTCATCAAGTACGTGAAGAAGATGGTCCCGGCGTTCAACCTGCCGAATGCCATCAAGTTCAATGACGTGCTGGGCAAGGGTCGCGGCCAACCGGTGACCGAAGCCAACCCGGCCAGTAGCGACGTGGCCGTGCTGCAATACACCGGCGGCACCACGGGCGTGGCCAAGGGCGCAATGCTGACCCACCGCAACCTGGTGGCGAACATGCTGCAGTGCAAGGCGCTGATGGGCTCCAACCTGCACGAAGGCTGCGAGATCCTGATTACGCCGCTGCCGCTGTACCACATCTATGCCTTCACCTTTCATTGCATGGCGATGATGTTGATCGGCAACCACAACATCCTGATCAGCAACCCACGTGACTTGCCGGCGATGGTCAAGGAACTGTCGAAGTGGAAGTTCAGTGGCTTTGTCGGCCTCAACACGCTGTTCGTGGCGCTGTGCAACAACGAAGGCTTCCGCAAGCTGGATTTCTCGGCGATGAAAGTCACCCTGTCCGGCGGCATGGCCCTGCAACTGGCCGCCGCCGAACGCTGGAAAGAAGTCACTGGCTGCCCGATCTGCGAAGGCTACGGCATGACCGAAACCAGCCCGGTGGCCACGGTCAACCCGATCCAGAACATCCAGATCGGCACCATCGGTATTCCAGTGCCTTCGACCCTGTGCAAAGTCATCGACGACGCCGGCGTGGAACAGCCGCTGGGCGAAATCGGCGAGCTCTGTGTGAAAGGGCCACAGGTGATGAAGGGCTACTGGCAACGCCAGGAGGCTACCGACGAGATCCTCGACAGCGAAGGCTGGCTGAAGACCGGCGACATCGCGCTGATCCAGCCGGATGGCTACATGCGCATTGTCGATCGCAAGAAAGACATGATCCTGGTCTCCGGTTTCAACGTTTACCCGAACGAACTGGAAGACGTGCTGGCGACCCTGCCGGGTGTGCTGCAGTGCGCGGCGATTGGTGTGCCGGACGAGAAGTCGGGCGAGGCGATCAAGATTTTCATCGTCGCCAAGCCGGGGGTGACCCTGACCAAGGAGCAGGTGATGAGCCACATGCGCGCCAACGTCACCGGCTACAAGGTGCCGAAGGCCGTCGAGTTCCGCGATGCGCTGCCGACCACCAACGTCGGCAAGATCCTGCGTCGCGAGCTGCGTGATGAAGAACTGAAGAAACTTGGCCTGAAGAAGTAAACCAGGCGCCCAACAAAAAGCCCCGCAATGCGGGGCTTTTTGTTGGCACAGTCTTACTGCTGGAACTGCGCAAAATTCACATTGGTGCCGGCTGGGCGCATGTCCTGCAGGAAGGAGTCCTTGTCGGCACTCAACTCCAGGCTCAGGGCAGCCTTGCGCTTGCCTTCGTTGCGTACCACCAGGCCTTCGAGCTTCTCGCGCAGGAACACCGTCGGCACCTTCAGGTGCAGCAGGGTGTCGGTGGCCGGCGTGTGCATCAGCAGGTGAATCCACTCGTACTGACCAATCGCCAGGCGCGTCACCGGGAGGTCGAACCACCAGATGTTGCGGTTGCGGTTCAATTCGCTGAAGTGGCAGTTGTTGACGCCCAGCACTGCACCGCCCAGTTCCTGGTTTCTGCGGGCAATAGCCTGCTTTTTATCGAGTTTCATAACGTTCCTACACAAATGGAGCTTCAGTGCCAAAGCCTGAACAAGGCGCACATTCTCCCGGCTAAAGCGGCAAACATAAAGCCCAACCTGCATGGGCTGATGAAATGATGCGGGTGAAAATAAATGAAACTCCTCGCAATACCAGCCGGTCAACGTCTAGGTAAGCCCTTTTGACCACTGAACGTTCACAGGAGTAACGACCATGAGCAGCACTGGCGATAAAGCAAAAGGTTTGGCCAACGAAGCCGTCGGCAACATCAAGCAGGGTATCGGCAAGGTCACCGACAACACCAAGTTGCAGACCGAAGGCAAGATCCAGGAGAAGAAGGGCGAAGCCCAGCAAGAACTGGGCAAGGCCAAGGACGCAGTGAAGAACACCGTCGACAAAGCCTGATTCGGTTCGCCGACGTTGACGCAGCATGACGGCCATCCGCGGATGGCCGTTTTTATGTCAGTCGGGACTGGACTACGCTTGAAATTGTTTCAAGGTCGCCAAACGAGCTACTTTGATGTAGAAAACGGCCCCTGAGTCGCCTCCGACTTCAATCCAGCGGCGAAAGGAGACGCTATGATTTTCCCCGATTTGAAAGGCTTGCCCCTGCATCGCGTGATGATGCGCACCGTCACCGAGTTCGTCGATGACGAAATGTCGACCTACGCCTCGGCACTGGCCTATCAGATGTTGTTCTCGCTGTTTCCTTTCATCCTGTTCCTGATCGCCCTGATCGGTTTCCTGCACCTGCCGGACTTTTTCTCCTGGCTGCGCCTGCAGTCGGAACTGGTATTGCCGCCGCAGGCCCTGGAACAGGTCAATCCGGTCATCGACCAACTGCAGCAATCCAAGGGCGGACTGCTCTCGGTGGGTATCGTCATCGCCCTGTGGACTGCCTCGGCCGGTGTGCGGCTGATGATGAGCGCGATGAACGCCGCCTACGACGTGGTTGAAGGGCGGCCGGTGTGGAAGCGCTTTCCGCTGTCGATTATCTATACCGTCGGCATTGCCGGCATGCTCCTGATCGCTGCCGCGCTGATGGTGCTGGGCCCGCAGGTGATGGAGTGGATTGCCGCGCAGATCGGCATGCAGGAGTTCATCGTCACGGTCTGGACGATTCTGCGCTGGCCGGTGATTGTGATCCTGCTGATGATCGCGGTCGCGTTGATCTACTACGTGATGCCGGACGTTAAGCAGGAATTCCGCTTCATTACCCCGGGCTCGGTGCTGGCAGTCGTGGTGTGGATCATCGCGTCCCTGGGCTTTGGTTTCTATGTGAAGACCTTTGCCAACTACAACGCCATGTATGGCAGTATCGGTGCGATCATCGTGCTGTTGCTGTACTTCTACATTTCCGCGGCGGTGCTGCTGCTCGGCGCTGAAATGAATGCGGTGATCGAACACATGTCGAGTGAAGGCAAGGATCCGGGGGAAAAAGTCCCGGGTGAGCACGAGCACGAACCCAAACAACACGTTTCGGGATTGGGACGGGACCACTCGCTCAAACCGACCTCTGACGAAGCCTGATCATGATCCGTGAAATTCTCAAAATGGGCGATGAACGCCTGCTGCGTATTGCCCCACCGGTCCCGGCGGAAATGTTCGACAGCCCGGAGCTGTGGCAGTTGATCGACGACATGTTCCAGACCATGGAAAGCGTCGGTGGCGTCGGCCTGGCCGCGCCGCAGATTGGTGTCGACCTGCAACTGGTGATCTTCGGCTTCGAGCACAGCGAGCGCTATCCCGACGCTGAAGCGGTGCCGCAGACCATCCTGATCAATCCGTTGATCACCCCGTTGGACCCGAGCATGGAAGAGGGCTTCGAAGGCTGCCTGTCGGTGCCGGGCCTGCGTGGGGCCGTCGAGCGTTACCAGCACATCCGCTATGAAGGGTTCGATCCGAAGGGCGAGCCGATTGTGCGCTATGCCTCTGGGTTTCATGCGCGGGTAGTGCAGCACGAGTGTGATCACCTGATCGGTCGGTTGTACCCGTCGCGCATCAGCGACTTCCGCAAGTTCGGCTTCACCGAAGTCATGTTCCCCGATCTTGATCCCAACGCCGACGACTGAACCCGTTCAACCCCGGGCCATGGCGATCATCGGCTTGCTGCGGCGGTAGCGCAGCAGGCGCTCGCCCAGCGCCTGGGGCAGCAGCGGATGGGCGCTGAAACCGCTGCGCTCATAGAAGCCTTGCAGATCCGGGTGACAGAACAGCCACACCGGCGTGCTGATCGTCGCCAGCGCCTCGGCCATCAAGGCCGCCGCCACACCCTGGCCGCGACAGGCCGGGGCGACAAACAAGCCCGTCAACCAGAACCCCGATGCCACCGGCCGCAAGCACAGCCCGGCGATGATTTCGTCACGCCGGCCGACCCACAGCTGCGCGTCACGCACCGCTTTCATCGACGATTGGTGGCTGCGATAGAACTTGTTCATCAGTGGCCACAGGGCTTCATCGAGCTGGCTGTACTGGGTGTCGGGCATGGTAACTGTCATCGATTCTCAAGGGCGCAGAGTATAAGAGACCGACGGTTGGCGCTGAACCGATTTTGTCCCGATTACTGGCTTAATGATGGCCTTGCAGCCGTGAAGAGCCTGTCTATGCTTACGGCTGAGCGACTGATCCTGGCGCTTGAGTTGGCCTGTCCCGGGCAATCAAGAGAGGGGCGCCCCAGTAGGAACGTGCGGCACGAACCTCCGATTCAACTCTGTTATTCACTTGATCTGACCCTCCCGCAGAGGGGTGTGTGTGCCTGTTCCATGGAACGTTGTGGTGGATACGTTGAAAGACCGATGAACTTTCATCAATCAAAAAAACCGTGCTTGGGGCAATACGACCATGTTTAACCTACATCACAAATCCGACCTGCTCGAGATTCAACGAACCACCTGCGCGTTGACCGAAGCCAATGCCAAATGGGCGGCGATCAGCCGTTCGATGGCCATGATCGAGTTCGGTCCGACGGGGGTGATTCTCGATGCCAATGAAAACTTCTGCGCGGCCGTCGGCTATTCCCTTGAGGAAATCCGTGGCAAGCATCATCGGATTTTCTGTGAGGATGACTACGCCAGCAGTGTCGATTACCAACGCTTCTGGCGTGATCTGGGGCGCGGCGAGCCCAGCAGCGGGACCTTCCAGCGCTTGAACAAGAAGGGCCAGGAAGTCTGGCTGGAAGCGAGTTACATGCCGGTGTTCGGTGTCGACCGCCAGGTCACCAGCGTGATCAAGGTGGCCACGGATATCACTGCCCGGGTCCATAAGGAACATGAAAATCAGAGTCTGGTAAACGCCGTCGGGCGAGCGATGGCAGTGATCGAGTTTTCACCCGATGGCAGGGTCATCAAGGCCAATGAAAACTTCCTGCAGACCATGCATTACTCGCTGGGCGAGGTGGTCGGGCAGCACCACAGCCTGTTCTGTCACCGCTCGGAAAGCGAGTCGGCGGCCTATAAGGCGTTCTGGGCCTCACTGAACCGAGGCGAATTCCATTCCCACCGGTTTGAGCGGGTCGATAAATATGGCCGCATGGTTTACCTCGAAGCGTCCTACAACCCGATCTTCGATGCCCGCGGGCGCTTGTACAAAGTGGTCAAGTTCGCCAGCGACATCACCCCGCAAATGACCACCCTGCAGACCGCTGCGGAATCCGCTCACGCCACCTCGGTGCAAAACGACGCTTGTGCCCGCAAAGGCTCGCAGGTGGTGCAGCAGACCGTGCAGATCATCGAGGAGATTTCCCGGGACCTGAATGAAGCGGCGCTGAGCATCGATGCGGTGAGCAAGCAATCGGACATCATCGGCAGCATCGTGCAGACCATCCGTGGGATTGCCGACCAGACCAACCTGCTGGCACTCAACGCTGCCATCGAAGCGGCGCGGGCTGGCGAGCATGGTCGTGGCTTTGCGGTGGTGGCCGATGAAGTGCGTAGCCTGGCGGCGCGGACCAGCAAGGCGACCCTGGAGATCGTCGATGTGGTGCGCAAGAACCACGACTTGTCGCTGAGCGCGGTATCGAGCATGCAGTCGAGCCTGAGTCGCACCGGACTCGGGGTCGAACTGGCGAACGAGGCGGGTGAGGTCATCCTGGAAATCCAGCAGGGTTCACGTCACGTGGTGGACGCCATCGGCCAGTTCAGTTCGAGTTTGCAGCTCAACTGAATCCGCTCCACTGAATCGTAGCGGCCTCGAACTCAAGTGCTTTCACGGACCTTGAGTTCGAAACCCATGTCCACCAGCGGTTTGGCGATACGGTTGCCGGCCATCAGCGTCAGCAGGTGTTCGGCGGCCCGCCGGCCGATGGCTTCGCGCGGGGTGCTGATGCTGCTCAGGCGCGGCACCATGTGTTCGGAAGCGGGCAGGTCGTTGAAGCCCAGCACCGCCACCTGCTCGGGAACCTTGATGCCGTGGCGCATGGCCTCGAGCAGGGCGCCGTGGGCCAGGTCGTCGTTGCCGAAGAAGATCGCATCGACTTCGGGGTGGTTGGCCATCATCTGCAGGAACAACTCGCCGCCCAGTCCGACCGAGGAGGGGCGCGGCGTCAGCAATTCCAGATCCGGATCATGGCGGCCGGCATGCTGCAGGGCGCGGCGGAAGCCTTCGCCACGCAGCAGGGTGCGCTGGTCGAGTTGTGCGCCGATGTACGCCAGTTTTTTCCGGCCGCGGGCGAGCAAATGTTGCGCGGCAGTTTCACCGGCGCTGATTTGCGAGAAGCCGACGCAGTTCACGCCGGCATCGGGGTCCAGGTCCATCATGTAGACGCAGGGCACATTGCTCGTCTCGACCATCCGCCGGGCGCTATCGGTGCGGTCAAA
The DNA here is from genome assembly GCF_057814275.1 of Pseudomonas sp. F007. Taxonomy (NCBI): domain Bacteria; kingdom Pseudomonadati; phylum Pseudomonadota; class Gammaproteobacteria; order Pseudomonadales; family Pseudomonadaceae; genus Pseudomonas; species Pseudomonas sp. F007. The sequence goes on along the minus strand of NZ_JBVATA010000001.1, from coordinate 354,167 downwards.
ACCGGTCAGCAGCAAGCCGCGTGGCTGGTAGGCCATGTAATTGCGCAGCAGGTTTTCTTCTTCGTCACGGGAGTAATGGCAGTTGCCGATCAGCACTTCGAAGCCTTTGGGGCGCAACACCTGATGGATGGCTTCGAGGGTTTCGATGAACAGCAGGTTCGACAGCGACGGCACCAGTACCACCACCGATTGACTCTGCGCCGAGGCCAGGGCGCGGGCCGCGGGGTTGACCACGTAATTGAGTTGCGAGGCGGCCTGCTGGACTTTTTCCACCAGTTCGGTGGCCACCGTGCTGACCCCGCGCAAGGCGCGCGAAGCGGTGATCGGACTGACCCCGGCCAGGCGGGCAACTTCGTTGAGGGTAGGGCGGCCAGTGGTGCGGGTATTTTTATCGTTTTTGGTCGAGGTCATCGGGCGGCTTGCCAAACAAAATTCAAGGCACTAAGGTAGCGCTGTCTCGATGCGGCTGCAAATGATTGAGCGGGGGTTGCCTGATCCCTGCCTGTCGGCGTTGGACAAGAATGTGTTGCAACCCATAAAAACGACAAGAAGTCGTCGGCAATGGCTGCGTTTGCACTAGAGTTTCAATGAGCAAAGGTAGCGCTGTCTGCGCGCTGAGGTGTTACATGAGTCAACCAATCTCCGCCCTGGTCATCATGGGCGTGGCCGGCTGCGGCAAGTCCAGCGTCAGCGAGGCCTTGTGCCAGCTCAGCGGCGCAACCGGTATCGAAGGCGATTCCTTTCATCCAACGGCCAACATCGAGAAGATGAGCGCCGGCATTCCCCTGAACGACGACGACCGTGCCGGCTGGCTCGACAGCCTGTGCGACGAACTGCGTCGCGTCGATGCCAAGGGCCAGCGCCCGGTGTTGACCTGTTCGGCCCTCAAGCACAGTTATCGCGAGCGCTTGCGCAGCGCCTTGCCGGGCCTGGGCTTCGTGTTTCTCGAACTGAGTCGCGAGGTGGCCGCCGACCGGGTCTCCCATCGTCCGGGGCACTTCATGCCGTCGACCCTGATCGATAGTCAGTTCGCCACCCTCGAGTCGCCGGTCGGTGAACCGCTGACCCTGGCCCTCAATGCCTCCGTTCACAGCGTCGAGCAATTGGCCGCGCAAGCCCACGATTGGTGGCTTGGGCATGGCCTGAAGCTCGCCGTATGAGTTTTGCTTTCAAAGGTAGCGCTGTCCTGATGGCTATTGAATTACCCGCTTTAATAACAACAACAACCAGGAGACACCCCTAATGTTCGGCATGTCCCACGACACGTTCCTGCTGCTCGATGCAGTGGTCACGGTGATTGGCTTGATTGTCCTGATCACCAAGTTCAAGTTGCATCCCTTCATTGCGTTGATCATCGCGGCCGCGTTCCTCGGGCTGACTTCGGGCATGCCGATCGGCACCATCATCAAGGCGTTCCAGGACGGCTTCGGTGGGGTACTGGGGTTCGTCGGGATCATCCTCGCGCTGGGCACCATGCTCGGCAAGATGATGGCCGAGTCGGGCGGGGCGGATCAGATTGCCCAGACCCTGATCCGTGCCTTCGGCAAGGACAAGGTGCAGTGGGCAATGATGTTCGCCGCGTTCCTGGTGGGCATCCCGCTGTTCTTCGAAATCGGCTTCGTGCTGCTGATCCCGCTGGTGTTCATCGTCGCCCGGCGCACCGGCGTGTCGATCATCAAGATCGGTATCCCGCTGCTGGCCGGTCTGTCTGCGGTGCACGGCCTGGTGCCACCGCACCCGGGCCCGCTGCTGGCGATCGGCGTATTCGGTGCCGACATCGGCAAGACCATCCTGTACGGCCTGATCGTGGCGCTGCCAACGGCGATCATCGCCGGTCCGATCTTCGGTACCTTCATTGCCAAGCACATTCCCGGTCACCCGAACCAGGAACTGGTGGATCAACTGGCCCGCGAGACCGATTCGGCCACCTTGCCGAGCTTCGGCATCACCCTGGTCACCGTGCTGTCGCCGGTGTTCCTGATGCTGCTCAAGACCTTTGCCGACGTAGTGCTGCCTGACGGCAACTTCTTCCGCACCTTCATGGACCTGATCGGCCACCCGATCTCGGCGCTGCTGCTGGCGTTGCTGTTGTCGCTGTACACCTTCGGCTACAAGCAGGGCATCGGCTCCCAGCAGATGCTCAAGTGGCTCGACGCGAGCCTGGCGCCCACCGCCGCGATCATTCTGATCATCGGTGCGGGTGGTGGCTTCAAGCAGATGCTGGTGACCAGCGGCGTGGGTGACGTGATCGGGCACATGGCGGTGGCCGCGCAGATCTCGCCGATCCTGCTGGCCTGGCTGGTGGCCGCGGTGATCCGTATCGCTACCGGTTCGGCAACCGTGGCGACCATTACTGGCGCGGGCATTGTGGTGCCGGTGGTGGGGATGATCCCTGGGGTCAACCGTGAGCTGCTGGTGCTGGCCACCGGTGCCGGCTCGCTGATCCTGTCCCACGTCAACGACGCCGGTTTCTGGCTGGTCAAGCAGTACTTCAACATGACCGTGGCCGAAACCTTCAAGACCTGGACGGCGATGGAGACCATTCTGTCGGTGGTGGGCCTGGGCTTTATCCTGTTGTTGTCGCTGTTCGTTTAAGCGATTCGACAGACACAAAAAAACCGCAGCGATGCGGTTTTTTTGTTTTAAATCGATTTCATTGTTGAACACGGTCCCTGTAGGAGCGGCGGTGCGACGATTCGACTTGCCCGCGAAGAGACCACCAGTTTCACCATTTATTTCGGCTGATTGACCGTCTTCGCTGGCAAGCCAGCTCCTACAGGTTTTGTGTCAGGCGTTGGTTTTGCTGACTAGCCCATCCGCTCTGAACATCCCGCGAATGCCGCGTACCGCCTGGCGAATCCGGTCCTGGTTTTCGATCAGGGCGAAGCGCACGTGGTCGTCGCCGTACTCGCCAAAACCCACGCCCGGAGACACACAGACCTTGGCTTCGGCCAGCAGTTTCTTGGCAAATTCCAGCGAGCCGAGGTGCGCGTATTGCTCGGGGATTTTCGCCCAGACATACATCGAGGCTTTCGGATTCTCGACCATCCAGCCCAGCTCATGCAGGCCCTTGACCAGCACATTACGGCGCTGCCGGTATTGCTCGGCAATGTCGCGCACGCACTGTTGATCGCCTTCCAGCGCCGCAATGGCCGCCACCTGCAGGGGGGTGAAGGTGCCGTAGTCGTGGTAGCTCTTGATCCGCGCCAGGGCGTTGACCAGCTCCGGGTTGCCGACCATGAAACCGATGCGCCAGCCGGCCATGTTGTAGCTTTTGGACAGGGTGAAAAATTCCACCGCAATGTCCTTGGCACCCGGAACTTGCATGATCGACGGGGCTTTCCAGCCGTCGTAGACGATGTCGGCGTAGGCCAGGTCGTGGATCACCAGCACGTCGTACTGCTTGGCCAGGGCGATCACGCGCTCGAAGAAATCCAGCTCCACGCACTGCGCGGTGGGGTTGGACGGGAAGCCGAGGATCATCATTTTCGGCTTCGGGATCGAGCCACGAATGGCTCGTTCCAATTCGGCGAAGAAGTCCACGCCCGGAATCAGCGGCACCGAGCGCACCTGGGCGCCGGCAATCACCGCGCCGTAGATGTGGATCGGGTAGCTCGGGTTGGGCACCAGCACCGTGTCGCCCTGGTCGAGGGTGGCCAGCATCAGATGCGCCAGGCCTTCCTTGGAACCGATGGTGACGATGGCTTCGCTTTCCGGGTCGATGTCGACCTCGTAGCGATCCTTGTACCAGCGGGAAATCGCCCGGCGCAGGCGCGGAATACCTTTGGAGGTGGAGTAGCCGTGGGTGTCTTCGCGCTGTGCGACGGTGACCAGTTTTTCCACGATGTGGGGCGGGGTCGCACCGTCAGGGTTACCCATGCTCAAGTCGATGATGTCTTCGCCACGACGTCGGGCGGCCATCTTCAGCTCGGCAGTGATGTTGAATACGTAAGGGGGGAGTCGATCTATGCGCGCAAAGCGGCGCGGCGAACCTTGGTCTGCCATTGTTGCCTCAGGATACGTTAGCGCCCGGAACCGTCCGAGCGACGCTGACCACTGCGGTGGTCTGGGCGCACGATAAGGGTGGCGACGGGCTATTGTCTAGTGGCCACAAGCAACTATTTTCGACGACACTGTTCGGCTTGCGCGCTTTTTGCAGTGTCGCGCGGCACTGCCTCAATCAACTTCGAACGGAATGAAACATGGAGTTTTCCAGCGGCTTTCTGCTGAGCCTCTCGCTGTGCCTGGATATCGGCGTGGCCAATATCGCCATGATTACCCTGGCCATGCAGCGCGGGTATTTCCAGGGTTTTGCCCTGGGTCTGGGGACCTGCTTCGGCGACCTGATCTACGCGGTGCTGGCCCTGGCCGGAATGACCGTGTTGCTGCAGTACTCGGCGGTGCGCTGGGTGCTGTGGATCGGCGGATCTGCGTTGTTGCTGTACTTCGCGGCGAAGATGGTTTACTCGGCCATTCACCACAGTGCGGTTGTGGCGACAGCCGGTGAGGTCAGTGGTGGTTCTCATCGTCGCGAGTTCCTGCGCGGAATCTTCCTGGCGATGTCCTCGCCCAGCGCAATCCTCTGGTTCGCCGCAGTAGGCGGTACTTTGATTGCCCGCTCCGGCGGCGGTGGCCCTGCCAGTGCCGGATTGTTCCTGGCGGGCTTCTTCTGCGCCGGCCTGCTGTGGAGTGCCGGCCTGTGCCTGGCAGCGACCCAGGGTGGCAAGTTGCTGGGCGATAAGTTGCTGCGGTATTCCTATATGGCATCTGCAGCGATCTTCTGCTATTTCGCGGTCTACGTGATTCTATCCGGCTACAACGAGTTTGTCGGTGCCACTGCTGTGGTAGCGCTGCCGGGGCTTTGACTGGGGCTTTGCGAATTCGCTTCTATACTCCCAGCCGAACCCAATTTTCAGCGGCAGGAGGTGATTCATGGATGAGCCAAAACAGGGCGCCAGCGCACAGCAGCGCTTCGAAAAAGGGCATTTTTTGTTGATCGCCGGTTTCGGCGAGCACTTTTCCATGAACAAGGCTGATGGCATTCCCAAACTCTGGGAGCGATTCATTCCGCACATCGGCAAGGTGCCGGGGCAAATTGGCGAAGTGACCTACGGCGTGTGTTGCAGCGCCGATGGCCAGGGCGGATTCGAGTACGTCGCGGGTGTGCAAATCAGCAAACTCGACGACCTGCCCGAGACTTACCGCTGGGTTGAAATCCAACCCCAGGACTACGCAGTGTTCATTCACCCCGGGAAGCTCGACAGCCTGCCGCAGACCTTCGATTACATCTTCAAGCACTGGCTGCCGCAGTCCGGGCATGAGGCCGGGCAGGCGCCGGTGTTCGAGCGCTACAGCGCCGACTTCGACCCGGTCAGCGGCTGCGGCGTGCTGGAAATCTGGGTGCCGTTGAAAAAGTAACCGCCCATGGCGCCGGGGAGGGGGCTGGATCGATTATGATCCGAGCCCCCCTTTGTCTTGTCCGGACCTTTGCCATGAATGCTTCCTCGCCTGTCATCCGTCAGGTCACCGTCGCTGACCTCGACCGTTGTTTTGCCATCGAAACCGAGGCCTACGAGGGTGATGAGGCGGCCACTCGCGAGAAGATCGCCACGCGCATCGAGACCTGGCCCGAGGGTTTCATCGTCGCCGAAGTAGAGGGCGTCGTCGCTGGCTTTATCAACTCGGGCGCGGCGTACCAGGTGGAAATGGCCGATGAAGCCTTCAAGGAGATGATCGGCCACGACCCGGACGGCCCGCAGGTGGTGATCATGTCGGTGGTGGTGCACCCGGACTACCAGGGCCTGGGCCTGGCGAAGCTGTTAATGGGCGAGTTCATCGCACGCATGCGCGAGCTGGGCAAGATCCGCATCAACCTGATGTGCCGCGAGCAGCACATCCGCCTGTATGCAGGCTTTGGCTTTGCCTACCTCAAGGCTTCAGAGTCAGACCACGGCGGCCTGGCCTGGCATGAAATGGCGCTGGACCTGTAGGTCTTTTCAGAACGCCAGGGCCATGCGCCGTTCGTAGCCGATACGACCCTTATAGGCGTCGCCGCTGTCGACCCAACCCTGTTGCCGGTACAGCGCCAATGCCGCTGTATTGTCGGTATCCACCGACAATTCCAGGCCCTTGATCTGCGGCCAGGCTCGGCGCGCAGCGTCCGGCAGGGCTTGCAGGCAGGCTTTGCCATAACCCTGGCCCTGGCAACGGCGGTCGACTTGCAGCGCGTGCAGGGAGGCGGTGTCTTCGTGAGCCCAGGTTGGCAGGAAGGGCGGGCGCTTGAGCAGCAGGAAGGCCACGGGAATATCGTCGGCGACCAGCGCAAACCCCTGGATTGCATCGCCGGCGGCCGCGCCCAGGGCATGCAGGGCGCCATGAATATCGCCGCTGAACAGCTTTTGCGCGGGGTGGATTTCGATGGCTTCCACCTGTTGGCGTTGCAGCGTCGAGAGCTGTGCATAAGGAACGAGTTGAGTAGCCACTGAGGTGTCCGTCATCCGGCGAAATCAAGGCTCGGATTTTATCCCGTTTGCAGTCGGACAGATTTTTTTCTTCACGCTGTCGAATGCGGTGAGTGCCAGTCGACTAAGGGTGTCTTCCGATAAAACAGCAGGAGAGCCGTGATGAACGCGCCGATGGAAAACACTGAGGTCCACACCCTGATCGAGCACTACCGCAAAGCGGTGGTGGCCAAGGACATCGACACCCTGATGAACCTGTACGCCGACAACATCGTCTCGTTCGATGCGGTCAAAGCCCTGCAATTCAAGGGCAAGGCGGCCTACCGTGCGCATTGGGAAGAGTGCATGACCTATTGCCCCGGCCCGCACCTGTTCGAGTTCGCCGAACTCAAGGTCACCCAGAGCCAGGACCTGGCGTTCGCCCACTGGCTGGTGCACTGCGGTGGTACCGACGACAAGGGCGAGACCAAGGGCTGCTGGATGCGCGCCAGCGCCGGGTACCAGCGGATCGCCGGGCAATGGCGGATTGTCCATGAGCATTGGTCGGCGCCGTTCGACATGGTCAGTGGTGCGGCCTTGTTCGAGCTTGAGCCCTGATCGTCGGGTTTTTCGCCAAACCTGCAATCTGCAGCCATAGTTGATCAGCCCGCAGCGGGAGAGCCTTATGAAATACCTATGCCTGGTCTACAGCGACGAGCGCGTGCTGCACAGCTCGCCCGACAGCCCCGAGGACGCCGAGTGCATGGCCTACGCCGAGTCGGTGCAGGGCAGCGGGCGAATGCTCGCCGCCGAAGCCTTGCAGCCGGTGCAGACCGCCACCACGGTGCGCATGCGCGGCGGCAAGCTGTCGATCACCGATGGTCCGTTCGCCGAAACCAAGGAGCAGTTGGCCGGGTTTTACCTGATCGAGGCCAAGGATCTGAACGAAGCGCTCCAGGTCGCCGGGAAAATTCCCGCCGCCCGGGTCGGCAGTGTCGAAGTCCGTCCCGTCCGTGAACTGAATCTCTGATAACAAGCATAAGACAGGAGTTTATTCATGAGCATTTCCAACGCCGGCCGGCAGCCGGCTGATCACGAACTGGTCATCAGTCAGACGATTGATGCGCCACGCAGCAAGGTGTTTCGTGCCTGGACCGAACCGCAGTGGCTCACCCAGTGGTGGGGCCCCCACGGTATGACCACGCCCGAGTGCGAAATGGACCTGTGGGTCGGCGGCCAGTTTCGGACCCTGATGCGCGCCCCGGATGGCAGCGAGTACCCCACCAGCGGCGTGTTCCTGGAGATCCAGGCGCCGCGGCGGCTGGTGTTCACCGATGCCTTCAAGCCGGGCTGGATCCCCTCCGGCAAACCTTTCATGACCGCCGAAGTGACCTTTGATGAGGTCGATGGCAAAACCCTGTATACCGCCCGTGCCATGCACTGGAATCAGGAAGACCGGCAGGCGCACGAGGCCATGGGTTTTCATGAGGGCTGGGGGCAGAGCCTCGAGCGCCTGGTGACGCTGGTCACCCAGGGCATGCCCGACTGATGCCCGGCGAGGCGGTCAAGGCGCTGGTCGAGTCGGTCTACCGCAACGAGTCGCGGCGGATCCTGGCGACCTTGATCCGCTTGCTCGGCGATTTTGACCTGGCCGAAGAGGCCCTGCATGAAGCCTTCTTCGTCGCCGTCGAGCGCTGGCAACGCGACGGTGTGCCGGATAACCCACGGGCCTGGCTGGTCTCCACCGGACGCTTCAAGGCGATTGACGGCCTGCGCCGGCGCGCACGGTTTGCCGCGTCCCAGGCACAACTGGTGGCGCAACTCGAAGCGCTGGAAGAGGCCGAGTGGAGTGTCGAAGACGTGCAAGACGATCGCCTGCGCCTGATCTTCACCTGTTGTCACCCGGCACTCGCCGCCGATGCGCAAGTACCGCTGACCCTGCGTGAAGTCTGCGACCTCACCACCGAGGAAATCGCCCGGGCCTTTCTCGCGGCGCCAGCCACCATCGCCCAGCGCATCGTGCGCGCCAAAGCGAAGATTCGCGATGCGAAAATCCCTTATCAGGTGCCGTCTCTGGCCGAGTTGCCGGAGCGCCTGGACAGCGTGTTGCGGGTGATTTACCTGGTGTTCAACGAAGGCTATTCGGCCTCCGTCGGTACTGAAGTGACCCGCGAGGACCTGACCCGCGAAGCGATCCGCCTCGGTCGCCTGCTCATGGAGTTGCTGCCGGAGCCCGAGGTGATGGGGCTATTGGCGCTGATGTTGCTCAACGAGTCGCGACGCCCGGCGCGCACCTCGCCCTCCGGCGAATTGATCCTGCTGGATGAGCAGGACCGTTCGCTATGGGATGCAGGAATGATTGCCGAGGGCTGTGGCTTGATCGAGCGTGCCTTGGGCCAGCGCGACATCGGGCCTTATTGCCTGCAGGCGGCGATCTCGGCGGTGCATGCCGAAGCGCCGAGCGCCGCCGAAACCGACTGGGCGCAGATCGTCGGTTTGTACGACGTATTACTCCAGGCGCTGCCGTCGCCGGTGATCGAACTCAATCGTGCGGCGGCGTTGTCGCGGCGTGATGGCCCCTTGGCCGGACTGCAGTTGGTCGAGCAAATCCTTGCGCGCGGCGAACTGCTCGACTATCACCTGGCGCATTCAGCGCGAGGCGAGTTCTGTCGTCAGTTGGGGCGAGTAGACGAGGCGCGGGCAGCCTATCGCCGGGCCCTGGAACTGACCCGGCAAGTCCCCGAACAACACTTCATCGAGCAGCGCCTGCGCGAGTTGGGCTGACGCCACTCAGGTTGGGTTTTTGCCACCTGAGGTCATTCGAGCATCTTCGCCAGCATCCAGCTGCCTGCCGGCCCCGGTGGGTTCAGCCGTGACCAGAGCGCATCCACCGCCACCGGTTTTGGCCAGCCACGGACCTTGAGCTCCTGCAGGGTTCCGGGACCAAATCGCGCCACCAGCCAACGCGGCAGCGGCGCCCAACCGAATCCGCCCTGGGCCATTTCCAGCAGCATCAGGTAACTCGGCGCCGACCACACTCGACCCTGGGCACGGGTTTCGTAGGGATTGATGATGGTTGCCAGGCGCAATTCGCGGTGTTGCTGGAGCACTTGCCGGTCGATCTTCGACAGCGCGGCCAAGGGGTGCGAGGGCGATACGAACAAGGCGATTTCGGTGTGCTCGTCGACGGTCGCGCGGTCCAGGTCCGGCGGGTAATGCTCCTGCATTTCGGCGAAGGCGATGTGGGCGCGCCCGCTTTGCACCAGGGCGATCAAGTCGTCGCACTCGGCGATCAGGCATTCCAGCTCGAGGTCCGGGTAACGCTGTTCGAACTCGCTCAGGGCGGCTTCGAAGCGGTCCGATTGGTAGGTATCGGACATCGCGATAGTGAGCTTCGGTTCCACCCCTTGCGCCAGCTGCGCCGCACTCATCTCCAGGCGGCTGCTGGCCGCCAGAATGTCCTCGGCGCGCTGCAACAGCACGTGCCCGGCCGAGGTCAGGCCGGGCTTGCGGCTGCTGCGGTCGAACAGGGTGACGTTGAGGTCGATTTCCAGGCTGGCGACCGCCGCGCTGATGGTCGACTGGCTCTTGCCCAGCTTGCGCGCGGCAGCGGAAAACGAGCCCTGGGTCGCCGCCTGGACGAACGCCAGCAGCACTTCATGTGAGGCCATGAACTATCGCCTTGGTCGATGGTTATTGATTATGAAGTATCGATATCGTGGCAGATGATGGCAACCCTGTTCACCTGTAAAGGCATTGGATCATGACCCCGCAAAAATCCCTTACCGAGCGTATTGGCCAGGCCATCGGTTTCGAAGTGCTCGCTGTTCTGATCTGTACGCCGCTGCTGGCGTGGCTGATGGACAAGCCGGTGGTCGACATGGGCGTTGCCACCATCGCCATCGGCCTGATTGCCCTGGCCTGGAACGTGCTCTTCAACGGCCTGTTCGACCGTCTGCTCAAGCGCCTGGAGTGGGCGCCCAGCGCCTTTACCCGGGTGGTTCACGCCTTGCTGTTCGAAGGCGGACTGGTGGCCGTCAGTGTGCCGTTGATTGCCTGGTGGCTGAACGTCAGCCTGTTGCAGGCACTGATTCTCGACATCGGCGTGCTGTTGTTCTTCCTGCCGTACACCTACGTCTACCACTGGGCCTATGACGTAGTGCGCGAGCGTATGTTGCTGGCCAGGAGCGTGCGCGCATGCAGTCGTTGATCAGTAATCTCCGCGCTTGCGAAACGCCCAGCGCCCGGCAATCAGGGTAAAGGACGCCACCAGCGCGACCAGGATCCAGAAGCCTTCGGGATCGCCCGAGAGCGGCACGCCGCCGACGTTCATCCCGAAGAAGCCGGCGATGATATTGATCGGCAGCGCCAGCACCGTGACCACGGTCAGGGTGAACAGCGTGCGGTTGCTCTGTTCATTGAGGTTGGCGGCGATCTCTTCCTGCAGCAGTTTGATCCGCTCGCCGAGGGCCGTGAGGTCGTTGATGATCAGGGCGAACTCTTCGGTGGATTTGCGCAACTCCTTGACGTCCTCTTTCTGCAGCCACTGCGGCGGGCGATTGAGCAGCCGCAGCAGCGAGCCCGGTTCCAGCGCCAGCAAGCGTTGCAGGCGCACCAGCACGCGGCGGTTGGCGCCCAGTTCGGCGCGGTTGGTCGAGAGCCGGGAGGACAGCAGTTGGTCTTCAACCTGATCGACGCTGAGGCTGGTCTTGCGCACGATCTGGGTCAGCACTTCGCCCTGATCGCGCAACAGGTGCACCAGCAACTCCAGGGGCGAGCGAAAACACTCGCCGGCCTTGACCGAAGAACGCAGCTTGTCCACCGAGTGCAGCGGTTGCAGGCGGGCGCTGACGATCAGCCGGCTGCGAGCGCAGACCCACAGGGTCGAGACGTCTGAGGATTGCAGGTTGCTGAGGTTGAACACCACGTCGTTGACCACCGCCAGCAAGGCCGAGTCGACGTGCTCGATGCGTGTCGAGCGCGAGCCTTCATGCAGCGCTTCGAAGAACTCGTCGGGCAGTGCCAGGTGGGCTTTCATCCAGCGTTCGCAGGCGGCGTGGGCGAGGTTCAGGTGCAGCCAGAGGAATTCGTCTTCACTGGCCGGTTGCTGCAGGCGTTTCAGCGCCTCGGCCGATTCAATCTCGCGACCGCGTTCACCGGGGCGAAAGCTGAAGCCATAGAGCAGGCCAAAAAGATCGGCGTCACGGTGGCGGTGATCGATGCTGTAGTTCATGGCGTCTCGCGGGAGGGCGCGTTCGCCGGGCACATCTCAGCGACGCTTGAACGGCATCATGACGGTCCAATCTGACCGTTGTGTGACACTTTGACGAATGGCGGAAAGCGCTCTAAACCGCTGGTCGGAGCCGCTCAAGAAATGCCCGTCGAGGCCGATGATGCCTAGGCTGGTCTGTGCAGCCGGGTTCTCGCCTGGCTGTCCGCATTATTCCTGTCGTGAGATACCCCTCGATGTTTTTGCAAAAGTCCCTGAGAGCTCAAATCCTCGCGCTGCTGAGCGGCAGCCTGTTCGCCATGTTGTTGATTGCCCTGGCCAGTTTTTACCTGCTCTCCAGCGGCGTGCAGAGTTACCGGCAACTGATCGAGGGGCCGCTGCATACCTCGCAATTGATCGATGAGGCCAACCTACAGTTCAAGATCCAGGTGCAGGAGTGGAAGAACGTCCTGTTGCGCGGCAAGCAGCCGGCCGATCGGGACAAGTACTGGCAGCAGTTCCAGGCGCGTCAGGGCGATGTGCAGACTATTCTTGGCGAGTTGAGCCGCCAGCCGGCCATCGAGCCAGCGCTCAAGGCGCGGATCGACAGCCTGCGTGACGCGCACCGGGCGCTGGGCAGCGCTTATCAGCAAGGGCTGGAAGCCTATCGGGCAGCCGGGGCCGATCCGGCGGCAGGTGATAACGCGGTCAAGGGTGTGGACCGCGCCACCAGCGAACAGATGAGTGAACTGGTCAACGAATTGCGCCAGCGTGGCAACCAGCAATCGACCGCGATCAGTAGCAGCGCCGAGCGCACAGTGCTGCTGGGCATTGTGGTGATGTTGATCTCGGGGTTGCTGATCGGCCTGTTCAGTCTGTGGCTGGTTAACCGGCATCTGGTGCAGCCAATCCAGCGCTTGATCGAGTACGTCGCGCAATTGAGCCAGGGGCGTTTTTCGGCGCGGGTGGCCAACGATCGCCAGGACGAACTGGGTCGCCTGGCAGTGGCAGCCAATACCTTGCGCGATTTTCTCGCCGAAACCTTCGCCCGCCTGCAACGCAGCGCCACCGATCTGGACAGCGCCAGTGGTGAGCTGAATGCGATTGCCGGGCAGATGTCCCATGGCACCCACGAACAATTCAGCCGCACCGACCAGGTGGCCACGGCGATGAACGAAATGTCCGCCACGGCCCAGGAAGTTGCCCGGCACGCCGCCGATGCCGCGCGGGCCGCCGACGATGCCGATCAGTCGGCACAACAGGGCGAGCAGGTGATGCAGAGCACCATCCACGCCATCACCCAAATGCGTGGTGAAATCGCCAACACCGCCACTGTAATTCGCCGTCTGGAGACCGACAGCGAGCGCATCGGCAAAGTGCTGGAAGTGATTCGCGGGATCGCCGAGCAAACCAACCTGCTGGCACTCAACGCCGCCATCGAGGCCGCGCGTGCCGGTGAAGCCGGGCGTGGTTTTGCCGTGGTCGCCGATGAGGTGCGCAGCCTGGCCCAGCGCACGGCGGCGTCGATCATCGAGATCAACCAGATTATCCAGAGCGTGCAAACCGGTGCAGTGGACGCCGCGCAGGCGATCGAAAGCGGTCAGTCGCGCAGTGACGAGAGTGTCGAGCAAGTGACCCGCGCCGGCGCCATGCTGGAGCGCATCACCGAGGCGGTAGAGGCTATTCGCGACATGAACCGGCAGATTGCCACGGCCGCCGAAGAGCAAACCTCGGTCGCCGAAGACATCTCGCGCAACCTCACGGAAATCACCAGCATCGCCAGCACCAACCTGGACAACGTGCAGCGCACGCAAGCGGCCAGCGGCAACCTGCATGGTTTGTCGGGGCAGTTGAATGAAGTGACGGCGCGCTTGAGTGAATAAACGCTCGGTGTGAACGAAAAAAGCCGCACAACCCTGAGGGTGTGCGGCTTTTTGGTCTGGCAGCGATTACTTGTCCTGTTTATTGCTCAGGACTGCACCGGTCTTGGCGTCGAGCTTCACGTCCCACTCGACGTTCTTGGCGTCGCGGATTTCCACTTCATAGACATAGGTGCCGTTGGCGTCTTGATCCAGTTCGGTGTCGGTGATGTTGGCCGCAGTGGTACCTGGGTGCACCGCCAGGGCCGCCTGATTGAGTTTTTCGAAGTCCATGATCGCGCCCGACTTCAGCAGGCCAGGGATCAGGTCAGGACGGACGTCGGCCATGGCAAAACCGGCGGACAGGGTCAGGGCAGCGGCAGTGAACAGGGTGGTCAACGTTTTCATGGTTCATTCCTTGGTTTGAGCTGTTTAAGTGAAATCAGGTTAATGGTTGCAACTTAATTCATCCTTAATCCACGACATGGGTGCTTTGCGCCGTTTGTTCAATCCTCCCACGTTCGGGCGCGACATGCTGGAGCCAGATCAATGGAGGCTCTCATGAAACGTTTGTTCGCCGTACTTTATGCACCAATGTTCCTCGCCGGGTTTCTCGGTTGCGCTATTGCCCTGGTCGGCGGGACCGGGCTTTCGTCCTGGTGGTTGCTGGGGTTTTTTCTCTGCGCGCTGCTGGTCTCGTTCCTCGCCGAACAGTTTTTACCCTATGAGCCCAACTGGAACCGCGACCAGGATGACAGCGGGCGCGATGTGGCCCATGCGCTGGTCAACGAAGCCTGTAATGCGGCGGCCTTGCTGATGCTGCCGGGACTGGTGGCGTTGCTGTCCTTCGAGGGTATCTGGCCGATCGATTGGCCGTTGTCGGCGCAACTGTTGCTGGCGATGTTCATCGCCGACGCCGGCTTCAGCCTGACCCATTACGCCAGTCACCAGGTGCCGTGGATGTGGCGCCTGCACGCGGTGCATCACAGTGTCGAGCGGCTCTATGGCTTCAATGGCCTGATGAAGCATCCGCTGCACCAATTGCTGGAAGCGTCGGTCGGCTTCCTGCCTCTGATCCTGATGGGCGTTCCCATGGAGGTGGCAGTGCTGCTGGCGTTCGCCATCAGCCTGCAATTGCTGCTGCAGCATTCCAACGTCGACATGCGGCCGGGGTGGCTGTTCTACGTGTTTGCCTGGGCACCGGTGCATCGTTTGCACCACATGAAATATGGCGCGGCGGGCAACGTGAACTTCGGCTTGTTCTTCAATCTGTGGGACCGACTGCTGGGCACGGCGCTGCTCAATCCGGCCTATGAGATTCGTCACGGTGACCTGGGCATCGGCAATCGCGCGGATTTCCCCAAAGGCTATGTCGATCAGTTGCTCGATCCGTTCCGGCCTGAACAGTTGGGCGAGGATCCTGCAGTGCCCGAGGGGCTGCGGCGCTGAGGTTCAAGCGCGCAGGCAAATGTCGATGGCGCCCAGGCCCTGGCTGGCGGTGACGCCGAAGATCTTTTTCAGGCTGCGTGACAGGTGTGCGCTGTCGGCGAAGCCTGCCTTGTGAGCGGCGGCGGTGACGTTGTGCCCGGACAACAGCAGGGCCATGGCCAACCGCAGCCGACGCCAGAGCACCAGGCGGCGCACCGGCAAGCCGACCTGTTGGGCGAACAGCCGTTCCAGTTGGCTCAGGGAGACGTTGGCTTGTTCGGCGAGGGAGGCAGCGGCGACTTTGCCGCAGAGCAGATTGTCCAACGCGGCCAGGGCCCGCACGATGCGTGGGTCGTCGAGTTGGCGGCGCGGGCAGAGTTGCAGTGCCAGATCGAGGTCGGGCAATGTCGGCTCGACAGCGCGCACGTGCGCCTGCAGCACGTGGGCATCGAACATCAAGGGCTCGGCGTAGAGGCTGAAGACCTGGTCGGCGGCCTCGATAATGGCGTGGGGACGCATCGATTCGATAAACATCTGCTGACCAGTTCGTGTCACGCCGTCCTGTTCAAGGGTGACGGGCTGCCCGGTGGCGATGATCAGTTGATGGGCGTAATGCGCGTGGGGCGTGGTACGGCCGAGCTTGCCGAACACCAGACCATAGTCACGCCCCAGCCACAGTTGCCCGCTCCATTCCTGGGCCTGGTCCACTCAGAAGCCGTTGCGTTCGAGCAACTGGGCGACGGTGCCGGTTGCCGGACGCTGGTAGTACTTGAGCAGTTCGCTGGTGCGGTTGGTGAAAATGCCGTCGACACCGGCCTCCATTGCCTTCTGGTAGTCCTGCTCGTCGTCGAGGGTGTAGACGTGCACCAGCATGCCCTGATCGTGGGTGTACTGGTTCATCCAGGGTTGCACCAGGTCGGCGTAGCTCTGGTCGCCGAGGTCGGAGCGGGTCGCCGAAGGGCCGGTGCCGATCGCGCCGTGGGCCTTGGCGAAGTCGACCCAGTGCTCGAAGGCCGCGTTGTCTTTGGGTTGTTGCTTGGCGTAGAAGCTGGCTTTGTCCTTGTCGCCGGAGTCGGCAAATTTCACCTTGGACTTGGGTTCGATGCTGCCTTCGGCGACCCACAGCAGAAGGATCTTTGGCACGTGCGGCATCTCCTGCTGGAGCATCTGCAGGCTGCTCTTCTCGAACGTCTGCAGCACCACTTTGCCTTTGCCCTGACCGACGCCCAGCTCGCTCTTGGCCAGTTTCGATCCGGCTGGGCTCAGCCAGCCACGGTCCTGCAACTTGTCCTTGAGGTCGCGCTCGATCCCGGGAAACTGCTTCGGCTCCTTGGTCTCGATGTACAGGCCGGGCTTGTGCCGCGGGTTGCCCTGGGCGATGTCGATGACTTCGTCGAGGGTCAGGATCTGCAGGCCGGCATAGGCGGGACGGGCGCGATCCGGGTACGCCGTGTTGAACCAACTGCCGGCGTCCAGGGTTTTCAGTTCAGCCAGGGTGAACGCATTGGCCGGGCTGTCCTTGCGCTCGGGAAACTTGCTGGCGACGTCGGTGGTGCGTTGCAGGTTGTCGTCGTGCAGGGCGAACAGTACGCCGTCCTTGCTGCGTTGCAGGTCCAGTTCCAGGTAGTCGGCGCCCAGATCGCGTGCGAGCTTGTAAGCTGCGGCGGTAGACTCCGGGGCGTCGAAGGAGGCGCCGCGGTGGGCGATCACCGCCGGATGCGGAATACCATTGGCCGTTGCCACCGCCTTGGGGCTTGCGGGCTCGGCAGCCTGTAGCTGGCCGACGCTGAGCAGCAGGCTCAGCAGCAGGGCGTTGTGGGAAAAGTGGGTAGGCATGGTCGAAGTCCTTTCGTCAGTCGCGTTGCAGAGGAATACCTTTTAACAACTGAGTGACTGTTGTGCTATCGCGCAACCGACATAAAGCTGTGCGAATGCGTTTTTGTGGGAGCGAGCCTGCTCGCGAAAAACCGCAACGATGACGCGAGCACGCGGAATCTGCCCATCACGCTCGGTTTTTTCCGCACCTTTGCAGTACTCTTGGCCCCGGCAGTTTCCCCGGGAGAGGGAGCGCCGCTCGTTCGCCCTGCGTGTAAACCATTGATCACCGGTCCGTCCCGACCTTTTGTGAGGTTTACCATGCGCATCACTTCTGAACTCATCTGCCAGGCCGCCGACCAACTCCAGGGCTTCGTCGGTCTCAATCGCAAGACTGGCCAATACATCGTGCGCTTCAGCGAGGACTCGTTCGGCATGGACGTCGCCGATGACGGCATCATCCCCAGCAACGAGTTCGTCTGGGCGCCCGGCCCGGAGCAGACCATGATCCTCAAGCGCGAGCTGATCCAGTTGTTGCTGGACCAGAACATCGACGAGCGAATCAACATCAGCGACCCGCTGCGGGTGTATATGCGCCGGGTCGATGTGCCGCAGATTACCGCGCTGCGGGTCAGGACCTGAACGCGTAGGTACGCTCGACCTTGCACACCCGCGTCTGAAAGGCGCTGTACCAGGTCGAGCGGCCTTGCTCGCGGATGGCGCTGTGGTCGGCGTGGTGTTTCCAGGCGCGGATCGCTTCTTCGCTGTTCCAGTACGACACGGTAATTCCCAGGCCGTCGCCGCCGCGTGCCGATTCCACGCCGAGAAACCCCGGTTGTTCGCGTGCCAGTTCGAGCATTTGCTCTGCGGCTTGGGCGTAACCCCGATCCCCCGGGCTGCGCAGCGAGGTGAAGATCACCGCGTAGTAGGGCGGTTGTGGTGTGGTGGCGATCATCGCTGGTTCCTCGCGCAGGCTTCGAGGAAAGCCGCGACCAACGGCG
Source organism: Pseudomonas sp. F007 (assembly GCF_057814275.1). Lineage (NCBI taxonomy): Bacteria > Pseudomonadati > Pseudomonadota > Gammaproteobacteria > Pseudomonadales > Pseudomonadaceae > Pseudomonas > Pseudomonas sp. F007. The sequence goes on along the minus strand of NZ_JBVATA010000001.1, from coordinate 336,415 downwards.
GTAGTTGGCCCTTGAGCGCAGCGCGTTCGGGCTGGAACAGGGTGGCGACGAAGAACGGATGGGCCTGCAACTCGATCGCCCGGGGTTCGCCGCCCTCATCATGGCCGCTGACGCGCAGATCCTGATTCAGCAGTTCGTCGATGAAAGCCGGATTGATCCCGTAGCGGCAGCGATAGCCTTCGCTGATCTGTTTGCTGGCGTAGGCCTTGGCGATCAGCGAGCCTTCGACTAACTGGATGTGGTCGATGGCTTCGACCAGCGCACAGGTCAGTGGTGCGATCACGGCACGTGCTGCGTCAGGCGCCGTTTCTCCGTGTTCAGCGTCGGCCCAACCCATTACAGTGCGGGCGAACTCCAGCACGGCATGCTGGAACCCGCCGCAGGTACCGAGAAACGGCCGCCGTTGTTCTCGCGCAAAACCAATCGCCCGCAGCGCGCCATCAGTGTTGCGGTAGGGGCTGTCCGGCACACACCAGAGGCCGTCGAAGCAGGAGAAATCGCTATCGGCGGCGATCGATTCGGTCGCCAGCCATTGCCACTGAATGTCGCGTTCGATGTGCCGTGCGGCGAGTTCAAGGGCCAATGGAATGGCCTGGTGGGCGGTGATCTGTGGGTCGTAGTCGCCGATCAGGGCAATACGCAGGGGCTGGGTGGTGTGCATCGTGCCTCCAAGACTGGTTGATTCCTGGCGGCTACTATAGATTGGCGTTCACGCAATCAATATTGGCGTTTCCACAAGTGATCAATGCAGCTGTGCACTATCAACTGGATTATCCAGACCTCGTCCTGATCCTGGCATTGGTCCGCGGTGGTTCCCTGGCGCGTGCCGCATCGCTATTGAAAGTCGATGTATCGACGGTGTTTCGCGGCGTTCGCCGTCTTGAGGGCGCGTTGGGCCAGGCGTTGTTCGAGAAAAGCCGGGCCGGGTATTTGCCCACCGGCCTGGCCCGGACCCTGGCCGAGCAGGCTGAACGTGCCGAGCAGGCGCTGGAAGCTGCGCGCGTGGGTGTGGAGCAGGGCGGGGAGGTGGTCAGTGGCACCGTGCGCCTGACCTGCACCGATTCGGTACTGCATGCCTTGCTGCTGCCGGCGCTGAAGCAGTTCATGCCGCGCTATCCGGCATTGACCCTGGAACTGAGCACCTCCAACGATTTTGCCAACCTCAGTCGCCGCGATGCCGACATCGCGCTGCGCCTGACCCGCTCGCCACCGGAGCACCTGGTCGGACGGCAATTGGCGGCGGTGGCCTACAGAATCTGCGCCAGTGTCGACTACCTGCAGTCAGTGGATGCGCAGGACCTGTCACGCCTGAGTTGGATCGCCGTGGACGATTTCCTGCCGGATCACCTCACCGTCACCTGGCGTCGTCAGCACTTGCCCGGCGTGCAGCCGGCCTATCGTTGCAACAGCATGCTCGCCGTCACCGAGTTGGTACGGGCCGGGCTTGGCGTAGCGGTGTTGCCGGACTTCCTGATCGATCCGGCGCAGGGCATGCGAGCGCTGGGAGCGTCGCTGGCCGGTCATGACAGCAGTCTGTGGCTGTTGACTCGTCCGGACTGTCGCGCCTTGCGCTCGGTGGTGACGCTGTTCGACCAATTGGCGCGAGCGATTCGCTTGCCGGCGCAACGGGCGGTCGTCACGCCGGATTCGTCACGCTGACTCGGGCGCCGGCAGTACAGTTGCGGCCATTGCTCTTGGCGCTGTACAGCGCCTTGTCCGCCTCATCGAGCCACTGGGCGGCGTCACTGAAGTGCAACTGATACGTCGCCAGGCCAATGCTCAGGCTGACGTTCAATGCGGCGACCTGTGGATGACGATACTGGCTGAATACCAGGCGCAGGCGTTCCATCACTTCAATGGCTTGGTCCTGCGGCAAATTAGGAAAAATCACACAGAATTCATCACCGCCATAACGGCCCGCCATGTCGCTGTCGCGCAAGTTGCGCTTGAGCTCGAGACTGAGTTGGCGCAGGACGCTATCGCCGACGATGTGCCCGTAGGTGTCGTTGATGGCCTTGAAATGATCGATGTCGATCAGGCCGATGGTGGCGGTGCTTGGTTGGTGCCGGCATTCATCGAAAGTGATTTGCAGCAGGTCCTTCCAGGCACCGTGGTTGAGCAGGCCGGTCAGGCTGTCGGTGCGACTCAGGGCACTGAGTGCGCGTTTGTGCTGGGAGAGTTTGATTGCCAGTTGATAGCACACCATGCCCACGGCCAATGGGTAGAGGGTCAGCATCGGCAAGCAGGCGTACACCTGGGCCTGGCTGACCGAGAAGGTGAAACCGACCCTCAGCAGGCTCCAGGAAACGGCGATCCCCAGCAGTTGCGCCAGGCTACCCTGAAATAACAGGCGTACCCCGCCGGCGGCGACATTGTTCATTGCCATCATCGAGAGGATGGTCACGGTCGCCAAGGGATTGAACTGCATGGTGGCGGCCCAGAATCCGCCGGCCAGCGAGTCGATCAGCAGATTGCGCCGCTCGGCCTTGTAGGGAAATGCCGAGCGGCTCGACAGTTGAAAGGCCAGGTGCGGCCAGACTGCCGCGTTGAATAGCAGCACTCCCCAGACCCAGTCGGGTGGGGCCAAAGGATAAAGGCCTGCGGCCACACTGAGGCAGCCTATGCCCAGGCCAATGATCCTGGGTTTGTAGATGCGCCTGGCAAACGACAGCCCTTTGCCGCGTTGGTTTTCCATGGATTAGAGGCACTCGAATCGCTTTGAAATAACTTGTCGTGTTTTTTCAAAGTTTCCAAAGATGGGGTTAGCCGCCCAATAGTGTCATTTATCCCACGGGCACGCATCCGTCGTCCGCGAGACATACTGGCGTGGGAGCGTAGCGCAAATCAGGAAGGTCGCTAGCACTGATAGCAGGCGAGGAACATATCCAGTGCCGATTCGATCACCGTGCCTTGCATTTCCGGCGACAGCGCAGGCTGGTTCAGCGATATCTGCGGCCAGAAGGCGAAGGCCTTGAGCATCCCGTGCAGTTGCTGGGCGGCGAAGCCCGGATCGACCGGCTTGAGTTGGCCGTCAGCCTGGGCTGCGCGAATCCACAGGGTCAGCGCTTCTTCACGTTCGCCGATGCGCAGCACCATGTCCTGGACCCGCTCCGGCGAGTGAATGGTCGCGGCAATCGCCACCCGCGCCAGATCCAGGAAGCTGTTGTCGGCGAGCATCTGCAACTTGGCCCGCAGCAGTTGCCGCAGTTGTTCGCGCAGGGGTTGCCCAGGGCTGTAGAGGGCGTCTTCCTGGGCCGTGACATTGGTCCACAAGCGGCGCAGGATTTCGCTGAACAACTCTTCCTTGCTCGGGAAGTGGTTGTACACCGTGCGCTTGGACACACCGGCAGTCGCAGCAATCTTGTCCATGCTGGTGATGTCGAAGCCGCTGACGCGGAATTCGGCAATCGCCGCCTGGACGATGGCTTCGCGCTTACGCTCGGTGAGGCGTTGGGGAGCTGTCATAAATGAGCTTCGGCAGGTTGGGTGAAGAGTTACACTCGGTAGTTTACTTATCCGTGGCTTTGTTGCAATCTAGAAACTACACCGTGCAGTGTAGTTGTGCCGGTGATAATTAGAGTTCAAGGCTGACGCGTGCGTGCATTGGCCAACCCTCGTCCAACAGGAATCTTCGGTTCCAACGGTTTCTGGAGTCATTTCCACATGGCCACTTTCTCTTACCAGGCGGACAGCGCCACAGCCTTGAAAACTTCCCGTCAGGAACAGGGGCGCTACCGCAATCATGCGCCAGTCAGCCAACCGGGGCTGCGCAAGACCCTGCGTATTTTCTGGAACATGCTCTTCAACAAACCACGCAATACGCGACCTGCCGGGCTCATTCCGGTTCAGCCGCTGAGCCGCGAGCAATTGCTTGCAGCGCCCAACCACAGTGTCTTCCGACTCGGGCATTCCACCTTGCTGCTGAAGTTGTGCGACAAGTTCTGGCTGACCGACCCGGTCTTTGCCGAACGCGCCTCGCCCGTACAGTGGGCCGGCCCGCAACGCTTCCATCAGCCGCCCATCAGTCTTGAAGCATTGCCCGAGATCGAAGCGGTGATCCTGTCCCATGATCATTACGATCACCTGGACCATCAGACCATCCTCACCCTGGCAAGCAAGACCCGGCACTTCCTGACGCCCTTGGGCGTGGGTGAAACCCTGGTCAAATGGGGTGTCGATGCCAGCAAAGTCCGGCAACTGGACTGGTGGCAAGGTACCCAGGTCGACGGAATCCATTTCATCGCCACGCCTTCCCAGCACTTCTCCGGTCGTGGCCTGTTCGACGGCAACAGCACGCTATGGGCGTCGTGGGTCATCATCGACGCGGACAAGCGGATCTTCTTCAGCGGCGACACCGGCTACTTCGATGGCTTCAAGCGCATCGGCGAGCAATTCGGCCCGTTTGACCTTACCTTGATGGAGACCGGTGCCTACAACGTCGACTGGCCACTGATTCACATGCAGCCGGAACAAACCCTGCAAGCCCACATCGACCTCAAGGGACGCTGGTTGCTGCCTATCCATAACGGCACCTTCGACCTCTCCATGCATGCCTGGCACGAACCCTTCGATCGCATCCTGGCCCTGGCCTGGGAACGCAATGTGGCGATCACCACGCCGCAGATGGGTGAGGCATTCGACCTGAACCAACCATCAAGCGGACAGGCCTGGTGGCTGGAGGTCGAGGGGGCGGCCGAGCCGGCGGTTGCCAGGGGCTAGGGCCGGGCTCATTCAATCATCACGAAATCGGCTCGCCCCACCGGATCAGGTGCCGAACCCCTGACGCTCATGCCGCGCCCCGGGGCAAATCCCGGGAAGAACACCAGGCCCTCTGCCTCCAGCCTGTAGGTGATGGCCAGGCGCGTGACGTCAAGGACCTCGGCACCGGCTTCAAAGCGCTGGATGGCTTCGACGCTGACGCCGGACTCGCTGGACAACTGCTCGATCGACCAGCCGAGCATGGCCCGTGCCTGGGCGCAGTGTTTGGGGGTGAACTGGAACAGGGCGATCCGTTCCAGGGTGACTTTCATCGCAACTGAGGCCATGGCTTGCTCCGGCTTGAATGTGGCAAATCAACGAATACTGTGTTTTTGTACAGTTGTTTTGCGTGCGGATCAAACTCATTTTTTTGATGGATGGGATGTTGACCGATCGTCAGTGATCCAGACCCGGCGCCTCGCGGATGATGAGGTGGTCGAGATTCTCGATGGCAGCGCTGAACACCCCGAAAGTCTGATCAGGGTTTTTCTTGCTCGGCACCTGCTTCAACTCCGGCGTCACCCCGTAAAAGAAGCAGTACAGTTCATGCTCACTTTCAATGGCGTGCTTGATCTCCTCGAGGAACGCCTTGCGCTTGCGGTAGCCATCGATCAGTTTTTTGCTGAGGTAGACGGTGACCGAGTAGGGCTTCTTCTCGAGCCATACCTTCTTTTCGAAGTCGATGCGAAAGCTCTGGGTGTAATCCTTGATCTGCTTGATCCTGCCCCAGTAGACCAGCCCACTGTTGTCCTGCAGGTACTCGATCTTCTTGAAGAACGAGGCATAGGAGGCGGTGTGTTCGCCGATCTTCAGCGGCATGCGCTTGAGCAGGTCCTTGTTGGCGAAATTGGAAACAAAACATTCCACCGGGTGCGCAAACACACTGGTCTTGTCCGGCGCTGAATCTGCGCCAGGCGGGGAGATCTGCCGGGTGAGCGAGGTGTCAGACTCTTGCACCGGCAACCCGTCTGCAACGGCAGAAGCACTTATCGGCTTGCGCACATACTCACGTCGAGTCAGCAATAATTCCGACGGAAAATGCTCCTCCGGCCCGTCATCCGTTTCCCCGTTCTCCATGCTTGGCGTCTTCAGGCTGACATACGGACAACCCTCGACATGCCGGGTGCTGGGCACATTCTTGAAATGCGGTGTCCTGATGTAGTTCACGCTCTTGGCATTGATCGTCCCCAACACGTTCGTCCCATCAAACGCCCGCCGACAGTCATCGTTCGGGCACTGGAAGCGCTCCTTCGCGGAGTCGAAGTCCAGGGTCTCGTCGAAATTCAGATCGCGCACGTCATAGATCGATAGCTTGGTGTCGAGGCCGAGGCAGTAGGCGAGGTCGAATTTCATCGTGGTTCAGGTCCTTGGACGGAGGGCGTCGAGTCGTCGCTGCTTTGTTCGGCAATCAGCTGATGCACTTTCTCATATCAATGACGCTGAGTTCGTTTCTCATGCATGAGTGCGGCTTGTCTTACGCTGGTTGGCGCATGGCCTGTCTGATCTATCGGACTTGTCGCCGGCCACAAAAAAGCCCTGAACGTATTTCACATTCAGGGCTTTTCAGGTCAGCCATTCAGCAGGGATGAACCAGAGGCATCAGTCCCAGCTCAATGCTCCACCGGTCTGATACTCGATAACCCGGGTCTCGAAGAAGTTCTTCTCTTTCTTCAAGTCCATGATCTCGCTCATCCATGGGAATGGGTTGGTGGTGCCTGGGTATTCTTCTTTCAGGCCGATCTGCGACAGGCGACGGTTGGCGATGAATTTGAGGTAGTCCTCCATCATCGCGGCGTTCATGCCCAGTACGCCGCGCGGCATGGTGTCGCGGGCGTATTCGATTTCCAGTTGGGTGCCTTGCAGGATCATCTGCGAGGCTTCTTCCTTCATTTCGGCGTCCCACAGGTGTGGGTTTTCGATCTTGATCTGGTTGATCACGTCGATACCGAAGTTCAGGTGCATGGATTCGTCGCGCAGGATGTACTGGAACTGCTCGGCGACGCCGGTCATTTTGTTGCGACGGCCCATGGACAGGATCTGGGTGAAGCCGCAATAGAAGAAGATGCCTTCCAGAACGCAGTAGTAGGCGATCAGGTTGCGCAGCAGTTCCTTGTCGGTTTCGACGGTGCCGGTTTCGAACTTCGGATCGGAGATCGAACGGGTGTATTTCAGGCCCCAGGTGGCTTTTTTCGCGACCGATGGGATCTCGTGGTACATGTTGAAGATTTCGCCTTCATCCATGGCCAGCGATTCGATGCAGTACTGGTAGGCGTGGGTGTGGATCGCCTCTTCGAAGGCCTGGCGCAGGATGTACTGGCGGCACTCCGGGTTGGTGATCAGGCGGTACACGGCCAGGACCAGGTTGTTGGCAACCAGGGAGTCGGCGGTGGAGAAGAAGCCCAGGTTGCGCATCACGATGCGGCGCTCGTCGTCGGTCAGGCCTTCCGGGTTTTTCCAGAGGGCGATGTCGGCGGTCATGTTGACTTCTTGCGGCATCCAGTGGTTTGCGCAGCCGTCCAGGTACTTCTGCCAGGCCCAGTCATATTTGAACGGGACGAGCTGGTTGAGGTCGGCACGGCAGTTGATCATGCGCTTTTCGTCGACCGCTACGCGGGCGGAGGCGCCTTCCAGTTCAGCCAGGCCTTCGGCGATATCGAGTGTGTCGAGGGCGGCCTTGGCGCGAATGATCGCGGCCGAGTCGCTGGCGGTTACCGCGCGTGCTTCAAGCGCTGCAGCACCACCGGCGCTGTCGAGGCGGTCCATGTTGGCTTCTGTTGCATGGCCAGCATTGGCGCCTTTGGCGACAACTTCGCCGTCTTCTTTATCGAATTCGTCCCAGCTCAGCATGACGTGTCGTCTCCTGCGTGAGGGCCAGTTGCCCGTGTGAAAACACTGATGGTCGGTTGTTCACACGGCCGGTTGGCCGCGGTGGATCTAAAAGGAATCGTTTTGTTGCAGCGGTACGCAGGCAAAAAACAGAAATGTATACGGGTGTTCTGTAGCCGCTGGAGGGTGGGGGCGACGGGGTAGGTTCCGACGCAGACTCCAGCATGGCTGTGCCTCTCATGTAAGGAGGTGTTGCAGGCCCGATTGACCGGCGCATTATAGGTGTTTTTTCAGGTTTGTGGTGCGGCTAAGTGGCCCAGCAAGTCGGCTATTTCGGACAGAAGCCAGCGTTTATGGGGCTTTGCTCGCTATAGATTTTTTTACCGCGACCAGCGGAAATTTCGTCGGTCAATAAAACATCGAACGTGAGTCTTCCAGTTCCGCGCAGGTGATCGGCTTGTCCGGGCTGATACCCAGGCGTTTGAACGCAGGCAAGGTCGACAGGTCGATCTGGCCCAGCGGGTGGTGGCTGCCCTGATGGCTGTGGATAGTGGCCACTTGCACCAGATCCACATAGTCGACGAATTCGTTCTGGCGCTGCAGGTCGAGGTACTGTCCCGGCATGTTGACCAGCATCTCCGGAAACTCCCAGACGTGCAGCAGCTTGTCGCCGAGCATGGGATGGATGCGCTCGATCACGTGGTTGAGGCAGACCGGGTCCGACAGCAGTTCGTTATGGTCTTCGGCATAGGTCAGGATTGGCAGCACGCCGATCTGGTGCACCAGCCCGGCAAGGGCCGCCTGGTCGGGCTTGAGTTGTGTGTGGCTGCGACACAGGGCATAGCTGATGCCTGCCACTTCCTGACTCTTGCGCCAGACATCGCGCATTTTCTGAGCGACGACATCGGAGCGGGCGTGGAAGATCTGTTCCATCACCAGCCCGATCGCCAGGTTGCTGCTGTAGTTGATGCCCAGTCGCGTGATGGCGGTGTGCAGGTCGGTGACTTCCTGGGCCGAGCGCAACAAGGGGCTGTTGACCACTTTGATCAGGCGCGCCGACAGCGCCGTGTCGCGGCCGATGACTTTGCTCAGGGTGGTGACGCTGATATCCGGGTCTTCGGCGGCCCGGCGAATCTGCAGGGCCACTTCCGGTAACGTTGGCAGAACCAGGTCATCGTTATCGATGGCCTCAACCAAATCCTGTTGGACCATTGCTGCCAGCTTGCTCATTTCGTATCTCTAGGTGTTGCAACAAAAGTACTGCGGATTAACGCTGGATCTCACGATCGCGATCCAGTTGATAGGGCAGGTCGAGCAATTGCAGGGCAGGCCCTTCGAGCGCGCCCAGGTGCAGGTCGCCGCTCTCGGCCGCTTCGGCTTGCAGCACCGCGAGCAATTCGATGGCGCTCTCGGCGTGGGCGGCAATCACCACCTCACCGATGGAGCTGGCGTGGGTCGGGGAGAACAGGACGGTGCCTGGCTCCGGCAGTTCGCCGGCAGGCAGTTGCAGGCGATACAGGCGACGCTTGAGTTTGCCCAGGTACTGCATGCGCGCGACGATTTCCTGGCCGGTGTAGCAACCTTTCTTGAAGCTGACGCCACCGACGGCCTGCAGATTGAGCATCTGCGGGATGAACAGCTCGCGGGTTTGCGGCATGACCTGGCCAATACCGGAACGGATCTGCCCCAGCAGCCAATCATTGAGCGTGCCTTGCGCCAGGCTGGCCGAGAGTTTTTCGCCCAGTTCCTGCGCCTGCTCGCCGGCGGCCCACAACTCACAGCGACCCGGGGACACGCGAATGGCGATCAAGCCGGCGTGACGGGCGACGGCATCGGTGCTCTCGGGCAGGTCGAGGCCAAGGCTGGCGAGCGCCGCATCAGCGTTATTCAGGCCGAAGCGCACCCATGCCGCGCTTTCATCGGTGAGCTTGGACTTGGAGAACACCGCGTATTTCTTCAGGTCCGCCAGTTGCGGTTCCAGCAACTCACTGGCCATTGCCAGCAACACGCCATCGCCTTCCAGCAGGATGCGAAAACTCGATTGCATGCGGCCTTTCTGCGTGCAGCGGGCGCCGAGGCTGGCCTGGGTGTCGCTCAGGTAGTTGAGGTTGCAGGTCAGTTGTCCCTGCAGAAACTTGCTGGCATCGGAGCCGCGGACGGCGAGCACGCCTTCGTGGGACAAGGTGCAGAAAAAAGCGGAATCAGCCATGGGTCATCGCAGGGTAAAAAGTCTGGGGGACATCATAAGGGCGCGCTGTGGAAATGGGTAGTTCACAAAAGGATGGTGGTGCCCGACCAAAGCCGACTGTTCTACCCAGGCTCGGGCTGTATACTTGCGCTCTATTTGAGGAGCGCTCCATGGTCGAAGATGTTGAACTGAATCGCCTCTACTGGCACAGCCGCCGCGGCATGCTTGAGCTTGACGTGTTGCTGGTGCCCTTTGTCAAAGAGGTCTACTCGCAGCTGAACGAAGTTGATCGTGCCTGCTATGTCCGTCTGCTCGAGTGTGAGGATCAGGACATGTTCGGCTGGTTCATGGAACGCTCCGAATCCGAAGATCCCGAGCTGCAGCGCATGGTCCGGATGATTCTGGATCGTGTCCAGCCCAAGTAGTTTCGAATGCCGCTGGCAGGCCTCCGGGCAGTTGCTGGCGGCGTATCTGATTGCCCAGCTGTTCGCGCTGGGGTCATTGCTCCTGCTTGATATTCCCCTCTGGGCCAGCTTTGCTGCTGCTTTGGCGTGCCTGGCGCATGCTGCCTGGGTGCTGCCGCGAAACATTCGCTTGAGCCATCCGCGGGCCTTCAGTGGCTTGCGCCGCGATGCCCATGGTTGGCAACTGTGGAGCGCAGCGGGCGGCTGGCAGGCGGTGCAGTTGCGTCCCGACAGCCTGGCATTGCCCTTGATCGTGGTGCTGCGTTTTCGCTTGCACGGCCAGCGCCGCGTGCGTTCGATCTGCGTGCCCCGCGACGCACTGGCGCCGGATGTCCATCGGCGCCTGCGCGTGCGGCTCAAGTTCAGTCGACGTAGGTGGGCGGCACCAGAATAGTGTCCAGCGCCTGCGGCAACATCTGCGGATAGTCGAGGGTGTAATGCAGGCCGCGGCTTTCCTTGCGCGCCATGGCTGAGCGAATCATCAACTCTGCGACCTGGGCCAGGTTGCGCAATTCGATCAGGTCGCGACTGACTTTATAGTTGCTGTAGAACTCGCATAGATGAGGCTAAACCCAATGGATACAGGGGTTTCAGCCGATGACCATCAACCAGCGCTCCCAAACTGGGACAAACCTGTTACAAACTGCCCTCGCCAAGCCGTACCACTATCGCCGGTCTGGTCGCTATTACCTTCGCCTTCGCCCTCAAGGCACCGCTAAGGGCTTCTTCACGCTATCGCTCAGGACCACCGACAAGGCCACCGCTATGACCATCTCCCAAGACATCCTTCAGACCCTCAAGGCTTTCCACTTCGACAACCCTGAGGCCACTTGGGATGAGCTGAGAGGGCGCCTTGAGGACATCGCTGAGAGCTGCCTGACGATGGCTCATGGGGATGGCTCATTGATTGCCTACGAGATGATCCATGATGAGCAGCATGTTGCCCTTCGTGAGGCCAGCGCCAAGCTACCGCTCACAGTCAATCAGCAACGGGCTGTGAGCAAGGCATTGGAGATCCTTGAGGCCGCTCAAGAGCGCTTGGAGGGTCGTCCGGGGAAGCTGGTCGAGATCATGAGGGACCTCAAGAGTGAGGGTTGTAGCACGTCTGTAGCTCTGTCTCCGTCCCTATCTGTATTACCGTCTGAGCCTCTGACCTTCAAGACCCTCTCAGGGCTCTACATGGATGAGCATAAGGAGCATGCGGGGGAAGGGACCATACGAGACGTGAGGTCGTCCTGTAAGACCATCGCTGAGATCCTCGGTGGCTTGGACCTCAAGACCCACACTCGGGAGGACATGAAGAACCTTCGGGCCAAGCTCCTTGAAGGGCGCAAGCCTTTGACGGTGGGGAAGATCCTGACCACTCTATCAACGGTGATGAAGTGGGCAGTGAACAACGACTATCTCAGCAAGGCTCTCACGGATGGTCTCAAGCCAACCAAAGGCGCTGAAAGCTCCCGTCAGGCGTTCTCTCAGGATCAAGTCAAAGCCTTAATGGCTCACGCTGAGACCCTTCCAGTGGATGCATGGCAACGTTGGGCGCTGTCCCTTGGGGTCATCGCTGGGACTCGTATCGAGGAACTGAGGCAGCTCACCAAGGCGGACGTTAAGCGAGTCGGGGGTGTTTGGGTGATCGACATCAATAGGAATGATGGTAAGACAGCGAAGACCAAGAACGCTTTGAGGGTCATTCCGTTGACCGATGGGGGTCATGGGTTTGATCTTCAGGCGTTCCTTGAGTTTGTCGAAAAGGCAGACTCTCGGTTGTTCACGTTGGGCGGCGGTCAGTTCTCTGTATTGCTCAATGGAATGCTCAGGGATGTCTTGGATCTGAAGGCTGATAGGACCCAAACCTTCCATTCATTACGGCACTCACTGGCTGGCGCTTTGAAGGCCGCTGAGGTGCCTGTAGGGACCGCTGAGTCAATCTTGGGGCACGCTTCGGGGTCGATCAGTTATGACCTTTATGGAGCTGGGAGTGCCGTTGAGGTGGGGCGTATGGCTGAGGCGCTCGTGAAGACGTTCTCACTGGTCGCCAGAGTGATGTCTTAATGATACTGTTCTATCGTGTCTTAAGGAGATTTCAGATGCGTAAGGGGTCAATCGGATTGGTGAGTGCTATCTCCCTGATCCTCAGTTTCTCGGCTTCTGCGGGGCCAAGTTGGATAAGTCTTGATGAAACCAAGGATGGTTTAAAATGGGAAGCAAAGCCCGGCTCATTTGAGTTCTCTACAAATAGAAATAAAGTTTCCGTTGCGGTCATCGCAGGGAGAGTGGTTAATTCAAAGACTTCTGATATAGCGTTGTACAAGTGGTATGTGTCGGCTGCGGATTGCAGCAAGAAAATGGGGAAGCTTGTAAGCTTAGGTGTCGACGGCGAATATCAATTTGATAATGATTTTATGTATGGGAGTGGAAGTGTCGCTTCCAGTGTTGCTGAATTTATTTGCGCTGTGGCGGATAATAATATTAAGAAAGCAGAAGGTAAAAGCCTGTAAGTTGGACGTTCTGGTAGGTCACCCTGAACACGACCTGTTGTTTGTGGCTACACAAGTGGCACGCTACAGCGGTTTAAAAGACCCAAGCAATGCCGTCTCCGTCTATCGCAGCAAGAACCCTAAGGTAACTGGGGCGCTTCAATGGCGGGACGCCTTGAGAGTCTTGGATTCAGTCCAAGGCTCGTCTAACGCACACAACCGCGTCCCCGGACAACCGCCAAGTCAGGTGATTCAATCCAACTCGTGGCTGGCCTCTGAGGGCTGGGTCTACCGGATGCTCATGCGGGGTGACTCTCAGGCAGCCGAAGCATTCCGTACTTGGATTGCAGACGAGGTGGTCCCGACCATCCGCAAGACCGGCAAGTATGATGCTAAGCAGTCCACCAACCCTATCGCAATGGGCCTCATGGATGAACTCAAGGCGCGGCTGTTGAACCCAGAGGTTACCCAGAGGTGACTTAAAAACCCTCACTATTGCGACAGGCACCCCGCTTGTTGATCAGGCGATAGGAGGCCAGCCAATGACTACCGTTCAAAACACAATCAAGACAACCCTCGACACCCAAACTGGGCATGAACTGACGTTTGACATCCGCTCAGGTGAAATCCTTGCGACCCAAAAGGTCCACATAAAGAAGCACACCATCACCACCGATGTGGGCAAGCAATGCCGGTTCCCAATCGCTGCCCGCACCTCTGAGGAGCTCCTTGAGATCCTTTCTGTTCATGACCAGTGGACCAACAACTTGACCGTCGAGGCTGACAAGCTACTGGACCTACTCGAAACAGGAGAGATCACAGCGGGCGCCGTTAAGGTATTCCGGCAGATCCTCCTGGGACTGGCTGGTCGGAACATTTGGTTCGGCAAGCTGGCGGACATCGGGACCAAGCGAGAAATCGGGGACTTGACCCGCGCTGGCTTAATCCGTGTGATCCGACAAGGGAAGACGCTGCCCACCAAGGTGGCTGTGCATCCGTGGTATGGCTGGCGTGGGGACCTGATGAGTCGGCAGTCTTATATAGGCGACTGGATCGGCATTGGCAGCGTGGAATAAGGTCAAGGTTCCGAAACTGCAACCAACACATGGCTGGAGACCATAGCCACTGTGGGCCCTTGAATCTGCCTATACATATAAAAGGGCTACTTCAAGTTTCTCATTGAGGCCCATCGACCAGACTCATAGGAAGAGGGCGTTTGTTAATTACAACCCTCATCGAAAGGAATCTCAAAGTACATCGCCAAGGAGAACTTTATGACCGATCTCATCGCCTGCCCAGCTACCTCCCTGCTCACTGAGGACGACCTGACCACTTTGTCTCTTGTCTTCCCTCCACCTTCACGACCTCAACTGATTGAGCTTCGTTGTGTCCTCAATAAGCGAAACGCATCCTTTAGGACCTATGAGTCTGGGATCGTCACCTTCGACAAGAACACCATGCTCCGTGAGGTCGCCTTGAAGTGCTCCGCAAAGACTGCCGAACGGGTAACCCATCTGGTCGCCCAAGGTGTATGCCTTCAAGCCATCGCTTCGGTGCCCTTGAGGATTCCCTTGACGGGAACTGAGCCAATCTCGCTCAGGCTTTAAGGTGCCCGTCAAGGTAACCTTTAAAACCCCTCACTATTGGGAGACCCTCAGAGAATCCTAAAAGATTCCTGTAGTGGACCCTCACCAGCAATACCCGACCGTCGCCACGGTTGTCCTTCGATGCCTCTCAGGCTTGCCATGTCCTGATCCAGCATTAGCCACAAACCCAAACCAAGAACCTTTTGATCGACCTTGGAAGATGCCCATGCGGCTCCCTCCTTGCCGTCTTGTCGTGCGCGTCTATGGCGCCAAGGTCGATCAAAGGGTCACCTCACAGGAGATCCAAACCCATGAAAATCACTATCACCAAAGTCCTGAAGAATGAAGTAACCGTGTCCGGTCAGACCCTGGCCCGTGAGTATGTAGAGAACGTCATGTTGCCCTTGCTGATGGCCCAATGTGGTCGCAACAACGGCACCAAGTTCGCTGTGATCAAAGCCTTCGATGAAGCAGGTCTGTCCCTTAAGGCCATCCAAGAGGACGCACAGACCTACTTCCAGACCAAGCATGAAGAACAGGCCAAGAAGGCCCGTGAGCAACGCGAAGTCGATGCCCATGCTGAGAGTCTTCGTGAATGGTCGCCCCGTGAGCTGGCCCAAGCGAAGGCCGAGAAAGAAGCCCGTGCTGCTGCCATCCGTGAGCATGGTCGGCAAATCTTGGCTGCCCGGTCCCGTAACTCTGGTTGGTAAGCCCTCAAGGGAACTTAAAGACCACCTCTCTCAAAATCATTCAATCACCCAATTCAGGAGAACCAAACCATGAAACTGACTAACCAATACATTGCACCAACCAAAGACACCGTAAAGCACGCCTCAGTGGCCTACGAGAACGGTAGTACTATCCAATTCTCTACCGGTGACATCCGCCATGAGGACCTTGGAGCCTCCGACGTGTCCGTATATGTGGAAACTCTGACCGAGGGTCTCGATGAGTACCTCAACGGTGACGAATGGCGCCAAGCGGCTGCTGAGAGAACCCCTTGCGAGTTCCGTCCGGCTGGTACTGAGGCCACTGGTCAGCAGATCATCACCATGGCTGAGCGCACTGTCACCTTCGACCCTCGTAAGAACTGGGACAACCAGACCATCTCTAAGGGCCCCGTCTTGGCCGGGTCTGTGATCATCACTGAGCCTACCGACACCGCTCTGCTGATCAGCTACCGCCACACCATTCTCGACCACACCTTGATTGCTGGCTTCACTGAGCAGGCCTTGGACCAGACCGCTGAGAAGCTGCTGCGCGATATTGAGTATGGCGCCAGTGGCGAGATCGCTGGCATCCTCTCGACCGCTCCGAGCACCGAGGTCGTCTCTGAGACCAAGCCTACTGGCAAGCCTGTAGAGATCGCAGATGACCTCATCGACATCTTGACGATGAACATCAATCAGACCGTGGGCACCTCACTGGCGGACTTTGTGGTCCTGTTGCCAGTGTCTCTGGTTGCCGTGCTTGAGCGAGCTGCTCAGCGAGCTGGCAAGGGTGACCTCCAAGACCTCATCGGCGCCTCAGTGCAGCCTTACACTGGCACCGACTACGGTATGTTCCTGCTGCCTAAGATGTTCACCAGCCTGAGTTACCGTGAAGGCCGTAACGGCGACATCTGGAAGATCCAAGCGACCCGTAATGCTGCTCATCAAGCATGGGACGTTGAGATCATGGCTCAGGTGGACATCGTGGCTAACGGAAAGGTCAAGGTAAAGCTGACCACCGATGGTTTCCAGACTGAGGCTGTGGCCTTCCCGATGATCACCCGCATCACCTTGAACTGACCTAAGGGAATCCCTTAGAAGCCCTGTAAGGCCGACCCTGAGAGGGATCGGCAGGGGCATCGCTTCACCTGAGAGAGTTCCGAAAAGCCGAACTCTCCCTATCGCCCGTCGCTGGGCAATCACCAATTCGTAGAGTCTTCCTGTTTGCTTCTTCATGCCACCGTCCAGAACCTTTGTCGGGTCTCTGCGCTGGACCGTGGGAGCGAACTTGAGGGAGCAAACAAGAGGAACAAGACAATGAACGTGACCAATACCCCTATCCCTGTTTCCCTGATGGGTCAAACCTTCTCAGCCAATGACGAACGTATGTGGCATCTCAACGAGATCCATAAGGGGCTCAATCTACCAGACCGTAAGTCGCCGTCTGAGTGGCGTAACGCGGTCTCCGTAGAGCTACGAACCTCCGGAAATTTGCGGAGCTTGGATGGTAGCGGGACCTTTGCTGATGAGCTGGGAACAATCGCCTATGCCATGTGGGTCTCGACTGACTTCTATCTAATGGTCGCTGGTGCCTTCGTCGCTATGCGTAACAATGCTGTGGGCGAATTGAGATCCGCTAAGACTCTCTTAGATGCCAACATGCCCAAGGCTTCGACCCTCGACATGAAAGCCCGAGGCGCTGGTCTGACGTGGACTGAGGCTTGCCGTGTCGCTGGTATCCAACAATCACGCCTCGCGCTTGAGGCTCTGGTCACATTGGGCAACTTTGTGTACCCCGTCGACAACTTCGGAGCCCGTGAGGGCTCACCTCGACCACACAAGCAGGGCTTCGAGGTGGGTGCCTTTGTGAAGGTCTCATCTGACTTTGGCAACCGTGAAGGCTGGCGGGTAAAGCCTCGTGGTCTGGACTGGCTCCGCAAGAATGCTGAAGCGGTGAACCTCAGAGTGGCCGAAGTGAAAGCCCGTAAGGACAAAGCTCAGCGGGATGCCAAGGCCCGACTCAAGGAGAACCTCAAGGCATCATCCCCGGAATTCTGAGTCCACCACTATATAAAGGAGAACCCCAATGGACACCTTACAGGCTGCCTATCTGGTCTGTGTGGCTGTCCATCTGGCCTTGTGGCTGTACGGGCACCTCAAGAGACCTTAACGAGAAAATACAGAAAATTTGGGAGTGACCACCTCATTGCTTCTACAGGCTCAGTTTCCCCCGTATGGCCTCGCTCAGGTTCTCACGGGCAGGCGATAAGGACCCCAGCGATGGGACAAAGATGGCCCAAAGCTGTTACAAAACGGGTCCTCAGCGTGCTACGCTCAGGGCTCCTAACGTGCCTCATCTGGTCGGGGTAAGGATCGTATCCTTCGCCTCTGGCAGCATCTCTGGATAGTCCAGCGTGTAGTGCAGACCCCGAGATTCCTTGCGTTCCATCGCTGACCGGATCATCAGTTCAGCTACCTGAGCAAGGTTCCTCAATTCAATCAGGTCTCTACTCACTTTATAGTTGCTGTAGAACTCATCGATCTCGTCCAGCAGCAGGCGCACGCGGTGCTCGGCGCGCTGCAGGCGCTTGTTGGTGCGCACGATGCCGACGTAGTCCCACATGAATCGCCGCAATTCGTCCCAGTTGTGCGCAATGATCACGTCTTCATCGGAGTCGGTGACCTGGCTGGCATCCCAGGCCGGCAGCGCGTTGGGAATCGACACCCGCGGCAGTTGCTCGAGGATGTCGGCGGCCGCCGAGCGCGCGTAGACGAAGCATTCCAGCAGCGAGTTGCTGGCCATGCGGTTGGCGCCGTGCAGGCCGGTGAAGCTGGTTTCGCCAATCGCATAGAGGCCGGGCACGTCGGTACGACCCTGCTGGTCGACCATGACCCCGCCGCAGGTGTAGTGCGCAGCGGGCACCACCGGGATCGGCTGTTTGGTGATGTCGATGGAGAATTCGAGGCAGCGCTCGTAGACGGTCGGGAAGTGCGACTTGATGAAGGCTTCGGGCTTGTGGCTGATGTCCAGGTAGACGCAGTCGATGCCCAGTCGCTTCATCTCGTGGTCGATGGCACGGGCGACGATGTCGCGCGGCGCCAGCTCGGCCCGCGGATCGAAGCGCTGCATGAAACGCTCGCCGTTCGGCAGCTTGAGGTGTGCGCCTTCGCCACGCAGGGCTTCGGTGACCAGGAAGCTCTTGGCCTGCGGGTGATACAGGCACGTGGGGTGGAACTGGTTGAACTCGAGGTTGGCGACCCGGCAGCCCGAGCGCCAGGCCATGGCGATGCCATCGCCGCAGGCGCCATCAGGATTGCTGGTATAGAGGTAGACCTTGGCCGCGCCACCGGAGGCGAGAATCACGAAGCGTGCGCCGTAGGTGTCGACTTCGCCGCTGTCGCGGTTGAGCACGTAGGCACCCAGGCAGCGATCGCCAGCCAGGCCCAGGCGCTTCTCGGTGATCAGGTCAACGGCGACCCGCTGCTCCAGCAATTCGATGTTCGGCCGCTGCCGGGCCTGCGCCAGCAGCGTATTGAAGATGGCCGCGCCGGTGGCGTCGGCGGCATGGATGATGCGCCGGTGACTGTGGCCGCCTTCGCGGGTCAGGTGGAACTCGAAACCGCCGTCTTCGGTGCCGGACTGTTCATCGCGGGTAAACGGCACACCTTGATCGATGAGCCATTGGATGGCTTCGCGGCTATGCTCGACGGTAAACCGCACGGCGTCTTCATGACACAGGCCGCCGCCCGCATTGAGGGTGTCATCGACGTGGGATTCGACGGTATCGGTGTCGTCCAGCACGGCGGCGACGCCGCCCTGGGCCCAGTAGGTCGAGCCGTTGGCAAGGTTGCCCTTGCTCAGTACGGCAATGCGCAAATGCTCGGGCAGTGTCAGTGCCAGACTCAAACCGGCAGCGCCGCTGCCAATCACCAGAACATCGTGTTGAAACTGTTGGCTCATTTCAGGATTCCGCTCAAAGCGACCCGGGAAGGGGTTGGCGCAAGACACCTGATTCGGCGAGTCGAGGCAGCCACACAGCGCACTAGTATATAGAGGGGTGGATCGGCACAATAGCCGGGCCTACGTGGCAATGTGAAACTACTGTGACGGAGAGGTCTTGCCCGATTGTCGGGCGATTTACCTTGTGATGGGCGTTGGAGGTCGGCTTTTCGCCGACATATAGCGCTTTTTCGCCTCGGTTCATACAGTATTGGTTTCACCCTGCTTGAAAGATTGGGAACTTTTGCCAAGCGCCCAAACTCAATAGAAGGTTGCCTGAAACAAGGGACAGCGTCGGTTTCACGCAGGGATCTGTGTAGCGGTCATTGCGTCTGGATTCGACAACAGGATTATTCGCGCAGCCGGCCCAGCCGGTGCTGCGTTTTTCGTGTGTGCCAAATCAGAGCGCACAGGAAACTTGCTTGGAGGGGGAGAACTTTTGCGAAAAGCCCGAGTCTATGTTTGCAAGCCTGATCGATTAGTTTTGCAAGCCTCCTCCGAGCTTATCGAGGAGTGTTCATGCTAACCCAGGAAGAGGATCAGCAACTGGTCGAACGCGTTCAGCGCGGCGACAAGCGTGCTTTCGATCTGCTCGTGCTGAAGTATCAGCACAAAATTCTCGGGTTGATCGTGCGTTTCGTGCACGACACCCATGAAGCCCAGGATGTTGCCCAGGAAGCCTTTATCAAGGCCTACCGAGCACTTGGAAATTTTCGCGGCGACAGCGCGTTTTACACGTGGCTATACCGCATCGCCATCAACACGGCGAAGAACTATCTGGTTTCACGCGGCCGTCGGCCGCCGGATAGCGATGTCAGTTCCGAGGATGCGGAGTTCTACGACGGCGATCACGGCCTCAAGGACCTCGAGTCGCCAGAGCGTGCATTGTTGCGCGATGAGATCGAAGGCACTGTTCATCGAACCATCCAGCAATTGCCAGAAGATTTACGTACAGCGCTAACTTTACGTGAGTTTGATGGTCTGAGTTACGAGGATATTGCGAGCGTCATGCAATGTCCGGTGGGTACCGTGCGCTCCCGGATTTTCCGCGCTCGGGAAGCCATCGATAAGGCCCTGCAACCGTTGTTGCAGGAAAGCTGAGACAGCGGCGACAGCCAAGAGAGGAACCGCCATGAGTCGTGAAGCCCTGCAGGAATCGCTGTCCGCAGTGATGGATAACGAAGCGGACGAACTGGAATTGCGTCGGGTATTGAATGCCTTCGACGATGTTGAAACCCGCGAAACCTGGGCGCGTTACCAGATTGCTCGGGCGGTGATGCACAAGGATCTGCTGATCCCGCGTCTGGATCTGGCGTCGGCCGTTTCCCAGGCCCTGGCCGATGAGGCGGTGCCGGCAAAAGTGAGCCGTGGTCCTTGGCGTAGCCTGGGGCGTCTGGCCGTTGCTGCTTCGGTGACTGTGGCGGTGCTGGCGGGTGTGCGTCTGTACAACCAGGATGAGATCGCCGGTGTCGAATTGGCCCAGCAATCCACCCAACCCGGTCTTGCCGTTCCTCAAGTAAAAGGCCCGGCCGTTCTGGCAGGCTACAATGAGAGTTCGCAAGCCACGGGGCCAATGGCCAATGGGGTTTTGCAAGGTCAGCCAGGTTGGCACGATCAGCGTCTGCCAGGCTATCTGCGCCAACATGCTCAAGAAGCTGCACTCAAAGGCACTGAAAGTGCCCTGCCTTACGCTCGTGCAGCGAGCCTGGAAAACCGTTAAGGGGGATCATGCGCGCCATACCTCTACTTACGCTGTTGCTGAGCGGCTGGTTCGTTGTACCAGCCCATGCCGATGAGGCTCAGGATTGGTTGAACCGTCTGAGCCAGGCCGAGCAGCAGCAAAGCTTCCAGGGCACCTTCGTCTACGAGCGCAACGGTAGTTTTTCTACCCATAACATCTGGCACAGCGTCCAGGATGGCAAAGTCCGCGAGCGTTTGCTGCAGCTCGACGGCTCGGCCCAGGAAGTCGTTCGCCTTGATGGCCGTACGCAATGCGTCAGCGGCACGCTGGTAGCAGGGCTCGGAAGCACTCCCGATTCATCAGCGCGTGCGCTCGATCCGCAAAAACTCAAGAGTTGGTACGACCTTGCCGTTATCGGCAAGTCGCGTGTGGCTGGGCGGCCGGCAGTTATCGTCGCGCTTACTCCTCGTGACCAGCATCGTTACGGATTCGAACTGCATCTGGATCGGGAAACCGGTCTGCCACTGAAATCCCTGTTGCTCAACGAAAAAGGCCAATTGCTCGAGCGATTCCAGTTTACCCGGCTGGACACCCGCGATTCGCCTTCGGACGATGATCTGCAAGCCAGTGCCGAGTGCAAGCCAGTGGTGCTCGACAACGACAAGGCGACAGCGGTCAAGACCGCCCAGGTCTGGCACTCCGACTGGTTGCCGCCGGGTTTTGAGCTGACCAGCAGTGGTGCGCACAAGGATCCCGAGACCAAGACCCAGGTCAGTAGCCTGATGTATGACGACGGCCTGGCGCGGTTTTCGGTATTCCTGGAACCCCTCAATGGCGAGGTCGTCACCGACACCCGCACTCAGTTGGGGCCGACCGTTGCCGTGTCCCGGCGCCTGACCACGCCCGAGGGCGAGATGATGGTGACCGTGGTGGGAGAAATCCCGATCGGCACGGCTGAACGGATTGCGCTGTCGATGCGCACTGACGCCACAGCCAAGCAGTAAATCACCCATGCTGCGGACGGATCGACAGGGTCGTCGGAGAAAGGTCAGCCTTGGCGCCATTCTTCGACGAGATGTCGAAATGTTTGGTGAGCATTTCAATTTGCAAAACTTCTTAAAATTTTCTATAGGTCAGGGTCCCTCGGCTCTGGCCTTGTATAGTTGTTCCCGGAACAAAAGTATCGGCGCCTGTTCCCCGGTACTTGTTGTTCCATATCGCTTAACCATGCTCGTCGTAACGGGAGCCGTATGTCGATACCACGTTTGAAATCCTACCTGACCATTTTTGCCACCGTATTGGTGCTGGGTCAGGCCGTCTCCACCCAGGCGGCCGAATTGCCTGACTTCACGCAATTGGTCGAGCAGGCCTCGCCTGCGGTGGTGAACATCAGTACTACGCAAAAGCTGCCGGACCGCAAGGTCTCCAACCAGCAGATGCCTGACCTCGAAGGCCTGCCGCCGATGCTGCGGGAGTTTTTCGAGCGTGGCCTGCCGCCGCAGCAGCGTTCCCCGGGAGGTGGTCGCCAGCGTGAGGCGCAATCGCTGGGCTCGGGCTTCATCATTTCGCCCGATGGCTACATCCTGACCAACAACCACGTGATTGCCGATGCCGACGAGATTCTCGTGCGCCTGGCTGATCGCAGCGAGCTCAAGGCCAAGCTGATCGGTACCGACCCGCGCTCCGACGTGGCGTTGCTGAAAATCGAAGGCAAGGACCTGCCGGTGCTCAAGCTCGGTAAATCCCAGGACCTGAAGGCCGGGCAGTGGGTGGTCGCGATCGGCTCGCCGTTCGGCTTTGACCACACCGTGACCCAGGGCATTGTCAGCGCCATCGGTCGTAGCCTGCCGAATGAAAACTACGTGCCGTTCATCCAGACCGACGTGCCGATCAACCCAGGCAACTCCGGCGGCCCGCTGTTCAACCTGGCGGGTGAAGTGGTGGGGATCAACTCGCAGATCTACACCCGTTCCGGTGGATTCATGGGCGTGTCGTTCGCCATTCCGATCGACGTTGCGATGGACGTGTCGACCCAGCTGAAAAGCGGCGGCAAGGTCAGCCGTGGCTGGTTGGGTGTGGTGATCCAGGAAGTGAACAAGGATCTCGCCGAATCCTTCGGCCTGGACAAGCCGGCCGGTGCGCTGGTGGCGCAGATTCAGGACGACGGTCCGGCCGCCAAGGGTGGTTTGCAGGTGGGTGATGTGATCCTGAGCATGAACGGCCAGCCAATCGTCATGTCGGCTGACCTGCCGCACCTGGTAGGCGCGCTCAAGGCGGGGGCCAAGGCCAATCTGGAAGTGATCCGCGACGGTAAGCGCAAAAACGTCGAACTGACCGTGGGCGCCATTCCGGAAGAAGGCAAGGAACTCGATACGTTGTCGCAATCTGGCGTCGAGCGCAGCAGCAACCGCCTGGGCGTTGCCGTGGTCGAGCTCAGTGACGAACAGAAGAAGACGTACGACCTCAAGGGCGGCGTGGTGATCAAGGAAGTCCAGGACGGTCCTGCAGCCCTGATCGGCCTGCAGCCAGGCGATGTGATCACTCACCTGAACAATCAGGCGATCTCGTCGGCCAAGGAGTTCACTGACATTGCCAAGGCATTGCCAAAGAATCGGTCGGTGTCGATGCGCGTCCTGCGTCAGGGCCGCGCCAGCTTTATCACCTTCAAGCTGGCTGAGTAACCAGGCCGGTCACTGAATAAAAAACCGCCTCGATCGAGGCGGTTTTTTTTTGGCTCGCGGATTACAGGCAAAAGAAAACCCCCGGCAAACCCAGAGGGTCTGGCGGGGGTTGAGATGAGCGCCGGGCAGCGCTCATCGGCTCAGCTTATTGGCAAGCTTCGCAATCCGGCTCGTCGATGGCGCAGGCCTTCGGTACTGGAGCTGGACCGGCAGGGGCTGCCAGGGCCGAGTCGTCACCGTGGTTGCCGCCGCTGGAAACAGCGTTCAGTTTACCGGTGTTGATGGTCGACTTCTCGGTGCTGGTCGCGGCCAGGGCACGGAGGTAGTAAGTGGTTTTCAGGCCACGGTACCAGGCCATGCGGTAGGTCACGTCGAGCTTCTTGCCCGATGCACCCGCGATGTACAGGTTCAGCGACTGCGCCTGGTCGATCCACTTCTGACGACGGCTGGCCGCGTCAACGATCCACTTGGTGTCCACTTCGAACGCGGTGGCGTAGAGCGCCTTGAGCTCGGCCGGGATGCGCTCGATCTGCTGCACGGAACCGTCGTAGTACTTCAGGTCGTTGATCATCACCGAGTCCCACAGGCCACGAGCCTTGAGGTCGCGAACCAGGTACGGGTTGATCACGGTGAATTCGCCCGACAGGTTCGATTTCACGTACAGGTTCTGGTAGGTCGGTTCGATCGACTGCGAAACGCCAGTGATGTTGGCGATGGTTGCGGTCGGAGCGATGGCCATGATGTTCGAGTTACGGATGCCTTTCTGTACACGGGCGCGAACCGGTGCCCAGTCCAGGGTTTCTTCCAGGTTCACATCGATGTACTTGGCGCCGCGAGCCTCGATCAGGATCTGTTGCGAATCCAGTGGCAGGATGCCCTTGGACCACAGCGAGCCCTGGAACGTCTCGTACGCGCCACGTTCGTCCGCCAGGTCGCAGGACGCCTGGATCGCGTAGAAGCTGACCGCTTCCATCGACTTGTCGGCGAACTCGACGGCAGCATCGGAACCGTAAGGAATGTGCTGCAGGTACAGCGCGTCCTGGAAGCCCATGATGCCCAGGCCGACTGGACGGTGCTTGAAGTTGGAGTTCTTCGCTTGCGGCACCGAGTAGTAGTTGATGTCGATCACGTT
This sequence comes from Pseudomonas sp. F007, assembly GCF_057814275.1. Lineage (NCBI taxonomy): Bacteria > Pseudomonadati > Pseudomonadota > Gammaproteobacteria > Pseudomonadales > Pseudomonadaceae > Pseudomonas > Pseudomonas sp. F007. Next base: position 311,912 of record NZ_JBVATA010000001.1, on the reverse strand, counting down.
GTCGAGCATGCGCACGGCGGTGTTCACGGTGCGTTGCAGCTTGGCGGTGTCGAGCTGGCCGTTGACGATGTGGTTCGGCAGGTTGATCGAACCCAGGTTGCAGACTGCGATCTCGTCCTTGTTGGTGTTCAAGGTGATCTCGGTGCACAGGTTCGAGCTGTGGACCACGCCAACGTGCTGCTGCGGGCTGCGCAGGTTGCACGGGTCTTTGAAGGTCAGCCATGGGTGGCCGGTTTCAAACAGCATGGACAGCATCTTGCGCCACAGGTCTTTGGCCTGGATGGTCTTGAACAGCTTGACCTTGCCCGGGTACTCGGTCAGGGCTTCGTAGTACTCGTAGCGCTCTTCAAAGGCCTTGCCGGTCAGGTCGTGCAGGTCCGGAACTTCCGATGGCGAGAATAGGGTCCACTTGCCGTCATCGAAGACACGCTTCATGAACAGGTCAGGGATCCAGTTGGCGGTGTTCATGTCGTGGGTACGACGACGGTCATCACCGGTGTTCTTGCGCAACTCGATGAACTCTTCGATGTCCATGTGCCAGGTTTCCAGGTAGGCACATACAGCGCCTTTGCGCTTGCCACCCTGGTTAACGGCTACAGCGGTATCGTTGACTACTTTCAGGAACGGTACGACACCCTGGGACTTGCCGTTGGTGCCCTTGATGTACGAACCCAGTGCACGGACCGGGGTCCAGTCGTTGCCCAGGCCACCGGCGAATTTCGACAGCATGGCGTTGTCGTGGATCGCGTGGTAGATGCCCGAGAGGTCATCCGGCACGGTGGTCAGGTAGCAGCTCGACAGCTGAGGACGCAGGGTGCCGGCGTTGAACAGGGTCGGGGTCGACGCCATGTAGTCGAAGGACGACAGCAGGTTGTAGAACTCGATCGCACGGGCTTCGCGGTCTTTCTCTTCGATGGCCAGGCCCATGGCCACGCGCATGAAGAAGATCTGCGGCAGTTCGAAGCGCACGCCATCCTTGTGGATGAAGTAACGGTCGTACAGGGTTTGCAGGCCCAGGTAGGTGAACTGCTGGTCGCGCTCGTGGTTGATTGCCTTGCCGAGTTTTTCCAGGTCGAAACTGGCCAGCTCAGGGTTCAGCAACTCGTATTCGATACCCTTGGCGACGTAGGCCGGCAGGGCCTTGGCGTACAGGTCGGCCATCTCGTGGTGAGTGGCGCTTTCGGCGACTTGCAGGAAGCTCAGGCCTTCGGCACGCAGGGTGTCCATCAGCAGGCGGGCGGTGACGAACGAGTAGTTCGGCTCGCGCTCGACCAGAGTACGGGCGGTCATCACCAGGGCGGTGTTGACGTCGGTCAGGGCCACACCGTCGTAGAGGTTCTTCAGGGTTTCGCGCTGGATCAGCTCGCCGTCGACTTCTTCCAGGCCTTCGCATGCTTCGGTGACGATGGTGTTCAGGCGACCCATGTCCAGCGGCGCCAGGCTGCCGTCGGCGCGGGTGATGCGGATCGAGGGGTGCGCGTTGACCGCGGCTTCGGCCGGGGTGTGGGCGGCACGCTCCTTGGAGCGGGCGTCACGGTAGATCACGTAGTCGCGAGCGACTTTCTGCTCGCCGGCACGCATCAGGGCCAGTTCGACCTGGTCCTGGATTTCTTCGATGTGGATGGTGCCGCCCGATGGCATGCGACGCTTGAAGGTCGCGGTGACCTGTTCGGTCAGGCGGGCCACGGTGTCGTGGATTCGCGACGAGGCAGCAGCGGTGCCGCCCTCAACTGCGAGAAACGCTTTGGTGATGGCGACGGTGATCTTGTCATCGGTGTAAGGAACGACAGTGCCGTTACGCTTGATCACTCGCAGTTGGCCTGGCGCGGTGGCGGACAGATCCGAAGTCGAATCGGCGGCCTGCGGCAAGGTGCCCTGCGGGTTCTCGCGAGTTGTGTCGGTTTGCATGAGTGTCTCCACATTCTATGTTTGTTTGGGCACCGCGAAGGTGCCCACCGTTCCGTCCTGAAGCACTACAACCGGCAAGCGCCGGGCATAACAACTTCGGGACAGGAGGAAGGGGGCTGTTGGGCGCCGCTTCCATGCCGAAGTCTTTGGTCTCAGGCCAGGAGGCCGAGATCCGAATTCCATTGGGTGTCAGTAAATGACTGCAACACCCGTACCGTTTTCATTCTTTTGGGCCTGAAAACGATCGCCATCCGCGGGAGCGGTTTGGGCTACTGAAAAAGTGTTTGGTTCCACCGGAATCAGGCAAGAAAAGCACTTGAGTTTCTTGGCTGTTTGGTGTTTGGGTTTTGACGCAAAACCCTATATGTAGGGTTTTTCTGCGCGCGAGCTACAAGATAATGCGTTTGTGGGGGTGATGCAACGTACTACCTGTGGATAAAGCTGTGCGTAAAATGTGTATGAATCCACCAATCGTCGTGTAGGCCGCGACCCTGCTGGATCAGACCGTTTGTCACTGTTTTTTGCCCCCGAAAATCCCCTGGGTGGAATTTTAAGGGCGCGAACCCTATCACAAAAAATCCCGCTTACCGAGCGCATTTGCCCGCTTGTGTTGATAAGGGTTGGCGTTGTTACAATCGACTGCTGTCTATGCAGTCTTATCCACTATAAAAGTTACAAAAATACCAGTGGATCCTCCCTTTATTAGTGTTCTGGCAAGCAGAGGTCACCCGTGGAGCAAGAAGCCTGGCAGGTATTGATTGTCGAGGACGACCAGCGCCTGGCTGAGTTGACCCGCGAATACCTGGAAAGCAATGGATTGCGCGTCGCCATCGAAGGCGATGGTGGTTTGGCGGCGGCGCGGATAATTGCCGAGCAACCGGACCTGGTGATCCTCGACCTGATGTTGCCCGGAGAAGACGGCCTGAGTATCTGTCGCAAGGTGCGTGATCAGTATGACGGTCCGATCCTGATGCTCACGGCCCGCACCGACGACCTGGACCAGATCCAGGGCCTGGACATGGGCGCCGACGATTATGTGTGCAAACCAGTGCGTCCGCGCCTGTTGCTGGCGCGCATCCAGGCCCTGCTGCGGCGCAGCGAGGCACCGGAACCCGCGGTGCCGCAGAAGCTTCGGCGCCTGCAGTTCGGGCCACTGGTGGTCGACAATGCGCTGCGTGAGGCCTGGTTGCAGGACCAGGGTATCGAGCTGACCAGCGCCGAATTCGATTTGCTCTGGTTGCTGGTGGACAACGCCGGGCGAATCCTCTCGCGCGAGGAGATCTTCACCGCGCTGCGCGGGATCGGCTATGACGGCCAGGATCGCTCGATCGACGTGCGTATCTCGCGGATCCGCCCGAAAATCGGCGACGACCCGGATCACCCGCGCCTGATCAAGACCATTCGCAGCAAGGGTTATTTGTTCGTGCCCGAAGCCTGTGTAGACCCATCCCTGTGAACTCGATCTTCCTGCGCATCTACGGTGGCATGTGCGCCGCGCTGATCCTGGTGGCGGTGCTCGGCGCGCTGGCCCTGCATCTGCTCAACGAAGTGCGCAGCGAGCAGTACCGCGAGCGCCTGGCCCACGGCACGTTTTCGCTGATGGCCGACAACCTGCAGCCGATGAACCCGACCGAGCGCCATCGCGCGCTGGTGGTCTGGGAGCGCTTGCTGGGGATTCCCATGAGTTTGCAGTCCTTCAGCCAGACCGGTCTCGATCTGGGCCAGCGTACCCGCATCCTGCGCGGTCAGGCGTTGGTCGAGCAGACGGGGCCCCATGCGGCCCGGGTCTATCGGCTGGTCAGTGAAAAAGAGCAGTTGGTGCTGACGGGCGAAGTGCAGCAGATCAGCGAGCAACTGGCACGGGCGACTATTTACCTGCTGGCGGACGAGTTGGTGCGCTATCCGGTGAGCGAGCAGCCCAAGCGCCTGGAGGCATTGAAAACAGATAAGGGCTTCGGCTTCGAGCTGCAACTGGTCACGGTGGACCAGGCCGATATGGACGAAGACCAGAGTCGCCGGGTCTCCGAAGGCGATACGGTCATGGCACTGGGCAAGGGCGGTGATTCGATCCGGGTGTTTGCCGGCATGGTGGGTACGCCCTGGGTGCTGGAAATCGGCCCGTTGTACCAGATGAATCCTTATCCACCCGAGTGGCTGGTGTTGATCGCCGCCCTGGGATTGAGCCTGATCGGCTTGATCGTCTATTTATTGGTGCGCCAGCTCGAGCGTCGGCTCAGTGGCCTGGAGTCGGCCGCCACGCGTATCGCCAAGGGCAGCCTGGAGACCCGAGTACCGGCGCGCGGTGCCGATTCGGTCGGACGCCTGGCCGCGGCATTCAATGGCATGGCCGAGCATCTGCAGCAACTGCTGGCGATTCAGCGTGAGCTGGTGCGTGCGGTGTCCCATGAACTGCGCACTCCGGTGGCGCGCCTGCGCTTTGGCCTGGAAATGATCAGCTCGGCGAGCACCGACCAGGCGCGGGAAAAGTACCTGGTTGGCATGGATCACGACATTCAGGACCTCGATGGCCTGGTGGATGAGATGCTCACCTATGCCCGCCTGGAGCAGGGTTCGCCCGCGCTGAACTTCCAGCGGGTGGATCTGGACGCTCTGGTCAACCAGGTGATCGGCGAGCTGGCGCCATTGCGCGCGGATGTCAGGGTACAGCGCGGGTTGTGCCTGTCGGCTGCCGATTGCGACGGGGCCTGGGTCGAGGCCGAGCCGCGCTACCTGCATCGGGCGCTGCAGAATCTGGTGAGCAACGCCATGCGCCATGCGCAGTCCCAGGTTGCCATCAGCTTTCAGGTCGGCCAGCAACGGTGCCGGGTGGATGTCGAGGACGATGGCCCGGGCGTACCGGAAAGTGCCTGGGAAAAAATCTTCACACCGTTCCTGCGCCTGGATGACAGTCGCACCCGGGCCTCGGGTGGCCATGGCCTCGGCCTGTCGATTGTGCGGCGGATCATCCATTGGCATGGCGGCCGGGCGCTGATTGGCAAGAGCAAGAACCTTGGCGGTGCCTGCTTCAGCTTGAGTTGGCCGCGCAATCAGGAAAAGCCCGAACGCTGACGAGTGTCAGGCCGGGATGCTGACCAGGCTCAGCAACTGGCCATCTTTCACCGCGAACTGCGCATCCAGTTCCACGCCGTGGTGCCATTCGCTGGACAAGTCCGTCAACAGCCGCAGACGGGCCAGGCCGTCAGTTGTCCATTCCAACACCTCGGCATGCTCGAAATAGAAGCGCTGCCGGACGATGGGATAGAGCGCCTTGAACAGGCTCTCCTTGACCGAAAAAGTCAGGGTCACCAGCAACGCCAGCTGCGCGCGATCACCTGCTGCCATGCGCTGCAGTTCTGCCGGGGTGAGGATTTCACCTGCCAGGCGCTCGGCGCGTGCGGGATCGAGCAGGTTTTCCAGGTCCATGCCCAGTCCGCGCCAGTGCTCCTTGTGCGCGACAATCGCGGCGGCCCGGCCCGTGGTGTGGGTGATCGAGCCGCAAATGTCGCTTGGCCAGACCGGCGCCCGGTCTTCGCCAATCGCCGGGATGCACGGCTCTCCCGTCAATTGCAGCAACGCGGCGCGGGCACACAGGCGCCCGGCGAGAAACTCGGCCTGACGTTTGGCCACCGAGCGCTGGATGCTCGGCGGAGGCTCGACGTTGCAGCCGCGAAAGTCCTCCGGCACCAGCAATGCAGGATCGAAACGGGTGCTGAGCAAAACACTGTCGGGCAGTGCGGCAGGCAACGGCCAATGGGCGTCGAGCGGCGTGCAGCAGGCGGGCAGGGCGGGGAGCGAGTTCATCGCGGCATTTTGCCGATTCGCCGCCCGGCTGGGTAGTGTTACTGCGTGTCCAGCTCGTTCAGGCCAGGTTCAGCGCGTGTTCAGGGGGAGTTCAGTGGGGGGTGAGTAACCTGCACGCATCAACCAAGAGCACATTGCGAACGAGGAAACTCAGGATGACAACCTTCAAAAAACTGATGTTGGCCATGACCGTGCTGGGCGCCAGTGCCGCTGCCCAGGCCGCCGACGACAACTTCGCCAGCCTGACCCTGGGCCAGACCAGCGACAAGGTGAAAAAATCCAGCCTGCTCAACAGCAACCTTGATCACCCCAACGCCAATGGCGTGATTGGCAAGGACACCACCTACGGTGTTCGTCTCGGCCAGCAGAACAACGACCGTCGCTACTACGCGACCTACGACAATGTCTCGGGCACCCACAACGGCATCAAGTTGCGTCAGGAAAACCTGCTGGGCAGCTACGACCTGTTCCTGCCGGTGACCAGCAGCACCAAGCTGTTCGGCGGTGGCACTGCCGGCCTGACCAAGCTGACCCAGGACTCGCCAGGCTACAGCCGCGACAGTGACATCGGTTATGCCGTAGGTGTGCAGGGCGGTGTCCTGCAACAGGTTTCGAAAAACGTGTCGGTGGAAATGGGTTACCGTTACCTGCGCAGCAATGCCAGTACCGAGATGAGTGCCCAGGGCACCAAGCAGGGTTCGCTGAGCCTCGACAGCAGTGCCCAGACCTACCTGTCCGCCAACTACGCTTTCTGATCATTGGCCAGCGTTGACCTGCGCCGGATCATCCAAAGGGTGATCCGGCGCAGGCATGTCGGTAAGCTGGGTGCGAGGCACCCGTGGAGTGCTTGATTTGCCTGGGAGAGCGTCATGAAACTGTTGGTCGTCGAAGACGAGGCGCTGTTGCGCCATCACCTGCACACCCGCCTGACCGAGAATGGGCATGTGGTAGAAGCGGTCGCCAATGCCGAAGAGGCGTTGTACCAGTCCGAGCAATACAATCATGACCTGGCGGTGATCGACCTGGGCTTGCCGGGCATGGGGGGATTGGATCTGATCCGTGAGCTGCGCCACCGAGGCAAGACCTTCCCGATCCTGATCCTCACCGCCCGTGGCAACTGGCAGGACAAGGTCGAAGGCCTCGCCGCCGGCGCTGATGACTATGTGGTCAAGCCGTTCCAGTTCGAGGAACTCGACGCACGTCTCAATGCCTTGCTGCGCCGCTCCAGCGGCTTCACCCAGTCGACCATCGTTGCCGGGCCCTTGCTGCTGGACCTCAATCGCAAGCAGGCGACGCTCGATGAGCAGCCACTGGCGCTCACGGCCTATGAGTACCGGATCCTCGAATACCTGATGCGCCACCACCAACAGGTGGTCGCCAAGGACCGATTGATGGAGCAGCTCTATCCGGATGACGACGAGCGCGATCCGAACGTCATTGAAGTGCTGGTCGGGCGCCTGCGGCGCAAGCTTGAAGGGCCCAACGGATTCAAGCCGATCGAGACGGTGCGCGGCCTGGGCTACCTGTTCAACGAGCGCTGCCAGTGATTCGATCCCTGCGTCTGCGGCTGATGCTGGCCGCTACCACCCTTGCCGTGCTGTTCATGCTGGCCTTGCTGCCGGCCATGCAGGGTGCGTTCAGCCTGGCGCTGCAAGATTCGATCGAGCAGCGCCTGGCGTCGGACGTCACCACCCTGATTTCCGCGGCGCGCATCGAAAATGGCCGCCTGGTCATGCCTTCCCAACTCCCCGATGAGCGATTCAATCTCGCCGACAGCCGTCTGCTGGGCTACATCTATGACCGCGAAGGGCAATTGGTCTGGCGTTCGCGGGCGACTCAGGATGAGCACATCAACTACAAACCCCGGTACGACGGCCGCGGCAACGAGTTTGCGCGAATCCGCGAGGCCAGCGGCCAGGAGTTCTTCGTCTATGACGTCGAGGTCAAGCTGCTTGGCGGCAAGAGTGCGGCGTTCAGTATCGTCGCCCTGCAACCGGTGCGCGAATACCAGCAGACCCTCGAGGGCGTGCGGGAAAACCTCTACCTGGGCTTCGGCGCCGCGCTGCTGGTGTTGTTGGCGCTGCTGTGGATTGGCCTGACCTGGGGGCTGCGGGCCTTGCGCCGCTTGAGCCAGGAACTCGACCAGATCGAAAGCGGTGCGCTGGAAAGCCTCAGTGAGGAACACCCACGTGAATTGCTGCGTCTGACCGGCTCCCTGAACCGTCTGTTGCGCAGCGAGCGCGAGCAGCGCAGACGCTACCGTGACTCGCTGGACGATCTGGCCCACAGCCTGAAAACGCCGCTGGCGGTCCTGCAAGGGGTCAGTGAGGACATGGCCCAGCGCCCCGAGGATCGAGAGCAAGCATGGGTATTGCAATCGCAGATCGAGCGCATGAGCCAGCAGATCAGCTACCAATTGCAGCGTGCCAGCTTGCGCAAAAGCGGCCTGGTGCGCCATCAGGTGGCGTTGCAGCCAGTGCTCAAGAGCCTGTGCGACACCCTCGACAAGGTCTATCGCGACAAGCGGGTGCGTACCCGCTTCGATCTGCCGGACCCTTGCTACGTGCCCATCGAGCAGGGTGCCTTGCTGGAAATGCTCGGCAACCTGCTGGAAAACGCCTATCGCCTGTGCCTGGGTGAGGTGCGGGTCAGCCTGCGCCAGACCGTGGCCGGCATTGAGCTATGCGTCGAGGATGACGGGCCTGGGGTGCCGGTGGATCAGCGGGCACGGATTCTCCAGCGTGGCGAGCGCCTGGATCGCCAGCATCCGGGGCAGGGTATTGGCCTGGCGGTGGTCAAGGACATCATCGAAAGCTATGCGGCGCAGCTGACGCTCGGTGACTCGCCACTGGGCGGCGCTGCGTTTCGCATTCACTTCCCGGCTGCCTGAGGCCGGGGTTCATTGCTCCTGCGCCCTGTACGCCCCCGGCGTCAGCCCCGTCCACTTCTTGAACGCCCGGTGAAACGCCGAAGGTTCGGAAAACCCCAGCTGCTCGGCGATCTGTTGCAACGACAGGTCGGCGCGGCTGAGGTGATAAATCGCGATGTCGCGGCGCAGTTGATCCTTGAGTTCCTGAAAACTCGCCCCTTCTTCCCGCAGATGCCGGCGCAGGGTCTGCGGGCTGACGTGCAACTGCGCGGCCACCGCCTCCAGGTCAGGCCAGCGTCGGCTGTCTCGTCCCAGCAGGCGGTGCAGGCGGCTGCACATGCTGTCGCCGTCATCCGGGCGAGCGAGCAGATCGGCCGGTGAGCGTTCGAGGAAATGCTTGAGGGTGCGCTCGTCCTGTAACAGCGGCATGCCCAGGTAGCGGCTATGAAACAGCAGGCTGGTGCGTTGGGCGTCGAACGCCAACGGGCAGGCAAACAGCAGTTCGTATTCGGCGCCGTGCACGGGTTTGGCATAGCTGAAACTGGCCTGTTCCAGGCGAATCCGCTGGCCGATCAGCCAGCTGCCCAGGCGGTGCCAGGTGACCAGCAGGCATTCGCTGAGGAAATGGTCGGGGTCGGACAGCTGAGAATCGTCCAGGCTCAGGCGCACCCATTCGTCTTCCCGGCTCAAGCTCAGGCGCGGACTGTCGGGAAATAGGCTATAGAAAAGTAAGCCGCGACTGAATGCTTTCTCCAGGTTGGCGCAATGGATCAGCGCGTGGCACATCATGGCGAAGGTGCCGCGCTTGCTCACGCTTTGGGCCAGACCTAGGTACTCGTCGTCCAGTGCCAGCCACAGGCCCTGGAGCAGGGCGCTGAACTGCTCGGGAGCGATTCGCGCACGGGGCTCGTCGAGCCACTCGGGGTTGATTCCCAGCGCCTGCAGCAGGCCTGAATAGTCATGCCCGAGCCGGCGCGCGCCGCCGGTGGCCGCGCGGGCAAAATGACTGGCAATGGTGCGTTCGCGCATGGGAAGTCATCCGTCCATTGAGTGGCGGATCTTAGCCAGCCCCCCAGTATCGGACAAGGCGGATATCCGCCAATTTCCAGGAGTGGATCGGGTCGATGGGCGGGAATCCGCCAACACCGATCGCCAAGGCAAATCACCAGAGTTACCTGTAACCCTTCTGGTACGCGGTTTGTGGGCGATCCGGCAAAGCTGGCACGAGCTCTGCAATAAGACCAGTAGACCTGCCAGCACGCAGTTCGCCACAACAAATCCCTCCAGTGCAGGAGGGTTCGCACTTTAGGTGTCGCTTGCATCGGATGGATGATTGCAACGCGGTGCTCTTGAGGAACTTTGCAATGACGACTCGTCAGCCAATTTACAAATCCCTGTATTTCCAGGTAATCGTTGCCATCGTTATCGGCATCTTGCTCGGTCACTTCTATCCGCAGACCGGGGTGGCGCTCAAGCCGCTGGGTGACGGGTTCATCAAGCTGATCAAGATGGTCATCGCACCGATTATCTTCTGTACCGTGGTCAGCGGCATTGCTGGCATGCAGAGCATGAAATCGGTCGGCAAGACCGGTGGCTACGCGCTGCTGTACTTTGAAATCGTCTCCACCATCGCCCTGCTGATCGGCCTGGTAGTGGTCAACGTCGTGCAACCGGGCGCCGGCATGCACATCGATGTATCGACCCTGGATGCCTCGAAAGTCGCGGCCTACGTCACGGCTGGCGCTGACCAGAGCATCGTTGGCTTCATCCTCAATGTGATCCCGAACACCATCGTCGGCGCGTTTGCCAACGGCGATATCCTGCAGGTCCTGATGTTCTCGGTGATCTTCGGTTTCGCCCTGCATCGCCTGGGTGCCTACGGCAAACCGGTACTGGACTTCATCGATCGTTTCGCCCACGTGATGTTCAACATCATCAACATGATCATGAAGCTGGCGCCGATCGGTGCGCTGGGTGCCATGGCCTTCACCATCGGTGCCTATGGCGTTGGTTCGCTGGTGCAGTTGGGCCAGTTGATGATCTGCTTCTACATCACCTGCGTGCTGTTCGTCGTGCTGGTACTGGGTGCGATCTGCCGCGCGCACGGCTTCAGCGTACTGAAACTGATCCGCTACATCCGTGAAGAACTGCTGATCGTACTGGGCACTTCCTCGTCCGAATCGGCACTACCACGCATGCTGATCAAGATGGAGCGCCTGGGTGCGAAGAAATCGGTGGTCGGCCTGGTGATCCCTACCGGCTACTCGTTCAACCTTGACGGTACTTCGATCTACCTGACCATGGCCGCCGTGTTTATCGCTCAGGCGACCGACACCCACATGGACATCACCCACCAGATCACCCTGCTGCTGGTGCTGTTGCTGTCCTCCAAAGGTGCGGCCGGTGTGACCGGTAGCGGCTTCATCGTGCTGGCGGCGACCCTGTCGGCGGTAGGCCACCTGCCGGTTGCCGGCCTGGCGCTGATCCTCGGTATCGACCGCTTCATGTCCGAGGCCCGTGCCCTGACCAACCTGATCGGCAACGCCGTGGCAACCCTGGTCGTGGCCAAGTGGGTCAAGGAACTGGACACAGACAAACTGCAGGTCGAACTGGCTTCTGGCGGTCGCGGTATCTCCGACGAGCGTGAAGTCGATGACCTGGGCGTGGCTGAAGGCCCGGCCCCGGCTTCGGTGAAGTAATCCGCCAAGGCTGATGAGAAAACCCGCTAAGGCGGGTTTTTTCTTGTCCGTGATTTGAGCGCAAAGGTCACCTCGGCTGTCGCTTAAAGTGATTGCCGCCCGGGCATCCGCTGCCTAGTCTGGACGGATCGTCCAAGGAGAAGACTTATGCAGGGGCCATTGGCATCACTGAAGATTCTGGATTTTTCGACACTGCTGCCAGGGCCGTTCGCCTCGTTATTGTTGGCGGACATGGGCGCCGAAGTGCTGCGTATCGAGTCGCCAACCCGCATGGACCTGCTGCGCGTCCTGCCGCCCCACGACCAGGGCACCTCGGCCAGCCACGCCTACCTCAACCGCAACAAGCGCAGCCTGGCGCTGGATCTCAAGCAGCCGCAGGCGCTGGAAGTGGTCAAGCAACTGTTGCAGGACCACGACATTCTCCTCGAGCAATTCCGGCCCGGTGTCATGGAACGCCTGGGCCTGGGCTACGAAGCGTTGAAGGCGATCAATCCGCGGCTGATCTACGTGTCCATCACCGGCTACGGCCAGACCGGGCCCTACAAGGATCGCGCCGGGCATGACATCAACTACCTGGCGCTGGCCGGCCTGGCGAGCTACACCGGGCGCGCCGACAGTGGTCCGTTGCCCTTGGGCATCCAGGCCGCCGACATTGCCGGTGGCTCCCTGCATGGGGTCATCGGCCTGCTGGCGGCGGTGATCGCCCGCCAGCACACGGGTCAAGGCCAGCATCTGGATGTGAGCATGACCGACTGCGCGTTCAGCCTGAACGCACTGGCCGGGGCGGGGTACCTGGCATGTGGCGTGGAGCCGGGGCGCGAAGAGCAGGTGCTCAATGGCGGCAGCTTCTACGACTACTACCGCAGCCGCGATGGGCGCTGGATGTCGGTGGGCAGCCTGGAGCCGAACTTCATGCAGCAGCTGTGTGCGGCGTTGGGCCGGCCCGAGTTGGCAGCTCAAGGCTTGTCACCTCGACCCGAGCAGCAACAAGCCCTGAAGCAGACGCTGCAGATCGAGTTCGAAAAGCGCGACTACAGCGAACTGTGTGCGCTGTTCGGTGCGATCGATGCCTGCGTCGAGCCGGTTCTGAGCCTGTCCGAGGCGGTGGCGCATCCCCAGCTCCAGGCGCGCCAACTGGTGACGCAGGTGCCGCGCGCGGACGGCACGACTCAGGCGCAGATGGCTTGCCCGCTGAAATTCTCCGCTGGCTTGCCGGCGCCGCGGCACATCGGTGCAGCTGTCGGCGCCCATAGCGATCAGGTGCTGGCCGAGTTGGGCTACAGCGTCGAACAGATCGCTGAATTGCGGCGTACCAAAACCATCGCCTAGCGCCGTTATTCGACCCGCGACTCGCCAGTGAATACCAGGGTTTGCCGGCAGCGTCGACACAGGTAGCGCCGCCCCTGGCGGACCAGGCTGTGGCGCTGGGCCGAGAACGGGAAGTCGCTGTCGGCGCAGGGGCAGCGGTAGATATAGCGGGTCACGCTGCGACGCTTGATTGCGTAGGTGTGGCAGCGGTTGGGCGGCAGCTCGTAGACGCCGCGCATGATCAACTGCCACTCCTCGCCGTGGGGCGCGATGCGGTCGCCAAACAGCTGGTGGGCGATCAGGTGCGCGACTTCGTGGGCGACGGTCTGCTTGAGGAAATCTTCGGTATTTTCGCGGTACAGCTGTGGATTGAAACGCAGCAGGTTTTCATGCAGGTGTGCCACACCGGCCTTCTGGCCGCGCAACTTGAGGCTGACCACCGGACGTTTGAAAGGGCGTTTGAAAAAGGATTCAGCGAGTTGGAAACAGTCTTCGACGCGGGTATTGAGTTGCTCGGGCATGCTTAACGGATCTCCAGAGGCGTCAGTATGCGTTAAACCCCGGGCATTGCGAATCGCCCAGGCGCCCAATGGTCGTCGCCACATGAAAAGGCCGCCTTGCGGCGGCCTGTCGGTCAAACAGGATGAGCTAATTGGTGTAGACCGGGCCAACGCCCAAGCCCCAGACGATCACGGTGAAGGCCATGATGGCCACCAGCACCACCAGCCCTACGGCCAGTACCGAACTGGAAAACAGAAAGCCCTCGTCGGATGGAATGCCCATGAAGGTCGGCAAGCCCACATACAGCAGGTACACCGTGTAGCAAATGGCTGCCGTGCCGACGATCATGCCCAGCCACATGTGTGGGTAGAGCGCCGCCAGGCCGCCGATGAACAACGGGGTTGCAGTGTAGGTGGCAAAGGCGACACAGCGTGCCAGGCTCGGTGTGGCGTCGTAGGTACGGGCCATCCAGTGGATGAACGCGCCCATCACTGCGACGCCGCAGAGCATCGCCAGGTACGACATGATGGTCATCCACAGGGCGCTTTCGTGGGTCAGCATGACCGGTGCGCGGCTGCCGATCACCCAGCCCACCTGGGTAGTGCCGATAAACGCCGAAACAGCGGGGATCGCCGCGAGAATCAGCGTGTGCGTCAGGTACATGTGGCTGATGCTTTCCTCTTGGTCGCCACGAATCTCCTTCCATTCTTGATCGGGGTGGGTAAAGAGTCCCACGACGTGATGGATCATAGTCAGTCACTCCTTCGTGATTGCTATCGCCCCCCAACGGAGCGCCTACCGGCCAGTGGCCAAAGGTCTAGAGGTGTGTACGACCTTATGTCGCAGTATAGAAAGGACTGAATCGCGCCGGTACGCCGCCTTTAGAGCAAATCGCGCTGTAAAAATCCGCGTTAATCGCAGATGGATAGCTCGCCGCTTAGGCGTTTTTGCGTAAAATGCCGGCCTTTCGTCACACCTCGCGGATTTCAAGCGCCATGGGCACTCTTACGGTCAACCAGAACAAACTGCAGAAACGTCTACGCCGGCAGGCCGGTGAGGCCGTTGCCGACTTCAACATGATCGAGGACGGTGACAAGGTCATGGTCTGCCTGTCCGGCGGCAAGGACAGCTACACCATGCTCGACGTGCTGCTGCACCTGCAGAAGGTCGCGCCGATCAAGTTCGAGATCGTTGCGGTCAACATGGACCAGAAGCAGCCGGGTTTCCCCGAGCATGTGTTGCCGGCGTACCTCAAGGAGTTGGGGGTCGAGTACCACATCGTCGAGAAGGACACCTACTCGGTGGTCAAGGAGCTGATTCCCGAGGGCAAGACCACCTGCTCGCTGTGTTCGCGCCTGCGTCGCGGCACGCTCTACACCTTTGCCGACGAAATCGGTGCGACCAAGATGGCCTTGGGGCATCATCGCGACGACATCGTCGAGACGTTCTTCCTCAACATGTTCTTCAACGGCTCGCTCAAGGCCATGCCACCGAAGCTGCGCGCCGATGACGGGCGCAACGTGGTGATTCGCCCGCTGGCCTACTGCAACGAGAAGGACATCCAGGCCTACTCGGACCTCAAGCAGTTCCCGATCATCCCGTGCAACCTCTGTGGTTCGCAGGAAAACCTGCAGCGCCAGGTGGTCAAGGAGATGCTTCAGGAGTGGGAGCGCAAGACCCCTGGGCGCACCGAGAGCATTTTCCGCAGCCTGCAGAACGTGATCCCGTCGCAACTGGCGGACCGCAACCTGTTCGACTTCACCAGCCTGACCATCGACGAAAGCGCGGCGTCGCGCTTCGTCAATGTGGTCAATCTCTGACCCCTGTCACCGGCTGGGTCTGACGGCGCTCGTGGGCGCCGTTTCCATTTCTATGCTCAGGAGAGGGCATGCACGATTACAAGTGGCTGCACGAGTACTGCCTGAACCGCTTTGGTTCGGCCTCTGAACTGGAAGCCCATCTGCCCGTTCCCAAGACTCCCGACCAACTACGGCAGATCAGCGACGATCGCTACCTGTCGACCCTGGCGCTGCGGGTGTTCCGCGCCGGTCTCAAGCACAGCCTGGTGGATGCCAAGTGGCCGGCCTTTGAACAGGTATTCTTCGGTTTCGACCCGGAAAAGGTCGTGCTGATGGGCGCCGAGCACCTCGAGCGTTTGATGCAGGACGCGCGGATCATCCGCCACCTGGGCAAGCTCAAGAGCGTGCCGCGCAATGCGCAGTTCATCCTCGATGTGGCGAAGGAGAAAGGCAGTTTCGGCGAATTGATCGCCGAATGGCCGGTGACCGATATCGTTGGCCTGTGGAAGTACCTGGCCAAGCACGGGCACCAATTGGGCGGCCTGTCGGCACCACGTTTCCTGCGGATGGTCGGCAAGGACACTTTCGTGCCGAGCTATGACGTGGTCGCGGCGCTGAATGCACAGAAGATCGTCGACAAGGTGCCCACCAGCCTGCGAGACCTGGCCACGGTGCAGAACGCCTTCAATCAATGGCACGCCGAGAGTGGCCGGCCGATGTGCCAGCTATCGATGATGCTGGCGTTTACCGTCAATCATTGAGGCGATGGCGCCGCCGGTACGGGCGGCGCCTGTCATGCGGCTGCAGGTTCGCCTTCGCCGGCCAGCTTGCGATTGAGCTGGAAGCGCCAGCGCACATACAGCAGCGCCGAGCAGAACACCGCCAGGCTGGCGGCCATTTCCAGCAGGCCGAATACCTGGCGATTCGGGTCGAACGCGGCAATCGCGCCCTTGATGAAGTACAGGTTGACCACAAAGCACATCCACGAATGGCCACGCGGGCTGCCGCTGATCATCCCCGGTGCCAGCAGCAACAGCGGCACCAGTTCGATCAGCAGGATCACCCAGGGCCGGGCGCCGTGCAGGTCGGCAAACACCAGGTAATAGGCGCAAAGCAGACCAATCAAGCCAAAAAAGCACAGCAGGCTGGCCGCGCGGCTGATACGGACGCGCGGTTCGAGCCAGTCGATGGCGGGCAGGATCTTCGGCTTTTTAGCCACGGTCGCTCTCCAGCTTCTGCGCGGTTTTGCCCAGGCGCAGGCCGAGGGCCCGGCACAGGGCGATTTCATGCTCGTTCAGGCCACTCTTGCCATCGGCGCCGGCGTGATGACTGGCGCCGTACGGCGTACCACCGCCACGGGTTTCCAGCAGGGCCGATTCGCTGTAGGGCAGGCCGGTGATCAGCATGCCGTGGTGCAGCAGCGGCAGCATCATCGACAGCAGGGTGGTTTCCTGGCCGCCGTGCAAGCTGGCAGTCGAGGTGAAAACCCCGGCCGGCTTGCCCACCAGCGCACCGGTCAGCCACAGGTTGCTGGTGCCGTCGAGGAAGTACTTGAGCGGCGCCGCCATGTTGCCGAACCGGGTCGGGCTGCCCAGGGCCAGGCCCGAGCAGTGCTTGAGATCGTCGAGACTGGCGTACAGCGCGCCTTCGTCGGGAATGCTCGGCGACACGGCTTCGCATTCGGCGGAGATGGCCGGCACCGTACGCAGGCGCGCCTCCATGCCGGACTGTTCGACGCCGCGGGCAATCTGCCGGGCCATTTCATTGGTCGAGCCGCTGCGGCTGTAATACAGGACCAGAATGTACGGCGCACTCACGGCAGCAGCTCCAGCACATTCTCTGGTGGACGGCCGATGATGGCTTTGTCGCCGACTTCGAGAATCGGTCGCTCCATCAGCTTCGGGTGAGCGGTGATGGCGGCGATCAACTGCGCCTCACTGAGGCTGGTGTCGGCCAGGTTGAGGGTTTTGTACTCGTCTTCGCCGGTGCGCAGCAGTTGCCGCGCACTGATCCCCAGTTTGCCCAACAGGCTCTGCAGTTGCCCGGCGTCGAGCGGGGTTTCCAGGTAGCGCACCACGGTCGGTGTCAGGCCACGGGCCTCAAGGAGTTCCAGCGCACCGCGGGATTTCGAGCAGCGCGGATTGTGATAAAGCGTCAGATCGGTCATGTGCGGGTCGCATCTTGCGTAAGGTGGCGGCTATTCTACCTGTGTGGCGAGCAGTCCAGAACCTCGCGAGGCAATGGGTCGCAAGCAGTACCTATTTTTTCAACAAGGATCAGCCCCATGACAAGGCGATTGACCGCAGTACTGGCACTTTTCGCAACCTTGCTGCTGGGCGGCTGTGGTTACGACTACGGCACCGACCAATCGGGACAGAAAGTGGCGTCCGAGCGCCTGGATGGCAAGTGGTTCGTGCTCAATTACTGGGCCGAATGGTGCGGGCCATGCCGTACCGAGATCCCTGAGCTCAATGCCTTGGCCGAACAGCTCAAGGGGCAGAAGATCGGTGTTTTCGGGGTGAATTTCGACGGCGTGCAGGGCGAAGAACTCAAGAGCGCCAGCAACAAGTTGGGCATCGCCTTCACCGTGTTGGCCCAGGACCCGGCGGAGCGTTTCGAACTGCCGCGCAGCGAGGCGTTGCCTGTGACGTATATCGTCGACAACAAGGGCAAGGTGCGTGAGCAGTTGATGGGTGAGCAGACGGCGGCGGGGGTGATGGCCAAGTTGCAGGCGTTGCAGGCGAAGAATTGAAGAGAGGCGCCAGTCAGGGAAACCGGCGGGTGCTCTGCATGCTTTTTGTCGGAGCCAGCCCGGGCGGCGCTCCGCTGCTGGCGATGGTGTAACAGGCGATGGGTTTTGCCTGGATTAACGCGTTATCGTTAACGACCATCGCGAGCAGGCTCGCTCCCACAGGGGGGGGGCGGGTGCAGTCCACCCAAGCAGGCTCGCTTAGCCTTCTTCCAGCCACCAGCGCAACGGCTTGCCTTCGGCCGGCCAGAAGCGCATCTGCTCGATCGGCGAGACGTCCCAGCGTTGCACGGTTTCCAGTGCTTGCAGGAAGCGTTTTTCCTGCTCCATCAGCGCCGGCGCGCACAGTTTGCGGGTGCTGCCGACTTTGCCGAAGCTCAACCTGTCACCGTCCAGGGTATAGGGCGCGAACCAGTGGTTGCAGCCGCCGTTGCCGTAGGCGCGACCGTCGCCACCGAGGGTGATGGTCAGGTGGCTGTAATCGATCAACGGACGCTCGCCAATCCATTCCAGGATATAGCTGCGGTCCTGTTGCAGCTTCACCGGCTCGGCGGCGCAGCCCAGCAGGGCTGCGCCCGCGACCCCGGCCAGAACCAGGTGTTTCATCACGCGGACTCCTGGCACTTTGGGCAAATGTGCTTGTCGCCGACGGTGCTCCAGCCCAGTTCGGCAATGCGCGCGGTGGCAGCCGGCTTTTCAGCCTTGTTGCCCAGCTTGGCATCCACCGCGAACTCGAAACTCAACTCCTTGGCGCAGCTGTCGCAATTGACTTGCCAGGTGTGAATCGCCAGTTCGCCGAACACCGGACCGGTAGCTACCGCAACCCACTGGCCCATGGGCTTGAGCAGGTGACGAACGTTGTCGACGGTCAGGCGCATGGACAAGTCCTTGCTGCCCTTGAGGGTCACCAGCAGCACGTCGTTGGCGCGAATCGAGCCACCGTTGCCGGTGACTTGATAGCGTCCCGGCGTCAGTGCGCGGCATTCGGTCAGGGTGTGTTGCGGGTTCATCAGGTTGTAGCGGAAATCGTGTTCGACCATGGGTCCTCCAAATATGGCCGATATGCTAGCACGCGAAGCACTGGCCCATGGCCCACGGAAACGACCTTCGATCCGGCAAAATCAGCCTTCGACCTGATTTTGCGGGGTGCCCGCGGCCCAGTCGGCAATGTTCTGCAACGTAGTCGCGGCAATCGCCGCCAGGGCCTCGCGGGTCAGAAACGCCTGGTGGGCGGTGACAATCACGTTGGGGAAGGTCAACAGCCGGGCGAGCACGTCGTCCTGCAGCGGCAGGTCGGAGCGATCCTCGAAAAACAGCTGCGCTTCCTCTTCATAGACATCCAGCCCCAGGTAACCCAATTGCCCGGATTTCAATGCCTCGATCAGCGCCGGTGTGTCTACCAACGCGCCACGCCCGGTGTTGATCAGCATGGCGCCGGGTTGCAGGCCGGCCAGCGACTGGCTGTTGATCAGGTGCTTGCTGTCGGCGGTCAGCGGACAGTGCAGGCTGATGATTTGCGATTGCGCCAGCAGTTCCGGCAATGGCAGGTAGCGGCCGCCGAGGGCCTCGACTTCCGGGTTGGGGTAGGGGTCATAGGCCAGCAACTGGCAGCCGAAGCCGGCCATGATTTTCGCGAAGGTGGCGCCGATCTGCCCGGTGCCGACCACGCCCACCGTCTTGCCGTACAGGTCGAAACCGGTCAGGCCGTGCAGGGTGAAGTCGCCCTCGCGGGTGCGGTTGTAGGCGCGATGCAGGCGGCGGTTGAGCGCCAGGATCAGGGCCACGGCGTGTTCGGCCACGGCGTGCGGCGAGTAGGCCGGGACGCGGACGATGCTCAGGCCCAGGCGATGCGCCGCAGCCAGGTCGACATGGTTGTAGCCGGCCGAACGCAGGGCAATCAGGCGTGTGCCGCCGGCCGCCAATTGCTCCAGGACCGGGGCGCTGAGGTCGTCATTGATGAAGGGGCAGACCACTTCGTAACGCTCGGCCAGGGCCACGGTGTCGAGGCTCAGGCGTGCGGCCTGGAAGTGCAGTTCGTTGGCACCAGGTTGCGCGGCAGCGAGAAAGCTTTCGCGGTCGTAGGTCTGACTGCTGAAAAGTAGGGTGCGCATGGTCTCATCCTGATTCTGATTGCACTGAGTCTACAGGCCGTTGCACCGGCCGCCATTGCCGTGGATCAGGCACTGATGCGGGCTTGCTGCGCCAGGCGGTTGATCGCCCGCTCGAGGTCTTCCAGCGCCGAGTGGGCCTTGGGGTCCTGTTGCTTGAGCAGGGTTTCGCTGCGTTGGCAGGCGGCACGCAACTGCGGCACGCCACAGTAACGGGTCGCCCCGTGCAGGCGGTGGACGCGCTCGATCAGCGCATTGTGGTCATGGCTGTCGCGGGCGGCGCGAATGGCCTCGCGATCGGCCTCCAGCGAAGCCAGGAGCATGGCCAGCATGTCGGCGGCCAGATCAGCCTTGCCGGCGGCCAGGCGCAGGCCCTCATCCGGGTCGAGCACCAGCAACTCGTTGGCATGGGCAGGGCTATCAACGGGTTCCGGCGCTTGATTGCGCAGGGCCAGGCCGGTCCACTTCAACACTACCTGGGCCAGTTGCCGTTCGCTGATGGGCTTGGTCAGGTAGTCGTCCATGCCGCTTTGCAGCAAGGCGCGTTTTTCATTGGCCATGGCGTGGGCGGTGAGGGCGACGATTGGCAGTGGCGTACTCTGTCGCGAGTTCTCCCACTGCCGAATGGCCTCGGTGGTCTGGCGTCCATCCATGCCCGGCATCTGCACGTCCATCAGCACCAGGTCGAAGGTCTCGGTCTGCACCGCCTTGATCGCGGCATAGCCACTTTCCACCGCCAGCACCCTGGCGCCCATGTCCTCGAGCAGGGTCTGCACCAGCAGCAGGTTGGCCGGGTTGTCATCCACGCACAGCACCTTCGGCGCACGGCTGGAAAGGGGTTCGTTGGGTTCGTTGCGCACTGGCCGCGGGCTGACCAGGTCCGACAGCGCCCGGCGCAATTTGCGGGTGCAGGCCGGCTTGGCCTGCAACTGGCTGTGGGGATTGGGCACCGACAGGTGATACAGGGTCTGCTCGGTGGTCGGGCACAGCACCAGCACTTTGCAGCCCAGGTGTTCGAGGTCCCAGATGTGCTGGTTGAGGCGCTCCGGTGGCATGTCGTTGGCAGTCACGCCGAGCACTGCCAGGTCGATGGCCTGCTCGGTCTGGTGTGCGCCCGTGACCCCGTTGGTCAGGCTTTCCAGGGTGTTGAACGGGGTCACCTGCAAGCCACAGTCTTCCAGTTGATGCTGCAGCGCCTGGCGCGCCAACTCATGGTTTTCCAACACCGCGACGCGCCGGCCCAACAGCGGCGCGAGCGGCAGGTCCTCGGCATCGTCGCGGGTTTTCGGCAGGCTCAGGCTGATCCAGAACTCCGAGCCTTCGCCCGGGGTACTGTCGACCCCGATCTCGCCACCCATCTGCTCGATCAGGCGCTTGGAAATCACCAAGCCCAGGCCGGTGCCGCCGGGTTGGCGCGACAGCGAGTTGTCGGCCTGGCTGAACGCCTGGAACAGCGCGCGCACATCCTGGTTGGACAGGCCGATGCCGGTGTCCTGAATACTGATGCGCAGTTGCACGCTGTCTTCATGCTCGTCTTCAAGCATGGCGCGAGCAACGATCGTACCTTCGCGGGTGAACTTGATTGCGTTGCTCACCAGGTTGGTGAGGATCTGTTTCAGGCGCAGCGGATCGCCGATCAGCGACAGCGGCGTGTCGCGATACACCAGGCTCACCAGCTCCAGCTGCTTGGCGTGGGCGGCGGGGGCGAGGATGGTCAGGGTGTCCTGCAGCAGGTCGCGCAGGTTGAACGGAATGCTGTCGAGCACCAGCTTGCCGGCCTCGATCTTCGAGAAGTCGAGAATCTCGTTGATGATTCCCAGCAGGCTGTCGGCGGACTTCTCGATGGTGCCCAGGTAGTCGAGCTGGCGCGGGGTCAGCTCACTTTTCTGCAGCAGGTGGGTGAACCCGAGGATGCCATTGAGCGGTGTGCGGATTTCATGGCTCATGTTGGCGAGGAATTCGGACTTGATCCTGCTCGCTTCCAGGGCTTCCTTGCGCGCCAGGTCCAGCTCGATGTTCTGGATTTCAATGGTTTCCAGATTCTGGCGCACGTCTTCGGTGGCCTGGTCGATGCTGTGCTGCAATTCTTCCTGGGCGTTTTGCAGGGTGCTGGCCATGCGATTGATGCCGGAAGCCAGTTCATCCAGTTCCTGGCTGCCCAGCGGTGGCAGGCGGGTTTCCAGATGGCCGTCCTTGAGCTGGGCCACGGCCTGCTTGATGCTGTTGAGCGGGTTGTTGATGGTGCGGCCCATCCGCAGGGCAAGCAGGGCGGTGCAGATCAGGCCGCCGCCAATCAGCATCAGGCTGGCGAACAGGCTGCGGTAGCCGCGCAGCAGCATGCCGCTGTGGGACAGTTCGAGTTCGACCCAGCCGAGCAGGCGGTCGTCTTCCCCCGGGATCACTTCACCCGCCAGGTTGCGATGCTTGCCGAATACCGGCAGCAGGTAGCGGGTGGCGTCGTTGCCGCTGCGTCGCAACAGGTGCGAGCTGTCACCCGTGGGGGCCTGGTTGAGCATCAGCGGCCCGGCATGGGCCAGCAGGCTGCGGTCCGGGGCGAGGAACGACACCGCGCGCACATCCGGCTGCTCCAGCGATTGCGTGGCAATGCGCTCGAGTTGCTCGGCATTGCGGTGGGCCATGGGCGGGGCCACCAGCGGCGCCAGTTGTTCGGCGATCATTTCGCCACGGGTGAGCAGTTGGGTTTGCAGGTCAGTCTGCTGCATCCACGTGAAGTATCCACCGAGGACCAGCGCCATCAGGCTGGTTGGCAGCAAGGTCAGCAGCAGGACACGACCCTTGATCCCGAGTTTCTTCAGCACGCCGCTCTCCAGTCAACACCCTGTTCATCGATGCTCGATGCGCACATCCGGCGCGCAGCACCCGGCCAGTGTAGCGATTTGCGGGTGTGCAATCTTCGTTTATTACCCGCAGTCGGTTCTTCCTTCCATCGCTTGACCAGGCCGCGACCAAAGTCACGGGTTGCTCATGGCCAGACAATCTTGAATAATCAGTGATTGAGAATTACTTGCAGAAGCTAATGACTCCCGTATCTGTTGGCCTTCCCCGCATTCTGACCATCGAAGACGACCTGGTGCTCGGCGCTTATGTGCATGAGCATCTGGGGCGCAGTGGCTTTCAGGTGACCTGGTGCCAGAACGGCCGGGAAGGGCTGGAAATGGCGCGCGCCCAGGCGTTTGACGTGGTGCTGATGGATATCCTGCTGCCGGGCATGGACGGCCTGGCGGTGCTGACGGATTTGCGCGCCAGCGACTCCACGCCTGTGTTGCTGATGTCGGCGCTGGGGGCCGAGGCCGACCGCATCAGCGGCTTTCGCCTGGGCGCCGACGATTACTTGCCCAAACCCTTCAGCATGGCCGAACTGCGCGTGCGCATAGAAGCCATCTTGCGCCGGGTGGCCCTCGACCGGCGTCACGTTGCTCCGGTCCCGAGCAGCGAAGCCCACAGCCTGCGCTTCGATGAAGAACTGTGTGACGTGCATTATGGCCAGGGCTGGGCCGGCCTGACCCGCAGCGAGTATCGCCTGCTCGACACCCTCAATCGCAACGGCGACGAAGTCCTCAGCAAGGCCTTCCTGTATCAGCACGTCCTGCAGCGCGGCTACGCGCCCCATGACCGCAGCCTGGACATGCACATCAGCCAGATCCGCCGCAAGCTCAAGGCCATCGGCTACAGCGAGCGCGAAGTGCGCACGGTGTGGGGCAAAGGCTATGTATTGAGCGCCGCCGATGAAGTGGTCTGACGTACCGGGCCGCCACTCGCTGTTCTGGAAGCTGGCGTTGCTCCTGGTTGCCTTCTGCCTGCTGATGATCTGGTTGAGCTGGTCCTGGGGCCGCTACATGGAGAAGCAGGACCAGTTTCTTTCGGCGCAGGCGCGCGCCACCTTGTCGGGCTACGCCGCCGAAGCCGAGCAAGCCTGGCTGAACGGCCGGTCCGAAGCCGTCGACCGTTGGTTGCAGGGGCTGCGCAAACGGGAAAAAGGCTGGGCCGACGTTGTCGGCGCGGACCTGCAATCCCTCGGCACCCAGCCCTTGAGCGATCAACAGGTCGAGCGCCTGACCTTCCTGCGCAACCTCGACTGGCCCATTCACAACAAACGCCTGCCCGGGTTGCGCCTGCCGTTTCCCGGCAATCCCGCCGCCGGCAGCCTGGTGATGGAACTGCCCCAGCGTTTCATGCCGGGGCGCAATCAGCTGTTCTGGCGAGTGATCACCAATGGCGTGATCCCCGGCTTTATCACCCTGTTGTTGTGCGTCGGGTTGTACCGCCTGCTGGTGGTCCCGCTCAACAGCCTGCGCGAACAGGCCAACGCCTGGCGTGCCGATCAACTGGGCGTGCGCCTGTCGAGCCAGACCATCAATCGCCAGGACGAATTGGGTGAACTGGGGCGGGCGTTCGATCACATGTCCGAGCGCCTGCAAAGCACCGTGGCCCTGCAGCAACAATTGCTGCGCGACCTGTCCCACGAACTGCGCACGCCGTTGAGCCGACTGCGGGTGGCCAGCGAGAGCGAGCAGGACCTGGGCCAATTACGCGAGCGCATCGGCCGCGAGGTCGACGGCATGCAGCGCCTGGTTGAGGACACCCTGCAACTGGCGTGGCTCGACACCGAGCGCACGCCGCTGCCGGACGAGGCGATCCAGATCCAGGCGCTGTGGGAAATGCTCTGCGAAAATGCCTGCTACGAAAGCGCCTGGCCCAGCGCCCAGTTGCAGTGTTCGGTGGATGCCAGCTGTTGGGTACGCGGCAACCTCAATACCCTGGCCCAGGCCCTGGAAAACATCCTGCGCAATGCCATCCGCCATTCACCGGCAGGCGGCCGTGTCAGTCTCGGCGGACGCCGCGATGGCGATTTCTGGCAGCTGTGGCTGGAGGATCAGGGCGGCGGCGTGGCCGAAGCCGATCTGGAACGAATCTTCCTGCCCTTCACTCGCCTCGACGGCTCGCGCCCGGGCAATGGCGGCTTCGGCCTGGGACTGAGCATCGCCAGGAATGCGGTGCAGCGCCAGGGCGGATTCATCTGGGCGCAGAACACCGGGCGTGGTTTGCGCTTGAATATTCGTCTGCTGGCCCATGATGGTGCAGCCTGATCGCGGCTGCTTTCTGTCTTATAGCGTTCAGCCATAAGCACCACACTTTGCGTGATATGGCCGGCGCACGTTTGCCGGTATGATGGGCGCCCCCGCAGTCCGGATTGCGAATACGCCATGACTCTGCAGTACCCAACCATCGCCGATTGCGTCGGCAACACCCCGCTGGTCCGTCTTCAGCGCCTGCCTGGCGTGACCAGCAACACCCTGCTGCTCAAGCTCGAGGGTAATAACCCGGCGGGTTCGGTCAAGGACCGTCCGGCGCTGTCGATGATTACCCGTGCCGAACTGCGTGGGCAGATTCATCCCGGCGATACCCTGATCGAGGCGACTTCCGGCAACACCGGGATTGCCCTGGCCATGGCCGCGGCGATCAAGGGCTACAAGATGATCCTAATCATGCCCGACAACTCCAGTGCCGAGCGCAAGGCAGCGATGACCGCCTACGGTGCCGAGTTGATCCTGGTCAGCCAGGAAGAAGGCATGGAAGGCGCCCGCGACCTCGCCCAGCGCATGGAGGCCGAAGGCCGTGGCAAGGTGCTGGACCAGTTCGCCAACGGTGACAACCCCGAGGCGCACTACACCACCACCGGCCCGGAAATCTGGCGCCAGACCCAGGGCAGCATCACCCATTTCGTCAGTTCCATGGGCACCACCGGGACCATCATGGGCGTTTCGCGCTACCTCAAGGAACAGAGCCAGGACGTGCAAATCGTCGGCCTGCAACCCATGGAAGGCGCGGCGATCCCGGGCATCCGCCGTTGGCCCGAGGAATACCTGCCGAAGATCTATCAAGCCGATCGGGTCGACCGCATCGTCGACATGGCCCAGGCCGAAGCCGAGGACGTGACCCGACGCCTGGCGCGCGAAGAAGGCATCTTCTGTGGTGTGTCGTCCGGTGGTGCAGTCGCGGCCATGCTGCGCTTGTCTCAAGAGCTGGAAAACGCGGTGATCGTCGCGATCATCTGTGACCGTGGCGACCGTTACCTGTCGACCGGCATTTTCGACGCGCCCAACTGATGGCCAAGCAACCGAGAGGCCTGCGCTTCCAACCCACGGGTGGCAGCAAGGCCCCGCAAGTCCCGACCGGCAAAAAGCAGCGCTTGAGCATCGAGCGCCTGGCCAATGACGGTCGCGGTATCGCGTTTTTCGAAGGGCGCACCTGGTTCGTCATGGGCGCCCTGGCCGGTGAAGAAGTCGAGGCGCGCGTTCTTGGCGCCCACGGCAAGGTGGTGGAGGCGCGTGCCGAGCGGGTATTCGTCGCCAATGACCTGCGTCGTCCGGCACCTTGCGCCCACGCTGGGCGCTGTGGCGGTTGCAGCGTGCAGCACTTGCCCCACAGCGAACAACTTGCCCTGAAACAGCGCATGCTCGCCGAGCAGTTGTCGCGGGTCGCCGGGGTTGAGCCCGAATCCTGGGCTGAGCCATTGAGCGGGCCGGAGTTCGCCTACCGGCGCCGTGCCCGGGTGGCCGTGCGCTGGGATCAGAAGAGCAAGAAGCTCGAAGTCGGCTTCCGTGCCGCGGGCAGCCAGGACATCGTCGGCATCGACGAGTGCCCGGTGCTGGTACAGCCCTTGCAACCGATCATGAGCCGTTTGCCGCAGATGCTGCGACGCTTGGGCAAGCCGCAGGCGCTGGGGCATGTCGAATTGTTTGCCGGGTCGTCATTGGCCTTGTTGCTGCGGCACATGGCGCCGTTGTCCGAGGCCGATCTCGCCATCCTCAAGGAGTTCTGCGCCTTCCATGAAGCCCAGCTGTGGCTGCAGGGCGAGGGTGAGCCGCAACCGGTGGACAGCGAACAGCACCTGGGCTATCGCCTGGAGCGCTGGAACCTGGAGCTGGCGTACCGGCCGGGCGACTTTGTGCAGGTCAATGCCGGGGTCAACGAAGCGATGGTGGCCCAGGCGTTGGACTGGCTGCAGCCCGGCAGCGAAGAGCGGGTGCTGGATCTGTTCTGTGGCCTGGGTAACTTTGCCTTGCCGCTGGCCCAGCAGGTGCGCGAAGTGGTGGCGGTAGAAGGCGTGCAGACCATGGTCGAGCGCGCGGCGGCCAACGCCGCTAGCAATAATCTGCATAACGCGAAGTTTTTTCAGGCCGATTTATCCCAGCCTCTGGCGGGTGCCAAATGGGCCGAAGAAGACTTTTCTGCGGTACTCTTGGACCCACCGCGTGACGGTGCCTTCGAGGTGGTGCGCACCCTCGCGTCGCTCGGCGCCAAGCGCCTGGTGTATGTGTCGTGCAACCCGGCTACGCTGGCGCGTGACACGCTCGAATTGGTCAAGCAAGGCTACCGGTTAAAACGTGCCGGGATCCTCGATATGTTTCCTCAGACGGCACATGTCGAGGCCATGGCGTTATTTGAAGCGAGCTAGGATGCTCGTCTGGTCCGACTGGACCGCCCGTGCAGGATTCGCCGCGAGCGTGCACGGGCAACCAAGGTCAGCGATTTGACGCATTGAAGCTGCGTCGTAGGGAAGGTAAGCAAGATGGTACAGGTGAGAGCACACCAGCCGATCAACACCGACGGCAGTATCAACCTCGAGGCTTGGCTCGATCATGCGGTCAGTGTCGATCCGGCACTGGATCGCGAAGCCTTGAAGCAAGCCTGCGAGTTCGCTCGCGAGGCCGAACAGCAAGATAACGCCGCGAAGAACCTGTGGGCCGAAGGCACCTCGAGTTTTCGCACCGGTCTTGAGATCGCCGAGATTCTCGCCGACCTCAAGCTCGATCAGGACTCGCTGGTGGCGGCGATTCTTTACCGTGGCGTGCGCGAAGGTCAGATCCAGTTGCCGGCGGTCAGCCAGCGCTTTGGCGCGGTGGTCGGCAAGCTGATCGATGGCGTGCAACGCATGGCGGCCATCAGCGCCAGCCTGAGCCCGCGTCAATCGATGGTCATGGGTACCCAGGGCCAGGTGGAAAACCTGCGCAAGATGCTGGTGGCCATGGTCGATGACGTGCGCGTCGCGCTGATCAAACTGGCGGAGCGCACCTGCGCGATCCGTGCGGTGAAAACCGCCGACGATGAAAAGCGCAATCGGGTCGCCCGCGAAGTCTTCGACATCTATGCCCCACTGGCACACCGCCTGGGCATCGGTCATATCAAGTGGGAACTGGAGGACTTGTCCTTCCGTTACCTGGAGCCCGACCAGTACAAACAGATCGCCAAACTGCTGCACGAGCGGCGGCTGGACCGCGAGCGCTTCATCAGCGACGTGATGAACCAGTTGCAGAGCGAGTTGCAGGCCACCGGCGTCGATGCCGACATCAGCGGCCGGGCCAAGCACATCTATTCGATCTGGCGCAAAATGCAGCGCAAAGGCCTGGCCTTCAGCCAGATCTACGACGTGCGTGCGGTGCGCGTGCTGGTGCCGGAAATGCGCGATTGCTACACCGCGCTGGGCATTGTCCACACCCTGTGGCGGCACATTCCCAAGGAGTTCGACGACTACATCGCCAACCCCAAGGAAAACGGCTATCGCTCGTTGCACACGGCGGTGATCGGCCCCGAGGGCAAGGTGCTGGAAGTGCAGATCCGCACCCACGCCATGCACGAAGAAGCCGAGTTGGGCGTGTGCGCGCACTGGCGCTACAAGGGCACCGACGTCAAGTCGGGCTCCAACCATTACGAAGAGAAAATCTCCTGGTTGCGCCAGGTGCTGGAATGGCACGAAGAGCTGGGGGATATCGGCGGCCTGGCCGAGCAGTTGCGGGTCGATATCGAGCCGGATCGGGTCTACATCTTCACCCCCGACGGGCATGCCATCGACCTGCCCAAGGGCGCGACTCCGCTGGACTTCGCCTACCGCGTGCACACTGAAATCGGTCACAACTGCCGTGGCGCGAAGATCAACGGGCGCATCGTGCCGCTCAACTACAGCCTGCAGACCGGTGAACAGGTCGAGATCATCACCAGCAAGCACGGTACGCCGAGCCGCGACTGGCTGAACCCGAACCTGGGCTACATCACCACCTCGCGGGCGCGGGCGAAGATTGTCCATTGGTTCAAGTTGCAGGCCCGGGACCAGAACGTCGCGGCGGGCAAGACCCTGCTCGAACGCGAACTCAATCGCCTCGGCCTGCCGCAGGTGGATTTCGAAAAGCTGGCCGACAAGGCCAACATGAAAACCGCCGAGGACATGTTCGCTGCCCTGGGTGCGGGCGATTTGCGTCTGGCGCAGTTGGTCAACCTCGCGCAGCAACTGGTTGAGCCGGAACGCGGCAACGAACAGCTGGAACTGATTCCGCGCAAGGCCGCCGGCTACAAGCCAGGCAAGCGTGGCGACATCCAGATCCAGGGCGTGGGCAACCTGATGACCCAGATGGCCGGCTGCTGCCAGCCGTTGCCGGGCGATGCGATCGTCGGCTACATCACCCAGGGCCGCGGCGTGAGCATTCACCGCCAGGACTGCGCTTCGGTGCTGCAACTGGGCGGGCGCGAGCCAGAGCGGATCATCCAGGTCAGCTGGGGACCGGTGCCGGTGCTCACCTATCCGGTGGACATCATCATCCGTGCCTACGACCGTTCCGGCTTGCTGCGTGACGTGTCCCAGGTGTTGCTCAACGAGCGGATCAACGTGCTGGCGGTCAACACCCGCTCGAACAAGGAGGACAACACCGCGTTGATGTCCCTGACCATCGAGATCCCGGGCCTGGATGCGTTGGGGCGGTTGCTGGGGCGTATTTCCCAGTTGCCGAACATCATTGAAACCCGGCGCAATCGTACGCCTTGACCCCACCCTGTAGGAGCTGGCTTGCCAGCGAAGCGTTCGCCATGCCGGTACAAGGCTTGAGATATTCGCCGGCAAGCCGGCTCCTACAGATGGTTGTTTGACGAGAATCGCGGATGTACACACTCCAAGACCTGCTGCACCTGATGAACCGCCTGCGCGATCCGCAGTACGGTTGTCCATGGGACATCAAGCAAACCTACGCCAGCATCGTCCCCCACACCCTTGAAGAAGCCTACGAGGTGGCCGACGCTATCGAGCGCGGTGACTTCGATCATCTGCAGGGCGAATTGGGCGATCTGCTGTTCCAGGTGGTGTATTACAGCCAGCTGGCGCGGGAAGAAGGGCGCTTCGAATTCGCTGGGGTGGTCGACAGCATCACCCGCAAACTGATCCGCCGGCATCCTCATGTATTCCCCACCGGCGACCTGTATGCGCCGCTGGATGTTCCGCGACTGAACGAGGAGCAGGTCAAGCAGCGCTGGGAAGAGATCAAGGCCGAAGAGCGTGCGGAACAGTCCGCGGCGCCCGAGCAGTTGTCGTTGCTCGACGATGTGCCAGCAGCCCTGCCGGCGCTGTCGCGTTCGGCCAAACTGCAGAAGCGTGCCGGTCAGGTCGGCTTCGACTGGCCGGAGGCGTTGCCGGTGCTCGACAAGGTCCGCGAAGAGCTGGATGAAGTGCTCGAAGCCATGGCCGATGATGACCCGGTGGCCATCCGTGACGAGATTGGCGACCTGCTGTTTTCCGTGGTCAACCTGGCCCGTCACCTCAAGGTCGATCCGGAAACCGCATTGCGCGAAGCCAACGGAAAATTCGAGCGACGGTTCCGATTTATCGAACAGGCATTGCGCGACACCGGCCGTCCCATGGAAGATTGCACCCTCGAAGAGTTGGACGCCCTGTGGGGTGAAGCCAAACGTCAGGAAAAGAATTTGCCCAACTGCGGTTGAGCAGTTGCCTAAGTGAGTAAGCACATGAGCATTTCCCTTCGCGACCAGTTGCTCAAAGCAGGGCTGGTCAACCAGAAGCAGGCCAAGCAGGTCGGCAAAGAGAAGCAGAAACAGCAGCGCCTGGCCCACAAGGGGCAGATCGAACTGGATGACACCCAGCAGCGCCAGGCGCAGGAAGCCATGGCCGAGAAGGTCAAGCGCGACCAGGAGCTCAACCGTCAGCAGCAGGAGAAGGCCGAGCAGAAAGCCCGTGCCGCGCAGATCAAGCAATTGATCGAAGTCTCGCGCCTGCCGAAGCTGACCACCGAGGACTACTACAACTTCGTCGACGACAAGAAGGTCAAGCGCCTGTCGGTGAACACCCTGATGCGCAACAAGCTCAGCAACGGTTCCCTGGCCATCGTGCATCACGCTGGCGGCTACGAAGTCATTCCGCGCGAAGCGGCCCTGAAAATCCAGGAGCGCGACCCCAAGCGTATCGTGCAGATGAACGAGAAGGTCGAAGAGGTCAGTGCCGAGGACGATCCGTACGCGGCGTATCAGATTCCTGATGACCTGATGTGGTAAGCCGTCAGGCGCTGTAAACACGAACCCCGCCAATCGGCGGGGTTCGTTGTTTTCAATGCTGTGCTCAGGCGGAGCGGGTCGCTCGCTGTTGTTCCTGGGCTTCGAGTTCGATCCTGTAGCGGTGAGCGTCACTTTCAGAGTGGAACATGCCCACCAGCAGGTCCTGCTGATGCACATCCCAGATGTGAATGCCGGCGGCTACGGCTTCATGGGACATATGTGAATCATCGCGTTCAGTTACTTTTACAGTCATCGGCTGGCTCCAATCTCAATTGATCTGCAGCAAGGCGTGTGCAGGCCTTTGTTATATGTTTTGATAGCTTGCTAAGTAAATCCGCAGAATCGGTAACGGTCTGTTGCAGAAATTGAGAGAATCCTGCAGCCCAGGCAGGCCGCGACATTCAGTCGCAGGGCCAAAGGTTTCATGACATATGTTTCATGGTTTCAGGGGCGTTGCAGGCAAATTCGAGGCGAAAAAAAAGCCCCGCATTCGCGAGGCTTTTCGGGTATTGCCCAGGCTTATTGGCCTTTGACCGCCTTGCCGTCGACCTTACCGTCCTGGAGCATGATGTTGTACTCCTTGCCGTCGGTTTCCACCTGACGCAAGGCCACAAGTACATAACCCCAATCCTTGGCGAACCACATTTCGGTGATGCGTTTGCTGCCACTCTCGGCTGGTGGGCGTACGCGCTCGACCTTGATCGCATCGATGGTGCCAACCTTGGTGCTGACCTTTTCGGCGCCCAGCACGCGGAAGTCGTAGGTGTCGGTGTCTTCACCTTCGACCACCTGGTAGCTCATGCTTTTCTTGCCGGCCGCCACGTCACGCTGCAAGGCCAACTGGTAGGTGGACTTGTCGAGCATGCCGGTGTTGAGTGGAACCTTGACCGGATCGCCCCGATCGGTGCCGGTGACCATCTTGGTCGCCCAGTCGAAGTCCAGGTCGACCTTCTTGGCTTTGCCCAGGCCGCCGCGTTCAAAGTGATACGACTGCGGCAGCAGGGTGTCCTTGTCGAGCTTGAGGGTGCTTTCTTCCGTCAGGCTGGCAATCATCATCGATGCCTTGAAATGCAGCTTCCAGGCACCGTTGGCCTCTTTGGTCAGGCTACGTTCAGCGGTGCCGCTCATGGGCAACTGCTTCCAGTCGGCGGTGTAGCTGGCGGAGAACGGTTGAAGGTCTGCGGCCTGCGCAAGCGGCAGGGCGAACAGAGCACAAGCGAAGAGCAGGGCGCGACGCATAAAATCTCCTAGTTACGAATCAAGTGACCGCTGGCCCCAAGTAGCTGGCCATCCAGTAAAGCACCTTCTTCGCCAAGGCTCAGGCGACCCTCGGCAAACCAGCGAACGGCCAACGGATAAATCTGGTGTTCGCGTACGTGGACGCGCTGCGCCAGACTTTGCGGCGAATCGTGTAACTCTACCGGTATTACTGCCTGTACGACCAGTGGGCCGCCATCGAGTTCCTCGGTAACGAAGTGCACGCTGCATCCGTGTTCAGTGTCGCCGGCCTCCAACGCTCGCTGATGAGTGTGTAACCCTTTGTATTTGGGTAGCAGCGAAGGATGGATATTGAGCAGGCGGCCCTGGTAGTGGCGGACGAAATCAGCGCTGAGAATGCGCATGAAACCGGCCAGTACCACCAGCTTGGGCTGGAAAGCGTCAATCAATTCGATCAAGGCGGCATCGAAGGCCTCGCGGCCCTCGAACGCCTTGTGATCCAGGGTGCGGGTATCGATACCTGCATCCCGGGCGCGCTGCAGGCCATAGGCATCAGCGCGGTTCGAAATCACCGCACGAATGCGGGCAGGGTTGCCCGCAGTCTGTGCGTCGATCAAGGCCTGCAAGTTACTGCCGGTGCCGGACAACAGCACCACAACATCACAGGTCTGCGACATCGGCTCTTGCATCAGTGCGCCTTGAGGTTCTTCAGTTCGACCTGGGCCGCGCCTTCGGCAGCGGTGGAGATCTGGCCGATGACCCATGGCTGCTCGCCGGCTTCGCGCAGGACGTTCAGCGCGGTTTCAACGTGCTCCTGGGCGACGCAGATGACCATGCCGACGCCGCAGTTCAGCACGCGGTGCATTTCGGTTTCGTCAACGTTGCCTTTCTCTTGCAGCCAGTCGAACACCGCTGGACGGTTCCAGCTGGCCACGTCAACCACGGCCTGGGCGCCTTTTGGCAGGACGCGCGGGATGTTGTCGAGCAGGCCGCCACCGGTGATGTGGGCCATGGCCTTGACCGCGCCGGTGTCCTTGATCAGCTTGAGCAGTGGCTTGACGTAGATGCGGGTCGGCGCCATCAGCAGGTCGGTCAGCGGCTTGCCGTCGAGCTGGATGTTTTCGATGTCGGCACCCGATACTTCGATGATCTTGCGGATCAGCGAGTAGCCGTTGGAGTGCGGGCCGGAAGACGGCAGGGCGAGCAGGGCATCGCCAGCGGCGACTTTCGAGCCGTCGATGATTTCGGCTTTTTCTACAACGCCGACGCAGAAACCAGCCAGGTCGTAGTCTTCGCCTTCGTACATGCCAGGCATTTCAGCGGTTTCGCCGCCCACCAGCGAGCAGCCGGACAGTTCGCAGCCTGCGCCAATACCGGTCACTACCTGGGCAGCGGTGTCGACATTCAACTTGCCGGTGGCGTAGTAGTCGAGGAAGAACAGCGGCTCGGCACCGCAGACCACCAGGTCGTTGACGCACATGGCAACCAGGTCGATGCCGATGCTGTCGTGCTTGTTCAGGTTCAGTGCCAGGCGCAGCTTGGTGCCGACGCCGTCAGTGCCGGAAACCAGTACAGGCTGCTTGTAGCCGGCCGGGATTTCGCAGAGGGCGCCGAAACCGCCCAGGCCGCCCATGACTTCCGGGCGCGCAGTGCGCTTGGCGACGCTCTTGATGCGTTCGACCAATGCTTCACCGGCGTCGATGTCTACACCGGCGTCCTTGTAGCTCAGGGAGGGTTGCTTGCTCATGATCCAGGCCTTTAGGGGGGATTCAGGGGTAACGACCGATCTGGCGGGAACGCTGAATGAGTCCTGGCGGGGTGGCCGCGCAAAAATCCAGAGTGCCCGGCCATTGCCGGTCTGCGAAGGCGCGCGATTTTATCAGGCTTGAGGGGCAGCGGCCATCCTCGGGCCGACGGGCAGGGACATATCGCGTAAAAAAAAGCCAAAAAACCTCGCCGCTGGTGACTGGGCGCGTCCCTGTATAAGGTAGGGCCGTTTACCGTCTATGGTTATGACGGGGTGAAAACTTCTGCCGAGCCTGTGAATGTTTTGCCGGGTGCTGTGGTCACAGCCCTGTTCAAGCGCGTTCATGCGCTCAGTTCCAGCCGCTTTCTGTCGTCGGGAATCTTCCATGCGTCTGTGTAAATTACTGTTTGCCGGTTGTTTGTCAGTCCTCAGTCTGGCCAGTCAGGCCGAAACCGTTAAAGGTCTCTACCAAGTGCGCGAGCCGGTGAGCAGCCAGGCCCCGCAAGAGCGTGACCAGGCCACCCAGCGTGCGCTCGACACCCTGATTCTGCGGCTCACGGGTGATGCCAAGGCCGTGCAAAGTCCCGGTCTGGCGGCGATTCGCAAGGATCCGCAGCAGATCATCAGCCAATACGGTTACGACGCCGGGCCGCCGGAAAGCCTGCAGGTCGACTTTGATCCGGCCAGTACCGAGCGCGCCCTGCGTCAGGCTGGCTTGCCGGTGTGGGGCGCCAGTCGACCGTCGATTCTCGGTTGGTGGCTCAATGATTCAGCCGAAGGCTCGAACCTGGTCGGCGATGCTCAGTCCAGCGCCGCGCCGCTGCGCCGTGCTGCTCAGCACCGTGGCTTGCCATTGCGCTTGCCGCTGGCTGACCTGAGCGAGCAACTGGTGGCGACCGCGCCGAATCTCGAAGGCAATGACCCGGCACCGTTGCGCGAGGCCTCGCAACGTTACGGCGCTGATGGCCTGCTGGCGGTGCATGCCCGTGAAGAAGGCGGGCAATGGCAGGCCAAGTGGCATTTGTGGCTGGGCGATCAGCGCGAGCAGGGCACCGCCCAGGGCGCCGACAGCGCGGCGCTGGCCGATGCGGTATTGCTTGCGGTGAGCGAGCGCCTGGCGCCACGTTTTGCCGCCAGACAAGGCGTTGCCAGCGAGCAGTTGCTCGAAGTGCAGGGCATGAACCTTGAGCGCTATGCCGCGCTGGGGCGTTTGCTCGAGCCTTTCAACGCGCGTTTGCAGCGGGTGGTGGGTGACCGGATTGTCTACCGGGTCAATGGCAGCAGTGAACAGCTGCGGGCCCAGTTGGGCCTGGCGCACCTGCAGGAAGTGCCAGCCGCGGCGCCCGCGCCTGTTGCGCCGGCGGCGGATGGCGCTGCACCTGTTCCGGCGGCAGCACCGCAGGCGCAGCTGAATTTCCGCTGGTAAACGTTCTTTCCTTATATAGAAGCAATGGAGTGGTTCATGGTCGATTCGCGGCGTTGGGTTTGGTTGGGTGTTATCGGCCTGCTGTGCGCATTTGTCTATCTGTTGCATCCGATCCTCACGCCCTTCCTGATCGCCCTGGGCCTGGCGTACCTGTTCGATCCCATGGTCGATCGCCTGGAAAAGCTCGGGCTCTCGCGCACCTGGGGCGTGGTGGCGGTCTTTGCCTTGTTCACGCTGATCGTCATGGCGCTGTTGCTGGTGCTGGTGCCGATGCTGGCCAAGCAACTATTGCGCCTGTATGAGCTGGCGCCGCAGATGCTCGACTGGTTGCAACACACGGCCATGCCCTGGGCCCAGGCCAAGCTGGGCCTGAACGATGGCTTCTGGAAGTTCGACAAGGTCAAGGCCGCCATCAGCGAGCACATGGGCCAGACCACCGACATCGTCGGCGTGGTGCTCAGTCAGGCGACGGCTTCGGGCCTGGCCTTGATCGGGTTCCTGGCCAACCTGGTGCTGATCCCGGTGGTGAGCTTCTACCTGCTGCGCGACTGGGACCTGATGATGGCGAAGATCCGCAACCTGCTGCCGCGTGACAGCGAGGCGC
Organism: Pseudomonas sp. F007; assembly: GCF_057814275.1. Classification (NCBI taxonomy): domain Bacteria; kingdom Pseudomonadati; phylum Pseudomonadota; class Gammaproteobacteria; order Pseudomonadales; family Pseudomonadaceae; genus Pseudomonas; species Pseudomonas sp. F007. Next base: position 275,823 of record NZ_JBVATA010000001.1, on the reverse strand, counting down.
GGGTGGTATCGCTGGCAGGCGAGTGTCATGAGGTGCTGGGGGCGTTCGTGCGCGGGCAGTTGCTGGTGATGGTTGCGCTGGGTGTGATCTATGCCGCCGGCCTGATGCTGGTGGGGCTTGAGCTGGGTCTGTTGATCGGCTTGATCGCCGGCCTGGCGGCCATCGTGCCGTACATGGGCTTCGTCATTGGCATCGGTGCGGCGTTGATTGCCGGATTGTTCCAGTTCGGCGGTGACCTGTACCCCATGGTCGGGATTGTCGCGGTATTCATGGTCGGTCAGGCGCTTGAAGGTATGGTCCTGACACCATTGCTGGTGGGCGACCGGATTGGCCTGCACCCGGTGGCGGTGATCTTCGCGATCCTTGCCGGCGGCGAACTGTTCGGTTTTACCGGGGTGCTGCTGGCGTTGCCGCTGGCGGCGGTAATCATGGTGTTGGTGCGACACCTGAAGGATGTCTACAAGGATTCGCAGATGTACAGTGGTGCAGATGAGCCCGACTTATAGGTACAGTTGATCAGGCATGCTAGCAGCGCGCCATGATGGTGCGCTGCGAGGTTAACGCAAACCTTTGATTTTGCTTGTGGTCTATCGCATTGTGCCGCTCGCGTCACGGGTATAAACTTTGCAAACTTTACACAGAGGCCACTAACGGTTCTTCAGGAACTGTTCAGTCAGCATGAAACCGATTCAGCTGCCCCTAGGTGTGCGTCTGCGTGATGACGCCACCTTTATCAACTACTACCCTGGCGCCAACGCCGCTGCACTCGGCTATGTCGAACGCCTGTGCGAAGCCGACGCCGGCTGGACCGAAAGCCTGATCTACCTGTGGGGCAAGGACGGCGTAGGGCGTACGCACCTGTTGCAAGCGGCCTGTCTGCGTTTCGAGCAGCTGGGCGAACCGGCGGTCTACCTGCCGCTGGCTGAATTGCTCGACCGCGGCACCGAAATCCTCGACAACCTCGAGCAATACGAACTGGTGTGCCTGGACGACCTGCAAGCCGTCGCCGGTCGGGCCGACTGGGAAGAGGCGCTGTTCCATCTGTTCAACCGCCTGCGCGACAGCGGCCGACGCCTGCTGATCGCCGCTTCCACCTCGCCCCGCGAATTGCCGGTCAAGCTGGCCGACCTCAAATCGCGCCTGACCCTGGCGCTGATTTTCCAGATGCGCCCGCTGTCCGATGAAGACAAGTTGCGCGCGTTGCAATTGCGTGCGTCACGTCGCGGCCTGCACCTGACTGACGAAGTCGGGCATTTTATTCTGACTCGCGGTACCCGCAGCATGAGTGCGCTGTTCGAACTGCTCGAGCAGCTCGATCAGGCTTCCCTGCAAGCGCAGCGCAAGCTGACGATCCCGTTCCTGAAAGAGACGCTAGGCTGGTAAAACCGCGGCCTGTAGGACATTTTGGCATATTCCAGACGCAAAAAATCCCGCTGGCGGAGGGGGCTCGCAGCGCGCGTGTAAATGGAATGGGCTTAAGCGCTTAGATGTCAGGGCAAAACGGCAAAGTCACATTTAAATCGATTGAATTTGCAAATGAGGATGATAGAAGGCATAGTCTCGGCTTCTTTACACATTCAGCCACGGTCGTGCCCATGCTAAAGCGCTTCGCACCCCTCGTGCCTCTCGCACTCGTCACCCTGTTGTTTGGTTGCGCTGCACACTCGCCAGTGTCCCAGCAAGACGTCCAGCAACAACAGGCTAAAAATGCTGCTACCGCGCAGTCTTCCGCTCTTTATCAGGAAGAACTGGCGACCGAAAAAGAGCTCGCCGACTTTGCTGGCAGCAAGCCTTATCAGATGCCGGTTCTGGCCGACAGCATCCTCGAACGTGGCATGTCCCTGATCGGTACCCGTTACCGTTTCGGCGGTACCTCTGAAGCCGGTTTCGATTGCAGCGGTTTCATCGGCTACCTGTTTCGCGAAGAAGCTGGCATGAACCTGCCGCGCTCCACCCGTGAAATGATCAACGTAGACGCGCCATTGGTTTCTCGCAGCAAGCTGGAGCCGGGCGATCTGCTGTTCTTCGCCACCAATGGTCGTCGCGGTCGTGTCAGTCACGCCGGGATCTACCTGGGTGATAACCAGTTCATCCATTCCAGCAGCAGCCGCAGCGGCGGCGTGCGGGTCGATAGCCTGGGCGACAGCTACTGGAGCAAGACTTTCATCGAAGCCAAGCGCGCCCTTGCGATGGCTCCGACCACGGTCACCGCGCGCAAGTAAGTTATCGGGCAACGGCGCTGTAACCACCGTGTTAGAGCGCCGGCGGTCCAACAAAATGATATTCCTCAGTAATGCCCCTTCTTTTTGTAGTGCAAACTTAAAGTCTTACTTGAAGTTTGGCGCGTACCCGCTAGAATTCTGATCTATTGTTGAAAACTAACCGCGTAAGCCCTGCTTACGCGGTTTTGTTTTCAGCCTCTCGGCAGAGAAAGCCGCAGCCAGTTCAGGATGTTCTGTGATGACGAAGTCGGCCCGCCTAGCACTGATTCTCTGCGCCGCGCTGCTCAGCGCCTGCGCCAGTCGCACGCCGCCACCTGCCAAAGTGGTCCGTGCGCCGGTTTTCGCCCCCACCCAGAGTTTTTCGCCGGTCGCCGACGACGTGCTGTTTCGCGCCCTCGGCCTGGTCGGCACTCCTTATCGCTGGGGCGGCAACACGCCGGATTCAGGTTTCGATTGCAGCGGCTTGATCGGCTACGTCTACCGCGATGCAGCAGGTATTTCCCTGCCACGCACCACCAGTGAAATGATCGGCATGCAGGCACCGAGTGTCGGCAAGGACTCCCTGCAGACCGGCGACGTGATTTTCTTCGCCACCAATGGCGGCTCCCAGGTCAGTCATGCCGGGATCTACGTCGGCGAAGGGCGTTTCGTGCATGCGCCGGCAACCGGCGGAACAGTCAAGCTCGACAGCCTGTCCAAGGCCTATTGGCAGCGTGCCTACCTGAGTGCCAAGCGCGTCTTGCAGCCTGAGCATCTGGCGCGTATTCCCTAGTTTTGTTCCGGGTGGGCGGAGGGGGTCATGACTGCACGAACGCTTAATCTCGACGACGCCCTCTATCACTACTTGCTGGATGTCTCGCTGCGCGAAACGCCGCTGCTGCGCCGTCTGCGTGACGAAACCCAGGCCCTGCCCATGGCACGCTGGCAAGTGGCACCCGAGCAGGGGCAGTTTCTCGCCTTGCTGATCAAGCTCACCGGCGCCCGTCGGGTGCTGGAGGTCGGCACCTTTACCGGCTACAGCGCGCTGTGCATGGCGGCGGCGCTGCCCGATGATGGCAAATTGATCTGCTGCGACATTCCCGGCGACTACAATGCCACTGCCCGCCGTTATTGGCAGGAAGCAGGACTGAGCGAGCGTATCGAACTGCGCCTGGCGCCCGCCTTGCAGACCCTGGCCGAACTTGAGCGGGAGGGGCAGGGTGGATGCTTCGATCTGATGTTCATCGACGCCGACAAGGCCAATTACCCGGCCTATCTGGAGCATGCCCTGCGTTTGCTGCGCACCGGTGGGCTGGCGGTGTTCGATAACACCCTGTGGAGTGGGCGCGTGCTGGAGAGCAATCCGCAAAGCGAAGATACCCGCGCCATCCAGGCCTTGAATCGGGCGCTGAAGGAGGATGCGCGGGTTGATCTGTCGTTGCTGCCACTGGGTGATGGCCTGACGCTGTGTCGCAAACGCTGACATCAGCGTGTAGCGGATACTCGCCAGATCTTGTTACCTACGTCGTCGGCCACCAACAGGTCGCCTTGTCGGTCGATCACCACGCCTACCGGCCGGCCCATTGCCTCTTCATCCTTGTTCAGGAAACCGGTCAGCACATCCACCGGCGGGTCAGAGGGTTTGCCGGCGTGAAAGGGCACGAAGATCACTTTATAGCCACTATGGGGTTCACGGTTCCATGAGCCATGCTGGCCAACGAATGCGCCCTCGGTGAAGGGCGCCGGTAATGTGCTGCCTTGGGCGAAGGTCAGGCCCAGTGAAGCGGTGTGCGGGCCCACGGCATAATCCGGTGCGATGGCCTTGGCCACCAGCGCCGGATCCTGCGGGCTGACCCGGTCGTCGACATGTTGCCCGTAATAGCTGAAGGGCCAGCCGTAGAAACCACCGTCCTTGACCGAGGTGATGTAGTCCGGCACCAGGTCGCTGCCGATCTCGTCCCGCTCGTTCACCGCCGTCCACAGGGCCTTGCTGTTCGGCTCCCAGGCCATGCCGTTGGGGTTGCGCAAGCCCGAGGCAAAAATCCTGTGATTGCCGGTGGCCCGATCCACTTCCCAGATCGCCGCCCGACCTTGCTCCTGGTCCAGACCGTTCTCGCCGACATTGCTGTTGGAGCCGACGGTCACGTAGAGCTTGCTGCCGTCGGTGCTGGCGATCACGTTTTTGGTCCAGTGGTGATTGAGGGGGCCGCCTGGCAGGTCGATGACCTTCATCGGTTTCGAACTGATCGTGGTTGCACCTTCGACATAGTTGAAGCGCAGCAGGCGGTCGGTATCGGCCACGTACAAGTCATTGCCCACCAGGGTCATGCCAAAGGGGGAGTTGAGGTTCTCGATAAAGGTTGTGCGGGTTTCGGCCACACCGTCGTGGTTGCTGTCGCGCAGCAGGGTGATGCGATTGGCGCTGGGTACCGCAGCCCCTGCGCGGCCCATGAACTGCTTCATGACCCAGCCGCGCAGGCCTTTGCTGTCATCGGGCTTGGGTGGCGCGTTGGTTTCGGCCACCAGCACGTCGCCATTGGGCAGCACGTACAGCCAGCGTGGATGATCCAGGCCTTCGGCGAATGCCCCAACCTTGGTGCCGGCGGCGGCCGTTGGTTTGGCGCCATCGGCCCAGCCCACGGCAGGCGCGATGTTGACGGTGGGCAGCAGGGTCTTGTTTGGCGCCGGCAGTTCGGGCGATGGGCCAGTGCCCTCGGCGACTTTCAGGACTGCGGTCTCGCCGCAGGCGACCAGGGCTGCGGCCAGGGTGAGGACAACTGTCAGGCGAGACGTTTGCATGCCGATCTCCCATTAATAACATCGCGTGATGGGTAGAGGCGCGCGCGGCGCCGAAGGTTCAATCGGTCAGGCCGGGCCTTCCTTTAATTGACGCTCCACCCCCAACCCACTAACCTTCGCGACTTGTTTCAGGTGCTCGGTGGCCCGTGGGTCGATCGAGTGAAACAGGGAAGCCGGTGAGGGCGCGTTCTTTGACAGGACGGGCGACGATCCCGGCGCTGCCCCCGCAACGGTAAATGAGTGAAAGCGCTGCCATCAGCCACTGTGTCCGCTGCGACATGGGAAGGCGCAGCGCCCGGCCAATCGCCGCTCATGAGCCCGGAGACCGGCCTGATCCATCCAGCGGCATCACGGTGGGCGATGCCAGGCTTCTTGCCGTCTTTTTCCATGCCTGCCCGCCGTTATCCAGCCTCAACGGAGAGCTCCCCCATGACTGATTCCCCTGAACGCGACGAACGACACCTGGCGCGCATGCTGCGCAAGAAAGCGGTGATCGACGAGCGCATTGCCAACTCGCCCAACGAATGCGGGCTGCTGTTGGTGCTCACCGGCAACGGCAAGGGCAAGAGCAGTTCGGCGTTCGGCATGCTCGCGCGAGCCATGGGCCACGGCATGCAATGCGGCGTGGTGCAGTTCATCAAGGGCCGTAACAGCACCGGCGAAGAGTTGTTCTTCCGGCGCTTCCCCGAGCAGGTGCGGTTTCATGTGATGGGCGAAGGGTTCACCTGGGAAACCCAGGATCGCCAGCGTGATATCGCCGCCGCCGAAGCGGCCTGGGCCGTGTCCCGCGAGCTGCTGCAAGATCCGGCCATCGGCCTGGTGGTGCTGGATGAGCTGAACATTGCCCTCAAGCATGGCTATCTGGATCTCGATCAGGTGCTCAGCGATCTGCAGGCCCGTCCGCCTATGCAGCACGTGGTGGTCACTGGTCGCGGTGCCAAGCCGGAGATGGTCGAGTTGGCCGACACCGTCACCGAAATGGGCATGATCAAGCACGCGTTCCAGGCCGGGATCAAGGCGCAGAAAGGTGTCGAACTGTGAGTCACTGTTCATGAATAACCCTCGTCACTGCCCGGCGGTACTGATCGCCGCGCCGGCTTCCGGTCAAGGCAAGACCACCGTCACCGCCGCCCTGGCGCGCCTGCACCGCAACCAGGGGCGCAAGGTCCGGGTATTCAAGTGCGGTCCGGATTTTCTCGACCCGATGATCCTCGAGCGCGCCAGCGGCAATCCTGTGTACCAACTGGACATGTGGATGGTCGGCGAGCAGGAAAGTCGTCGTCTGTTGTGGGAAGCGGCCCTGGACGCGGATCTCATCCTCATCGAAGGGGTCATGGGGCTGTTCGATGGCACCCCCTCCAGCGCGGACCTGGCCCGGCACTTTGGCGTGCCGGTACTGGGGGTGATTGATGGCACCGCCATGGCCCAGACCTTTGGCGCACTGGCACTGGGCCTGGCGCGCTATCAGCCGGACCTGCCGTTCGCCGGGGTCCTGGCCAACCGGGTCGGCACCTTGCGTCATGCACAGCTGCTTGAAGGCAGCCTGACCGAAGGCTTGCGTTGGTACGGCGCGTTGTCGCGCGAGACCGGCATCGAGTTGCCGAGTCGGCACCTGGGCCTGGTCCAGGCCAGCGAGCTGAATGATCTGGACCTGCGTCTCGACGCGGCGGCAGATGCCCTCGCCAGCAGTTGCGAAGTGGCACTGCCGCCAGCGGTGACCTTTGCCGCGCCTGAAGTGATCGCCGCCGAGCCGCTGCTGGCCGGGGTGCGCATCGCCGTGGCCCGCGACGAAGCCTTTGCCTTCACCTATGGCGCGAGCCTCGACCTGTTGCGGGCGATGGGCGCCGAACTGTGCTTCTTTTCACCGATTCGTGATCGGCAACTGCCCGTAGCGGACAGCCTCTACCTGCCGGGCGGCTATCCGGAACTGCACCACGTGGCACTGGCGCAGAACAGCGCCATGCTCGCCGCCATCCGTGCCCACCATGACGCCGGCAAACCCTTGCTCGCCGAATGCGGCGGCATGCTCTATCTGCTGGACTCGCTGACCGACGTCGACGGCGTACGCGCCGAACTGGTCGGTTTGCTCAGCGGCGACGCGGTGATGCAAAAACGCCTGGCCGCGCTGGCGTTACAGGCGGTGGAGTTGCCGGAAGGCGCGTTGCGCGGGCACACCTACCACCACTCGCTGACCAGCACTACCCTCGAGCCGATCGCTCGTGGCCTGAGCCCCAATGGCGGGCGCGGAGCGGAGGCGGTCTACCGTGAAGGGCGGATGACCGCGTCCTACGTGCACTTCTACTTCCCCTCCAATCCATCAGCGATTGCCGCACTGCTCGCGCCTGCAGCGAAGCAGCCATGAGCGCCAAGGAATTTTCCGAAGCCGAACGCCAGGCGGTCTATCGGGCGATTGCCGAGCGACGCGACATGCGTCACTTCAGCGGCGGCACGGTGGCGCCGGAGTTGTTGCGCCGCCTGCTGGAAGCGGCGCATCAGGCGCCGAGTGTCGGCCTGATGCAGCCCTGGCGGTTTATCCGCATCAGTGATCGAACGCTGCGCCAGCACATCCAGAGTCTGGTGGAAGAGGAACGGGTGCGTACTGCCGAGGCCCTCGGTGAGCGTTCCGACGACTTCATGAAGCTCAAGGTCGAAGGCATCAACGACTGCGCCGAAGTGCTGGTCGCGGCCTTGATGGATGACCGCGAACGGCACATTTTCGGCCGACGGACGTTGCCGGAAATGGACATGGCATCGCTGTCCTGCGCGATTCAGAACCTCTGGCTGGCCGCCCGTGCGGAAGGGCTGGGAATGGGCTGGGTGTCGTTGTTCGAACCGCAAGCGCTGGCCGACCTGCTTGGGTTGCCGCCAGGGGCCAAGCCGCTGGCGGTGTTGTGCCTGGGACCGGTCAACGAATTCTATCCAGCGCCGATGCTGGCACTGGAAGGCTGGGCGCAACCGCGTCCGCTGAGTGAACTGCTGTATGAAAATAGTTGGGGAGTGAGTCAATGAGTGTGGCGTTGCTGAGTGTCGCCGCCGTGGCGCTGGATGCGTTGCTGGGCGAACCGAAACGCTGGCATCCGCTGGTGGCTTTCGGCCGTTTTGCCGACCGGGTCGAGCAGCGCTTCAACGCCGCCGGTCGCGGCTGGCGCAGCCATGGCGTCACCGCCTGGGTGATCGTGGTCGTGCCCCTGACCCTGCTGGCCACGGCTTTGTCGTGGCTGCCCTACATCGGTTGGCTGGTGGAGATTCTTGCGCTGTATTGCGCCCTGGGTCTACGCAGCCTCGGCGAGCATGTCGAACCGGTGGCCCGTGCCTTGCGCAGCGATGACCTGGACGAAGCCCGCAACCGGGTCGGTTATCTGGTCAGTCGCCAGACCAGCGAGCTGGACTCAACTGAAGTGGCCCGTGCGGCCACCGAATCGGTGCTGGAGAACGGCAGCGACGCGGTATTTGCCGCGCTGTTCTGGTTCGTCGTGGCCGGTGCGCCGGGGGTGGTGCTTTATCGCCTGAGCAATACCCTCGACGCGATGTGGGGCTATCGTAATGAGCGCTTCGAACGTTTTGGCTGGGCAGCGGCGAAAATCGACGACCTGCTCAACTACATTCCCGCACGCCTGGTGGCCCTGACCTACGCGCTATTGGGCAAAACCCGCCTGGCGCTCAAGTGCTGGCGCACCCAGGGACCGACCTGGGACAGCCCCAACGCCGGGCCGGTGATGGCGGCCGGTGCCGGGGCCCTGGGTGTGGAATTGGGCGGCGCGGCGATCTACCACGGCGAGCTGCATCAACGTCCGCAACTGGGCGAAGGCGTGCCGGCGGATGCTGACTCGATCGACCGTGGCTGGCAATTGGTCCAGCGCGGGGTGTGGTTGTGGTTGCTGATTCTCTGTGTGGGAGCCGAGTTTTATGCTTGAACACGGTGGCCGCCTGCGCAAGGCGGCCTTGCACTATGGCATCGCCGAAGCCGACTGGCTCGACCTTTCCAGCGGCCTGGCGCCGTGGCCGTGGGCGATCCCGGAGATTGCGCCACGGGCCTGGGCGCGTTTGCCGGAAACCGAAGACGGCCTGGAGCAGGCGGCGCGCGAGTACTACGGCGCCAGCCATGTACTGCCAGTCGCCGGCTCGCAAATGGCTATCCAGTTGCTGCCGCGCTTGCGCCGTGCCGGCAAGGTCGGCGTGCTCTCGCCGTGCTATGCCGAACACGCCGAAGCCTGGCGGCGCAACGGCTACGTGGTGCGCGAAGTGGTGGAGCAGGAGGTGGATTTCTACCTCGATAAGCTTGATGTGCTGGTGGTGGTCAATCCGAACAATCCCACCGGTCTGAGCCTGACCCCGGAACGCCTGCTCGAATGGCACGGGCGGCTGGCGCAGCGCGGCGGCTGGCTGGTGGTCGATGAAGCGTTCATGGACAACACCCCGCATCTGAGCCTGGCGGCCTTCGCCAATCAGGTCGGGTTGATCGTGTTGCGCTCCTTCGGCAAGTTTTTCGGCCTGGCGGGTGTGCGCCTGGGTTTTGTCCTGGCGGAACGCAAACTGCTCAAGTTACTCGCCGAACAGGTCGGCCCCTGGGCGGTCAGTGGGCCGACGCGGGTACTCGGCCAGGTTTGCCTGCGTGATACCGAAGGGCATCAGCAGCAGCGCCTGCGCAGCGAGGCGGCCAGCCAGCGCCTGGTGGAAGTCCTCGAGCGGCATGGCTTCAAGCCCCACGGTGGCTGCGCCTTGTTCCAGTGGTTGATCACCGAGCGTGCCGAGCACTTGTATGAATTCATGGCTCGGCAGGGCATCTTGCTGCGCCTGTTCAGTCACAACAGCAGCGTACGCTTTGGCCTGCCGGCCGACGAAAATGACTGGTTGCGCCTCGAGCGCGCTTTCATCGCCTACGCCAAGGAAGCCTCATGACTACATTGATGGTGCAGGGCACCACGTCCGATGCCGGCAAGAGCACCCTGGTGACGGCGTTGTGTCGCTGGGTGACGCGCCAGGGTGTGGCGGTGGTGCCGTTCAAACCGCAGAACATGGCACTCAACAGCGCCGTTACTGCCGATGGCGGCGAGATCGGCCGGGCCCAGGCGGTCCAGGCCCAGGCCGCGCTCCTCGAGCCGCATACCGATATGAACCCGGTGTTGCTCAAGCCCAACAGCGACACCGGCGCCCAGGTGATCATCCACGGCCGGGCCGTTACCACGATGAATGCCGTCGCCTATCACGACTACAAAGCGATCGCGATGCAGGCAGTGCTGGCGTCCCATCAACGCCTCAGCGCCGCCTACCCGGTGGTGATGGTCGAAGGCGCTGGCTCACCGGCGGAGATCAACTTGCGTGCCGGCGACATCGCCAACATGGGCTTTGCCGAGGCAGTGGATTGCCCGGTGCTGCTGATTGCCGACATCAACCGCGGTGGTGTGTTCGCCCATCTGGTTGGCACCCTGGAACTGCTCTCGGCCAGCGAACAGGCGCGGGTCAAAGGCTTCATCATCAATCGCTTTCGCGGTGATATCGCACTGCTGCAACCGGGCCTGGATTGGCTCGAGGCGCGCACCGGCAAACCGGTGATTGGCGTCCTGCCCTATGTCATGGACCTGCACCTGGAGGCCGAGGACGGCATCGACCAGCGTCAGACCGACAAGGCCGAACAGGTGCTCAATGTGCTGGTGCCGGTCTTGCCGCGCATCAGCAACCACACCGATTTCGACCCGTTGCGCCTGCATCCCCAGGTCAACCTGCAGTTTATTGGCCCTGGCCAGCCGATCCCGCCGGCGGACCTGATCATCCTGCCGGGCTCGAAAAGCGTGCGCAGCGATCTGCAGCACTTGCGCGCCAATGGCTGGGACACCGCCATCACCCGGCACCTGCGCTACGGCGGCAAGCTGCTGGGGATCTGCGGAGGGCTGCAGATGCTCGGCGCGCAGGTACACGACCCGCTGGGCCTGGAGGGCGCCGCTGGCTCCAGCGCCGGCCTCGGTTTGCTGGCGTTTGAAACCGTGCTCGAACGAGAGAAGCAACTGCGCAATGTGCGTGGCCGTTTACAGGTGGAAAACGCCGAGGTCAGCGGTTATGAGATTCATGCCGGGGTGACCACCGGCCCTGCACTGGAGCACGCAGCGGTGTTGCTGGAAGACGGACGCTGCGACGGCGCACAGAGTGCCGATGGCCAGGTGCTCGGGACTTATCTGCATGGCCTGTTCGAATCGCCCGCCGCCTGCAGTGCGCTGCTGCGCTGGGCCGGTTTGCAAGCGGTGCAGGAGGTTGATTACCACGGCTTGCGCGAACGCGATATCGAGCGCCTGGCGGATCTGGTGGAAAAGCATCTGGATACCGGGCTGTTGCGTCAGCTCTGTGGGATTTGAATTGACTGCTCTGGCCTCATCGCGAGCAGCGGAACGCCGCCCGGGCTGCTCCTACAGGTTTTTATGTATACGCCGCACCCCTGTAGGAGCGAGCCTGCTCGCGAAGGGGCCATCTGCCTCACTGAAATTTTCAGGACACTGTCATGCTCCAACTAATCCTCGGCGGCGCCCGCTCCGGCAAAAGCCGCCTGGCCGAAAAACTTGCCAGCGACAGCGCGCTGGAGGTGATCTATATCGCCACCAGTCAACCCCTGGATGGCGAAATGAATGCTCGCGTGGCCCATCATCGCGAACGCCGTCCTGCCGAGTGGGGCTTGATCGAGGAGCCGCTGGAACTGGCCCGGGTGTTGCGCGAAAACGCCAGTGCCGAGCGTTGCCTCCTAGTGGATTGCCTGACTTTGTGGCTGACCAACCTGCTGATGCTCGACGATTCCGCGCGTCTGACCCAGGAACGTGAAGCGCTGCTGGAGTGCCTGGCGACATTGCCGGGCGAAATCCTGTTTGTCAGCAACGAGACCGGTATGGGTGTCGTGCCGCTGGGCGAATTGACTCGCCGTTATGTCGATGAAGCCGGATGGCTGCATCAAGCCCTGGCTGAACGTTGTCAGCGTGTCGTATTGACCGTTGCCGGTTTGCCCCTGACGTTGAAAGGTAATGCGTTATGACAGATTCGTGGTGGATGAACCCGTGCAAGGCAATCGATAGCGACGTTGTTGCCCAGGCGACTGACCGGCAGCAACAACTGACCAAACCCGCCGGTTCCCTCGGTCAACTGGAAACCCTCGCGCTGCAACTGGCCGGCATGCAGGGGCGGGTGAAACCGAGCCTGGAGCAGCTGTGGATTACGATTTTTGCCGGTGACCACGGGGTGGTCGCCGAAGGGGTTTCGGCCTACCCGCAGGAAGTCACCGGACAGATGCTGCACAACTTCGTCAGCGGCGGTGCGGCGATCAGCGTCCTGGCGCGCCAGCTGCAAGCGCAGTTGGAAGTGATCGACCTGGGTACCGTCAATCTGGCCCTGGATTTGCCGGGCGTGCGTCATCTGCACCTCGGGGCGGGCACCGCGAACTTCGTTCAGGGGCCGGCAATGACCGCGACCCAGGGCGAGCAAGCGTTGCAGGCTGGGCGTGACAGCGTGTTGCGGGCCATCGACGCTGGCGCCCAACTGTTTATCGGTGGCGAGATGGGCATCGGCAATACCACTGCCGCCAGTGCCCTGGCGTGTGCCTTGCTCGATTGTCCGGTGGCTCATCTGGCCGGCCCGGGCACCGGCTTGAGTGCTGCCGGCGTCAGCCACAAGGCGCAGGTGATAGAGCGCGCCCTGGCCGTGCATGGCGCGCAGCGTAGCGATGTCGTGCAGACCCTGTTCAACCTCGGCGGTTTCGAAATTGCCGCGCTGGTTGGCGCGTATCTGGCTTGTGCCCAGCAAGGCTTGCCGATCCTGGTCGACGGTTTTATATGCAGCGTCGCGGCGCTGGTGGCGGTACGCCTGAACCCGGCGAGCCGCGAGTGGATGTTGTTCGGTCATCGTGGCGCAGAGCCAGGACATCGCCATCTTTTGGAGAGCCTGCACGCTGCGCCATTGCTCGACCTCGGCCTGCGCCTGGGCGAGGGCAGCGGGGCGGCGTTGGCCGTGCCGTTGTTGCGCCTGGCCTGCGACCTGCACGGGCAGATGGCGACCTTTGCCGAGGCGGCGGTAGCCGACCGTCCGGCATGACCTTGCACCTGGACCTGCTGCGTCACGGCGAAACCGAGCTGGGCGGCGGCCTGCGCGGCAGCCTCGATGACGCGCTGACCGCCACCGGTTGGCAGCAAATGAGCACGGCGCTGAACGAGCGCGGCCCCTGGGATCGGGTGATCAGCTCGCCCTTGCAACGCTGCGCGCGGTTTGCCGAGCAGTTGGCGGCGCGCCTCGGCGTGCCAATCAGCCTGGAAAAGGACCTGCAGGAATTGCATTTCGGCGCCTGGGAAGGGCAGAGCGCCGCGGCCCTGATGGAGACCGACGCTGAAGGGCTCGGTTTGTTCTGGGCTGACCCTTACCGCTTTACGCCGCCAGAGGGCGAGCCGGTGAGTGATTTTTCTGCGCGCGTGTTGGCGGCGGTGGAGCGCTTGCATCAGGCTCACGCGGGAGAGCGGGTGTTGCTGGTCAGTCATGGCGGAGTCATGCGCCTGCTGTTGGCCAGGGCTCGAGGCTTGCCCCGTGAACAATTACTGAATGTCGAAGTCGCCCACGGCGGATTTTTCTCCCTGAGCGTCGAAAGCGCGGCTCTACTGCGGGAAATGTCGTGAACCTGCTGCCCTTGTGGATCGCCCTGCAGTTTCTCAGCAGCCTGCCGATTCGTCTGCCGGGCATGCCGGTGCCTGAGCAACTGGGCCGTTCGCTGCTGTTCTACCCGTTGGTGGGCGTGTTTTTCGGCGTGTTGCTGTGGGCGCTGAATGGGCTGCTGACGGGCAGTCCGGTCTGGCTGCACGCGGCCCTGCTGTTGACGGCCTGGGTGATGCTCAGCGGTGGCTTGCACCTGGATGGCCTGGCGGACAGCGCGGACGCCTGGCTCGGCGGTTTTGGCGATCGAGAGCGTACCCTGGTGATCATGAAGGACCCGCGCAGCGGACCTATCGCTGTGGTCACGCTGATGCTGGTGTTGTTGCTCAAGTTCGCCGCGTTGCTGGCGCTGATCGAGCAACAGGCGACGCTCGGTTTGATCCTCGCACCGTTGCTCGGACGCGCGGCCTTGCTTGGCCTGTTCCTCAACACGCCGTATGTCCGGGCAGGAGGCCTGGGCCAGGCGCTGGCTGATCATCTGCCACGCCAGTCTGCACATTGGGTTCTGCTGTTCAGTGCCGCGGCCTGCCTGTTGATAGGCGGTTGGAGTGGGGCGCTGGCGTTGACAGTGGCGCTGGTGACGTTCTTCATCCTGCGGCGCTTGATGCTGCAACGCCTGGGTGGCACCACGGGCGACACCGCCGGAGCGCTGCTGGAGTTGCTGGAAATGACGGTGTTGGTGGCGCTGGCGCTGCACTGAGTGGGTCGGCAACCACAGACATTGCTTGCAATGGATTAGTCGCGGGTATATACACGCATCATGATTGCCTCTCAGTGTTTATGCATCAACCTGCGTCGCGCCGCCCGTGGCGTCAGCAGGTATTACGACGGCGCCCTCGATGGCTTCAGGATCAACGTCGCCCAGTATTCTTTGCTGTGCAATTTGCAGCGCCTGGATCAGCCGAGCATTTCCAGCCTGGCCGAGGCCATGGGCCTGGACCGCAGCACGCTGGGGCGTAATCTGCGGGTGCTGGAGGGCGAAGGGCTGGTGCGCATGGACGAAGGTGAAGACCAGCGCAACCGCATCGTGCAACTGACCGATACGGGGCATGAGCGCCTGGCCGCAGCGTTGCCGGCCTGGGAAGCGGCGCAGCAGCGCTTGATCGATAAATTGGGTGCCGAGAAGCGCGAAACCTTGTTGGCCTTGCTGGACGAACTCGCCTGAGGCGGGTTTTTTCGAGTTCAAGCGGGTATATACCCGCATCAGGAGAATAAAAATGACATCGATGTGGCGTACCAGTGGCTGGGTCTTGCTCGGGAGCGCGCTGATCCTGGCGTTGTCACTCGGTGTCCGGCATGGCTTCGGCTTGTTCCTGCCGCCCATGAGCGCGCAGTTTGGCTGGGGGCGTGAAGTCTTTGCCTTTGCCATTGCGCTGCAGAATTTGATCTGGGGGCTGGCGCAACCCTTTACCGGGGCGCTGGCCGATCGCTTTGGCGCGGCCAAGGTGGTGTTGGTAGGTGGCATTCTCTACGCCGTAGGCCTGATGTTCATGGGCCTGGCCGATTCGCCGTGGTCGCTGTCGTTGAGCGCCGGGCTGCTGATTGGCATCGGTCTTTCCGGTACTTCGTTCTCGGTGATTCTCGGGGTGGTCGGGCGAGCTGTACCGCCGGAGAAACGCAGCATGGCGATGGGCATTGCCAGCGCGGCCGGTTCCTTTGGTCAGTTCGCCATGTTGCCCGGCACCCTGGGTTTGATCGGCTGGCTCGGCTGGTCCAGCGCGCTGCTGGTGCTGGGCCTGTTGGTGGCGATGATCGTGCCCTTGGTCAGCATGCTCAAGGACAATCCGCTGCCAACGCTGGGGCATGAGCAAACGTTGTCCGAGGCATTGCGTGAAGCCTGCTCCCACTCGGGTTTCTGGCTGCTGGCGTTCGGCTTTTTCGTCTGCGGGTTCCAGGTGGTGTTCATCGGCGTGCACTTGCCGGCCTATCTGGTGGACCAGCACTTGCCGGCCACCGTCGGCACCACGGTGCTGGCGCTGATCGGCCTGTTCAATATCTTCGGCACCTACACCGCGGGCTGGCTCGGCGGACGCATGTCCAAGCCGCGGCTGCTGACCGGGCTGTACCTGTTGCGAGCGGTGGTGATCGGGTTGTTCCTGTGGCTGCCGGTGACACAAACCAGCGCTTATTTGTTCGGCATGGCCATGGGCTTTCTCTGGTTGTCGACGGTGCCATTGACCAACGGTACGGTGGCGACCCTGTTCGGCGTGAGAAATCTCTCTATGCTGGGAGGAATCGTCTTCCTCTTCCATCAGTTAGGTTCCTTCCTCGGTGGCTGGCTGGGCGGGGTGGTGTATGACCGAACAGGAAACTATGACTTGATCTGGCAAGTGGCGATTCTCCTAAGCCTGTTGGCCGCAGCGCTCAACTGGCCGGTGCGCGAGCGTCCGGTGGCGCGCCTGCAGGCCCAGGTGGGGGCGGCGTGAGTCGGATCGGGGGGGCAGTGCTGGCGCTGAGCGCTGGCGCCTTGCTGTTGGCGCTGGCCTGGTGGGGCTGGCATCAGGGCGGGTTGGCGATGATGCAGCTGGGTCTTGGATCTTGCTAGATAGCCACTTGCGATTAATTGCACGGGGCGAGTAACGTCGCCCTCTGACATTTACTCAAGGACGCTCGATATGCCGCTGCGCTGGCTTGTGGTTCCCGCTGTTCTGTCGCTGTTCGCCGGTTCCGCACTGGCGGCTGAATGCCCGCCGCTACTGATCGGTTCCCTGCCCAAGTTGCACGCCAAGGACAGCATCGATCTGTGCCAGCGCTACGCCGGTAAACCCCTGGTGGTGGTCAATACCGCCAGCTTCTGCGGCTTTGCCCCGCAATTCAAAGGTCTCGAAGCTTTGTATCAACGCTACAAGGGCCAGGGCCTGGAAGTGTTGGGAGTACCGTCCAATGACTTCAAGCAGGAGTCCGGCAACAACGCCGAGACGGCCAAGGTCTGCTACGTCAACTATGGCGTGACCTTCACCATGACCGAGGCGCAGAAGGTCCGGGGTGACGGCGCTACTCACTTGTTCAAGATGCTGGCGGAACAGAGCAGTTCGCCGAAATGGAACTTCTACAAGTACGTGGTCGACCGCAAAGGCAATGTGATTGCCAACTTCTCCAGCCTGACCAAGCCGGACAATCCCGAATTCATCGAGGCGGTGGAGAAAGCCCTGGCCTCCCAACCCTGATTGACGCCCACTAAAAAGCCCCGCCTCGGTGACCCGAAGCGGGGCTTTTTCACTTCACTTGGCCGGCCGTTCAGGCCCGCCATGCATCAGAAGCGGTAGGTCGCGCCGACACCGAAGCCGTTCGCCCAGTTTTCATACTTGGCGTTGTAGCTTTGGCCACGGTCGTTTTCGTTGTTGACCTTGACCGCTTCTTCCTTGAGGTAGGAGTAGGCCAGGTCGATGGTCAGGTCGTCGGTCGGGCTCCAGCCAGCACCGAGGCTGAAGATGGTGCGGTCGCCGGTCGGGATGCGCGGCGAGCGATTGACGTTGTTGGTCGGCGACTGGTCAAACGAAAGGCCGGTACGCAGTACCCACTCTTTGTTCAGCTGGTACGAAGCGCCGATGGCGTGAGCCCAGGTGTCGTGCCAGTTCTGCTCTTCGGTGATTTCACCGAATTGGCCAGCCAGCGCGCCCGGCACGCCGCTGTTTTCCACGGTGATTTCTTTCAACTGGCTCCAGCGGGTCCAGGTGCTGCCTGCGTACAGAGTCCACTGGTCATCGAGGGCGTGAGTCACCGAGAAGTCCACGGATTCCGGGGTGGTCAGGTCCAGGGAGGCATCGTACTTCTGGTCCTTGCTCTGGCCAGCCAACGGCAGCAGGCCGTAGTTGACCTTGGTGTTGCCTTCGAGCTTGTACTTGACCTTCGAGTGGTAGGTCAGGCCAACGCGGGTGCTGTCGGTCAGCTGTGCCAGCACACCGATGTTGTAGCCCACGGCGGTGTCGTCGCCCTTGATGCGCACGTGGCCATCAGGCGCGGCCTGGGTGATCGACAGGTCGGACTCGAGCTTGCCTTCGATGCGGTTGAAGGTCGGGCCGAAGCCGATGGAAACCTTGTCGTTGAAGGCGTAGGAAACCGTTGGCTGCAAGGTCAGGACTTTTACGTCGCTCTTGGTGCCAAAGTATTTGCCGGCGAAACCGTTCTCGTAGTCGGTTATCAGGCCAAAGGGTGCGTACGCGCCAATGCCGACGGCCCAATGCTCATCGATCGGCTTGACGTAGAAGCCCATGGGTACGCCGATGAACGGCACCATGTCGCCTTTGTTGGTGCCGCCGTTCGGGCTGGAGCTGGCATGGCTGATGTCGGTATGGGCATCGAGCAGGGCGACCCCGCCAGTGACTTGTTCACGCTTGAGGCGCGACATGCCGGCCGGGTTGCCATAAATGGTGCTTGCATCGTCTGCGACAGAAGAACGCCCGGCGAAACCTGTACCCATCCCGCTGATGCTTTGTTCGTTGATGGCAAAGCCAGCTGCGAAGATCTGGGTGGATGCCAAGGTTACAGCGAGGCCAAGGGTGGTTTTGAGCATGACTTTTTTCATTATTAGAAACTCCGGGTGATCACCGGAGCGGAAACTACCAATATTTTCACTCCAGCGCTATAGCCTGTAATGCGCGAGTTAGAGCGGTTTTGTAGGACAATCCTACTATATTCACCGCTTTTTCGCCGATCTTGCAGTTTGCCCGGTCAGCTCGCCAGTTGATTCAGCGGTGAAACACAGGCCCGCCAGGCGCAAGTGTAGTCGCGCAATCGTCCTTGTGGGTTGAAAATCTGGCGCCAGATTTTTGCCATGCCGAGCACGTCATCGGCGGCCGGGAGCGGGGTGTTCTGTTCTTCGATCAACAGCCAGGCAATGGCCGTGGCGTAGCGCAGATTGACGGTGAGTTCCAGGTGCGGTCCGCTGAGGAAGGCGTGCTGGCTCGCGAGACCACGTACCAGGCTGGCGCGCTCGGGGTCGAGGGCCAGGTAGTCATCCCACAGGGCTTGATGGCGAAGCTCGCCAATCCGGTACAGGCCGTGGCCACGGCGGTCGTGCAGGGCGGAGCCCAGGGCTGACTGGCTGGCGGCGACTCCCAGCAGCAGGGTTTCGGCGGTCGTGCTGTGACTGCCCAGGTAAATCAGGGTGGGACGGATCACAAAACGGCACAGTTCGCTGGCGGCGATACCCATAAGGCCCTCGGAACGTGAAGTGGGCGGCGAGGCCTGATTGGGTGGGCTTGGCAGCGGTGGGTCGACTCAGGCTCGCCGGAAGCGGATCAAGCCGCTTGAGTTGAAGTGTAGTGTCATATCTTTGCTGTAAAGGACTGTTTTTAAAATATTTCCGGCGGGGAGTTATAACCGTTATATCGGTTGGTGCTTAGGCTGTTTGGGTTAAATGAGAAATAAAAGGCAATAAAAAGCCCCGCATTCTCAGCGAGGCTTTTCGGGTTTTTCAGCTTTCAGGCAACCAGTGCCTGACGGGTACGATCGATCACGGCCTGCAGCGGCTCGGCGCTGGAGTATTGATCGGGGTACAGGCGTTCGCTGTGACGGGCGATGCCGTGTTCGTTGACCAGGGTAAAGCTGAAGCAGCCTTTGCGAGCGGCCATGATCAGGCAGTTCATCGGTGCGAAGGCGTTGGTTAGGGTGCGAATGGCATCCTGAGTATGGATTTGAGTCGACATAATTATGGGTGTTCCTACAAATGACACGGATAAGAACCGTGCAACGTTAAAACGTTCCAGTAACGTCGATCACCATTGATCGAACGAAGAACCCGACTGGAACAAAGCAGCCAGTTGAAGCGCTATATTTTTGCGCGCTTGGGCCGGCAGGTAGGTACTTAGGAGGGCAGGCGACACATCAAGGGCAAAGGTTCTGTGCCCGGGGTGAAGATCCTGATCAATTTGCAGGTTGGTTCGGTCAGAGTAAGCGAGCTTTTGGGCACCCATTGTGTTCATAGCGGAACAGGGTGGTTGCAAGCATTACCTGGAAACCATCGAGGTGGTCGGCCCTGTGATATCGGTGATCGCTTCTCTTTAGGGAAGGTAGACCGCAGGAGTTGTTCGACCAGAATTGACTTTCAGCTTGGTACTAACGCCGCGGATACTAACGGATTGAATTGAGGAATGGAAGTGTGCTAGCTAAGAAATATTCTGTTACCTCCGTTCGGGGGCGCCTGACCTGTGCCATCGCGATGAACGTTGGTCCTGACCCTGGTTCAGCTCGATTTCTTGGATCCAGTTGTTACCGGTTTTCCGAAAGTGCCCATTTAATGTGCGTCGATATACCGCTCAACGAGGTACTTGTGCACATTCTGGGGGCAGGTTGTCACCAGGCTGTCATCTTCAATTCAAGGGCCGTAGGTGCCTGTAGTGAAAATTTAAGTCAATGAAAAACATCGCTTTTTTTTACTGGTGAAAAAATCGTCAGTTTGAGCGGGAGCCCCATTCCACTGGGCTTTCGGGCAGTTCAGGGGCTGTTGTCCACTGAGTTATCCACAGCTTCTGTGGATTGTCCCGAGCGCTTGCTCTAGCACGGGCGTGCCGGGTTTTTTTCGGCTTTACCCGAGCGAAAAAAGGAGTAAAGTGGCGCGCCCTCCGATCTGTCCCACAGTGCTTTATGAAGTTTCGCTCAGTATCAACTTCTGTTACCGACAAACACTCCAGTGTTACCCCACCCAAGCGAATGTCGATGCGAGTCGCCGAATGGTTGCTCGACAGCCCGCGCCTGGGCGACAACCCCAACGTCAAGCACTTGGCCGGGCGTCTGCTCAAGGCGCCTGCCCGTGAAGGGGTGGTTGCTGCGCAAAGTCGCCTGGGCCAGTTGATGTGCCGTGAATGTGGCAATGCCCGCGACCGGCGTATCGGCCAGGACCTGCTGCGCCAGGCGGCCCGCGCGGGCGACCGGCGGGCCCAGCGCGAACTTGGCCAGATCGAAGACTGAACTGTCCAAGACTTGCCGGCTTGGTTAACCTTCGAGTTTTATCGGATCGGCAGGAATCGTCATGGCTATGGACTTGACCAGTGTGTTGCTGGGGCTGGCGGGTGGCGCATTGCCGCTGTTGTTTCTGGCCTGGCATCTGCAGCGTCGCGCAGGCGCAGCGCAAGCCGCACAGGCATTGCTCGAAGAGCGCCTGGCGACCGCACAGCTGGCGCAAGACGGGCTGAATGCCCAACTCGATGCCTGCCGCGACGAAATCAGCGACCTGGGCCAGGCCAACGCCAGCAAGCAGGCCGACCTGGCCGCGGTGCGCCGGGAAGTCGAATTGCTGCAGATCGAGCGTGATAACGCCCGTGACGCCGCCCATGCCTGGAACCTCGAGCGCAACAGCAAGGAAGTCGAGTTGCGGCGCCTGGATGCCCAGGCAGCCTCGCTCAATGCCGAGTTGCGCGAGCAGCAGGAAAGTCATCAACAGCGCCTCAGTGACCTGCAAGGTTCGCGGGATGAATTGCGCGCGCAATTTGCCGAACTCGCCGGGAAGATTTTCGATGAGCGTGAACAGCGCTTTGCCGAGACCAGCCAGCAGCGCCTGGGGCAGTTGCTCGATCCACTGAAGGAACGCATCCAGTCGTTTGAAAAACGCGTGGAAGAAAGTTATCAGGCCGAAGCCCGCGAACGCTTTTCCCTGGCCAAGGAACTGGAGCGCCTGCAGCAACTGAACCTGCGCCTGAGTGACGAGGCCACCAACCTCACGCGGGCGCTCAAGGGCCAGAAAACCCAGGGCAACTGGGGCGAGTTGATTCTGGAGCGGGTGCTCGAGCACGCCGGCCTGGAGAAGGGCCGCGAATACCAGACCCAGGTCAGTCTCAAAGGGCCGGATGGCGAGCGCTTCCAGCCTGACGTGCTGATATACCTGCCGGGCGACAAGCAGGTGGTGGTCGACTCCAAGGTCAGCCTCACCGCCTATCAACAGTATGTGGCGGCGGACGATGCGGCCATCGGCCAGGCGGCGCTCAAGCAGCACGTGCAGTCGCTGCGCAATCACGTCAAGGGCTTGTCCGACAAGGACTACAAGCGCCTGGACGGCCTGCACAGCCTGGATTTCGTGTTGCTGTTTGTACCGATCGAGGCGGCATTCTCGGCCGCCCTGCAAGCGGAGCCGAACCTGTTCCAGGAGGCCTTTGACCGGCACATCGTGATCGTCAGCCCGACCACCTTGCTGGCGACCTTGCGGGTGATCGACAGTCTGTGGAAGCAGGAGCGCCAGAGCCAGAACGCGCGGGAAATCGCCGAGCGCGCCGGCTGGCTGTACGACAAGTTTGTGCTGTTCATCCAGGATCTGGACGAAGTCGGTAATCGCCTGCAGCAACTGGATAAAGCCTACAGCGCAGCCCGCAACAAACTGACTGAGGGCCGCGGCAACCTGGTCAGCCGCAGCGAGCAACTCAAGCTGCTCGGCGCCCGGGCCAGCAAGAGCCTGCCGGCGGACTTGCTGGAACGGGCGCTGACCGATGTCGATGGCCTGGCCGAGCTGCCCGAATGACTACAGCGGTAGGTGCCGACTGAGCAAGGCGCGCAGGGCTGCCGGCTTCACCGGCTTGGCCAGGTAGTCGAGGCCGGCGGCATGCACCTGGGCAATCCGTTCGGGGCGGCCGTCGGCGCTGATCACCACCCCTGGCACTGGCTCGCCGAGCTGGGTGCGCAGCCAGGCCATCAACTCGGTACCGGTTTCCCCGTCGTCAAGGTGGTAGTCCACCAGCGCCAGTTGCGGACGCATGCCCTCATTGAGCAGCGCTGCGCATTCGGCACGATTGCGTGCGGTGTACACCTGGCAGCCCCAGCGGCTGAGCAGGCTGTTCATGCCGATCAGGATGCTGTCCTCGTTATCGACACACAGCACGTGCGCGCCGCTGAGTGGCCTGCCGTTGAGCTCGGCGGCCTTGCCCGGTGTGCTGGCCTGGGCGCGCGCCAGCGGCACACTGACGCTGAACACACTGCCATGACCGGGCCATGAGCGAACTTGCAACTCATGGCCGAGGACCCGGCACAGGCCATCAGCAATTGCCAGGCCCAGGCCCAGGCCTTTTTCGGCACGGGTCTGGTGGCTGTCCAGGCGTTTGAACTCTTCGAAGATCACCTGGCGCTTGTCCTCCGGAATGCCCGGACCACGGTCCCAGACTTCCAGGCTCAACTGATCGCCCCTGCGCCGTACCCCCAGCAACACCGGCCCCTTGGCATAGCGGAAGGCGTTGGTGAGAAAGTTCTGCAGGATCCTGCGCAGCAACTTGGCATCGCTGTCGACCCGCAGGCGGCTGCTGCGCACGCGGAATTTCAAGCCTTGCTCCTGGGCCAGCACCTTGAATTCGGCGCCCAGGGTGTCGAACAGTTCATTGAGGGCAAATGGTTTGCGGTCCGGATTGATCTTGCCGTTCTCCAGGCGCGAGATGTCCAGCAGATCGCTGATCAGGTCCTCGGCCGAGCGCAGCGAGCTGTCCAGGTGTTGCACCAGTTGCCGGGTTTCGCCGGA
Organism: Pseudomonas sp. F007; assembly: GCF_057814275.1. Taxonomy (NCBI): domain Bacteria; kingdom Pseudomonadati; phylum Pseudomonadota; class Gammaproteobacteria; order Pseudomonadales; family Pseudomonadaceae; genus Pseudomonas; species Pseudomonas sp. F007. The sequence continues at coordinate 252,720 of NZ_JBVATA010000001.1, read as the reverse complement.
CAGTTCGTCGTCGCGGTGGGAGAGGGCGGCGGAAAACAGCCGGGCGGCGTTCAACGGTTGCATCAGGTCATGGCTGACGGCCGCGAGGAAGCGGGTTTTCGACTGGTTGGCCGCTTCCGCCGTACCCTTGGCTTCGGTCAGGGCCACATTCAGCTGCGACAGTTCATGGGTGCGCTCCTCCACCCGGCGCTCCAGGCCTTCGTTGGCCTCGGTCAGCGCCTGCTCGGCTTCGCGGAACGCGGTGATGTCGGTGAAGCTCATGACGAAACCGCCGCCGGGCATCGGGTTGCCGATCAGCTCGATCACGCGGCCGTTGGGGAACAACCGTTCCGAGGTGTGGGCACGCCCCTGGCGCATCCAGTGCAGGCGCCGCGCGACATGCACTTCCGCCTCGCCCGGCCCGCACAGGCCGCGCTCGGCATTGTGGCGGATGATGTCGGCAATCGGCCGGCCGACGCTGATCAGGCCGTCCGGGTAGTTGAACAGCTCCAGGTAGCGGCGGTTCCAGGCCACCAGCTTCAGCGATTGGTCGACCACACTGATGCCCTGGGTGATGTTTTCAATCGCGCCCTGCAGCAAGGCGCGGTTGAACTGCAGGACTTCCGAGGCTTCGTCGGCAATGCGCACGACGTCCTCCAACTGCATTTCCCGCCCTTCAATGGCGGCTTTTACCACGGCGCGGGTGGAAGACGCGCCGAGCACACCGGCCAGCAGGCGCTCGGTGTGAGCAATCCATTCATTGTCGGCGTTCTGGTTCGGGTTGAAGCCTTTGCCCTGGCGGTAGGCGAAACGGATGAAGCTCTGCCGGGCACGTTCTTCGCCGACGAATCGCGCCGCCAGTTGCAGCAGGTCGTCGATCTGTACCGCCAGCATTGAACGGGCGCTGGGCCTTGCGCTGATTTCCTGGCCAATGAAGCGTCCGGCCTGCCAGTGCTCCGAAACCCGGGTGCGCGACAGCACCGAGACCCAGGCAAACAGGGTGAAGTTACCGGCCAGGGACAGCACCACGCCCTGGGTCAGCGGGGTGATCGGCAGGTTCAGCGGGTTGCTGTGCAGCCAGGCGAGGCCGGGGAAACTGCTCAGTGACCAGCCCATGCTGTGGGCGGCAATCGGCAGGATCAGGGTGTAGAACCAGAGGAAGGTACCGGCGGCGAGGCCGGCGAAGACACCGCGGCGGTTGGCCTGCTTCCAGTACAGCGCGCCGAGCATCGCCGGCGCCAGTTGGGTCACCGCGGCGAAGGCAATCTGGCCGATGGTGGCTAGGCTGGCGGTGGAACCGAGCAGGCGATAGGCGACATACGCCAGCAGCAGGATCACCACGATGCTCACGCGGCGTACCGAGAGCATCCAGTGGCGGAACACTTCGAACGGGCGCTCGGCATTTTTACGCCGCAGCAGCCAGGGCAGCAGCATGTCGTTGGAGACCATGGTCGACAGCGCAACGCTGGCGACGATCACCATGCCGGTCGCGGCTGAGGCGCCGCCGATGAAGGCCAGCAATGCCAGGGCCGGATGGGCCTGGGCCAACGGCAGGCTGATCACGAAAGAGTCAGGCAAGACCGAGCTGGGCAGCAGCATTTGTCCGGCCAGGGCGATGGGCACCACGAACAGCGCGGCCAGGGCCAGGTAAGCGGGGAATACCCATTTCGCCAGGCGCAGGTCCTGGGGTTCGATGTTTTCCACCACCGTGACATGGAACTGACGCGGCAGACAGATGATTGCCATCATCGCAACCCCGGTCTGCACGACCATTGAGGGCCAGTTCACGGTTTCCTTCCAGTATTGCTCCAGGCGCGGCGCGAGCATGGCCTGGTCGAACAGGTCGTCGAAGCCGTCGTACAGGCCGTAGGTAACGAATGCGCCGACCGCGAGAAAGGCAAACAACTTGACCAGCGACTCGAAGGCAATCGCCAGCACCATGCCCCGGTGGTGTTCGGTGGCATCAAGGTTGCGGGTACCGAAGACAATGGTGAACAGCGCCAGGATCAGCGACACGATCAGCGCCGTGTCCTGGGCACGGGTGCCCATGGCATCGGCCCCGGCGCCGATCAGCAGGTTCACGCCGAGGACGATGCCCTTGAGCTGCAAGGCAATGTAAGGCAGCACGCCGACCAGGCAGATCAGCGCCACCACCACCGCCAGCGACTGGGATTTGCCGTAGCGGGCGGCGATGAAGTCGGCAATCGAGGTGATGTTTTCCTGTTTGCTGATCATCACCATCTTTTGCAGGACCCAGGGGGCGAATACCAGCAACAGGATCGGCCCCAGGTAAATCGGTAAAAACGACCAGAGTTGCTCGGCGGCCTGGCCGACCGCGCCGAAGAAGGTCCAACTGGTGCAATAGACCGCCAGCGACAGGCTGTAGACCCAGGCGCGCATGCGCGGCGGCAGCGGCGTGCTGCGCCGATCACCGTAGAAAGCGATAGCAAACATGATGGCCATATAGGCTAGGGCAACGGCGGCAATCAGCCCGCTGGACAACGACATGGAAACTCCTGGCAAAAGACACCCGGCAGCGCGGCCCGGTCAGACAGTCTCGCACGTAGTCCCGGCGGCGTCAGTGTCGACCAAGGTCGCAGCGCGGCGGGGTGTCGCAGGGACAATTGCGTGTCGCTCAACCGAGCGCCTGAGTTAGCCTTGGAGCCTGACCTGGACTGATTCAAGGGAGTTGATTGGCAATGAAGATTATCCGCAGCAAATCGTTCACCGGTGAGCGTGCCTGGGCCGCGCTGGATATCGCCACCATGAACGGGATCACCACTCGCCTGCACTGGACCGACCAGCCCTACAAATGGCACGTCAATGATGGTCAGGAGGTGTTTGTGGTGCTCGATGGCCAGGTGCGGATGCATTGCCGGGAGAATGGAGTCGAACAGGTCACATTGCTGGAAGTCGGCGATATTTTTTATGCCGCGGTCGGCACCGAGCATGTGGCCCATCCGTTGGGTGTAGCGCGGGTGCTGGTGGTCGAGTCGGAGGGCAGCGTTTAGCTGTATATCTACAAAACAGATAACAGTTAGAGAAATTACCCGTTATATAGATATGCGATCCGGTTCTATGATGAATTCAACCTCATCAGGGGACAGGAGATCAGCGTGCAAACCCTCAATAACAGCAGAATCATCAGTCGGCCATTGAGCCACTTGCAGCACCCGCGGGAAGTCATTCGCCAGTTCACGCCCAACTGGTTTGCCGCCACCATGGGCACCGGGGTGCTGGCGCTCGCGCTGGCCCAGTTGCCGGTCCAGGTGCCCGGGCTGCACGCTGTCGCCGAGGGCTTGTGGCTGTTCAACATCGCCTTGTTCGTGCTGTTCAGCCTGCTATATACCGCACGCTGGGTGATGTTCTTCGACGAGGCGCGGCGGATCTTCGGCCACTCAACGGTCTCGATGTTCTTCGGCACCATCCCCATGGGCCTGGCAACCATCATCAATGGCCTGCTGGTGTTCGGGGTGCCGCGTTGGGGGCAGGGCGTGGTGTCGCTCGCCGAGGTGTTGTGGTGGCTGGACGTGGCCATGTCCCTGGCTTGCGGCGTGCTGATTCCGTACATGATGTTCACCCGCCAGGAGCACAGCATCGACCAGATGACCGCCGTCTGGCTATTGCCGGTGGTGGCGGCGGAAGTCGCGGCGGCCAGTGGCGGACTGCTCGCGCCCCACCTGACGGACGCCCATGGGCAATGGGTGATGTTGACCACCAGCTACGTACTGTGGGCATTCTCGCTGCCGGTGGCGGTGAGCATCCTGACCATCCTGCTGCTGCGCATGGCCTTGCACAAATTGCCCCATGAGAACATGGCGGCTTCGAGTTGGTTGGCACTGGGGCCAATCGGCACCGGCGCCTTGGGCATGCTGGTGCTGGGCGCCGATGCACCGGCGATCTTTGCCGCCAATGGCATGCCGGGTGTGGGCGAGGTGGCAGCGGGGATCGGCCTGATCGCCGGGATCACCCTGTGGGGTTTCGGCCTGTGGTGGATGCTGATGGCGGTGCTGATCACCCTGCGTTATCTGCGTGATGGCATTCCGTTCAATCTCGGCTGGTGGGGCTTTACCTTCCCGCTGGGCGTGTTCTCGCTGACCACACTGAAGCTGGCCAGCACCCTGAACATGAGCTTCTTCAGCCTGTTCGGCACGCTGCTGGTGGTGCTGCTGGCGATCATGTGGCTGATCGTTTCCAAGCGCACGCTGCAGGGCGCCTGGCGTGGTGAATTGTTCGTCTCGCCGTGCATCGCCGGGTTAAAGAAATAACGCTAAGGTTGTGGCCTGGATCGCTCGAGGGCATTCCAATAAGAGCATCCACGCCACTCAGGGACATGGACGATGAGTCATCCTTCGCAGTTCACCTTGCTCCGCAAGCGGCGCTTCCTGCCGTTCTTCATCACGCAATCGCTCGGCGCGTTCAACGACAACATCTTCAAGCAATCGTTGATCCTCGCCATCCTCTACAAACTGGCCATCGAGGGCGACCGCTCGATCTGGGTCAACCTCTGCGCCTTGCTGTTCATCCTGCCGTTCTTTCTGTTTTCGGCGCTGGCTGGGCAGTTCGGCGAGAAGTTCGCCAAGGACGCGTTGATCCGCCTGATCAAGCTCGGTGAGATCGCCATTATGGCGGTCGGCGCCGTGGGCTTCCTGTTCGATCACCTGTGGCTGATGTTGCTGGCGCTGTTCGCCATGGGCACCCACTCGGCGCTATTCGGGCCGGTGAAATACTCGATCCTGCCCCAGGCGTTGCGTGAGGAGGAACTGGTGGGCGGCAATGGCCTGGTGGAAATGGGCACCTTCCTGGCGATCCTGGCGGGGACCATTGGCGCTGGGATCATGATGTCTTCCAGTCATTACGCGCCTGTGGTGTCCACTGCGATCATTGGCGTTGCGGTCCTCGGTTACCTGGCCAGTCGCGGGATTCCGCGGGCGGCGGCCTCGACACCCGAACTGAAGCTGAACTGGAACATCTTCAGCGAATCCTGGGCGACCTTGCGCCTTGGCCTGGGGCAGACGCCGGCCGTTTCACGCTCGATTGTCGGTAACTCCTGGTTCTGGTTCGTCGGCGCGATTTATCTGACGCAGATCCCGGCTTATGCCAAGGAGTGGATGCACGGCGACGAAACCGTGGTCACCCTGATTCTGACGGTGTTTTCGGTGGGGATCGCCCTGGGTTCGATGCTCTGCGAAAAGCTCTCCGGGCGCAAAGTCGAGATCGGCCTGGTGCCGTTCGGCTCCTTCGGCCTGACCGTGTTCGGGCTGCTGCTGTGGTGGCATTCCGGCGGTATTCCCGAGAGCGTCGAGGGGCATGGCTGGATTCAGGTGCTGGGCTTCGGCCATACCTGGTGGGTGCTGTTGGATATTCTCGGGCTGGGGGTGTTCGGTGGCTTCTATATTGTGCCGCTGTACGCGCTGATCCAGTCGCGCACCGCCGAGCACGAGCGGGCACGGGTGATTGCTGCCAACAACATCCTCAATGCGCTGTTCATGGTGGTCTCGGCGATTGTGTCGATTGTCCTGCTGAGCCTGGCCAAGCTGACGATTCCTCAGTTGTTCCTGGTGGTGTCGCTGCTCAACATCGGCGTCAACACCTACATCTTCCGCATCGTCCCCGAATTCACCATGCGTTTCATGATCTGGCTGCTCAGCCACTCCATGTATCGCGTGCAACACCGCAACCTTGAGTTGATTCCGGATGAGGGGGCGGCGTTGCTGGTGTGTAACCACGTGTCCTTCGTCGATGCGTTATTGATTGGTGGCGCGGTGCGTCGGCCGATTCGCTTCGTCATGTACTACAAGATCTACAACCTGCCGGTGCTGAACTTCATCTTCCGTACGGCGGGGACCATTCCTATTGCGGGGCGTCAGGAAGACATCGAGATCTACGAAAGGGCGTTCAAGAAAATTGCCCAGTACCTCAAGGAGGGCGAGTTGGTCTGCATCTTTCCGGAAGGCAAGCTGACGGCGGATGGCGAAATCGATGAGTTCAAGGGCGGCCTGACGCGGATTCTCCAGGAAACCCCAGTGCCGGTGATCCCGTTGGCGCTGCAGGGGCTGTGGGGCAGCTTTTTCAGTCGTGACCCGAAGAAAGGCCTTTTCCACCGTTTGTGGTCGCGAGTCACCCTGGTGGCAGGGCCGGCGGTGGCGGTGGAACAAGCGCTGCCGGCGGATTTGCAGCAGCGTGTCAGTGAGCTGCGAGGGGCGCTTCGTTAGGTTTGCCCGCCAACAAAAACGCCCGCAGGACGCGGGCGTTTTTTATTGCGGCGCTTGCTCAGGTAGCGCTGATCTTCAACCCCACCAGGCCGGCGATGATCAGGGCAACGCTGGCCAGGCGGAACAGCGCCATGGATTCACCAAACAGGATGATCCCGGCGATAACCGTACCTACCGCGCCGACACCGGTCCAGATCGCGTAGGCGGTGCCCAGCGGCAACTCCTTCATGGCGAGGCCGAGCAGGCCCAGGCTGATGGCCATGGCGGTAACGGTCAGAGCTGTAGGAAGAGGGCGGCTGAAGCCGTCGGTGTACTTCAGGCCTACGGCCCAGCCGACTTCAAACAGGCCGGCGAAAAACAGAATGATCCAGGACATGAACACCTCCATCGATTGATGGGGTCGTCCCCAGATGAATGACTCGATCGAGCCGCGAGGTCGTCCTCGCGTTGGGCGCTAGAGTGCCGCCTATTGATCCTGGGATCAAGGTTAACGGTGATATCCCCCCTGTAGGAGCGAGCTTGCTCGCGAAGAACTCAAGAGCGCCACGTGCATCCTGATAGCACGCGTCATCGTTGACGTCCATCGCTGTTCAAGCCAGCTCCTACAGGAGTTCGATCACGCGATCGGCGATCACCATGCACCCTGTAATCGGGCGCATCCCACAGGTGATTCGTTGGATTCAGATCCCCTGCGGCGTCTCTTCACCGCCCAGCGCTTCCACCAGGGCCGGCAGGAAGTCGCCGAACGTCAGCATCATCAGGGTGAAGCTGGCGTCCAGCTGGCCCAGGGCCTCGTCGCCACCGTCCTGTTCTGCCTGATCCTGTAGCAGATCTTCGAACTTCAGGCGCTTGACCACCATCTTGTCGTCGAGCACGAAGGACAGTTTGTCCTGCCAGGCCAGGGACAGCTGGGTGACCACCTTGCCGGTGCTCAGGTGCAGCTGGATCTCTTCGCTGGTCAGGTCTTGACGCTTGCAACGCACGATGCCGCCGTCTTCGTGAGTGTCGCGCAGCTCGCACTCGTCCAGTACGAAGAAGTCGTCCGCGGCTTTCTGGGTGGTGACCCATTCGGTCATGGTCGCGGTTGGCGACATTTTGACCGTCAGCGGGCGTACCGGCAGCGAGCCGATCACTTCACGCAAGGTCGACAGCAGGTCTTCGGCACGTTTCGGGCTGGCCGAGTTGACCAGGATCAGGCCCTGTTTCGGCGCGATGGCGGCGAAGGTCGAAGAACGACGGATAAAGGCCCGCGGCAGAAAGGCCTGGATGATTTCATCCTTGATCTGGTCGCGCTCTTTCTTATAGACCTTGCGCATCTGTTCGGCTTCGATCTCTTCGACCTTTTCCTTCACCGCGTCACGCACCACACTACCCGGCAGGATGCGTTCTTCCTTGCGTGCAGCGATCAGCAGGAAATCACCGCTGACGTGCACCAGGGGCGCATCTTCGCCTTTGCCGAAGGGCGCGACGAAACCGTAGGTGGTCAACTCCTGGCTTGCACATGGACGCGCCAGCTTGGTGGCCAGTGCAGTTTCCAACGCCTCGGCATCAAAAGGCAGATCTTGGGTCAGGCGATAGATAAGCAGGTTTTTGAACCACATGGGGTGAGTCTCTCCTTTATACAAAGGGGGGCATTATTCTCCGCGCAGCGTCGCAGGCCAACCCTTCGCTAACCCTTTGGAAGGCCTGAGAAAATTATTTAAAAAAGTGCTTGCCAGAGGTGGGTGTGCTCCGTAGAATGCGCGCCACACCGAAGCGAAGGGTGATTAGCTCAGCTGGGAGAGCGTCTGCCTTACAAGCAGAATGTCGGCGGTTCGATCCCGTCATCACCCACCATTCGTTTCAAGTGTTTAGCGCAGCGGTAGTTCAGTCGGTTAGAATACCGGCCTGTCACGCCGGGGGTCGCGGGTTCGAGTCCCGTCCGCTGCGCCATATTCGGTCACCTGGACCACTGAACGCCAGGTCACCACGGAAAGCCCGCTAACGCGGGCTTTTTGCTGAAAGAGTTCCACGCGGTACACACGGTTTCATCGGATTTCGATTTTTTTAATAAATTTATTAATTAAATCAACACTTTACGAAATCTTGTGGCATAATGTGTCCCGCAACGAAGGTAAAGGGTGATTAGCTCAGCTGGGAGAGCGTCTGCCTTACAAGCAGAATGTCGGCGGTTCGATCCCGTCATCACCCACCACTTACTTTCAACGCTTAGCGCAGCGGTAGTTCAGTCGGTTAGAATACCGGCCTGTCACGCCGGGGGTCGCGGGTTCGAGTCCCGTCCGCTGCGCCATATTCGGTCACCTGGACCACTGAACGCCAGGTCACCTCCAGAAAGCCCGCTCAATGCGGGCTTTTTGCTGTCCGGGATTTGCCAAATCCCGGCCACTGCCCCTCAAGCGCCGATCCAGTGATTCATATCAACGGCCATCCCGAACCCTTCCTATAGAAAGACAGTGGGCCCTGCAGGTCCCGGCTAATGCCTGATGAGCCGATAAAAACGAATAGGAAGCTGGCCGACGGGATCGCCCGAGGTCAGTCCCAGAAGGGGGGTTTCAATGGATATGAATCTCTCGCGACTGGCGCTGCTGGTCACCTCGCTGTTTCTTGCGCCAACCCTGCATGCCGCCGAGCCGAGCGCACTGATCGAGCAGGGCAAGTACGTCGCTCAGCTCGGCGACTGCATTGCCTGCCACACCGCCAAGGCTGGCGCGGTGATGGCCGGGGGCCTGGAACTGCAAACGCCGATGGGCACCCTGTACTCCAGCAACATCACCCCAGACCCGGAAACCGGCATCGGCCGCTACAGCTTCGAGCAGTTCGACCGGGCGATGCGCGAGGGCGTGAGGCCAGACGGCGTCAACCTGTACCCGGCGATGCCGTACCCGTCCTACGCGAAGATGAGCGAAGCGGACATGCGCGCCCTCTATGCCTACCTGCTGCAAGGGGTGGACCCGGTCAAACAGGCCAATCTGCAGGCGGACATGAGCTTTCCGTTCAACCAGCGTTGGGGGTTGTGGTTCTGGAACGCTCTATTTGTCGATACCAAGCCATTCATCGCTGATCCTGCCAAAGACCAGACAACAAACCGCGGCGCTTACCTGGTGCAGGGCCTGGGTCACTGTGGCGCCTGTCACACACCGCGGGGGATTGCCTTCCAGGAAAAGGCCATGAGCGACAGCGGCGTCAGCGGTCGACACTTCCTCGCTGGCGAAACCGTGGAGCACTGGCGCGCCCTGAGCCTGCGCAACCTGTGGACGGTGCCCGACACCGTGCAGTTGCTCAAGACCGGGCAGAATCGCTTTGCCACGGTGTCAGGCAACATGGCCGAGGTGATCCATCACAGCACCCAGCACTTTACCGACGCCGACCTGACGGCAATCGCGACCTACCTCAAGTCCTTGCCGGCGGGCAAGGATGACCTGCCGGCACCGAGCCTGCCGCTGGCACCGGCCGCAGCGCCGAGCACCCTGTTCAGCAGCCGTGGCGGCCTCGGTTACACGCAATTCTGTGGCGACTGTCATCGCCCGGATGGCGGCGGCGTGAACGGCATGTTCCCACCGCTGGCAGGTAACCCGAGCGTGGCCTCGGTTGACCCGACGTCGTTGCTGCACATCACCCTGACCGGCTGGAAAACCGCACAGACCCAGACCCATCCTCGGGTCTACACCATGCCCGGGTTTGCTCGGCTGGCGGATCAGGAAATCGCCGAAATCCTCAGCTTCGTGCGCAGCAGTTGGGGCAATAACGGCTCGGCAATCAGCGCGGTGCAGGTCAAGCAACTGCGTGCGCAGCTCAAACCGACCAACGAGCCGACCACCTTTGAAACTCCGCGCCTGGCCGAGATGCTGCTGGCGCCCAACGCCGAGCAAGTGGTGCGCGGCATGCGCCTGCACCTGCAAACCCGGGAGCTACTGCCGGACCACGTCGGCAATGCGCTGAACTGCACCAGTTGTCACCTGAATGCCGGCACCGTCGCCGATGGCTCGCCGTTTGTCGGTGTCTCGGCCTTCTTCCCGGGCTACGCGCCGCGCGCGGGTCGGGAAATTACCCTGGCCGATCGGATCAACGGCTGCTTCCGACGCTCGATGAACGGCCAGCCGCTGCCGCCGCAGTCAGCCGACATGCAGGCGATGATTGCCTATTTCGACTGGATGAAACGCAACACCCAGCCCGGTGACAAAGTGGCCGGGCGTGGCGTCGGTAAAATTGATCCGGCGATCAAACCTGATGCGCAGAACGGCAAGCAGGTGTATGCCAAGCAGTGCGCGGTGTGCCATGGCAATGACGGCGAAGGCCTCAAGCGCGCCACTGGCGACTGGCTGTTCCCGCCGCTGTGGGGCGATGAGTCGTTCAACATCGGCGCCGGCATGGCCCGTACCTACACCGCTGCGGCCTTCGTCAAACGCAACATGCCGGTGGGCTTTCATGAGCAATTCCCGTTGGGGCAGGGCGGGCTTTCCGATCAGGAGGCGGTAGATGTCGCGGAGTACTTCTCCCATCAACCGCGCCCCGACTACCCGGACAAGCACAAGGACTGGCCAAAAGGCGGCAAGCCAGCGGATGCGCGCTACTGAGTCAGAAGCCGGGCAACCGGCTTCAGTTCAGCTTACTGCTCGCTGTTACGCGCGTGCCGATAGTCACTGACGGCTTCATACACCGCCTTGCGCAAGCGGTTGATGCCGCCAATTGGCCGATGGGCTTCAAGTCCGAACCAGGGGTTGAACGACAGGTTGTCGCATTGCAGGTTCTGCGCCGGGGTGTCGAAGTCCTGGGCCGGGAGCCTGATTCGCGCCACGGTTTCGAAGGGCGCGTCGCTTTCGCGCCATTCGATGCTGGTGTCTTCGATAGGCATAAATTTGCCTGGGTCCTGGCGCTGGATCTGCAGGACAAAACAGGCGTCGACCCGATCCGTCGACAACTGCTGGTTCAAAGCGCTGCGCAGGAAGTTCGGCAGGTCCTGATTCTGCGCGGGCAGGGTGTAGCTCGGGCAGCTGTCCGGGTCCGGCGCGACGCGGAATTTGGCATTGGCCTTACCGAATTTGTAGGGCGAAACCGAAAAATAGGTAGTCTGCGTCGGGCTGGCGGGGGCGGGCGCCAGGGTGGCCAGGGCGATGAACAGATGGCGAACTTGCCAGCTGCGTGGATCCCAGGAGGGAAAGAACGCCATGGCCTTTTTGCCGTCGGCCTGTGCAGCGACGTTCTGACGGTATTCGGCGACATCGCTGACAAAGAAGTTCGCATGGTTGAACATCACGAAATCCTGCTCGCCTTGCCCTTGCCGATCCTTGAGCAGTTGCGTACCCGGCACATCCAGCAGTTTCAAGGCCATGCCCCGGGCGTCGCGCAGGCTGTCGAACTGTGGGTAGGCGTTGCCATTGGACAGGCGCATGGTCGCTTGCCAGGTCTTGCCCGGCTCGCTGAACACACCCTGGCGCAAATCCTCGGTCAGCTGCGGCAACACCTGGACCTCGGCGCGCAGGCAGCCGTGCGCCTTGGCATGGGCGTCGCGCAAGTAACGGGTGTTTTCCCGGTGCTGGTCGACGATGCGCACCGCGGTCTGGATCACGTCCTGGGTCATGGCCGCCTCGCCGGCAGGAATCTGCTCGTCGGCAGAGACCGGCCCTCGATGCTGCCAGGCGAACCAGGCGGTGGCCGCCGCCCAGCCCAGCAGGCCAAGGCCCGCCAGCAGCATGAGGATCTTGACCAGCAGTGCACCGATACGTTGCCAGAGGGTCATCAGCATGGGTGGCTCCTTTTCACCGAGATTGAGTTCATGGCAGTTGCGCCTCCAGCGGGCCACCGAGGACTTTCAGGTACTCCAGCAGCGCCCAGCGCTCCTGCGGTTGCAGCAAACGACCGATGACACCATTGCCGCGCTCGCCGGCGCGGAATTCATGACCGCTGTTGTGGTTGCCGGTGATGCGGGTATCGAACAGAAAGCCGTTGTCGAACGCTTCGGTGCGGTAGCCCAGGTGCTGCGGGTCGTACTCGAACGTACCTTTATAGAAGGTGCTGGCCCGCTCGCTTTGCGGTGACAGCAATTGGTACAGGTTGGGCACCGAGCCGTTATGCAGGAACGGCGCGGTGGCCCATACGCCCGCCAGAGGCCGGGCCTTGTAGGCCACGCGCTCGCGCACGCCGATCGGCAGGGCAAAACCGTCCATGCCAGGGCGCTCGGCTGGGGTGACCTTGGCATCACGATAGGCGCGGTTTTCGACGAAGGCCGTAACGTAGGCCAGGCCCTTGGCCACTGACAGTTGGCTCAGGTCCAGCGGTTCGCTGGGCGTCGGTTGCAGTTTCACGTCCAGCGTCGCCAGTTCTGCCGGATCCCACTGCAGGGCGCTGACGTCGAAGCGGTGCTCGGCAATGTTGGTGGCGCTGTTGGGGTCGGTGCCGATGTAGGCCACGGGCAGCATCTTCAGCTGCTTCTCGGGCCGGCCGTTGGCGTCGACGACGTTGGGCACGTGACAGCCGGCGCAGTTTTCGCTGAACAGCGTGCGGCCCTGGGCGGCCAAGGGCAGATTGACATTGCCCAGCAGTTCCTGCGGCCAGGTTGGCGGTTGCAGGCGCTTGAGGGTTTCTTCGATCAAGTGCAGGTCGCGCACCCGCACGCTGGAGGGGTAGCGCGCCTCACCTTTGAGCGGTTGGCCGTCGGCGGCAAAGAAGTCCAGGGTGGCGCCGACACCCAGCGCCTCGCCGATGTTGCGCGCCATCGGCTGCTGGGCCGAACCGTTCCACTGCACCCAGTCGAAGGTCCAGATATCCCAGAGTTGCGGGTAGTCCACCGGGGCGTTGGCAACGCGATAGTTGTCGGCAGAAATGGCGTCGCCGAAGGTGGCATTGGCGATACGGCCAAAGGCGTCGGTGCGGCCCGGGCCTTCTTCGGTCGGATAAAGGCCGCGATGGGTGTCGTTCCAGGCAACGCGCAGGAAGGTGTCAAGGGAGGCCTTGAAGTCCTTGCGCAATTGTTCGTGGCCGGCCTCGTAGTCGGGGCCGAGGACGGTGCGGGCGAAGCGTTCGAATTTCCACGGCACGTAATAGGTCGAGGCGAGGCTGGCGACCAGCGCCTGGCCGAAGCTGCCGCCACGCAATGTTGGCACGCTTGCGGGCAGCACATGCTGCGCCGAGCCGCCGTCGATCCGCAGCGCCTGGCCCTTGAAGCGCAGTTCGCCGGTGTGGCAGGCGGCGCAGGTAATATCCAGAAACTCTTGCTGACTCTCGCCGTTGCGGTGCCGGGTGAAGCCCACCGGCAGGTTGCCTGGGTTGGCCGGCGTCGCCGATCGCGCCGGATCCACCAGGAAGCCGAAGCGCGCCAGGTACTCGGGCGTGGCAAAGCGTTGGGTGGAAAACGGCAGTTCGAGGGCCGTGAACCAGTCGTAGCGCAAGCCCTTGACCTGGGTGCCCTGGGGCGTGAAGTAGTAGGTCTGGCGCTCGGCCTCGCTCCACTGATCCAGGTAGTGCACCTGCTCGACAGGCTGATAAACCGGGAGTTTCGGGTTGGCCACGTAGTAGAGCACCACGGCCACCAGCACGCCCACAAGGACGAGGATCAGCAACAGGGCGCGAAGGAGAAGACGCACGATAAACTTCCTTGTAAATGGGGGGTGGGTTTATGCCTGAGCTAAAGTTCAGCAGCAAGTGGCCATTACGCCAATCTTTGTTGTCGGAGGCGGTGTTTGGCGGATTGCGTAGTTGCTGACAGAAACTTCACCACCCTTGGGTGGAAAACGCGTTAAAACACCTGAACTTATCGCCGCTTTCTTGCTCTTATGCCGGTAGCCATTGGTCGTGGCGGCCTGATAAGCTCGCGGCTTTATTCGATTGCCCTTTAGGCGCATGAACAAGGAAATAGCATGAAACAGCATCGGTTGGCGGCGGCGGTGGCCCTGGTTAGCCTGGTACTCGCGGGTTGTGACTCGCAGACCAGTGTCGAGCTGAAAACTCCGGCGCAAAAAGCTTCCTACGGTATCGGCCTGAACATGGGCAAGAGCCTGGCTCAGGAAGGCATGGATGACCTGGACTCCAAAGCCGTAGCCCAAGGCATCGAAGATGCTGTCGGCAAGAAAGAGCAGAAGCTCAAGGACGAAGAACTGGTCGAAGCCTTCGCCGCGCTGCAGAAGCGTGCTGAAGAGCGCATGGCCAAAATGAGCGAAGAGTCGGCTGCCGCCGGCAAGAAATTCCTCGAAGACAACGCCAAGAAAGCCGGCGTGACTACCACTGCTTCCGGCCTGCAGTACGAAGTCGTGAAGAAGGCCGATGGCCCGCAGCCAAAGCCTACCGACGTGGTGACTGTGCACTACACCGGCACCCTGACCAACGGCACCGTTTTCGACAGCTCGGTCGAGCGCGGCAGCCCGATCGATCTGCCGGTCAGCGGCGTGATCCCGGGTTGGGTCGAAGGCCTGCAACTGATGCACGTCGGCGAGAAGTACAAGCTGTTCATTCCTAGCGAACTGGCTTACGGCGCGCAAAGCCCAAGCCCGGCAATTCCGGCCAACTCGGTGCTGGTGTTCGACCTGGAACTGCTGGCAATCAAAGATCCAGCCAAGCAAGACGACGCCAAGTAATCAGCGTTCGGCTTGACCACAACGCCCCGCTTTGCCGGGGCGTTGTTGCATCTGGCGCTGGCGGGGGGAGAATCGGGTCGAACCGACGCCGATACCGGCAGTCATAGCATTGAGGGTGCTGCAGGTAACCGCTGGAGGTTGCCAAGTCAATGAATTCTTGGGTTTTTTTTATGTGTGTAAAAAACGCCCGATCTGACTTCAGCCCTTGTAAAACGGGGCTTTGAGGCACGCAAAGGGGCTCTGTTCACAAGGTTATCCACAATATATGTGGATAACATTTCAGTGGAGGCGTGATGAAAACACCGTGGAATTTCGCCCGATTCTTGCCACTCGCCGGTCGATTGATCAGTCGTGGGCGTTTGCCGACCCTGTTGTTTGCCGTGGCCAGCAAGGGAGCCACCCAGGGCAATCGGCTGGGCAAGCTCAAGGACGATCTGCGCCTGCTGCAGGCCTTGTGCCTGGCGTACTGGCGGGGCGAGTACCGGGCCATCAGTCCCAAGGCCCTGGTGTCAGTGGTAGCCGGCCTGATGTATTTCCTCAGTCCGGTGGATGCCATCCCGGATTTCCTGCCGTTGTTCGGCATGATCGACGACATCGCGGTTCTGGCGTGGCTGATGAAGACCCTGGATGACGAACTCAATGCCTTCCGGCTCTGGCGCAGTCGCCAGCATCCGGAAAAGCTGGCGGTGCTCGAGCGCTTGCCCGATTCGCCAGAAAAATTGCGCCTGCAACGGCCGAAAAATAGCTGAATTGTTTCGGATCCAACTTCAGATTGATGCCCCACAGCGACCTTGGCCACTGTTAGGATTACACTTCTAGGGAAAAGTGCCGACTCGCTAAGTGTTGTTGTCCTACGGGGTAGTCATGGATATTCAGATAATTGCACGTGATGGAGAGCCCGAATATGCGGTTTTGCCATGGGCTCAGTATCAAGCATTATTGAAAGCGGCAGGTGTCACAGAGCAACGCCCGCGTGAAGCAACAGCTCATCACGCGGCCACCTCGGACCCGGTATTGGTGGGTCTGGATCAACTCCGTCGTTTGCGTGAAGAACAGGGCATCGCCATTGAAGCGTTGGCCCGCACGGTAGGCATCAGCCCTTCTTACCTGGCCATGATCGAAAGTGGCGAGCGTCAGCCTGACGCCGCGATTCGCCGCAGCCTGGCCTGGGAATTGAAGGTGCAGGGCTGGAGGGATGAATCGTGAGCGTGCGCATCAGTCGTCAACATTGGGACGGTTTGCTCGGGGAGCTGGATCAGGCGCGGCGCCAGCGCCATTTGTTGACCTATCGTGCCTTGCTCGAGCGTCTGCAACTGCCCAGTCCGGCCATGCAGACCCTGACCGCGGCGCTTGAACACCTGGCCGCCCTCGATGCACGGGCCGAACAGCCCTTGCGCAGTTCGCTGGTGATCAGCCAGGGCGCCAGTCGCTTGCCGCGCACCGGCTTCTTTGAGTGCGTCGAGCGCCTGGGGCGTTTTTCCGGTCCCTCTGATGGCGTTGCGGCGGCGTCCTGGCACGCGTCGGAAGTGGTCCGGGTGTTCGAGTACGAATACCCCGAGTCAGCGGAGGCCTGAGTGTTTCTACGACTCAAGTCACGCCTGGGCTATTGGTGGGCGCGGCGTCTGTTTCACTGGTCGTGGTTCGTCCGCCAACCACGGATCTGGCAGTGGATGGAAGGGCAGTTCGCGCGGATGGCCAACCTGGGCGATGTCGGCGCCCAGAGCTTCTATGGGCACATCCTGACGTTTCGCGGCGTCGGCCTGGGTGCGCGTGAGGAGGGCGTGCGTTTGTTGCGCCTGGCGGCCTTGGCGGGCGATGGCAAGGCGGCGTATCAGGTCGGTGTGATCAGCCTGGCCGGTACCCCAAGCAAAGCGCCCGATCCTGTGGAGGCGGCGCGCTGGTGGGGCATGGCGGCCAAAGCCGGCCATCCACTGGCGGCAATCAAGCTGGAAGAGCTGGCGAAGCGTTCCAGTCAGGGTTGAGAGCCGCCCCAGCCGCCAGGCTGTCGATCACGTGAACGCTGTCGCCGGCCGTGCCCTTGGCATGGTGCTTGGCCTGCGAGGCCAGTTCCGCCAGGCGGCTGGCGTCCAGTTGTGCACAGGCCTGTGGATACAGATGCACGACGCCCACCGACAGTGACAGCAAGGCGAATTCCTGGCGCGCACCCTGGCGGTTGGACGCCACGAAGCAGCCGGCGGCCAGGTGTTCGGCGCGGTAGAAGCGCTGGCACTGTCGGTGGAAGTCCTCGCGCAATTGCGCAAGTCGCGGGTGCCAGTCGCCCGGGCCGAGCACCAGCAGAAAGTCATCGCCGCCTATATGGCCGACAAAATCCCGGCTCGGATCGATGCATTCGTTCAGGCACTGCGCCAGGCACAGCAGCACTTCGTCGCCTCGGCCGTAGCCGTAGAGATCGTTGAAAGGCTTGAAGCTGTCGATGTCGACGTAGCAGATCATCGATTCGCGCTGCTGTTGCAACAGGCGCGTCAGGCACTGCTGGATCGGCACATTGCCCGGTAGCAAGGTCAGCGGGTTGGCGTGGCGCGCCTGCTGGATTTTCAGCTCGGTGATCAGCTTCAGCACGTCCATCACCCTTCCCAGCCCCTGATAGGCGCCGTCGAGGGTGATGATGAAATCTTCTTCGATGCGCTGGCGGGCGCGACTGGTGATCAACCGGCTGACCTGTTGCAGCGATTGGCCGAACTCGACGGCGAGGAAGTCGTCGCTCATCAGCCGGCTGATGGGTTTGCGTGCGAACAGGTCGGTGGCAAACGGCTTGAGCAGGGCGTCGGACAACGAGTGGCGATGGACGATGCCGCACGGCCGCCCCTGCTCATCGAGTACGGCCAGCGCGTTCAGGTTGGCCTGGCGGCGGAAGCGTTCAAGGACGAGGGCGGTGGCGGTGTCGCGGGTCACCGCCGGTTGTTCGTTGAGCAGCGCGCCGAGGTCGCTGCTTTCTTCGTTGAGCCCCGTAGTGCTGCTGTCATGCCTGGGCATCAGTGCGCGGGCATCGCGCGGTGGTTGTTCCTGCGGGCGGCAGAGCAGATAGCCCTGAAGCAGGTCGACGCCCATCTCGGTCAACACCGCCAATTCCTCTGGCAATTCGATACCTTCGGCAATCACCTGCGCCCGCGACGCCCGGGCAATCTGCAGTATCGAGCCGACGAACTCGCGCTTGAGCGCATCCTGGTGAATGCCGTCGATGAAGTGACGGTCGATCTTCACGTAGTCCGGACGCAATTCCGACCACAGTCGCAGGCTCGAATAGCCGGCACCGAGGTCATCGAGGGCAATGGAAAAACCCATCGCCCGATAATGATGCAAGGCGTTTTGCAGGAGCTGGAAATCATCGGTCGGGGTTTGCTCGGTCAACTCGATCACCACCTGGTCGGGCGCAATGCCGAAGTCCTGGAGCATCTGCAGGGTGCGTCCCGGCTGGTGTTCGGGTTCGAGCAACGATTCGGGGGAGACGTTGAGAAACAGTTTGCCGGGCAACTGTTGGCCGCTGAACTGGCGGCAGGCGCTGTAGCGGCAGGCCATTTCCAGTTCGCTCAAGCGACCTGCCTGGCGCGCCACGGCGAACAGCGCGATGGGCGAGTGCAGCGGGCTGTTGGAGGGGCCGCGGCTGAGGGCTTCATAGCCGAGGATGCGTCGTTCGGACAGGCTGATGATCGGCTGGAACAGGCTGTGCAACCCACGTTGAGCCAGGATTGAACTCAAGGCACTCAGCTGTTCGGTGGTGGTCATGGCGATCTCTGTCGATAAAAAAAGGACCGGGTTCGCTCTTTGCCTGAGCGAACCCGATCCCGTATTTCACGACAGAATGATGTCTGTTTGATGACACTGTGAAGAGCGTTAGTGCTAAAAAGCCATCACTTCTTGTTGCTGGCCACCGCCGTGTTGAGCTTCAGGTAGTCGAGCAGGATACGCCCGGTCTCGCTCAGGTAGGCGTCGTCTTCCGGCTTGGTCTTGTCCGGCTCGGCGGCAATGGCGTCCTCGTCTTCTTTCTTCAGCTCCTTGAGCGGCTCTTCGCCCTTGGCCTTGCGCCGGATATTCTCCATGGCAAGCTGCTTGGCTTCGATGTCGGCATGCTGCGCACGGCGCTCGGCTTCGTTGAGGCTGACGGTTTTTTCGGCCATCAGTTTCTGCGCCAGGGCCAGCTTGTCGCGGATGAACACGAATTCCGCGTCCTTGGCGGTGCGGTCGTCATGTTCGCTCTTGAGCTGGGCGAGGAACGGCTTGAACGGATCCACGGCCGGCTTGATCGCCGGGCGGATGGTGTCCCACGGCATGGCTTCCGGCAGGGCGCTTTCACCGATTTCCTTGGTGTCGATCAGCGACGGGTAGTCGATGTCCGGCAGCACGCCCTGATGCTGGGTGCTCTGGCCGGAAACCCGGTAGAACTTGGCCAGGGTCAGTTTCAGCTCGCCATGGTTCAGCGGCTGGATGGTCTGCACCGTGCCTTTACCGAAGGTCTGGCCGCCGATGATCAGCGCGCGATGGTAGTCCTGCATGGCGCCGGCAAAAATTTCCGAAGCCGAGGCGGACAAGCGGTTGACCAGCAGCGCCATCGGGCCTTTGTAGAACGCGCCCGGGTTTTCGTCTTCGAGCACGTCGACCCGGCCATCGGCGTTGCGCACCAGCACGGTCGGGCCCTTGTCGATGAACAGGCTGGTCAGCTCGGTGGCTTCCTGCAGTGAACCGCCGCCGTTGTTACGCAGGTCGATGACCACGCCGTCGACTTTCTCTTTCTGCAACTCGGTCAGCAGTTTCTTGACGTCGCGGGTGGTGCTCTTGTAGTCCGGATCGCCGGCACGGAACGCCTTGAAGTCGAGGTAGAAGGCCGGAATCTCGATCACGCCGAGCTTGTAGTCCTTGCCATCCTGCTTGAGGTTGAGCACGGATTTTTTAACCGCCTGGTCTTCGAGCTTCACCGCTTCACGGGTGATCGGCACGATCTTGCTGGTCTGGTCGTTCGGCGCATTGTTGGCCGGAATCACTTCCAGACGCACCACGGTGCCTTTCGGACCACGAATCAGCTTGACCACTTCGTCGAGGCGCCAGCCGACCACGTCGACCATCTCTTTGTTGCCCTGGGCTACGCCAATGATCTTGTCCGCCGGGGCCACTTGCTTGGTCTTGTCGGCAGGGCCGGCCGGCACCAGGCGGACGATCTTGACCTGGTCGTTGTCGCTCTGCAGCACGGCGCCGATGCCCTCGAGGGACAGGCTCATGTTGATGTCGAAGTTTTCCGCGTTATCCGGTGACAGATAGTTGGTGTGCGGGTCGTAGGACATGGCGAAGGTGTTGATGTACGCCTGGAAGATATCCTCGGCGCGGGTCTGGTCCAGGCGCGACAGCTGGTTCTTGTAGCGCTTGGTCAGGGTTTCCTGGATCTGCTTGGAATCCTTGCCGGCGATCTTCATGCGCAGCACTTCGTCCTTGACGCGTTTGCGCCACAGGTCGTCGAGCTCGGCAGTGGATTTGAGCCAAGGTGCATCCTTGCGGTCGATCAGCAAGGTTTCCTTGGTGGTGAAGTCGATCTTGTCGACGCCCTTGTTCAGCTCGGCAAGGACGAAGTCCAGACGCGATTTGACCCGGTCCAGATAGCGCTTGTAGATGGTGAAACCGGCGTTCAGGTCGCCGCTCTTGAGGAAATCGTCAAACTGGGTTTTCCATTTGTCGAATTCGGCAATGTCGCTGGCCATGAAGTAGCTGCGCGACGGATCCAGCAGCTTGAGGTAGCTGTCGTAGATGATCACCGAGCGCGCATCATCGAGCGGCGGCTTGCTGTAATGGTGGCGCTTGAGCAGCTCGACGACGTTCAGGCTGGCGATCACCTCGTCACGATCGGGCTGAAGCTTGTCCCAGCTATTGGCTGCGAACGTATTGGCTGACAGCGACAAGCTGCCCAGGCCAATGAATAGAGCGAGTGCGGTGCTGGGGAACAAATGCTTCATGCCGATTCGACGCGGGGACAATTGATAACGCATATTAGGCCGTCTTTGAAGTCGCCGGTTCCCAAGGGGCCGGTCGCATAATGCAAAAAGCCCGGCGCTACAGCACGGGCTCAGTCCAGACTCACTATGGAGGCACTGTGAAGGCATTGCAAGGCGTTGAAGGTCATGTGGAGTGGGTTGAAGAGCCCAGTCCGGCCTGTGATGTAGGACAAGTTCGCATCCGTGTGGCGGCAGCGGGCTTGAATCGAGCCGACTTGTTACAGCGAGCGGGGCTCTATCCTCCTCCTCCCGGCGCCAGCCAGGTGCTGGGCCTGGAGTGTTCCGGGGTCATCAGCGAAGTCGGGCCGGGCTCGTCCTGGCAGGTCGGCGACCGGGTCTGCGCGCTGCTGGCCGGGGGAGGCATGGCCGAGGAAGTGGTGGTCGACGGCCGTCACGTATTGCCGGTGCCGGAGGGCTTGTCGCTGGCTGAAGCCGCCGCCTTGCCGGAGGTGTACAGCACCGCCTGGTTGAATCTGTTTCAACTGGCGGCCCTCAAGCCGGGGGAAAAGGTCTTGCTGCATGCCGGGGCCAGTGGTGTTGGCTCAGCCGCCATTCAGTTGTGCAAGGCGTTTGGCAACCCGTGCTGGGTCAGCGTGGGTTCGGCGGATCGGCTGGCCTACTGCGAGGCGCTCGGCGCCCAGGGCGGGGTGGTGCGCACGGATGGGCTGGAAGGTTTGAGCGACCTGGGGCCGTTCGATGTGATTCTCGACCCGGTCGGCGCCAACTATGCAGGGCTGAACTTGAAGGTGCTGGCCCGCGACGGGCGTTGGGTGCTGATTGGCCTGATGGGCGGGCGCGATGCGAAGGTGGATCTGGCACAAGTGCTGGCCAAGCGGGTTCAGGTCATCGGTTCGACCCTGCGCAACCGGGATGATCAGTTCAAGGCTGATCTGTTCACTGACCTGCACCAGCAAGTCTGGCCGTTGTTCGCCGAAGGTCGTTTGAGTCCGCAACTGGCCAAGACCTACCCGATCACCGACGCCGAGGCGGCGTTTGCCGAGCTGGCGGGTAATCAGGTGTCGGGCAAGTTGGTGTTGGTGATCGACGAAAGCCTGGTTTAAGCCAGTAGCGCTGTTCGCTGGTGCGCACGTGTGACGTGCCAGCGAGCAAGTCTGGCTATTTCCACTGATGAATCGGCCAGCCGGCCTTCTCCGCGTGTTCGCGCAACACCGGATCCGGATTGACCACATGCGGGAAGTCGACCTTGAGCAGCAGCGGCAGGTCGTTACGCGAGTCGGAATAGAAACTCGCGCCCTCGAGGTTTTCCTCTTCGGCGTCGAGCCATTCCAGCAGGCGGGTGATCTTGCCTTCGCGGTAGGTCAGGGTGCCGACGGTTTTGCCGGTGTAGAAACCGTTGATCACTTCCAGTTGGATGCCGAGGATTTCGTCGATGCCCAGGCGTTCGGCAATGGGACCGACCAGGTGCGTGCCGGAGGCGGAAATCACCAGGATCCGATCACCGGCCTTGCGGTGCGCGGCGATGGTTTTGGTGGCGTCGCTGAAGATGATCGGTTCGATGAAGTCCTCGACCCAAGGGCCTACAAGGTGTTCGACTTCTTCCGGCGTGCTGCCGATCAAGGGCTCGAGGCTGAAGTCCATGAACTCCTCCATAGCCAGCTTGCCGTGGCTGTAGGCGTCCATCAGTTCGTTGTTGCGGCGCATGAAGGATTCGCCATCGACCCAGCCCAGGCGCGCCATCTGCTCGCTCCAGAGGGTCGCACAGTCGCCGTGAATCAGGGTTTCGTCCAGATCAAAAATTGCCAGGGCCATCAGTAGGGTTCTCTCTTCGAAATCGGTGGTTGCGGCACAGGCATCACGCTACCTCACACAAAGCCGTCGGATCGATCGACAGTGCCAGACGCTGACCGTCGGCGTGCAGGTCGGCCGCCGAACGGTTCAATACATCCACCACCAGTTCCACGCCTCGGGCTTCAACCCGGTAGCGAATGACATTGCCCAACAGGCTGTGGCTGCGGATCTGGGCGTCCGGTTCACCGATGCGACTCAATTCGATGGCTTCGGGGCGTATCGCGATGCGGCTGGTGACCGGCCGTTGCAGCAGTTTGCTGGCGCTGGCCGGGTCGAGCAGGTTGTAGTTGCCGATGAAGCCGGCGGCAAACACATCCACTGGCGCAGTGTAGAGAGTCTCTGCGTCGCCACTTTGTACGATCTTTCCCTGGTTCATCAGGAATATTCGATCAGACATTGTCAGGGCTTCTTCCTGATCGTGGGTGACGAAAATAGTGGTCAAGCCCAGTTCGCGTTGAATCTGACGGATCTGTTCGCGCAGGTGTTTGCGAATCCGTGCGTCCAGTGCCGACAGCGGCTCATCGAGCAGCAGCAGGCGCGGACGGGTCACCAGCGAGCGGGCGAGGGCTACGCGTTGGCATTGGCCGCCGGACAGTTGGTGCGGATAGCGGTTGGCGAAGTCATTCAACTCCACCAGTTGCAGGGCTTCCTGGACCCGCTTGCGGCTGTCGTCGGCCTTGACCTTCTGCATGCGCAGGCCGAAGGCGACGTTCTGTTCCACGGTCATGTTGGGGAACAGCGCATAGCTCTGGAACACCATGCCGATCCCGCGTTTTTGCGGGCTCAGGGGCACCAGGTCGTGGCCGTCGAGGAGGATCTTGCCGCCATCCACCGAAGTCAGTCCGGCGATGCAGCGCAACAGCGTGGACTTGCCGCAGCCCGACGGGCCGAGCAGGGTGACGAACTCGCCTTTCTGGATCTCGCAGTTGATGTCGCTGAACACCGGGGTGCCCGAGTAGTTTTTTTGCAGGTGTTGGACGCTGACGAAGCTCATTGGCTTTTGTCCTTGTTCAAGATATTGGCCGCCCAGGTCAGAACCAGCACAAAGAAGAAGTAGGAAATCACCAGTGCGCTGGTGAAGTGACCGCTGCTGTTACGCATGTTGTTGAGGTACACCTGCAGCGTCTCGTAGCGGGTGCCGACAAGGATGTTGGCGAACACGAATTCGCCGAACAGGAACGAGAACGACAGCAACAACGCCACCATCAGGCCCTTGCGCAGGTTCGGCAGGACCACCAGGAACGCCGCCTGCCAGGTGCTGGCACCGAGCAGTTGGGCGGCGTCCATCAGGTCGCGCAGGTTGATCGCCTGCAGGTTGTTGGTGATCGCCCGGTACATGAACGGCAATGCCACGGTGAAATAGCAGCCGACGAGGATCCAGGGCGTGCCGACCATGGCAAAGGGTCCGGAACCGTAGAGTTGCAACAGTCCCACCGACGACACCACTGGCGGCACGGCAAACGGCAGCAGGATCAAGATGTTCATCAGCGCGTCGAGCCTGGGGAAGTGGTAATGCACGACGAACAGCAGCGGCAGGATCAGCACCACCGACAGGATCAACGCGCCGACGCACACCAGCAGCGACTGGCCGAAAGCGTTGAGGAAGCGTGCATCGCTCCACAGCTGGATGTACCACTTGAAGGTAAAACCGCTGGGCAGGACAGTGGCCGACCAACTGCTGGCGATCGAGTAGACCAGGGTGCCGACCAGTGGCAGCAACAGGATGGCAAACAGCAGGTACACCACCACGCGGTGATAGAGCGCGGCGGAGCCGGGTTCAGCGCGAGACATGGTAGCTCCTCTTCAACAGCAACTGATGGACCACCGTGACCACGGTCATCAAGGTCACCAGCACTACGGCCAGGGCGCTGGCCATGTTCGGGTCGAGGGAAATATCGCCCGAGACCATGGCCGCGATGCGGATCGGCAGGACGTTGAAATTGCCGGTGGTCAGCGCGTAGACCGTGGCGTAGGCGCCCAGGGCGTTGGCCAGCAGGATGACGAAGGTGCCGAGCAGCGCCGGGGTCAGCACCGGCAGGCCGATGTGGCGCCAGAACTGCCAACTGTTGGCGCCGAGTAGCGCCGCCGATTCGCGCCAGTCTTCACGCAGGGCATCGAAGGCCGGGTACAGCAGCAACACACCGAGGGGAATCTGGAAGTAGGTGTAGAGGATGATCAGCCCGGTTTTCGAGTACAGGTTGAAGTCCTCGATGATCCCGGCCTGTTTGAGCATGATGGTGATGCTGCCGTTGAATCCGAGCAGGATGATGAAGGCGAAGGCCAGGGGCACACCGGAGAAGTTGCTGGTCATGTTGGCGAAGGCGTTGACGAAGTTGCGCAGCTTCGAGTCGACCCGGCGCAGCGAGTAACTGCCGAGGATCGCAATGACGATGCCGAAGACGCTGGACCAGAAACTGATCTCCAGGCTGTACTGGATCGCCTGCAGATAGAACTTCGAGCTGAAGATCTTGCTGAAGTTGGCCAACCCCCAGCCAAACTCTTCCGATTGCAGGCTGTTGATCAGCACCCAGCCCAAGGGGGCGATCTGGAACACGAAGAAGAAAATCGCGAAGGGCACCAGGCACAGCGCCGCCATCCATTTTCCGCGGCTGATGGCATTCACTTGAGCAACTCCTGGCAGAGCGGTTTGTCGTGGGTGACCCCGAGCAATTGGCAGATGGTGCCGCACAGCTCGGTCTGTTTCGGCGCGGCGACGGTGCTGAGGCTGAAGGCGTCGCCGATGACGAACAGCGGTACTTCGCGCTCTTCGTTCAGCAGGCCGTTGTGCGAGCGGTCGTTGTTCATGCCGTGGTCGGCAGTCACCAGCACTTGATAACCGGCGTCGAGCCAGTTTTGCAGGTAGTCGGCGAGGATCACGTCGGCGGTGCGCGCGCTGTTGCGGTATTGCGCGCTGTCCAGGCCCTGCTTGTGCCCGGCGTCGTCGATGTTCATCGGGTGGATCAGCAGGAAATGCGGCGCATGTTGCAGGCGCAGGTGCTCGGCGTCGGCGAACAGGTGGGAATCGGGGTAATGGTCGGACCAGTAAAAATGCCCGTACTGGATCGGCAATTCGGGGTTGGCGGTGTGCCGATCGCGGGACGCAAGGAACGGCGACTGGTTGTACAACTCGCTGACCCAGTGATAGGCCGCTGCCGCCGTGGTCAGGCCGGCATCGCGGGCGTAATGGTAAATGCTGCGCTGGTTGGACAGGCGCGAGACATTGTTGTGCACGATGCCGCTGTCGATCGGGGTGACACCGGTGAGGATGCATTCGTACAGGGGGCGCGACAGGGACGGCAACTCGCAGTGGAGTTTGTACAGTGCCGCCTTCCCGGCCTGCACGTAGGCCTGCAAATGCCCCATGGCATGCCGCGCGACCTCGTAGTTGAGGCCGTCGAGCACGACGAGGATAACGTTGTGTTTCATGGGTAGCTCCGCAACAACTACGCAATACCTGTAGGAGCGGGCTTGCCCGCGAAGGCGTCGGCATGAATGTACCGACCTCATCGCGGGCAAGCCGCAAGCGGGCGCCCGTTCCCACACATCAGGTAGGTTTCCATCAGCCCCGCAGTGGGGCCGACAGCCTTACTGCATATTGATGATCACTTCTTCCTGCCACTTCTGCGGCAGGGCCTTGGAGGTTTTTTCCCAGGCATCGGCGTCCTTGATCGGCGTGACCTTTTTGTACTGCTCGTTCGGCAGCAGCTTGGATTTCACGTCTTCCGGCAGGGTCAGGTGCTCGGCGCGGATCGGACGGGCGTTGCCTCGTGCCAGGTTGATCTGGCCGGCGTCGCTGAAGATGTATTCGCGGGTCAGCTTGGCTGCGTTAGGGTTTTTCGCATACTTGTTGATGATGGTGGTGTAGCCGGAAATCACCGAGCCGTCGGACGGGATCAGCACCACGTAGTCATCCGGGTTGGCCATCTTGGCCTTGTAGCTCAGGCCGTTGAAGTCCCAGACCACGCCGACTTCGACTTCACCCTTTTCCATGGTGGCGATCGTTGGGTTGGCCAGCGACAGGCGACCCTGCTTGGCGATATCGGCGAACAGCAACAAGGCCGGTTGCAGGTTCTTCTCGTCGCCACCATTGGCCAGTGCGGCCGCCAGTACGCCGTTGGCCGCCTGGGCCGCAGTGCTGACGTCACCGATGGAGACCTTGTACTTGCCGGTTTTCAGGTCAGCCCACTTGGTCGGTGCTTCGGATCCGTGCAGCAGCTTCTTGTTGACGATGAAGGCGATGGTGCCGGTGTAGGCCAGCGCCCAGTTGCCGTCCTTGTCCTTGGCCCAGTCCGGGACCTGCGCCCAGGTGCTCGGCTTGTAGGGTTGCACCACGCCTTGCTTGACCGCGATCGGGCCGAAGGCGGCGCCGACGTCGCCGATGTCGGCGCTGGCGTTGTCTTTCTCGGCGGCGAACTTGGCCACTTCCTGGGCCGAGCTCATGTCGGTGTCGATGTGCTTGAGTCCGTAGTTCTTGGCCAGGTCTGCCCAGGTGCCTTTCCAGTTGGCCCAGTCATCGGGCATGCCGACACTGTTGACCGCGCCTTCCGCACGCGCAGCGGCTTCGAGGGATTTCAGATCGGTGTCAGCGGCCATGGCGGCGGTGCACATGGCAATGGTCGTGCCTAACAGTGATGCCAGGAAAAGCTGTTTCATCGAAAGCTCCTTTGGGCGTCTTCAACGCTGCGTTTTTTTGAACGTTTGCGGTTGGGTTGGTCTAGGTCAGCAATACCTGAGCCAATTTAGGGGCGCTGGATGACACTTTCATGTCGGGCACCCGCGCCAGTGGCTTTTTTTCACTCCAGTGGGGTGGCTGCGAAGTAAGCGTAGACCATCGCGGCAGCGCCGGTTTGCCGGGACTTGGCCGCACAATTGCACTGTCGGGGGAAGTCCGTTCGGCGGCTTTGTCACCGATCGGTCATATGCAATGCCTAGGCTTGCACTAGGTTTGAAGTGGCACTTTTTCGTGCGTTACAGCCCTGAAACAGTGCTGGACTAGTCCAGAAAGGTAACCTTGATGCGTGAAGAGGCAACCAAGGCGGTGACAGCCATCGGCCAGATCCTGCTCGAGCAGATCGACCACGGCTTGCTGGCGCCGGCGAGCAAGCTACCGGCCGAGCGCAAACTCAGTGAGCTGTTCGGTACCACGCGGATCACCGTGCGTGAGGCGCTGTTGCAACTGGAAGCCCAGGGGCAGATTTATCGTGAGGAACGCCGCGGTTGGTTCGTGTCGCCGCCCCGACTGGCCTACAACCTGATGCAGCGCAGCCACTTTCACGCAATGGTCAGTGCCCAGGGCCGAGTGCCGTCCACCGAAGTCATCAGTGCGCGCTTGCAGCCAGCCTCGGCGGCGGTCTGTGCCTGGCTGCAGTTGCCGGCGTTATCCAGCGTGATCCAGATCTGTCGTTCGCGACGCATCGACGGGCGCCTGGTGCTCTACGTCGAGCACTATCTGAACCCGCAGTACTTCCCGGGGATTCTCGAATTCGATCTGAATCAGTCGATCACCGAACTGTATGCGCGGCATTACGATTTGCACTACGGACGGGTGCGCTTTGAAATTGTCCCGACCTCATTGCCGCTGGACGCAGCGGCGGCGTTGCGGGTGTCGGCGGGGAGCCCGGGGTTGCGGATTGCCCGGGTCAATTATGACCAGCATGAACGCTTGATCGACTGCGACCTGGAGTTCTGGCGCCACGATGCGATTCATGTCGGGGTCGAGGTGGTTTGAGCAGGCTTTCGACTACTCCTGCTCTTTGCCGCCGCCTACGTTCATTACTTGAATGCTCATCCGCGGTGTTGCCAGGTCCAGTCCGGCCTCATCGAGATGCCGCTTGAGCGACAGGTTGAACGCCCGCGACACCTCCCATTGCTTGATTGGCGCGGTCTTGAAGCGCGCCCGCAGTATCGCGCTGCCGGACTCGAAACTTTCCACGCCCTGGATTTCCAGGGGCGACCAGATGTTGCGGCGTTGCAGCGGATCGGTGCGGATTTTCTGCCCGACCTCGCGCATCAGTTTGATCGCGTCGTCGATTTCCATGTTGTAGGGCACCGCCACCCGGAAGATCGCGTAGCCGAATTCCCGCGAGTAGTTCTTGATGCTTTTGATTTCGCTGAACGGAATGGTGTGGACGATGCCGTCGATGTCGCGCAGGCGCACGGTGCGGATGGTCAGGCCTTCGACCGTGCCCAGGTGACCACCGACGTCGACATAGTCATCGATGGCCAGGGAGTCCTCGATGATGATGAACAGCCCGGTGATCAGGTCGGCCACCAATGACTGTGCGCCAAAACCGATGGCCAGGCCGATGACGCCGGCACCGGCCAGCAACGGGGTGACGTTCATGCCCATGTTGGCAAGGGCGACGATCAGCGCAATGATGAAAATCGCCACGAACAGCACGTTGCGGATCAGCGGCATCATGGTCTGCGCACGGGCATTGGCCAGGCCCTTGCGCGAGCGGGTCAGGGCCAGGTGCACGGCGGTATCGCTGAGGATCCACACCAGCCAGGCAAAAATCAGCGTACCGGCCAGGCCCAGGATCTTCACGCTGACGTCGTGGCCATCGCCTTCGGTGAAGCGGATCAGCGACAGGCCCCAGACGCGCAGGCCCAGCTCGATGAACGCCAGCCACACCAGCAGGTGGGCCAAGGTGTAGAAAAAACTCTTCAGCCGCTCCGAATACAGCGCGTGGCGCTTGGCCCCGCGTTGCGGCTTGAGGGCGTGACGGCGTACCAGGCCGTTGATCACCATGCACAACACCAGCAGCACGGTGCAGATCAACGATTGGCGCAGGGCGGTGCTGGTGTCCCCGGCGGAGACAAAGGTGGCGAACAGCGAGATGCCCACCAGCACCAGCGCCGGCAAGTACCAGAAGGTGCCAAGGATTTCGATGGTGTCGCTCAAGGCGCGACGGGTCAGGCGTCGCGACAGTGGCTGGTTGCGCACCAGGTGCGCGATGGGCCGGCGAAAACGCAGGATGAACAGGCCGGTGAACAGCGCCGCGAGGACATTGGCCACAGTGGCCGTCGCGTGGGCCAGGTGCGGGCCGAGGCCGGCCACCAGGCGCGGATCGTTCAGCGCCTCGCCGAAGGCGGCGAAGCTGCCGATCAGCCACAGTGGGTGGAAAGCCTGATGGCGCAGGATGTACAGCGCGCGGTGGCGGTGCGGGCCGTCGAGCAGGGAAAACGCGATCACGCAGATCGCCGAGAAGCAGGTGCCGACCACCAGCGCATAGGCCAGCACCATCGCCAGCGACTTGCCCAGTGACGAGGGCAGGGCGTAGCTCATATAGACGGTGATCACCAAGGCAATCAGCCAGGGCCCGAGCTTGCGCAGGGCAAAACGCAGCATGTCGAGGGCCTTGGGGTGTTGTGGCAGTTCTTCGGTCAGGCCGAAGCGCATGCGCACCCGGTGGCCCAGCCAGATCAACGCCGCAGCGAGCAGGCTCCAGAGCATCAGGACCACAGCGAAGCCGAAGATGATCGGCAGCCACTCGCTGGCCGGCAGCAGCAGGGCGTTGAATTCTTGCTGGGCCAGGTCGAGCTCGTCGGTCCAGCGGTTGATCGGACTGTCGGCACCGGAAAACTGTTTCTCAATCGTCGCCAGGGTGCCGCCGATCAGCCCCAATACACCTTCTTCGGTGGGCGTCTGGGCTTTTTTCGTGGCGTCGCGCAGCTTCTTCAGGTCGGCCAGCAGCTTGGCCCGTTGCTGGTCGTTCTCCAGCGACTTGATCACCTCGTCCAGCGATTGCCCCAAAGGCTCGGCGGCCTCCGGCTGGGCTTTGTTCGAGCTGCCCAGCAGGCTCGGCAGACCAACGGCCTGGGCCGGTGCCATGGGCAACAGCATCAGCAGGCAGAGCAACAAGGTGGAGGGCAGGGCCAGCAGACGAGCGAACACTAGGCGGTCAACCTCAAACAGGTACAGGTTGACCGAGTGTACGAGGGGGGCAGGACCAATGCGAGCGCAGTGGCGGCTTTTATTCGTTGAGCTTGGCGAGGATCTTGATAACCACGGTGGCGAGGATCACCAGCATGCCGATCCACATCGAGAACACACCGGCGTTCTTGTCGCGAAAGTTGAAGCCGATGGCCAGCAGGATCATGCCCGACAGAATGGGAATCAGCATGGAGGAGAACAGTGACATCGAGATCATGGCAACAGCCTTGGCAAGGGACGGGTTCGAGTGTAGGTGGGTTTGTGCTGGGTGAGCTGACGAATGTCAATGTAACGAGACTGCGCTCATATCACTGTAGGAGCTGGCTTGCCAGCGAAGAGGCCGGTACAGGCAACCTATTCATTGCCTGACACACCGTCATCGCGAGCAGGCTCGCTCCTACAAGGGATCATCAATATCAGGGCAATTCGCGCGACGCGTAGAACGCGCTCAGCACTTTCACCAGATGCACCAGGTCATGGCTGCCACACAGTTCCCGGATCGAGTGCATGGCGAAGGTCGGCAGGCCGATGTCGACGGTGCGCACCCCCAGATGGCTGGCGGTGATCGGGCCGATGGTCGAGCCGCAACCCATGTCGCTGCGCACCACGAAGCTCTGCACCGGCACTTCTTCGGCCATGCACAGGTGGCGGAAGAACCCCGCGGTTTCGCTGTTGGTGGCGTAGCGCTGGTTGCTGTTGACCTTGATCACCGGGCCGGCATTGAGTTTCGGGCCGTGGTTGGCGTCGTGCTTGTCGGCGTAGTTGGGGTGCACGCCGTGGGCGTTGTCGGCAGAAATCAGCAGCGATTTCTGGATCGTGCGCACGAACTCCTCGCCCTCGGGCAGCAGGCGACGCAGGGTCTGTTCGAGCATCGGGCCATCGGCACCGCAGGCCGAGCAGGAGCCAACTTCTTCGTGGTCGTTGGCGACGAAGACGCAGGTTTCCTCGGTGTCGGCGGTGAGCAAGGCTTGCAGACCGGCGTAGCACGACAGCAGGTTGTCCAGGCGCGCGCCGGCGATGAAGTCGCCGTGCAGGCCGATCACGGCCGCGCCCTGGGTGTCGTAGAAGCTCAGCTCGTAGTCCAGCACCACGTCGGCGTTGAGGCCGTGCTCCAGTGCCAGTTGATTGGTCAGCACGGCACGGAAGTCGACACGCTCGTCGCCGGCAAACTGCGCAAGGATCGGCGGCAGCTCGGTTTGCGCGTTGATCGCCCAGCCCTGGTTGGCCTCACGGTTGAGGTGAATCGCCAGGTTGGGAATGATCGCAATCGGCGCCTTGAAGTCGATCAGTTGGCTTTCGACCTTGCCGTCGCGGCGGAAGGTCACCCGGCCAGCCAGCGACAGGTCGCGGTCGAACCAGGGGGCGAGCAGCGCGCCGCCATAGACTTCGACGCCCAGTTGCCAGAAACCCTGGCGCTGCAATTCGGGTTGCGGCTTGACCCGCAGGCAAGGACTGTCGGTGTGGGCGCCGACCATGCGGATGCCGTCGTACAGCGGCGAGTTGCGGCCCAGCTTGATGGCCACGATCGAGGAATCATTGCGGGTGACGTAGTAGCGCCCGTTGGCTTCGGTGGTCCAGGGTTCGCGCTCATCAAGGCGCTGATAACCCGCCGCTTCCAGGCGCTGAACCAGGCTGGCAGTGGCATGAAAGGGGGTAGGGGAGGCCTTGAGGAAGTCGATCAGGCCTTGGTTCAACTCTTCGCGCATAAGTAGCTCCAGACAGCAGTGTCGCGAGTTTAACGTATTGCCCCGGCGCGTTGGGCAAGTGCTTGTGCGCCGGGATCAGTCGGCCAGGCGTTTGCGCAGGTATGCAATGATGGTTTGTTCGTCATTTGCCCGGGCAGGCTTGGGCAGCTGTTTGGGCCAGCGTCCCTTGTGGGCGCCGAAAAACTTCTGCTGTTTGCTTTCGTCCCAGCGCAGGATTTCCCGCGAGGCCGATTCCCACCACTCATGGCGGCACACTTCGTAGTAGGGATGCTCGGGCGCAGCGCTGCCGTACAACAAGGCGCGGCCGACTTTCTTCACGCTGGCGCTTTTATTGCGCAGCTTCCATTTGATCCGCAACCGCTGCCAGGGTGAGGGAATCGGCTTGCAACGCGGCACTTCGGTGCACAGCGCCGGCAATTGTGGGCGGAACTGTTCGCCATGCTGGGTAAAGAAATGCTTCTGCATGGCATGGAAAAAGTTCTTTTCGGCGAAGTAGTGATACACGAACTTCTTCGCTTCCTGCACCGGCTTGTCGCGCATGGCGAAGGAAATGGCTATCTGCTCGATGGTGTGGATATCGAACGAACCCTGGGTCCATTCGTCGATCAGCCGAATCGCTTCGGCCATCAGCGGCGAGTCGCCGGCGGTGACGCCGCACAGGCCGCTGTTGTACAGCTTGAAACTGTTCTGTGGGCCGATGCCGTGGGCCTGCAGGTGTTCACCCAGCTTGACGTAGTCCGGGCGTGCGCAAACGCTGCTCCAGTCGTACTCGAAGCGATCCATCACGTACTGCCCGGGGGCGATTTTTTCGAACAGCCGCAGCGGGTTTTCCAGGAACAGGGTGTCGGTGTCGACGAACAGGGTCTTCTGCGCCAGTGTCAGGCCCTGGGCAATGGCGCAGGCCTTGCGCCGGTGGACATAGCCGTGGTCGCCCTGCCAATCCTTGAGGGTCTGCTCGTCGAGGGCAATGGTGTCCACCGGCCAGCCGGCGTAGTCCTGTGGCCGATCGGTCATGATCCGGATGCACAGCGTCTCGCCGCGCTTGAGCTGGGCGAGGGCGGTGAGGATGCTGAACTTGGCTTCGCGGCGGTAGACGTCCTTGTCACCATAGATGAGATAGAGCAACTGTTGCGTTGCGATCTCAAGGTGCATCGACGCAGGGGAGGTAATAGGCGTCATGGGGCCAGGCGTCCTTCTGGTTTCAACAGGGTGCTTGGGGGTGTTGAATGCGCTTAAAACGGTGCCGGGCACTCGAAGCGCAGGCGCTCGCCACTTTGCGGGTGGGTAAAGCTCAGCATGCTGGCATGCAGACATAGCCGAGGATACGCCGCCAATGCTTGCGGGTGGGCGTACAGCCCGTCGCCGAGCAGTGGGTGGCCGATGGACAGCATGTGCACGCGCAATTGATGAGAGCGCCCGGTGATCGGCGTCAGCTCGACGCGGCACCAGTCGCCACAACGCTCCAGGACACGCCAGAAGGTCAGGGCATGCTTGCCGAATTCGTGATCCACCACGTGCCGTGGCTTGGTTGGCGGGTCGTAGCGCAGCGGCAGGTCGATGCTGCCACTGTCCAGCGCCGGTTGGCCCCAGCACAACGCCGTGTAGGCTTTTTCGGTTTCACGGTCGTGAAACTGTCGAGACAGCTCGCGATGGGTGTCCGGGTCACGGGCCAGCAGGATGATGCCCGAGGTTTCCCAGTCCAGGCGATGAACAATCCGCGCTTCCGGGTAGCCGTTTTCCTGCAGACGGGTAATCAGGCAGTCCTTGTTGTCATCGGCACGGCCCGGCACGGAGAGCAGCAGGGTTGGCTTGTTCACCACCAGGACGGCGGCATCCTGATGGAGGATGTGGATATTCGACAGCGGCATTAAAACAGCCTCATAACAAACGTGTGGGAGCGGGCTTGCCCGCGAAGGGCCGGCACAGCCAACATCAACGTTGAGTGTGCCGAAATCTTCGCGGGCAAGCCCGCTCCCACATTGGACCAGCAGGTGTTCTAACTGCCGTGGTTCCCGACGGATCGACTCAGCGATCCGGCAGGGTGATGTTGAGTTCCAGAATCGAGCAGCTGCCCTGGTTTTCCAGTGCCACATGTACGTCATCGGAGCCGATGTTGACGTACTTGCGGATCACTTCGACCAGTTCCTTCTGCAAGGCTGGCAGGTAGTCCGGGGTGCTGCGTTGGCCGCGTTCGTGCGCCACGATGATCTGTAGACGCTCTTTCGCTACCGACGCGGTGCTTTGCTTTTTGTTGGCACGAAAGAAGTCAAAAAGGTTCATTGTTTAGTTGCCTCCAAACAGGCGCTCGAAGAATCCCTTCTTCTGTACATCGAGGAATCGATGATCCACGGTCTTGCCCAGCAGGCGGTCTACGGTGTCGCTGTAGGCCTGGCCGGCATCGCTCAGGTCGTCGAGAATCACGGGAACACCCTGGTTGGAGGCCTTGAGCACCGCCTGGGATTCCGGGATCACGCCGAGCAGGGTCACCGAGAGGATTTCCTTGACGTCTTCAACACCGAGCATTTCGCCTTTGCTTACGCGCTCTGGATGGTAGCGGGTGATCAGCAGGTGTTCCTTGATCGGGTCTTCGCCACGTTCGGCGCGACGCGACTTGCTGGCCAGCAGGCCAAGCATGCGGTCGGAGTCACGGACCGAGGAGACTTCCGGGTTGGTCACGACGATCGCTTCGTCAGCGAAGTACATGGCCAGGTGGGCACCTTTTTCGATACCGGCCGGGGAATCGCAGACCACGAAATCAAAATCTTCCTTGAGCTGCATCAGGACTTTTTCCACGCCTTCGGTGGTCAGCGCGTCTTTGTCGCGGGTCTGGCTGGCGGCCAGCACGTACAGGTTCTCAAGGCGCTTGTCCTTGATCAGGGCCTGCTGCAGGTTGGCTTCGCCGTTGACCACGTTGACGAAGTCATACACCACGCGGCGCTCGCAACCCATGATCAGGTCGAGGTTACGCAGGCCCACGTCGAAGTCGACGATGACAGTTTTGTGACCGCGCATTGCGAGGCCGGTACCGATAGCGGCGCTGGTGGTGGTCTTACCCACACCACCCTTGCCGGATGTAACCACGAGAATCTTGGCCAAGGTGTTTCACCCCTAAGGAAAAAGGACTTTTAGCCCCGAAAAACATCTCTTGAAACGACTGCAGTCGGACAGCCTTGGCTGGAATCAGGCCTGGGGCAGGGTTTACCGCTGGTAAACACCGCGTTCTGCCATTTTCCTACTTCGTTTGAGCCGTTTTCACTACGTTTTAGAGATGCTTGGAAAATGCGGCAGTATCCGTTAAAGCCGAATGATGTTCAACACGTCGCCCGACAGGCTGACTTGTACCCCAGCCCCCCAAAGCGGGTCGCGGCGCAGATCTTCGGAAACCTTGTAATGACCGGCGATGGACAGCAGTTCAGCGCTCATCTGCTGACAGAAAATCCGTGCCTTGCCATCGCCTTTGACCCCGGCCAGCGCTCGACCGCGCATCGGGCCGTATACATGGATGTTGCCATCGGCGAGAAGTTCCGCGCCCGGGCTTACCGAGGAAACCACTACCAAATCGCCACCTTGGGCGTAAATCTGCTGACCACCGCGCACCGGCGAGGTGATGATGCGGGTCGGCTTGATCGTCGGCTCGGGTGGTTTTTCCGGTTTTTTCGGCGCAGCGGGTTCCGGCAGGTCGAGGGTGCGCTCGCGAGCGCCGGACGGCGGCAGCACCGGCAGGTCGACGGCGATCGCCGCGGCAATGTCTTCAATGCGGCTGGCGCGGATCGCCAACGTGCGCAGGCCATGGTGGCGGCACACACGCATCAGTGCCGGCAAATCGACCGTGCCTTCGTGGGCCGGCAGTTTGTCCAGGGCCAGCACCAGCGGCGCGTTGCTGAAGAAATTGGGTGCCAGAGCAACCTTCGCAGCCAGTTGCCGGTCGAGGGTTTCCAGGTCGTTGCGGGCCAGCTCCAGCACGGTAATGGCGAGCATGCTGCCCTTCAACTGGAACACGGGATCTTGGTCTAGCGGTTCGGTTTGGCTCA
The DNA here is from genome assembly GCF_057814275.1 of Pseudomonas sp. F007. NCBI lineage: Bacteria > Pseudomonadati > Pseudomonadota > Gammaproteobacteria > Pseudomonadales > Pseudomonadaceae > Pseudomonas > Pseudomonas sp. F007. The sequence goes on along the minus strand of NZ_JBVATA010000001.1, from coordinate 216,481 downwards.
TGGTTGGCATACAACGGCTTGTCGCTAAAAGTGCCGAGACTTATAACGAGAACGCCCGCAGCCCGCAAGCCGGGTCGAACCGTTGTAGAATGCGCGACCTTGTTGTCCGTCCGGAATCGTTAATGGATCGCCCGCAATTTCGAGCTGCATTTCTTTCGCCACGTTTCTGGCCGCTATGGTGCGGTCTAGGGCTGCTATGGCTGGTTGTCCAGTTGCCGTATTCGTGGCTGCTGTGGATTGGTCGCCTGCTGGGTGCGGGCATGTATCGGGTCGCCAGCGAGCGTCGCCGTATTGCCAAGCGCAACCTTGAGCTGTGTTTTCCGGAGAAAACTCCCGACGAACGCAAGCGTTTGTTGAAGGAAAACTTCGCCTCCACCGGCATCGCCTTCTTCGAAATGGCCATGAGCTGGTGGTGGCCCCGTGAGCGCCTGGCGCGCCTGGCCCATGTCGAAGGGCTGGAGCATCTGAAGCAGGCCCAGCGTGAAGGCAAGGGCGTGATTCTGATGGCCCTGCACTTCACCACCCTGGAAGTCGGCGCGGCATTGCTCGGCCAGCAGCACACCATCGACGGCATGTACCGCGAGCACAAGAACCCGTTGTTCGATTTCATCCAGCGTCGTGGCCGCGAGCGCCACAACCTCGACTCCCTGGCGATCGAACGCGAAGACGTGCGCGGCATGTTCAAGCTGCTGCGCGCGGGCCGGGCGATCTGGTATGCACCGGACCAGGACTACGGCGCCAAGCAGAGTATCTTTGTGCCGTTGTTCGGGATCATGGCGGCGACAGTTCCGGCTACCAGCAAATTTGCCAAGCTGGGCAAGGCCCTGGTGGTGCCGTTCACCCAAGAGCGCCTGGCCGATGGCAGTGGCTATCGCCTGGTGATTCATCCACCGTTCGACAATTTCCCGGGGGAAAGCGACGAGGCTGACTGCATCCGCATCAACCAATGGATCGAAAGTGCGGTGCGTGGCTGCCCCGAGCAATACCTGTGGGCCCACCGACGCTTCAAGAGCCGGCCACCGGGTGAGCCGAAGTTGTATGCCAAGCGTGGTTGAGGACTGATTCCTCGCCGACCATTCCCCCTGTAGGAGCGAGCTTGCTCGCGAAAAACGCCCAGACAACGCGTTAATTCTGGATTAGCGCGGTGCCCCTGCATTCTTCGCGAGCAGGCTCGCTCCTACAGGAGGCGAGGGGGCGCCGAAAAAACCACCCAGCACCAAGGAGCGTTGTGCATGAGTCCAGGCGAACCGGTTACAGGCTTGATTCTTTCCGGCGGCGGGGCTCGAGCGGCTTATCAGGTGGGGGTGCTGGCGGCCATCGCCGAACTGCTGCCGGCAGGCGCAAGTAATCCGTTCCCGGTGATCGTCGGCACCTCCGCCGGGGCGGTCAATGCAGTGAGCCTGGCCAGCGGTGCCCTGGATTTCGGCACCGCGGTCCAGCGCCTGACCGAGTTCTGGCAGGGCTTTCGCAGCCATCAGGTGCTGCGCAGCGACTGGCCCGGGGTGATTCGCCAGGCCAGCCGCTTCGTCAGCCACAGTCTGCTGGGGATCGGCGCCAAGGTCCCGGTGGCGCTACTCGACAGCTCACCGTTGCGCCATTTGCTGGAGCACAAGCTCGACCTGCGCGGCATCGACCAGGCCATCGCGCAACAACAACTGCACGCCGTCGCCGTCACCGCCTTTGGCTACGAGTCCGGTCAAGCCGTGACCTTCTATCAGGGCGGGCGCAGCATTGATGCCTGGTTGCGCCACCGGCGAATCGGCGTACCGACCCCACTCAAGGTCGAGCACCTGCTCGCCAGCTCGGCAATTCCCCTGCTGTTTGCCCCGGTGAAAATCGGCAACGAGTATTTCGGTGATGGCGCGGTACGCCAGTCGGCGCCAATCAGCCCGGCCCTGCACCTGGGCGCGAGCCGGGTGCTGGTGGTGGGGGTCAGCGGCAACCCGCGCGGCGTCGACCCGCAGAACCCCCTCCAGCGCGCCTACACCGGCCAACAGCCATCGCTGGCGCAGATTGGCGGGCACATGCTCAACAGTACGTTCATCGACAGCCTCGAGAGTGATATCGAGTTGCTGCAGCGTTTGAATCAGTTCAGCCATTTGCTGCCGAACGCTGACCAGGCTGCTCGCCTGGGGGCGGCACCGGTGGACGTGCTGGTCATTGCGCCCAGCCAGCCAATCGACGAAATCGCCGCTCGCCATCGTCAGGAACTGCCCGCGGCATTGCGCCTGTTTCTGCGCGGACCGGGCGCGACCAGGACCAGCGGCGCAGGGGTGTTGAGTTACCTGCTGTTCGAGGCGGGATATTGCAGTGAACTGATCGAACTGGGTCGGCGCGATGCCTTGGCCAAGCGCGAGCAATTGTGCCGCTTCCTGGGTCTCACAGAGTCGGCCATCCCGGCCTGAAAGACCATCGAAGCATATTGCGCAGTATTTTTCCCCGGGCCTGCATCCAATCGGTCCTCTGGCGGGTAGTACAGGTAGTAGCCCTTGCTGCTGAACTGTTCCCTCATCTGGAGAGACCCCATGAACGCTAAACGATTCTTCGGTATTGTCGGCACCACGCTCACTGCAACCTGCTGGTTGACCGCCGCACCTACGGCCTTCGCACAAGCTCAACTGCCTGACAGCATCAAGGTCCCGGAGGGTCATAAGATCGCCCTGGAGACCGTCGGCGTTGGCGAAATCACCTACGAATGTCGTGACAAACCCAATTCAGCCGGGCAGACCGAGTGGTTTTTCGTCGGGCCCAAGGCGGTGCTCAATGATCGCAGCGGCAAGCCGGTTGGCAGCTACTTCGGACCGCCCGCCACCTGGCAGGCCAAAGATGGCTCGACCGTCACCGGGACCCAACTGGCAGTAGCGCCGGCGGGCAGTGGCGACCTGCCTTATCAGTTGGTCAAGGCCAACCCTGCGCAAGGTCAGGGCGCGATGAGCGGGGTCAGCTACATCCAGCGCCTGGCCGTCAAAGGGGGCGTTGCGCCCGGCAGTGAGTGCACCGTTGCCAATCGCGGGGCACGTGAAGTAGTGAAGTATCAGGCGGACTATATCTTCTGGGCTGCCCGCTAAGCCCTCGGTCTGCAGCAGCTTGCTGGCGTGCAAAGTGGTCTACGCTGCTGCGTGGAACCCCAGCCTCAGGGCTGGGGGCATTTATCCCTTGTTGGTGGCTGATGTCCTTGTCCCTTCCCGAGCACGGTTATGACTATGAAGCCTGCCTGGCGGCGTGCGCCCGTGGCGAGCAACAGGCATTGCGGGCGTTGTATGAGCAGGAAAGCGCCCGACTGCTGGGTGTCGCCCAGCGCATTGCCGGTGACAAGGCACTGGCCGAAGACATTGTGCACGATGCCTTTATCAGGATTTGGACCGCTGCTGCCAGCTTTGATCCGGCACGGGGTTCGGCGCGCGGCTGGATCTTCAGCGTGACGCGCCATATGGCCTTGAACTTCGTGCGGGGGCAGGCCCGCGAAGTGCCCTACAGTGAGCCAGAAACGGTGGCTGCGGAGCACGTCGACACCTTCGACTATCAAGCCCGCTCCGGGCGCATTTATGGCTGCCTGGAGCAACTCGACCCGGCGCGTCGCAACTGCCTGTTGCACGCGTATGTGGACGGCTATTCGCATTCACAGATTGCGCAAAAAATGAACACGCCCCTGGGGACCGTCAAAGCCTGGATCAAACGCAGCCTGGCGGCATTGCGCGAGTGCATGGGATGAACACACGCCCTGAAGAGGACAGCCCGGACGCCATCGACGAACTGGCCAGTGAGTATGTGCTGGGCACCTTGCCCGCCGAGCAACGCCTCGAGGTCCAGCGCCGTCTTGCGCGCGATCCAGGGCTGCGGGCCGCAGTGGATAGCTGGGAGCAGCGCTTGCTGGCCTTGACCGAGCTTGCCGAACCGCAAACGCCGACACTCAGGCTGTGGGAGCGAATCGAGCGCAGCCTGGGCAGTCTCGAGCGACGCACGCCCGGCGCACGCTCCAAGCCCGTCACTTCATGGTGGAATCTTCTGCCGTTGTGGCGCGGGCTCGCAGGCGCGGGGTTGGTGGCAAGCCTGCTACTCGGCATCATGCTGTTGACGCGAACGGTGGCGGTGAGTCCGACCACCTATCTGGTGGTGCTGGTAGCGCCGCAGAATCAGGCGCCCGGCTGGGTGATCCAGGCGAGCAATCCGCGAGAAATCCAGTTGATACCCTTGGGGGTGGCGCAGGTGCCGAGCGACAAGGCGCTGGAATTCTGGACCAAGGCCGATGGCTGGCAGGGTCCGGTGTCGCTGGGGTTGGTCAAACCTGATCAAACACTGTCGGTGCCACTGGACAAATTGCCGCCACTGCAGCCCAACCAACTGTTCGAGCTGACCCTGGAAAACCCTGGCGGCTCGCAGACAGGTAAACCGACCGGGCCGGTGCAGTTCATCGGTCGCGCGGTCAAAGTGCTCTGACGCCACGACGACTTCTGCAGGCGATGCGCGCCTGCAGAAGTCGGTGGCGACTGTGGTCTGTCAGTTCAGACTCAGAAGTGCACCTTCACCAGGAAGCTGGTCACGCTCTGGTCGGTCTTGAACGCCTGGGTGTCTTCGATACCGTACTTGTCTTTCCAGTAGTCGTACTCGACACCCACATACAGTTGCTTCTCGCCCAGGTTCAGCGCCTTGCCCAAGTCGTACTTGATCTGTGGGTTGAAGTGCAGGTTGGCGTGGTAGGTGCCTTTGCTGTTGACGTCGTTGTCGACCACCCAGTCCATGTAGCCGTCGATCAGCACGTCGGAGCTGCCCACAGGAATGGTGTAGGACCAGACCGGAGTGATCTGCCAGACATCATCACCCGGGCGGCTGCCTTCGGTGTGACGGTTGTAGAAGTTCAGCTGGAAGTAGTCGAAGCCCGGGATCGCCAGGTCGAAACCTGGACCGATCAGGTAGGACTCGGTGTCGTCTTCGCCGAACTCGTAGGTCATGGCCAGCAACACGTCCTTGATTGGCCCGAACTCGAATTTCTGGTCGAAGATCTTGCCGAACGACAGGCGCGGCTGGAATTCGCCGTAGTGGGTGTTTTTGCCAGCGAAGGCATCTTCTTTACCGTTGTAGAAGATCTTGTCGATGAAGAAGAAGTTGTCGCCGTACTTCCAGCCATCGGCGTGCTCGAAGGTCACGGTCTGCTGGATCCGCGGGTTGACTTGAAAGTCTTTGCCGTAGAGGTAGGTCAGGCTGTTGGACTGCCACTGCAGCAGATCGCCGGCCATGGCCTGGCCGCCTGCCAACAAGGATCCCGCGAGCATCAGGCTAGTGCACGTACGTTTCATTCGGTTGCTCCCAAAGTAAGTGGTTCCACGTTTTTTAGGTCGGCGCTCTGGTGTGGCGCCTTTTCTCGGTATTGCAAAAAAAACATCCGTTCGGTCAGCTTTGGTGCTGTTAGCAAAGGTCGCGCCAAGGCTTTCGCAAAGCACAAAAACTCCCGCTCGGCTGTGCAGGCACAGTCGATCGAGAGTGGGGTGTGGGTGCCTTGATACCGTCCAGGGCCGGGATAAGTTGGCTTTCTGGTCAGGAATTAAATCCGGGCTTTTTTTTAAAGCGGATTCAGGCGGCCGCGGAGAATACTGACTCCTTGGCCAGGTCTCAAGTGCCCCGCAACAGCGCACCGACGACAGGATTGGGGCGTGGTTGCGGGTCATTTCAGAAATGCACCTTCACCAGCAGGCTGGTGGTGTTTTCGTTGGTGTCGAAGTTGGAGGTGTTCTCGATGCCGTATTTGTCTTTCCAGTAGCTGTATTCGACGCCGACATAGACCTGCTTTTCGCGCCAGCCCAGGGACTTGCCCAGGTCGTACTTGATCTGCGGGTTGAAGTGCAGGTTGGCGTGGTAGGTGCCGTGGCGGTTTTCGTCGTTGTCCACCACCCAGTCGATGTAGCCATCGATCAGCAGGCTCGAGTTGGCTACGGGCACGGTGTAGGACCAGGCCGGGGTGATCTGCCAGACGTTGTCGCCGGCACGGGAGCCTTCGGTGTGGCGGTTGTAGAAGTTCAGGGTGAAGAAGTTGAAGCCGGGAACCGCGAGGTCAAAACCGGGGCCGATCAGGTAGGCCTCGGTGTCGTCTTCGCCATTCTCGTAGGTCATCGCCAGGAGTACGTCCTTGATCGGGCCGAATTCGAAACGGCGGTCGAAGATCTTGCCGAAGGACAGGCGCGGGCTGAACTCGCCGTAGTAGGCGTGGACCCCTTTGTTGCGGTCTTTGTCGCCGTTGTAGTAGGTGCTGTCGACGAACAGGAAGTTGTCGCCGTACTTCCAGCGGTCGGCGTGTTCGAAGGTGATCGTCTGCTGGATACGTGGGTTGACCACGAAGTCCTTGCCGTACAGGTAGCTCAGGCTGTTGGTCTGCCACAGCAGCAGATCGCCGGCCATGGCCTGACTCGCGGCCAACAGGCCTCCTGCCAACAGTAAGCTGGTTTGCGTCCGAATCATGTGTTGCTCCCTATTTGTTTTTATTTTTTAAGGTGCCGAACACACCGCCCTCTGTAGGAGCGAGCCTGCTCGCGATGGACTCGCGGTGTTCTTGCGCTAATCGCGAGCAGGCTCGCTCCTACAGGGGCTTGGTGTCTGTGTTAGTGCGTATGGGCCTGACAATCATTGACCGCCGCGCGTTCGCTGCCGCCGAGAATGTTGAACAACAGGTTCAAGGTCAGCGCGCTGACGGTGGCCAGGGCGATGCCGCTGTGGGTGATCGGGCTCATCCACAGGGGCAGGTGGGCGAAGAAGTCCGGGCGCATGACGGGGATCAGGCCCATGCCGATGCTCACCGCCACCAGCAGTTGATTGCGGCGGTCGCCGATGTCGGCTTCCTGGAGGATCTTGATGCCGGTTGCCGCCACCATGCCGAACATCGCGATCGCCGCGCCGCCGAGCACCGCCGGTGGAATCGAGGCAATCAGGAACGCCGCCTTGGGCAACAGGCTGAGGAGGATCAGCAGGCCACCGGCGACGATGGTCACCGAGCGGCAGCGCACGCCTGTCATCTGCACCAGGCCGATGTTCTGGGCGAACGAAGAATGAGTGAAGGTGTTGAGGAAACCGGCGAAGAACGACGCACCGGCGTCACACAACAAGCCACGGCGCAGCCTGCGCGGGCAGACTTCCTGACCGGTGATCTTGCCCAGGGCGATGAACATCCCGGTGGACTCGACGAAAATGATCACCACCACCAGGCACATCGAAAGAATCGGCGCCAACTCGAACTTGGGCATGCCGAAGTGCAGCGGCGTGACGAATTGCAGCCAGGGCGCGTTGTCCATGCCGCTCAGGTCGACCATGCCGATCACGCCGCAGAGCAGGTAGCCCAGGGTCATGCCGATCAGCACCGAAATGTTCACCCAGAAGCCGCGCATGAAGCGGTGGACCAGCAGGATGCAGGCCAGCACCAGGGCGGAAATGGTCAGGTAGATGGGTGAACCGAACTCGGCGCTGGTACCGCCACCGCCGGCCCAATTCACCGCAACGGGAAACAGCGACAATCCGATCGAGGTGATGACCGTGCCGGTCACCAGCGGCGGGAAGAAGCGCACGACCTTGGACATGAACGGCGCGATCAACATGCCGAAGAAGCCGGCGGCGATGGTCGCGCCGAAAATCCCCTGCAGGCCGATGCCGGGCATGCCCGCCATGGCGACCATGCTGCCGACGGCCGCGAAACTGGCGCCCATCATCACCGGCATGCGAATGCCCATGGGGCCGATGCCCAGCGATTGGACGATGGTGGCGATACCTGCGACCAACAGGTCGGCGTTGATCAGGAAGGCGATTTCTTCACGACTCAGGCCAGCGGCCTGTCCGATGATCAGCGGCACCGCAATGGCACCGCCGTACATCAGCAGCACGTGTTGCAGACCCACGAGGATCAGTTGCAACAGGGGCAGTCGCTGAATGGCAGGTGCGTCGGGGATGCGCGCTTTGGATGACACGGACATGCAACACCTCGGATCTTTTTTATTCTTGTGATTTTGTGCATCAGGAGACCGCGTTGCGGCCAATCGCTGGCAAGCCAGCTCCTACAGGTCGTGTGAACCCTGTAGGAGCTGGCTTGCCAGCGAAGCTTTTCAACGATTAATTGGTCGGGGCTCCCTGCACAATCCAGGCGCCGATCAGGTCACGTTCCTGCTGGGTCATCTGGGTGATGTTGCCCAGTGGCATGATCTGCGTGGTAACGGCCTGGGCCTGGATCCGCGGGGCGTTCTGGCGGATCTGCTCGGGGGTGTCGAACATCACGCCGGCCGGGGCTGCGCTGAACAGCGGGCTGGTGGGCTTGGCCGAGTGGCAGACCGCGCAGCGTTCCTGGATCACCGAGTGCACCTTGTCGAAACCCGGACCGGCGTTGGACGCCTGGGCCGGTGCTGCGGCAGGGGCTTCAGCTGGCGTCGCGGCAGCCGGTTTGGCACCGCCACCGACTGCAGTTTCCGGCAGCGGCTGGTACTCGATTTTCGCAGGGGCCTTGGCCACTTCCGGGCTGTTCATCGGTGCAGGACCGGTGACGTAGGCCAGGCTGATCATGCCAACGGCGGCGACCGGCAGGGTCCAGGCGAACTTGTGGCTGTCATGACGGGTGTTGAAATAGTGACGCACCAACACCGCCAGCACCGCGATCCCGGCCAGGATCAACCAGTTGTACTGGCTGCCGTAGGTGCTCGGGAAGTGGTTGCTGATCATGATGAACAGCACGGGCAAGGTGAAGTAGTTGTTGTGACGCGAACGCAGCAGGCCTTTGGCCGGCAGCGCCGGATCCGGCGTGCGGTTCTCGGCAATCGCCGCCACCAGCGCCCGCTGTGCCGGCATGATGATGCGGAACACGTTACCGACCATGATGGTGCCGATGATCGCGCCGACGTGCAGGTACGTACCACGACCGCTGAACACCTTACTGAAGCCGTAGGCGGCGCCAATGATCAGCACGAACAGGATGAAACCCAACAGGGCAGGGCGTTTGCCCAGAGCCGAGTCGCACAGGAAGGAGTAGATGAACCAGCCGGCGAACAGCGAGCCGATACCCAGCAGCACACCTTCAGGGCCGCTCAGGCTGCTGCCCGGTGCCAGGAGGTAAAGCGTCGGGTTGGAATAGAACACCACGCACAGCAGCGCGATACCCGACATCCAGGTGAAATAGGCTTCCCATTTGAACCAGTGCAGGTTGTCCGGCATGGTCGGTGGAGCCAGTTTGTATTTCTCCAGGTGGTAGATCCCGCCACCGTGAATCGCCCAGAGATCGCCGGCCAGGCCACTCTTCGGGTTGACCCGATTGAGGTTGTTTTCCAGCCAGACAAAATAGAAGGACGCGCCAATCCAGGCGACGCCAGTGATCATGTGAACCCAGCGCACGCTCAGGTTCAGCCATTCGTACAGATGTGCTTCCACAGTCTTTACCTCTCGCCTGTCACTCTGTTATCGAGTGTTCAGACCTTCTCTTATTGGTGGGGGGCAAGGATCAGACGCTCATCCTCTTTGAAAAAATGCTCATCGCAGTTATTGCCTGTGCCACTGCGATCAACCACCAGGAAGTCATCCCGCTTTTCGATCGTCAGCACCGGGTGGTGCCAGACGCCGCGATGGTAATTAATGCCCTGCCTGCCGTTGGTGACGAAGGCGCGGACCAAGCCTGATACAGGTGCATCGCCAACTGGCGCGACCACGATCAGAAAGGGGTTGCCGAGCAGCGGAATGAAAGCCTGGCTGCCCAGCGGATGGCGCTCCAGCATGCTCACGGTCAGCGGCATGTCCTGCGCGTCGGCGCGGAAGATGCTGATGATCGCGTTGTCCTCTGGCGTGGCGGTTTCGACCGTGGCCAGTTTGTGGAAGCGCATGGTCGAACCGTTGTTGATCATGAAGTGATCGCTGCCGTCGGTTTCGATCACGTCACCGAAAGGGGCGAAGGCTTCTTTGGTCAGCGGTTCAATCGTCAGTGTGCGCATGCTGTTCTTCTTATCCGAATTCTGTGTTGTTGGTTCTGTTGCTATCGCTTGTAGGAGCTGGCTTGCCAGCGAAGGGGCCCTTGAAGGCGCCCTTGAAGGCGCCTTCGCCGGCAAGCCGGCTCCTACAGGCTCAGCATTACTTCGCGACCTTGCCCAGTACGCGCAGGCGGCTTACACCACCGTCCGGGAACACGTTCAGGCGGATGTGGGTGATCGGGCCCAATGCCTTGATCTGCTCGGCGAAGGTGTGTTCGGCGTGCATTTCCAGCTTCTGGCTCGGCAGCAGTTCGCGCCAGAACAGCGACTGGGTTTCGATCTGGCTGTCGGTACCGCCCTTGACGAACGCGCCCTGGATCGAGCAGCTGTCCGGGTAGTTGCCTTTGAAGTGCAGGGTGTCGACGACGATTTTTTCGATCTCGCCCGGGTGACCCAGGGCGACGATTACCCAGTCGTTACCTGGCGTACGACGACGGGCGGTTTCCCAGCCATCGCCCATGTTGATGCCACGGCCCGGGTTGAGGATGTTGCTCATGCGCCCGAAGTGTTCGTCGGAGCAGGCCAGGGCGCGGCCACCGTTGAGGGCTGCAGCCAGGTCCACCTGCTCGTTGTCGCCAACGGCCGACCAGTCGCGGAACGGAATGCCGTACACGCGCAGACGGGCCACGCCGCCATCCGGGTAGATGTTGAAGCGCAGGTGGCTGAACGCCTGGTCGTTGCTGATCTCGTGGTAGTGGTGGCTGTTGCCTTGCAGCTCGACGGCGGACAGCACTTCAGTCCACTGGGTGTTGGCATCCGGCTCGCCCGACGCCAGGAAGCAGGCTTCCAGGGACGCCGATGGCGGGAAGTTGCCGGTGAAGAATGAAGTGTCGATGTCCACGCCCTTGATCGAACCTGGTACGCCCAGGCGGATCACGGCGCTGTCGTAGCCTTCGAAGCGTTTGCGACGCGACTCCCAGCCGTCCATCCACTTGCCGTTGTCATCGAACACGCCCTCCTTCCATACGGCCGGGGTCGGCTGGAACAGGCGGTTGGCGTCAGCGAACCAGTCATCGGTGACCGAGATGATCTTGGTGCCCAGGCGGGCATCGGCCAGGTTGACGAACTTCTCGAAAGGTACGGCGTAAGCTTTCATTCTTCTTGTCTGCCTTTAAATAAGTGGCTTGGGATGCTTGCGAGGCCCGGGCCGGATTCGGCGTTCTTGAATCCCTGGGGGCCAGGCTTGCTATAGGGTCAGTAAACGGAACAGGGCGATCTTGTTGATCTCCGCCAGCGCGCACTTGAACTCGGTGTCGACCGGGTTGTGGATGCGCGTTTCGAACGCTGCGAGGATCTGATGCCGGTTGCTGCCTTTTACCGCCATGATGAAGGGAAACTTGAACTTGGCTTTGTAGGCATCGTTCAGCTCGGTGAAGCGCTGGAACTCTTCGGCCGTGCATTGGTGAATACCGGCGCCGGCTTGTTCATTCGTGCTGGCTTCGGTCAACTGGCCCTGGACGGCGGCTTTGCCGGCCAGGTCCGGGTGAGCGTTGATCAGGGCCAGTTGACTGGCGTGATCGGCGCTCAACAGGATGTCGCTCATGCGCTGGTGCAGGGTCTCGATCTGGTCGATCGAGGCGTCCTGGCCCAGGTCAAAGGCCTTTTCGGCGACCCATGGCGAATGTTCGTAGATATCGGCGAAAGCGGCGACAAAGGCGTCACGGCTCAGCGTCGAAGGTTTCAGGGTTTGGAAGGTGGTCATTTCGACGGCCCTTGGTACGGGTGGGTTTGTTGCCAGTGGCGAGCGATGTCGACGCGGCGGCTGAACCACACCTGTTGGTGGCTTTTAGCGTATTCGATAAAGCGCTTGAGCGAAGCAAGACGCGCCGGACGGCCGATCAGCCGGCAGTGCAGGCCGATCGAGAGCATTTTCGGCGCTTCGGCGCCTTCGGCGTAAAGCACGTCGAACGCGTCCTTGAGGTATTCGAAGAAATCGTCGCCCTTGTTGAAACCCTGGACCTGGGTGAAGCGCATGTCGTTGGTGTCCAGGGTGTAGGGGATCACCAGGTGCGGCTTGCCGGTCGGGTTATTCGGTTCCCAGTAGGGCAGGTCGTCGTCGTAGGTGTCGCTGTCGTAGAGGAAACCGCCTTCTTCCATCACCAGACGCCGGGTGTTCGGGCCGGTGCGGCCGGTGTACCAGCCCAGTGGGCGCTCGCCGGTGATTTCGGTGAGGATGCGGATGGCTTCGAGCATGTGCTCGCGCTCTTGTGCTTCATCCATGTACTGGTAGTCGATCCAGCGGTAGCCGTGGCTGCAGATTTCGTGGCCGGCTTCAACCATGGCGCGAATCACATCCGGGTGGCGCTGGGCGGCCATGGCCACGGCGAACACCGTCAGCGGAATGTCGAACTCCTTGAACAGCTTGAGGATCCGCCAGACGCCGGCACGGCTGCCATACTCGTACAGCGACTCCATGCTCATGTTGCGCTCGCCTTGCAGCGGTTGCGCCGAGACCATTTCCGAGAGGAAGGCTTCGGATTCCTTGTCGCCGTGCAGGATGTTGCGTTCGCCGCCTTCTTCGTAGTTGAGGACGAACGACAGGGCAATGCGGGCATTGCCCGGCCAGTGTGGGTGGGGAGGGTTACTGCCGTAACCGATCAGGTCGCGTGGGTAGTCGCTCACTGCAGTCTTCCTTCTTGTTCGGGTTTGCCGGGGCGCGATAAGGGTTGGTGTGGGGGCCTGGACCTGTGATGAAAGGCTGGCGTCACAACGATGGAGTGATTGTATACAACTTTATGCGCGATTTGTAAGCCCGATTTTTTGCATTTTTCACCATTTGTCATCTTCACGTGGTACTGCAAAAAACCTGCCTGATTGGTCAGCTATTTGATTTGGGGTCTCTATAGCCTATGACTTTGCTGGTTTTCGCAGCTAAACCGGACGCGCTGGAGATCGACTGAAAAAATGTAGAATTTATTGTGTACAATTTATGTTGAAAGTGTCTTAATCAATCGCTCGCCGCCACTTTTCATGCACCGAAAAGTGGCGGCCTCCTTTTCACCTGACTCCGGGAGGCGCGAAGTCTGGCTGCGACACACGCAGGCGGGCGCGCAGAATCAATGGGACGTTTGACTACACACGTTTTGGATGCCGCACACGGTTGCCCGGGCAGCTCGATCAAGATCGAGCTGTACCGCGTTGAAGGTTCGCAGCTGGAATTGGTCGCCAGCGCACTGACCAACAGCGATGGCCGTGTCGATACGCCGTTGTTGCAAGGCGATGACTACCGGTCAGGGGTTTATCAGCTGCAGTTTCACGCCGGCGACTACTACCGCGCTCGCGGTGTGCAACTGCCGGAGCCGGCGTTTCTCGACGTGGTGGTCCTGCGTTTCGGCATCTCTGCCGAGCAGGATCACTACCACGTGCCGCTGCTGATCTCGCCATACAGCTATTCGACCTACAGAGGAAGCTAGGACTCTCCCCCCACGAATCCTGCGCACATAGCTTCTTTGGTCATTCGCCCGCTCACACTGCGGGCTTTTTTTTGGCCTTGAGAAAGGTGTTGGCGGTTTGACGCTTCGTCGCGATGCGCGGTTGTAGGAGCCGGCTTGCCGGCGAAGGCGTCGGTTCTGGTTATGCAAGGCTTGAGATTGCTTTCGCTGGCAAGCCAGCTCCTACGAGGGGTTGGAACATGTGAGCGAGCACAAATCCTGTAGGAGCCGGCTTGCCGGCGAAGCTTTTGATTATCGGCTCAACAACGAAGCCGCCCCCGCCCCGCCAAACAACCCGGCACTGATCCGATTGAACCAGCTCTGGCCCTTGCCGCTACGCAGGTAGCGCGCCGCGCCGTGGGCGCCGAGGCCGTAGGCCAGCTTGCAACACAGGTCCAGCAGGGTCCAGGTGGCGATCATGATCAGCAGTTGCGGCAGGAACGGTTGCTCGGCGCTGAGGAACTGCGGCAGGAAAGCGGCGAAGAACAGGATGTCCTTCGGATTGCTCGCGCCCAGCACAAAGGCGCGCCCGAACAGTGCACGGAAGCGCGGCACCGGTGGCGCTTGTGGCACTTCGGTGGCGTGTGCCGGTTGCCGTGACTGCTGCCAGCTCTGCCAGGCGAGGTAGAACAGGTACAGGGCGCCGACGATCTTCAGTGCGCTGAACAGTTGCTCCGAAGCCAGCAGCAGGGCGCCGAGGCCCAGTGCCGAGGCGCTGAGCAGGCAGATCGAGGCGAACACGCCGCCGAGAAACGCCGGGTAGGAACGGCGCAAACCGAAGTTCAGGCTGTTGCTGATCATCAACAACGATAAAGGTCCCGGGATCAGGATTACCACCAGGGCGGCGCCGCTGAACAGCAGCCAGGTTTCCAGACTCATCACTTTCCTCCATATGTGCAAAAGCCCCACCCGACGGGGTGAGGCTGGGTCACGCTTGAAACCGTTACAAGAAAATGAACTTGGCGATAAAGATCGCGCACAGTACCCACAGGCTAACCGAAATTTCCTTGTACTTGCCGGTGCCGGCCTTCAGCGCCACGTAGGTGATGAAACCCAGGGCGATGCCGTCGGCAACCGAAAAGGTCAGGGGCATCATGATTGCGGTGACGATCGCCGGAATACTGTCGGTGGCATCGTCCCACTCGATGTGTTCCATGCCGCCCATCATCAGCATCGCCACGTAGATCAGCGCGCCGGCGGTAGCGTATGCCGGAATCATGCCAGCCAGCGGTGCAAAGAACATCGCCGCGACAAACAGTATGCCGACAGTCACGGCGGTCAGGCCGGTACGTCCACCGGCTGCAACACCCGCGGCACTTTCCACATAGCTGGTGACTGGGGGAACACCCACTACTGCGCCGAATACGCTGGAAGCACTGTCGGCTTTCATGGCGCGAGAGAGGTTTTCGATCTTGCCGTCCGCACCCACCAGGTTGGCCCGCTGGGCAACGCCCATGAGGGTACCGGCGGTGTCGAACATGTGCACAAAGAGGAACGCGAGGACCACGCTGATCATGCTGACGTTGAACACGCCGGCAACGTTCATGGCCATCCAGGTCGGGGCCAGGCTCGGCGGTGCCGACATGATCCCTTCGTAATGCACCAGGCCCAGGCCCCAGCCGGCGAGGGTCACGGTGATGATGCTGATGAGGATCGCGCCGAACACCCGGTGGTAGCTGAGGATGGCAATCATCAGGAAGCAGATGGCGGCGAGCAGAGGCCCAGGTTCGCGCAGGTTGCCGATCTTGATCAGGGTGGCCGGACTATCAACCACGATGCCCGCAGTTTTCAGGCCGATCAGGCCGAGGAACAGGCCGACACCGGCGCCCATGGCAAAACGCAGGCTCACCGGAATGCTGTTGAGCAACCATTCACGGATCCGCGAGAAGGTCAGGAACATGAACAACACGCCGGACACGAACACCGCACCCAGCGCGGTTTCCCAGTTGTAGCCCATGGTGCCGACCACGGTGTAGGTGAAGAAGGCGTTGAGGCCCATGCCTGGCGCCAGGCCGACGGGCCAGTTGGCGTACAGGCCCATCAACAGGCAGCCCAGGGCTGCGGCGATGCAGGTAGCGACGAAGGCGGCGCCGTGGTCAATCCCGGCGTCGGCCATGATGTTCGGGTTGACGAAGATGATGTACGCCATGGTGATGAAGGTGGTGAGACCTGCAATCAGCTCGGTTTTCACCGTGGTGCCATGCACGCTGAGTTTGAACAAGCGCTCCAGCAGGCCTGTGCGTAAGGGCGGCGAGAGATCCAGCGGCGATGCTTCGGATTTGCGGCTTTCCACAGCGAGTACTCCTCAACAGTTTTATTGTTATTTCCAGAGCCGGACACAGAGGTGGGCAGCGGCTCTTTGAGGCATTTGCGAATTTGTTGACTGATGGGTCAGGAACTCGCACGCAGCGAATTATGCTTTTGTATACAAATAAAGCAAATAATGTTTTTGATTTTGTCGACGAAAGTTTTGTGGAAAGGGCTATATCGCCCTTGCAGGAGCGAGCTTGCTTGCGAAAAACCTGAGAGCGCCGCGGCGAGTCAGGCAAACCTCGTCATCGTTTACGACCATCGCCAGCAAGCTGGCTCCTACAAGGTCGGCGCATCCACTACTCAGGAGCCGCCTGGCTTTTTCCCAGCGCCAGATTCACCGCCAACCAGCCATTCACCGCCGTCTCCCCAGCCTCGGCAAATACCCGTTCCAGCAATTTCACCTGCTCGCGGCGCAACGCCTGCTCGAAACGCGAGCCCTCGTCGGTCAGTTCCAGCAGGCGTTTACGCTTGTCGGTGGCGGACGCGACGCTGTTCACCAGATGCATTTCCTGTAACTGCCGCAGCGGCATGTTCAGTGCCTGCTTGCTCACACCCAGCAGCGCCAGCAACTCTTTCACGGCCAGGTTCGGATAGCGCGCGATGAAAAACACAATGCGCTGGTGCACCCGGCTCAAGCCTCGACGCTCGAGCATTTCATCGGCCTTGGCGGTGAAGGCCTGGTAGCCGAAGAAAAACGCTTCCATGGCCTGTTGTTGGGAATTCGGGTTTTTAAGGTCAAGCATGTTGACGTATTCCATCGGTTTGTCGTAATTTCGGTCAACCAGTTTGACTTAATTCCCTTGGCCTTTGCTACCGGTGGTCCCCATGGCATTTTCCGAACGTGTAACGCGCCTCAAAAGCTCCCTGATCCGTGAAATCCTTGCTGCCGCCCAGCGCCCGGAGGTGATGTCATTTGCTGGCGGTTTGCCGGCCGAGGCCATGCTGCCGAAAGTCGACTGGACGCAGATGCCGGTGTCGATGGGTCAGTACGGCATGAGCGAAGGCGAGCCGGCCTTGCGCGAAGCCTTGGCGGCCGAGGCGCGGGCCCTGGGTGTGCCTTGTGAGGCGAGCCAGGTGCTGGTGGTCAGCGGCTCCCAGCAAACCCTCGACCTGGCGGCCAAGCTGTACATCGACAAAGGCACCGAGATCATGCTCGAGGCGCCGACGTATCTCGCCGCCCTGCAAATTTTCCAGCTGTTCGGTGCTGAATGCCTGACCGTGCCGCTGCAAGCCGACGGTCCGGACCTGGCGGAGTTGCGCGCGCGCCTGAGCAAACACCGCCCGGCGTTCATCTACCTGATCCCTACTTTCCAGAACCCCTCGGCGGTGCGCTACAGCGAGGCCAAGCGCGATGCGGTGGCGGCGCTGCTCGACGAATTCGGCGTGACCTTGATCGAGGACGAGCCGTACCGCGAGCTGACGTTTGACGGTGGCAGTGCCACGCCGATTGTCAGTCGCTTGAAGAAGGCCAGTTGGATCTACACCGGCACCGTGTCGAAGACCCTGCTGCCGGGCCTGCGGGTCGGTTACCTGATCGCCAGTCCCGACCTGTTCCCGCACCTGCTGCGCCTCAAGCAGTCGGCGGACCTGCACACCAACCGGGTCGGCCAATGGCAGGCGATGCAGTGGATCGGCAGTGAACGTCTGCGTGATCACCTGGGTGAATTGCGCGATTTCTACCGGGGCCGTCGTGACAGCTTCCAGGCCGCATTGGAAAAACACTTTGCCGACCTGGCGGACTGGAACATGCCGCAAGGCGGGCTGTTCTTCTGGCTGACCCTCAAGCAGCCACTGGATACCCGGACCTTGCTCAAGGCGGCGTTGGACAACGACGTGGCGTTCATGCCGGGCGAACCGTTTTTCCCGGAACCGGATCGGCATCCGGGCCATCTGCGGTTGAATTTCAGCCACATCGACCCGGCGCGCCTGGATGAGGGGCTCAAGCGGTTGGCGGCGGTGGTGCGGGAGGCGCAGGCAGCCAAGGCTGCTTGAGGGGAGTGCAGTAGAACCTGTAGGAGCCAGCCTGCTGGCGATGAAGTTGATGCGGTGTTGCTGATGGCCTCATCGCGACGGTGCGACGATTCGACAGGCTCGCTCCTACAAAAACAGCTTTTTCAATCAAGCCGCCGCGAAGCGCTTATCCAGGTAATCAATGATTACCTTGGATTCATACATCCAGGTGGTCTGGCCGTTTTCTTCGATGCGCAGGCACGGCACCTTGATCTTGCCGCCTTGTTCCAGCAGGGTCTGGCGGTCCTGCTCGCTGTTCTTCGCATCACGCAGGGCCACCGGCACGTTCAGGCGGCGCAGGGTGCGGCGGGTTTTCACGCAGAACGGGCAGGCGTGAAACTGATACAGGGTCAGGTCCTTGGCAGCAGCTTCGACCTGGGCCTGGGCGGCGGCAGGGCGCTGTTTTTTCGCAGGGCGGGTGATGAAGTCGATGAAGATGATCAACTGGCCGAGGCCGACACGAAGCGCTTTGACGAACACGATACAAGCCTCACGGGGCAAATGGGAAAGGCGCGCAGCTTACCTGATTTTTTGCGGACGAAAAAAAACCGGCGATGAATGCCGGTTTTCTTCGTTGCCTGATTATTTGATCAGGCTGAGAAACTCGCTGCGCGTCGCCGCGTTTTCGCGGAACTCGCCGAGCATCACCGAGGTGATCATCGAGGAGTTCTGTTTCTCCACACCGCGCATCATCATGCACATGTGCTTGGCTTCGATCACCACCGCGACGCCCAAGGCGCCGGTCACTTGCTGCACGGCGTCGGCGATCTGGCGGCTGAGGTTTTCCTGGATCTGCAGGCGGCGGGCGTACATATCGACGATCCGCGCGACTTTCGACAGGCCCAGCACCTTGCCACTCGGGATGTAGGCGACGTGCGCCTTGCCGATGAAAGGCAGCAGGTGGTGTTCGCACAGCGAGTACAACTCGATGTCCTTGACCAGCACCATTTCGCTGTTGTCGGAGCTGAACAAGGCACCATTGGTGACTTCTTCAAGTGTTTGTTCATAGCCGCGGCAAAGGTACTGCATGGCTTTGGCGGCACGCTTTGGCGTGTCGAGCAGGCCTTCGCGGGAAACGTCCTCGCCAAGCTGACCAAGGATCGCCGTGTAATTCTGTTCCAGGGACATGAATCTACCTGTGGGATTTTACGCAAAGGGCAAGGGTACGGTGGCAAACACGGCGCTGCAAGCGCGATGCATCAGCTTTACTCGTCGCGACCTTCCATCATGGTGCGTTTGAGCATCACATACACTGCGCCGGCACCGCCGTGTTTCGCCTGGCAGGAAGTGAAGCCCAGCACTTGCGGATGCTGGCGCAGCCAGGTGTTGACGTGGCTTTTGATCATCGGCCGCTTGCCGTCCAGGCGCACGGCCTTGCCGTGGGTGACGCGCACGCAGCGGATTTCGAATTTTGTCGCTTCGGCGAGAAACGCCCAGAGGGTTTCCCGGGCCTTTTCCACGGTCATGCCGTGCAGGTCGAGGCTGCCTTCGAACGGGATCTGGCCGATCTTCAGCTTGCGCATCTGGCTTTCCTGCACACCGTCGCGAGCCCACATCAGCTCGTCTTCGGGGCCGACATCGATCACGAACTGGTCGGACAGGCCATCGACGGCGGTGACGTCGGTGCGCACGGTCGCCGCTTGCCGCAGCTTGGCAATCTGCGCCCGGTCAGTCTTGGGTTTGCCGGTGTCGGCGCGGTCGTGCTTGATCGGCTTGACGCCTTGGATCGAGCTTTTGAACAGGGAAAAATCGTCGTCTTGCATGTCAGCCTCCGCGAAGGGCGGCCAGTTTACCCAAGTCGAGGCGAATCGGGCGTGGCAAAACGCCTGATGCGCGATTCAGTCGTGTTTTTTCATCAGGTGTGGGGCCATGTTCAGCTCGCGAGGCTGGCGCATGCGGCGCCGGCAGCGACGCCAGAACGCAATGCCGAGATAGAGCAGCAGCAGGCCGACCACCAGGATGATTGCCGAACCTAGCGGGCTGGCGTTCAGGTCGCGCAGGGCGGGCGGGTGACCCAACAAACTGGCGGCCCCGGCCATGGCCGACAGCACGCCAAGGGTGGCGAGCAGAGCGGCGAAGGCAGCGCCAAAGCGATAACGCCAGTTGCGCGGCCCCTTGGGGCGCAAGCGGCGAGCGTCAAATCCATCGGATATTTTCATTCCGACCTTCCTCAATGATATCGGCCCTTCGACCGGGAGTTACCCGGCTTGTTCCTGAGGCTAAGTCAATTAGAAGAAATGAGAGGCTTTTGCGGATGAGCGGCGGTCGCCGCCGCTCAAAACAGGCGATCAGATCAGGTCTTGGGTCAAGGCCAGGGTGGCAAAGTTGTCAGCCATGATCGCCATTTCGGTCTGCTGGACCTGCTCGGCCGTCAGCACGCCGCCCTTGTATGGCAGGTCGCGGGTGGCGCAGGCGTCTTCCACCAGGGTGCAGCGAAAGCCCAGGTTCTTCGCGGCGCGCACGGTGGTGCTGACGCTGGAGTGGCTCATGAAACCGCAGACGATCAGGTCGAGCGGGCCACGATCCTGGAGAATCTTTTCCAGGCCGGTGCCGTGGAAGGCGCTTGGCAGGATCTTTTCAATGCGGATTTCATCGACTTCCGGCTCCAGGCCTGGAATGAACTCGCCGCGTTCGCCGTTGGGGTCGAACATGCCGCCCACTGTACCGCGATGGCTGACATGCACGATCGGCCGGCCGGCCTTGCGGGCGGCGGCCAGCAATTGCTTGATGTTGTCGACGGCAGCGTCCATGCCGGACAGGGCCAGCGGGCCGCTGAGGTATTCTTTCTGGGCGTCGATGATCACCAGCGTCGCCTGGGCCAGATTGGCTGGCGCATAACCACGACCGCTGAGTTGAAACATCGTCTTTGGAACGGACATTCGGGGGCTCCTTCGAGTGGGGCTTTTGCGCCATTGTCCTCTGGCTGAGCGTTTCTGTGAATCGCTACCATCGTAGGCACCGTCGTTGCTGGCCTGTAGCCTGTCCTGCGCTGAGCGAATGTTCAATCAAAAGCTGAAAAAACCGAGAATTCCTACATTTGCCCGAGGAAATTTTCTCGCATCGTCGGGGCCGGTTTAGGCTGGTAGAATCGTCGGTCGTTTTTTCAGGAGTCTACCCGTGATCACTTCCCGTCTGCGCACCTTGCGCGACCATATTCGTTGGGCCGTCAGTCGTTTTCATGGGGAGGATCTGTTTTTCGGCCATGGCACCGACAATGCCTGGGACGAAGCCCGGCAGTTGGTGCTGGGGGCTTTGCACCTGCCCTGGGAAATTGCCGACAGCTATCTGGACTGCGCGCTGGAAGATGACGAACTGGTGAATCTGCAGCGCTTGCTCAAGCGCCGCATCGAGGATCGCATCCCCACCGCGTACCTGCTGGGTGAAGCCTGGTTCTGTGGCATGTCGTTCATTGTCGACGAGCGCGTGTTGATCCCGCGTTCGCCGATTGGCGAGCTGATCGAAAACCGTTTTGCCCCTTGGCTGGATGGTGAGCCGGCACGGATTCTCGACCTGTGCACCGGTTCCGGTTGCATCGGCATCGCCTGCGCCTACGAGTTCCAGAACGCCGAAGTGGTGCTCGCCGATTTGTCCTTCGAAGCGTTGGAAGTGGCCAATCAGAACATCGAGCGCCATGGCGTCGACGAGCGTGTCTACACCGTCCAGGGCGACGGCTTCGATGGCTTGCCGGGCCAGCGTTTTGACTTGATCGTATCCAACCCGCCCTACGTCGATGCCGAAGACTTCGCCGACATGCCGGACGAGTACCAGCATGAGCCGGAGCTGGGCCTGGCCTGTGGCGACGATGGTCTGAACCTGGTGCGCCGGATGCTCGCGCAGGCAGCGGACCACTTGAATGACAAGGGCTTGCTGATTGTCGAGGTGGGTAACAGCCAGGTACACGTCGAGGCGCTGTACCCGGAAGTGGACTTTGCCTGGCTCGACTTCGAGCGCGGAGGCCACGGCGTGTTCATGCTCAGCGCCGAACAATGCCGCGCGCACCAGGCGCTGTTCGCGTCACGGGTCTGATGGCTTGAGTGCCTGCAGGAGCATCGCGCTCCTGCAAGGTGCTAGCGGTGGGTCGCGATCCAGATCAGCAACCCGGCCTGGAACATGGCGAAAGCCACCAGGCAGGTGATGGTGAAGCGCAGGCCGGTGTCCTCGCGCTTGTACTTGCTCACCGTCTCTTCCTGTTTCTGCAGTTTGACTTCCTGCTCGGCGAGGTTCTGTTCGGCCTGCTGGAGCATCTGCGCGGCCTCGAGAATGTCCACGAACTGCAGCTTCTCGCTGTTCCAGTCCCCCAGCAGATCGCCGATCTTGCCTTCCTTGACGCTGCCTTTCAGATGCTGGGCGTCGGCGTAGACCACGTCGAAACCCTGGACCCGCAGAAAGTGATCACGGCGCAGGCGCGTGTCTTCCACCAAGGCATCCTTGTTGCTCAGGTCGATGGCATCGAAGCTGTAGCTTGACCACTTTTTCTTCGCCCAGGTGATGCCTTGCGCCGCCAGGAAACGGCCGATGCCGCGGTTCATCGGCTCGACCTGCAAGCCGGTATCGGGGCGAAAGTGCACGCGCCGTTGCTCGTGGTCGACCCAGACGTCGAGGTGGTTCTGCTCCTTGCGCACCTTCTGCCCCGGCAATGCAATGCTCAGGCGCAGCAGGCTGTGCTGATGGTTGTTGCGCTCGGCGTAGCCAAACTCGACAAAGCGCAACGGCCGACTCCCGGTCGCACGATCGGTTTTCAGCGGCGCCAGGCGCAGCATGCGGTGATGCTCGGCCTGGACATCCGCCCACGGCAGGTCAACCGTTTCGGCTGGCGCGGTATCGGCAGCGGTGTCGGGGGCTTTTTGGGTTTCAGTCATAACGGCAAGGTCCTGTCCAAGCTCTGCGTGTCGACCGCCAAAGGGCTGTCGACACCGGCTTATCGGCCGCTTTTTCCAGGACTGGAGGGTAAAACCGGCTTAACTTGGGCGAATTCCGTCAATAAAGCCGAGGATCCGCGTGCCGAGCTCGGCAGCCAGCGGCAATTGCGGGTCCTTGTAGGAGGCCAACTGGCGCTTGAGGTCGTTGGGCACGATGCGCATCACGTGATTCATGCCTTCGATCACTGCCAGTTGCGCATCCGGTTTGGCCGCCTTGAGCATCTGCGCGTCGCCGACGCCGACCTGCACGTCACTGCTGCCCTGGACGATCAAGGCGGGCATTTTCAGGCGGGCGAAGGCGGCGGCCGGGTCCTGGCGGAACAGGCTGATCAGGTACGGCTGGACGCTGGGGCGGAAAATCACTTGTAACGGCGCCGGCACGTCGGTATCGACCCGGCCGGCCTTGAGGCTGTCCAGTAATTGATTGGCACGGGCCAGCAAGGGTGGCGGCAGGTGTTCAGCCAATTGCTGGCGCAGCACTTGATCCACCGGCCGCGCGCTGCCCGACAGGGAGATCACGCCGGCGGCGTCGACCTGCGGGGCGGCGAGGGTGGCGACCAGCGCGCCCTCGCTGTGCCCCAACAGAATCAGCGGCCCTAGGCGCGAATCGGTCTTGAGCTGCTTGCCCCAGGCAACCGCGTCGGCGACGTAGGCTTCCAGGCTCAGGTTGCGCTCATCCGGCGTGGCCGCCAGGCTCGCCGCCACGCCGCGCTTGTCGTACCGCACGCTGGCGATATTGTGTTTGGCCAGCAGCCAGGCCAGGCGCTTGAGGCTGTCGTTGTTGCCGCCGTCCGGATTGTTGCCGTTACGATCGGTGGGGCCGGACCCGGAAATAATCAGCACCACCGGCACCGGTTTCGCGGATTCGGGCAGCAGCAAGGTGCCAAACAGTTCACCGCTGCCGGTGTCCAGGCTCACCGGACGTTGCAGGACTGCGGCCTGGGCCACGTGGGGCAGCAGGCCGGCAATCAGGGCCAGACTCAAGGCAATCACTCGCAGCATCATCACGCCATCATCGATTAGGTGTCGGTTGGACTCGCAAGCCTCAATAAGGTTCGAGGGTGATCTACCGGTATAGCCTGCGTATACTGGCGCGCACTTAGTTCAGCGATTTCACGGAGCGCCCTGCATGTCCGGCAATACCTACGGCAAGCTGTTCACTGTCACCACCGCGGGCGAAAGCCATGGTCCGGCTTTGGTCGCCATTGTCGATGGCTGCCCGCCGGGCCTCGAATTGTCCCTGGACGACCTGCAGCGCGACCTCGACCGCCGCAAGCCGGGCACCAGCCGCCATACCACCCAGCGCCAGGAAGCCGACGAAGTCGAAATCCTCTCTGGCGTCTTCGAAGGCCGCACCACCGGCTGCGCGATTGGCCTGTTGATCCGCAACACCGACCAGAAGTCCAAGGACTACTCGGCGATCAAGGACCTGTTCCGCCCGGCCCATGCCGACTACACCTACCACCACAAATACGGCGAGCGCGACTACCGTGGCGGTGGCCGTAGCTCCGCCCGCGAAACCGCGATGCGCGTGGCGGCGGGGGCAATTGCGAAAAAATACCTGGCCACCCAGGGCATCGTCATCCGTGGCTTCATGAGCCAGTTGGGCCCGATCGAAATCCCGTTCAAGACGTGGGACTCGGTGGAGCAGAACGCCTTTTTCAGCCCTGATCCGGACAAAGTGCCAGAACTTGAGGCCTACATGGATCAACTGCGCCGTGATCAGGACTCAGTCGGCGCGAAGATCACCGTGGTCGCCGAAGGCGTCAAGCCGGGCCTCGGTGAGCCGATTTTCGACCGTCTTGATGCCGAACTGGCCCACGCGCTGATGAGCATCAACGCGGTCAAGGGTGTGGAAATCGGCGCCGGTTTTGCCAGCGTTGCCCAACGTGGCACCGAGCATCGCGATGAACTGACCCCTGAAGGTTTCCTCAGCAACAATGCCGGCGGCATCCTCGGGGGCATCTCCTCGGGCCAGCCGATCGTCGCGCACCTGGCGTTGAAACCGACCTCGAGCATCACCACCCCGGGCCGTTCGATCGATGTCGAGGGTAATCCGGTGGACGTCATCACCAAGGGCCGCCATGACCCGTGCGTCGGCATCCGCGCCACGCCGATCGCCGAAGCGATGATGGCCATCGTGTTGATGGATCACCTGCTGCGCCATCGCGGGCAGAATGCCGATGTGCGCGTCAGCACCCCGGTGCTGGGCCAGCTGTGAAGCCATGCGCTGAAGTCGCTGCGGTCTGATGGCCGTGGCGGTTCTCCCGTACTGGCGGCTCTCCAGCTTTTACCTGTGCTATTTCGCCTTGCTCGGTTCGACCGCGCCTTTTCTGGCGCTGTACTTCGATCACCTGGGTTTTTCCGCCGCGCGCATCGGTGAGCTGGTGGCCATCCCCATGCTGATGCGCTGCATCGCGCCGAATATCTGGGGTTGGTTGGGCGACTACACGGGGCGGCGCCTGGCCATCGTGCGCTTCGGCGCGGTGTGCACGCTGCTGACCTTCTCGCTGATCTTTGTCAGCAAGAGCTACGCCTGGCTGGCGCTGGTCATGGCCCTGCATGCGTTCTTCTGGCACGCGGTGCTGCCGCAGTTCGAAGTCATTACCCTGGCGCACCTGCAGGGGCAGGCCGCGCGCTACAGCCAGATCCGCCTGTGGGGCTCGATCGGCTTCATCATCACCGTAGTTGCCCTGGGCCGGTTGTTCGAGTGGCTGAGCCTGGACATCTATCCGGTGGCGCTGGTGGTGATCATGGCGGCGATCGTGATCAGCAGTCTGTGGGTGCCCAACGCCCAACCGCTGCAGGGCAACCGCCTGGCCGGCGAGGGTTTTCTCAAGCAGTTGCGCAGTCCTGGCGTGTTGGCGTTCTACCTCTGCGTGGCGCTGATGCAGATGAGCCACGGACCGTACTACACCTTTCTGACCCTGCACCTGGAACGCCTTGGCTACAGCCGTGGCGTGATCGGCATGCTCTGGGCTCTGGGCGTGGTCGCCGAGGTGCTGGTGTTCCTGGTCATGAGCCGGATTCTCACGCGCTTCTCGGTACGCCGGGTACTGATGGCCAGTTTCCTGCTGGCCGCCGTGCGCTGGGTGTTGCTGGGGACGTTCGCCGAGTTCCTCTGGGTGTTGCTGTTTGCGCAAATCCTCCACGCCGCGACCTTCGGCAGCTTTCACGCCGCCGCCATCCATTTCGTGCAACGCAGTTTCGGCGCGCGCCAGCAAGGCCAGGGCCAGGCCCTGTATGCGGCGCTGGCCGGCACCGGCGGTGCACTGGGTGCGTTGTACGCTGGCTACAGCTGGAACGCCCTGGGCCCGGCCTTCACCTTTAGTATTGCCAGCGTCGCGGCGCTGGCGGCAGCCGTTATCATTGCCACACGTATGCAGGAAGACCGGCCATGAGCCTGGCCTTTGAATCACCTGTCCTGAGCCTGATCAAAGGCGTCGTCCAACCGGTCCGCGAGCCGCACGGTCGCGCCGCCAACAAGGAATTGCCTGCATGAGCAGCCTGTCTGTCTACCCCGTTTCAAGCCTGGATCTACCGAACAAGGTCCTGACCCACTGCGAAGACATCGCCGCAACCCTGGCCGAGCACGGCGTGCGATTCGAGCGTTGGCCGGCCGCGACGAAACTCCAGCCGGGCGCCAGCCACGATGAGGTGATTGGCGCCTATCAGGCGCAGATCGATCAACTGATCAGCGAGCGCGGCTACGACTCGGTGACCGTGCTCAGCGTCAACAGTGATCAGCCCGCGGAGCCTCTTCAAGAACAGCTTCACGAGCAAGACGTTGTGCGATTGTTCGTCACCGGTCGCGGCTTGTTTAACCTGCACCTCGACGACTACGTCTATGCCGTGCTGTGCGAGAAAAATGACCTGCTGCTGATCCCGGCCGGCATCAAGCACTGGTTCGATGGGGGGGAGCACCCGCACTTCATGGCGATTCGCCTGGGCAAGGCGGCTGATGGCGCCGTAGCCAACGTCACCGGCGACGATATCGCCAGCCGCTGCCTGCGTTTGGACGATTGAAGGTCGAATTGGCTGACTGACTGTGCAATGCAGTCGGTCAGCTGTTTCCGTGCATAGTCACAAAATGTTTGAGTGGTTCTGTAGGACCTGTAGGGCATTGCCTTTCGGCCTGTCAGGCATGCCTGTTTTGCTGTTCCCCGGCTTGTTTAATCTGCTGCCTGTGTAACTCTTTCTTTCTGATATCGGGCCATGGAGCTGCCGGGAGGAAGGAGATGACGAGCGCAACGCCTGAGGCCATCCCGTTGCTGAAGCCGCTGCAACAGCGGCGTGTCGTCAAGGCAGGTACGCCGCTGAGCAAAAAGGAACTGGAGGTTCTGCGCTGGGCCAGGCAGGGCAAGACTGTCTGGGAAATCAGCGTGATCCGCGAAATATCCCCGGCCACGGTGAAATTTCACCTGAGCAACATCTACGCCAAGCTCGGCGTGAGCAATCGTGCGCAAGCGGTGGGCGAGGCGGGCAGACGGGGTTTGTTGCGCTGAGCGAAAACAGCGGCGGCCAAGCGTGAATGCCGCTCTCTTGCAGGAGCGAGCCTGCTCGCGATGAGGTCATCAGCAATACTGCATAAACTTCATCGCCAGCAGGCTGGCTCCCACAAGGATTTGTGCGGGCTTTGCAGCCGAAAAAAGTGGATGACTGTTTACATCGAGTTACATCGAGTGATAGCTCGGCAACGCAAAGCGCTGCTGGCTCTGCAACATGGAAATCTGCGGCAACTCGCTGGCATGTTCGGCCAAATCGCGGCGGATGGCGCTGATGGCCCAGGACAGTTGATCGCCGGCATGCAATTGCGAGTAGGAAATCGAACGCTTGAACACGCGACCGTCGCTGCTACGCAATGTCAGCAAGATGCCACCGTCCGGGCGGGGCTGGGTGGTGACGTCGTAGTTGGAGAAGAGCGAAGTAAATTTTTCTTGAATCAGGTTCATGTCAATCGGCTCCATTTGCGCATGTAAGGCAAGCATGGAGGGGTAGTTGCAGTGATTGTGCCAGTATCTTTTTTTAATAAAATCCTTATAAATCAATAAGATAATAAAAGTTGAATTTTTCGAATTCGTGCAATCTGCATGAATGGCCATCGTGCATCCTGCATTTTGCGCGTTGTCGGCAAGGCGCGTTGCACGCTGTGGCGGATACAAAACATTTCAAAAACCGCGTGTACAGCCAGGTCGGCGCAGGCGTACTTTTTTGCCGTTCAGCCGAGAATTCCTGTTGTGTCTCATGTCCGAACACCGCCCGACAAGAACAATACAGGCCCGCCACAGAGGGTCGAACGGGAGCAACCATGAGCGGCACGCACCACGACATGATCACCTGGAGCATGATGCTCCGAAAGCTACCGTCAATCGTCAAAGCCCTGCCAAGGGTGGTCAAGGGACTGAAGATCGCCAATGTCAAACAGCCGGATCAACCCTGCGGCCTGGCCTTTACCTTCGAGCAAGCGACGCTGCGCAACCCGAATGGCCCGGCGTTGCTGCAGGGCACGGTGGTGCTCAGTTACACCCAGGTCAATCAATGGGCCAACCGCATCGCCCACCACCTGATTGCCCAGGGTATCGGCAAAGGCGATGTGGTCGGCATCTTCATCGAGAACCGTCCCGAATTGCTGGTCAGCGTACTGGCCGTAGCCAAGGTCGGGGCCATCAGCGCGATGCTCAATACCTCTCAGACCCAGCAGGCGCTGCTGCACAGCGTGAACCTGGTCAATCCGGCGGCGATTGTGGTGGGGGCGGAGTTGGTCAACGCCTACTCGGCGATTCGCCAGCAAGTGACGATCGGTCCCGGCAGAACCTGGTGGGTGGCCGACTCGGTGAGTCCGCAGCCGCTGCCTGAAGGCTTCACTGATTTGCTGGCTGCCAGCGTCGATTGCCCCGAAGAAAATCCCCCCAGTAGCCAGCAGGTGTACGTCGACGATCCCTGCTTCTATATCTACACCTCGGGCACCACCGGCTTGCCCAAGGCCGGGGTGTTCAAGCACGGTCGGTGGATGAAGAGTTCCGCCAGCTTCGGCATGATCGCCCTCGATATGGGCCCCGACGATGTTGTCTATTGCACCTTGCCGCTGTACCACGCCACCGGGCTCTGCGTGTGCTGGGGCTCGGCGATATGCGGCGCTTCGGCGTTCGCCATTCGCCGCAAGTTCAGCGCCAGCCAGTTCTGGAACGATGTGCGCAAGTACCGCGCCACCACCATTGGCTACGTCGGCGAATTGTGCCGCTACCTGATTGACCGGCCGCCCTCGGCCGATGATCGCGAGCACCCGGTGCTGAAGATGATTGGCAACGGTTTGCGCCCGGGCGTGTGGAGTGAGTTCAAGGGACGCTTTGGCGTCAGGCACATCTGCGAGCTGTACGCCGCCAGTGACGGCAACATCGGCTTCAGCAACATCCTCAATTTCGACAACACCATCGGTTTCTCGCTGATGTCCTGGGAGCTGGTGGAGTTCGCCCATGACAGCGGCGCGCCGCTGCGCAACAGCAAGGGCTTCATGCAGAAGGTCGGCAAGGGCCGGCAAGGGCTGTTGCTGGCGAAAATTGATGACAAGGCACCGCTGGATGGCTACACCGATCCGCAGAAGACCGAAAAGGTCGTGCTGCATGACGTCTTCGAAAAGGGCGACCGTTATTTCAATACCGGTGACCTGCTGCGCAACATCGGCTTCGGTCATGCGCAGTTTGTCGATCGACTGGGGGATACCTACCGCTGGAAAGGCGAAAACGTCTCGACCACCGAGGTTGAAAACATCCTTTTGCAGCATCCGCACATTGCCGAAGCGGTGGCCTATGGCGTGGAGATCAGCAACACCAATGGCCGGGCAGGGATGGCGGCGATCACGCCGGCCGAATCCCTGGCCACCCTGGATTTTCGCGAGCTGTTGAGTTTTGCCCGCGAGCAGATGCCGGCGTACGCGGTGCCGTTGTTCCTGCGGGTCAAAGTGAAAATGCAAACCACCGGGACCTTCAAGTATCAGAAAACCCGACTCAAGGACGAAGCGTTCGACCCCGGCAAAACCGGCGACGATCCGATTTACGCCTGGTTGCCAGGATCGGACACCTATGTGCAGATCACCGCACAGGTGTCGGCGGATATCCACGCCGGCAAGTACCGCTATTGATTCTGGCTATGGCCGCTTGAGAGAAAAAAGGGGTGACAGGTGCAACGCCGCTTGAGGACACTAGCGGCTTTGCGATTGACCGAATGTGGAGCCCCAAATGTCAGACCAATCCCGCCAGATGACCCCGGAAGAAGCCGCGGAGTTTGCCGAGCAGGTTTTCAACAAGGCTCGCGAAGGCGATGCGGCCATGCTCGCGGCGCTGCTGAGCAAGGGCTTGCCGGCCAACCTGCGCAACCACAAGGGCGATACCCTGTTGATGCTGGCGGCCTATCACGGGCATGTCGACGCGGTGAAAGTACTGCTGGAGCACAAGGCGGACCCCGAGATTCGTAACGACAACGGCCAGAGTCCGATTGCCGGCGCGGCGTTCAAGGGCGATCTGCCGGTGGTCACTGCCTTGATTGAAGGTGGCGCCGAAATCGAGGGCTCGTCCTTCGACGGCCGTACCGCGCTGATGATGGCGGCGATGTTCAACCGCACCGCCATCGTCGATTACCTGATCAGCAAGGGCGCCGATCCCCGGGCCAAGGACGCCAATGGCATCACCGCGCTGGACGCGGCGAAAACCATGGGCGCGACCGATACCGCGGCACAGTTGCAGAAAATCCTCGGCTGACCTATCGGGCGTTTGATCGGGGCTGGTGAGCCAGTTCCGGTCAATCGCGGGCAAATGCGCTATCCTTCGCCCCCGAAAATCTCCCCGCTACAGGATCTGCCATGAAAGCCGCACTCATCGAACTCATCGGTAAAATCAGCTCCGGCTGCATGAGCGAGGACGAAATCGCGCGGATCGCCGAGGAAGCAGCCCAGGCCTACGCCGATCCCGAGGCGTTCCTGGTGGCCAACCCGGACATCAACTACGACGACACTTTCCCGATTGCCCTCGGCGAGTGGGTGGTGGTGGGCAGCCTGCCGGACACCGTGCTGTTCCAGGCCGATACCTATATGGACCTGTTCGCGCAGATCGTCGCCTCGTTCGGCCCGGAGGTGGCCTTCAACATCAAGCCCAAGCAACTGGCCAAGACCGAGGCGCTGACCGCGCTCAATCGCATCCAGATCCAGATGGGCAGCATGAACCCGGAAAACGGCGGCTACACCCTGCTGAACTTCAGTCAGTTGCTCGATGATGAGCTGCAGGTGGTGCTGGTGTACGGCAATGATGTGCCGCGGGTCCTGGAATTGTGCGCCGAAGTCGGCATCCAGGCGGCGCCGTCGCTGGAAGCGCTGAAAGTGGCGGTCCACGTTTGACCCCAGGCGTGCAATAAAACGGAACCCTCGCAGCAGCCGGCTATCCTAAGGGACGAATGCCTTCTCTTTGGAGCGATACCATGGGATCCACCTTCAATGGCCTGGTTGGCCTGATCATCCTCGCGCTGGATATCTGGGTGATCATCAATGTGCTCAAAAGCAGCGCGTCCACCGGGATGAAAATCGTCTGGACGTTGCTGATCCTGCTGTTGCCGGTGCTGGGCCTGATCATCTGGGCAATTGCCGGGCCGCGCGGGAATGTGCGTATTTGATGCACCCTGTGGCAGCAGCGTTAGCAGCGATGAGATCGACAGCCACACCGCATCAACTTCACCGCCAGCAGGCTGGCTCCCACAAAATCAGGGTCAACCTCAAAACCCTGTGGGAGCTAGCCTGCTAGCGATTCAGGCACCTCGCTATGCCTGGCACACCGCCATCGCCGGCAAGCCGACTCCCACAGAAAGCCAGGCAGTGAGACAGAGGGGCCGATCAGGCCTCTTTTTGTGTTTCGAGATATGCGTTGCACGAAATTTTCACAATCGCTCCAAGACAATCCCACCGCGCAAATTTCACTCCGGCCATCCCCGAACCAGTTATCAATGGCAATGCCGTGGGTGATCGTGCAACATCTGCGCACCGCGCAAAGTCCCGGCCATTACCCGCAAGTAATGGCAATCAGAGGCCACGGCGCCGCGACTGTTTTGCAACTTCAACTTCCAATGGGTCCTAAAACGACATGGCAAACCCGGACGCCCTGAATCAGCAGCGAGCTTCGAATCGCCTGCTGCAACCGACCGTGAAATCCCATCTGGCCTACACGCTGCTTTGCGCCCTGGTCATGATGGTGATGCTCTCCCTGCTGCGCGTGGCGCTGCTGGTCTACAACCGCGAGATGATGCTCGATACACCGGCTTCGACCTTCCTCGAAGCATTTGCCAACGGCTTGCGCTTCGACCTGCGCCTGGTGGTCTACCTCAGCATCCCACTGTTGCTGGCGCTGTTCAGTGTGCGCGCCATGGCTGCGCGCGGCCTGTTTCGCCTGTGGCTGACCGTGGTTTCCAGCATCGCGCTGTTCCTCGGCTTGATGGAGATGGATTTCTACCGCGAATTCCACCAGCGCCTCAACGGCCTGGTCTTCCAGTATGTGAAGGAAGACCCGAAAACCGTGATGAGCATGCTCTGGTACGGTTTCCCGGTGGTTCGCTACCTGCTGGCGTGGGTGGTCGGGACCTGGATCCTCAGCCTGGCGTTCAAGGGCGCCGACCGTGCGACCCGTCCACGTGGCCCGTTCAGCGGTGGCAATGTCAGCAGCCGCCAGGTGGCGCCGTGGTACACCCGCACTGCGGTGTTCGTGGTCTGCCTGCTGATCTGCGTGGTGGCCGCCCGTGGCACCCTGCGCCAGGGCCCGCCGATGCGTTGGGGTGACGTGTACACCACCGACTCCAACTTCGCCAACCAGTTGGGCCTCAACGGCACACTGCAACTGGTCGCGGCGGCAAAAAGCCGCATGTCCGAAGACCGTGACAACATCTGGAAACCTACCCTGCCGCAGCCTGAAGCGCAGCAGATCGTGCGTGACCTGCTGGTGATGCCGGACGAAAAACTGGTGGATGCCGACACTGCGGCCGTGCGCCGCGACTTCCTGCCACCAGCAGACAAGACCCTGCCGATCAAGAACGTCGTAGTCATCCTGATGGAAAGCATGGCCGGCCATTCGGTCGGTGCGCTGGGTGCGCCGGGCAACATCACGCCTTACCTGGACAAACTGTCCACGGAAGGCCTGCTGTTCGACCGCTTCTTCTCCAACGGTACCCACACTCACCAGGGCATGTTCGCCACCATGGCGTGCTTCCCGAACCTGCCGGGTTTCGAATACCTGATGCAGACCCCGGAAGGCAGCCACAAGCTGTCGGGCCTGCCGCAGCTGCTCAGCGCGCGCAAGTTTGATGATGTGTACGTGTACAACGGCGACTTCGCCTGGGATAACCAGTCGGGCTTCTTCAGCAACCAGGGCATGACCAACTTCGTCGGTCGCAACGACTTCATCAACCCGGTGTTCTCCGACCCGACCTGGGGCGTGTCCGACCAGGACATGTTCGACCGCGGCCTGGTGGAACTGAAGGCCCGGGAAAACGGCAAGCCGTTCTACGCCTTGCTGCAGACCCTGTCCAACCACACCCCGTACGCGCTGCCGACGCCGTTGCCGGTCGAGAAGGTCACCAACCGTGGCAACCTCAACGAGCACTTGACCGCCATGCGTTACTCCGACTGGGCACTGGGCCAGTTCTTTGAAAAGGCGCGTAAAGAGCCGTACTTCAAGGAAACCCTGTTTGTCATCGTCGGTGACCACGGTTTCGGCAACGAGCGCCAGATCACCGAAATGGACCTGGGCCGCTTCAACGTGCCGATGCTGATGATTGCGCCGGGCATCCAGGAGAAGTTCGGCAAGCTGGACCACACCGTCGGTACCCAGGTCGATATCGTACCGACCATCATGGGGCGCCTCGGTGGTGAAGTGCGTCACCAGTGCTGGGGGCGTGACTTGCTCAACCTGCCGGAAGGCGACACCGGTTTCGGCGTGATCAAGCCGTCGGGCAGCGAGCAGACCACGGCGATCATCACCCAGGATCAAGTGCTGGTGCTGCCGAAAGAAAAAGACATGGCACCGAAGATGTACAAGTACCAACTGGGTGCCAACCCGGGCGCCGAAGTGGTACCGGATGCGCCGGGTACTGCGCAAATGAAGCAGAAACTTGAAGCCTTCCTGCAGACAGCGACCAAGAGCCTGATGGATAACACCGCCGGTGTGGTCGACGGCACGCCGGACTAACCTGCGACGCAATAACGCGCCGGATTAACCTCCGGCGCAATTTCACGCCGGATCAACTTCCGGCGTAACGAACTGTAGGAGCGAGCTTGCTCGCGAAGAACCCAAGACCACCACGTTTATCCAGAATGAACGCGTTGTCTGGAGGTTCTTCGCGAGCAAGCTCGCTCCTACAGTTTTTTGGGTCAATGGAAATGGTTGTGCGTTAACCGTCAAATCCTGCCCAGCAACAGCAATACCAGCAATACCACCACCACTACGCCGATAACCCCGGACGGTCCATAACCCCAACTTCTGGAGTGTGGAAACACTGGCAGGCCGCCAATCAACAGCAGAATCAGAATAATCAGAAGAATCGTGCCCATGTCGAATTCCTTATTGGAGTGGCATTGAACGTCGCACTGGTTGAACAACAGGCTCGCTAGTTGAAAATACGAGCGGCTTAAAACTTCCGACTCTGCCGCGGTCGAAAAAATTCAATGTTTTTACCGCCCTCGCTGTTTCCTGTTAGTCCAGCTCGTCGCCCTGCGGTTTGCCTGCGGCATTCAGCGCTTTGATGGTCATGGGTGTAGGAAATTCCTTCGCTACACTGCGAACATCTTTCCCAGAACAACAAGGCAACTTCCTATGCAAAATCGCATGATGATCACCGGCGCCGGGTCCGGCCTGGGTCGCGAAATCGCCCTGCGCTGGGCGCGCGAAGGATGGCAGCTGGCGTTGTCCGATGTCAGTGAGCCAGGCCTGCAGGAAACCTTGAGGCTGGTGCGCGAGGCGGGCGGTGATGGCTTCATCCAGCGGTGCGACGTGCGCGACTACAGTCAGTTGACCGCCTTTGCCCAGGCTTGCGAGGTCAAGCTCGGCGGCATCGATGTGATCGTCAATAACGCGGGCGTGGCTTCCGGTGGTTTCTTCAGCGAGCTGTCGCTGGAAGACTGGGACTGGCAGATCGCGATCAACCTCATGGGGGTAGTCAAGGGTTGCAAGGCGTTCCTGCCGCTGCTGGAGCAGAGCAAAGGCAAGATCATCAACATCGCCTCCATGGCGGCGCTGATGCAAGGGCCGGCGATGAGCAACTACAACGTGGCCAAGGCCGGGGTCGTCGCGCTGTCCGAAAGTCTGTTGATCGAGTTGGCGCAGCAGGAGATCGGCGTGCATGTGGTGTGTCCGTCGTTCTTCCAGACCAACCTGCTCGACTCGTTCCGTGGCCCGACCCCGGCGATGAAGGCCCAGGTCGGCAAGTTGCTGGAAAGCTCGCCGATCAGCGCCAGCGACATTGCCGACTACATCTATCAGCAGGTGGCAGCCGGCGAGTTCATGATCCTGCCCCACGAACAAGGGCGCATGGCCTGGGCGCTGAAGCAGAAGAACCCGCAATTGCTCTACAACGAAATGACCCTGATGGCCGACAAGATGCGCGCCAAGGCCCGCCAGGGCGCCAACTGAGCTTGCGACTGACCGACTGCCTCGTTAGGGTGGCCGCACCTGGCTGCCCTGACGAGATGGATGAATGCTCAATTACCTGTGGTTTTTCCTCGCGGCGCTGTTCGAAATCGCCGGCTGCTACGCGTTCTGGATGTGGTTGCGCCAGGGCAAGAGCGCCTGGTGGATCGCGCCGGCGCTGCTCAGCCTGACCCTGTTCGCCCTGTTGCTGACCAAAATCGAAGCGAACTATGCCGGTCGGGCGTATGCGGCCTATGGCGGGATCTACATCGTCGCCTCGATTGGCTGGCTGTGGATGATCGAACGGGTCCGGCCGCTGAGTTCGGACTGGTGGGGCGTTGCCCTGTGTGTGCTGGGGGCGAGTATCATTTTGCTCGGCCCGCGCTTCACCGCACCTTGAGGCAAAACCGCTGCTTTGCAAGGGATGTCTGTAGGGCAATTCGACCTGGTGTGTAGGAGGTGGCTGATTTCCCGCGGCTGTCTTGAAGGGGCGGTGCAACCCGGCCATCTTCAAGGCCCGGTTACCTCAAGGACTACAGCCATGCTCGTACTCAGCCGCGCTATCGGTGAACTGATCTCCATTGGCGACACCATCACGGTGCGTATCCTCGCCGTGAATGGTGGCCACGTGCGCTTCGGCGTCGAGGCGCCGCGCCACATCAGCGTCTACCGCTGCGAAATCTATGAACGCATTCGCGCCAAGCGCAGCCGTGAGGCTGCTCGCAGCTGAGCCTCAGTCGAACAGGTGCTTGGGCACGTCGTGCTTGAGCATCAATTGGCACTGCTCGCTCTCGGGGTCGAAGACAATCACCGCCTGGCCCTTGCTCAGGGCATTGCGTACCCGCAGCACGCGGGTTTGCAGCGGGGTGTCGTCGCCGTTATCGGTGCCGTCGCGGGTGACGAAGTCTTCGATCAGGCGGGTCAGGGTGTCGACTTCAAGTTGGTCGTGGGGGATCAGCATAACTACCTCGGTTTTCAATGCGCAGATGCTACGGCGCTTCACCCCACACTTCCAGTAGGCCTCTGCCCTCAGTCGGTGGAGCGCTGTCCTACCAGGCTGTCCACTGATGGAACCCGGGTCTCGCTTTCCATCTGCGCGTCATGTTCGATCTGATGGCTGAAGCGGTCCAGCGAGCCCTTGGCCGGCTGCGCATCGCTGGCGAATACCGGCGGGCTGAGGATGTAGGCGCCGAGCAGGCGACTCAGGGCCGCCAGGCTGTCGATGTGGGTGCGCTCGTAACCGTGGGTGGCATCGCAGCCGAAGGCCAGCAGGGCGGTGCGGATGTCGTGGCCGGCGGTGACCGCCGAGTGGGCGTCGCTGAAGTAATAGCGGAACAGATCGCGGCGCACCGGCAGCTCGTTGGCGCTGGCCAGATGCAACAAGTGCCGCGACAGGTGGTAGTCGTACGGCCCCGCAGAATCCTGCATGGCCACGCTGACCGCATGCTCGCTGGAGTGTTGCCCGGGGGCGACCGGGGCGATGTCGATGCCGACGAATTCGCTGACATCCCAAGGTAATGCGGCCGCCGCGCCGCTGCCGGTTTCCTCGGTGATGGTGAACAACGGATGACAGTCGATCATCAGCGGCTCACCACTTTCGACGATCGCCTTGAGCGCGGCCAACAGCGCGGCGACCCCGGCCTTGTCGTCCAGATGGCGGGCGCTGATATGGCCGCTGTCGGTGAATTCGGGCAACGGGTCGAAGGCAACGAAATCACCGACGCTGATCCCCAGCGAATCGCAGTCGGCGCGGGTCGCGCAGTAGGCGTCCAGGCGCAGTTCGACGTGGTCCCAGCTGATGGGCAGTTCGTCCACCGCCGTGTTAAAGGCATGCCCGGAGGCCATCAGCGGCAACACGCTGCCACGGATCACCCCGGTATCGGTGAACAGACTGACGCGGCTGCCCTCGGCAAAGCGGCTCGACCAGCAGCCCACCGGGGCGAGGGTCAGGCGGCCGTTGTCCTTGATTGCGCGCACGCTGGCGCCGATGGTGTCCAAGTGCGCGGAAACGGCGCGGTCGGGGCTGTTTTTCTGGCCCTTGAGGGTCGCGCGGATGGTTCCGCGCCGGGTCAGCTCAAAGGGGATGCCCAGTTCTTCAAGGCGTTCGGCGACATAACGCACAATGGTGTCGGTGAAGCCAGTGGGGCTGGGAATCGCGAGCATTTCCAGCAGGACTTTTTGCAAGTAGGCGAGATCGGGTTCTGGAATCTTACCGGTCATTGGAACTCCTGAAGGCGAGGGGCGCTGGTCAAATCGCCACGTGGCTGTGGGGAAACAGCAGGTCGACAAAACGCTCGGCCACCGGTTGTGGCTCATGGTTGGCCAGCCCGGCGCGCTCGTTGGCTTCGATGAATACATAGTCCGGCTGGTCTGCCGCGGGCACCATCAGGTCGAGGCCGACCATCGGGATGTCGAGAGCGCGGGCGGCGCGCACGGCGGCGTCGACCAGGGTCGGATGGAGGATCGCGGTGACGTCTTCCAGCGTGCCACCGGTGTGCAGATTGGCGGTACGTCGCACGAACAGCCGCTCGCCTGCTGGCAGAACACTGTCGTATTGGTAGCCGGCACTTTGCAGGGTGCGTTCGGTTTCGTGGTCCAGCGGGATCTTGCTTTCGCCGTGGGTAGCAGCCTGGCGCCGCCGGCTTTGCGCTTCGATCAGGGTCCGGACCCGATGCTGGCCATCGCCGACAATCTCCGCCGGACGGCGAATTGCTGCGGCGACGACCTCGAAACCGATCACCAGAATGCGCAGGTCGAGGCCTTCGTGAAAGCTTTCCAGCAGCACCCGGCTGTCGAAGGCGCGCGCGGCTTCGATGGCTTGTTGCACTTCGTCGATCTGCTGCAAATCCACTGCCACGCCCTGGCCCTGCTCGCCGTCCAGCGGCTTGACCACCACCCGCTGGTGCTCATCGAGAAACGCCAGGTTGTCGTCGGCATTGCCCGCCAATTGCTGCGCGGGAAGATTAAGACCGGCGCCCTTGAGCACTTTGTGGGTCAGGCTTTTGTCCTGGCACAGGCTCATGCTGATGGCACTGGTCAGGTCGCTGAGGGATTCGCGGCAGCGCACCCGGCGCCCGCCGAGGCTCAGGGTGAACATGCCGGCCTGGGCGTCATCGACCTGAACATCGATGCCGCGCCGATGGGCTTCCTCGACGATGATCCGTGCGTAGGGATTGAACTCGGCTTCGGGGCCCGGGCCGAGAAACAGCGGTTGATTGATGCCGTTCTTGCGCTTGATGGCGAAGGTCGACAGGGTGCGGAACCCAAGCTTGGCATAGAGCTGCTTGGCCTGGCGGTTGTCGTGCAGCACCGACAGGTCGAGGTAGCTCAAGCCACGGCTCATGAAGTGCTCGATCAGGTGGCGCACCAGCACCTCGCCGACCCCGGGCCGTGTGCACTGCGGGTCGACGGCCAGGCACCAGAGGCTGCTGCCGTGTTCCGGGTCATGGAAGGCCTTTTCATGGTTCAGGCCCATGACGCTGCCGATTACCGCGCCGCTGTCTTCGTCCTCCGCCAGCCAGTACACCGGCCCACCTTGATGGCGGGGTGTCAGGCGTTCGGGGTCGATCGGCAGCATGTTGCGCAGTTGGTACAAGCGATTGATCGCCTGCCAATCGTCGGCGCTCTGCGCCCGACGAATTCGAAAACCGCGAAACACCCGGGTCGCCTGGCGGTAGTCGCTGAACCACAGGCGCAGGGTGTCGGACGGGTCGAGAAACAGCTGCGCCGGTTCCAGCCCCAGCACCTGCTGGGGCGCTGCGACGTAGAGGGCGATGTCACGCTCACCCGGTTGCTCGTGGGCCAGTTCGCCGGCCAGGCTCGCCGCGTCGGGGAAGGTGTGGCCGATCAGCAGGCGCCCCCAGCCGCAATGCACGGCAATTGGCTCGCCGCTGCAGCTGCCGTCTTCGGCAAAGCGTGCCTGCAGGCGTTCATAGGACGGCGCCTGGCCGCGCAGCAAGCGCTGGTTGAGGGCTGTGGCGTGAGGTTTCATTGATCAGATTCCTTGTTCGCTGAGCCACAGGTTCAGCGCCGCCAGTTGCCACAGCTTGGAGCCGCGCAGCGGGGTCAGTTGGCCTTGCGGGTCGGTGAGCAGGCGATCGAGCATCGCCGGGTTGAACAGGCCACGGTCCTGGCTTGGGTCGAGCAGCAACTCGCGCACCCAATTCAGGGTGTCGCCCTGCAAATGCTTGAGGCCGGGCACCGGGAAGTAACCTTTCTTGCGGTCGATCACTTCGCTGGGGATCACCAACCGCGCCGCTTCCTTGAGCACTTGTTTGCCACCGTCCGGCAGCTTGAATTTGCCCGGCACCCGCGCGGACAACTCGACCAGGCGGTAGTCGAGAAACGGCGTGCGCGCCTCCAGGCCCCAGGCCATGGTCATGTTATCCACACGCTTGACCGGGTCGTCGACCAGCATCACCGTGCTGTCCAGGCGCAGCGCCTTATCCACAGGCGCGTCGGCGCCGGGCTGGGCGAAATGCTCGCGGACGAAGTCGCCGGCGGCGTCATGGGCAGTCATCCACTGCGGTTGCACCGTGGCGGCGTAGTCCTCATAACTGCGGTCGAAAAACGCCTGGCGGTAGGCGGCGTAGGGATCCTCGGCGGCATCCACCTGCGGATACCAGTGGTAGCCGGCGAACAGTTCGTCGGCACCCTGACCGCTTTGCACCACCTTGCAGTGCTTGGCCACCTCACGGGACAACAGATAAAAGGCAATGCAGTCGTGGCTGACCATCGGCTCGCTCATCGCCCGGAAGGCCGCCGGCAATTGCTCGATGATTTCCTTTTCGTCGATGCGCAGTTGGTGATGGCGGGTGCCGTAGTGCCTGGCGATCAGGTCGGAATACTGGAACTCGTCACCGCGCTCGCCGCCGGCGTCCTGGAAACCGATGGAGAAGGTCGACAGATCCTCCACGCCGACTTCACGTAGCAGGCCCACCAGCAGGCTCGAATCGACGCCACCGGACAGCAGCACACCAACGTCCACCGCCGCCCGTTGACGAATCGCCACGGCTTCGCGGGTGCTGGCGAGAACCCGGTCACGCCAGTCTTCGAGGGTCAGATTTTGCTCGTCGGCGCGTGGGCCGTAGGGCAGGGTCCACCAGGTTTTCTGCTCGGTGCGGCCGTCGGCCTCGATGCGCATCCAGCTCGCCGGCGGCAGTTTTTCAATGCCGGCCAACAGGGTGCGGGGAGCCGGCACCACGGCGTGAAAGTTCAGGTAGTGATTGAGCGCGACCGGATCGAGGATCGGTGTGATATCGCCGCCCTTGAGCAGCGCCGGCAAGGCCGAGGCGAAGCGCAGCCGCTGGTCGGTGCGCGACAGGTACAGCGGCTTGACCCCGAGCCGGTCGCGGGCGATGAACAAACGTTGGGCATCGCGCTCCCAGATGGCGAAGGCGAACATGCCGTTGAGCTTCGGCAGCAGCGCTTCGCCCCAGGCGTGGTAGCCCTTGAGCAGGACCTCGGTGTCGCCACCGGAGTAGAACGCGTAACCCAGGCCTTCCAGCTCGGCGCGCAGTTCCGGGAAGTTGTAGATCGCGCCATTGAAGGCCAGGGACAGGCCCAGGACATTGTCGACCATCGGCTGCGCCGATCCGTCCGACAGGTCCATGATTTTCAGGCGGCGATGGCCCAGGGCTATCGGCCCCTGGCTGTGGAAGCCCCAGGCGTCAGGGCCACGGGGTGCCAGATGATGGGTGATGCGTTCGATGGCCGCCAGGTTGGCCGGTTGAAGATCAAAACGTAATTCGCCAGCTAATCCGCACATGGTGTCCAAGCCCTTTTTTCGGCATGTGTGTCGCTACTGGTGGCTTACGTGTACCGCTGTTTGCAGCATTTGCACTCTGTACAGCTTTCAGGCGGCACCTGCTTTTGCAGCGTGCTCGACCAGTAGCGTTGTGCACCGAACCGGGCGGTTTTTGCCTGCCGCCACGGCTGATGATGTGGGTTTTTCGAGTGAGCGGTGGCTGCGATCGTTCAATAAAATTTACCAACGGTCGATGAGCACCGGGCTTTTTTCAACGAAAGCGCAGTACTTCCAGCGTAAAACCCGGATAATCGCGCCCATTCAGTTTCGCTCGACTTTTTTGGTAATCCCCTATGGAAATCAAGGTTAATTTTCTCGACAACCTCCGACTTGAAGCCAAGTTCGATGACTTCACGGTGATTGCCGACCAACCCATTCGCTATAAGGGTGATGGCTCTGCGCCGGGCCCGTTCGATTACTTCCTCGCCTCGTCGGCCCTGTGTGCGGCGTACTTCGTGAAGCTGTACTGCAGCACTCGCAACATTCCCACCGAGAACATCCGGCTGTCGCAGAACAACATCGTCGACCCGGAGAATCGCTACAACCAGATCTTCAAGATCCAGGTCGAACTGCCGGCCGACATTTGCGACAAGGACCGCCAGGGCATCCTGCGATCCATCGACCGCTGCACGGTGAAGAAGGTGGTGCAGGCCGGGCCGGAGTTCGTCATCGAAGAGGTGGACAACCTCGACGCCGATGCTCAAGCGCTGCTGATGCCCAACTCGACGGCGGACGCCAGCACCTTCATCGTCGGCAAGGACCTGCCGCTGGAGCAGACCATCGCCAACATGTCGGGGATCCTCGCCGACCTGGGGATGAAGATCGAAATCGCTTCATGGCGCAACATCGTGCCCAACGTCTGGTCGCTGCATATCCGCGATGCGCATTCGCCGATGTGCTTCACCAACGGCAAGGGTGCCACCAAGGAAGGCGCGCTGGCCTCGGCCCTGGGCGAGTTCATCGAGCGGCTGAACTGCAACTTCTTCTATAACGACCAGTTCTGGGGTGAGGACATCGCCAACGCGCCGTTCGTGCATTACCCGGATGAGCGCTGGTTCCAGCCGGGGCGCAAGGACGAACTGCCGCCGGAAATCCTCGACCCGCACTGCCTGAAGATCTACAACCGCGATGGCGAACTGCGCGGCTCGCACCTGTTCGACACCAACTCCGGTAACGAAGAGCGGGGCATTGTGTCCTTGCCGTTCGTGCGCCAGTCCGATGGCGAGGTGGTGTACTTCCCCTCGAACCTGATCGAAAACCTGTTCCTGAGCAACGGCATGAGCGCCGGTAACACCCTGGCTGAAGCCCAGGTGCAGTGCCTGTCGGAGATCTTCGAGCGGGCGGTGAAGCGCGAAATCATCGAAGGCGAGTTCGCCCTGCCGGACGTGCCGCAGGAGGTGCTGGCCAAGTACCCGGCGATTCTGGCCGGGATCCAGGGCCTGGAGGAGCAGGGCTTCCCGGTGCTCGTCAAGGACGCCTCGCTGGGCGGTGAATTCCCGGTGATGTGCGTGACCCTGATGAACCCGCGTACTGGTGGTGTATTCGCCTCGTTCGGCGCGCACCCGAGCCTGGAAGTGGCGCTGGAACGCAGCCTTACCGAATTGCTTCAGGGCCGCAGTTTCGAGGGCTTGAACGATCTGCCGCTGCCGACCTTCGAAGGCCACGCGGTGACCGAGCCGAACAACTTCGTCGAGCACTTCATCGATTCCAGCGGCGTGGTCTCGTGGCGCTTCTTCAGTGCCCAGTCGGACTACGAGTTCGTCGAGTGGGACTTCACCAGCGACGGCGAAGACTCCAACGCAGAAGAAGCCGCGACCCTGTTCAAGATCCTCGAAGACATGGGCAAGCAAGTGTACATGGCGGTCTACGAGCACTTCGGTGCCACGGCCTGTCGGATCCTGGTGCCGGACTATTCGGAGATCTACCCGCTGGACGACCTGATCTGGGACAACACCAACAAGGCGCTGTTCTTCCGTGCCGATATCCTCAATCTGCACAGCCTCGACGACGCCGAACTGAAGGCCCTGGGCGAGCGCCTGGTGGAAAGCGAGCTGGATGATTACACCGATATCACCACCCTGATCGGTATCGAGTTCGACGACAACACGGCCTGGGGCCAGTTGACCATCCTCGAGCTGAAACTGTTGATCTACCTCGCCCTGCAGCAATACGAAGAGGCGAAGGACGCGGTGGAAGCCTTCCTGCAGTACAACGACAACACCGTCGAGCGCGGCCTGTTCTACCAGGCGGTGAACGCAGTGCTGGAGATGGAACTGGACGAAGACCTGGAGCTGGCGGACTACGAGGTCAACTTCCGCCGGATGTTCGGCAACGAGCGGATG
Source organism: Pseudomonas sp. F007 (assembly GCF_057814275.1). Lineage (NCBI taxonomy): Bacteria > Pseudomonadati > Pseudomonadota > Gammaproteobacteria > Pseudomonadales > Pseudomonadaceae > Pseudomonas > Pseudomonas sp. F007. The sequence continues at coordinate 173,030 of NZ_JBVATA010000001.1, read as the reverse complement.
GATGCGGCGATTGGTTCGGTCAACGGCAGCGTACGCTTCCATGGCCTGACGCCAACCAGCATGAAGCTCGAAGGCCTGGACCGGCACCTGCGCTTGATCGACAGCTACAAGAAATTGCATGCGGCGCGGGCCAAAGTCGCGGGTGTCTGACTCTTGTAGGAGCTGCTTGTCGGGCCGCCGCATCGCAGCGCATGGCGACTCTGCGGTGTGTCAGGCTCTGCACCTTCGCCGGCAAGCCGGCTCCTACAAGGTTGGGGGCGGTCACGGATTCCGCAACTGATTCGCCGTGGCAGACCCGCTATCAGGTGGCGCGCAAGCGCAAGATCTGCGCGCCGTCGAGCGGGTCCGTGAGGTAGTGGGCCTGCACGCCGAAGGTGTCGTACAAACGTTGTGGCGTGAGCACTTCCAGCGGCTTGCCGAGTGCCACCAGGCGTCCGCGGTCGAGGATTGCCAGGCGGTCGCAGGTCAGGGCCTGGTTGAGGTCGTGCAGGACGATCAGGCTGGTGACGGGCAGGGCCTGGACGCCCTTGAGAATCGTCAGTTGATGCTGGATGTCGAGGTGGTTGGTCGGCTCGTCGAGCAGCAGGATCTGCGGGCGCTGGGCGAGGGCCCGGGCGATGTGCACGCGCTGGCGCTCACCGCCGGACAGGCCGCGCCAGGTGCGTGTGCCCAGGTGCGTGGCGTCGACATCGTGCAAGGCCTGGCGGACGATGGCCTCGTCTTCCCGGCTCCACGGGCGCAGGGCCGACAACCAGGGCGTGCGCCCGAGGGCAACGGCGTCGAACACGCGGATCGCATCGTCGGTGTCGGCCTGCTGTTCGACCACCGCCAGGCGTTGCGCGATGCTGCGTCGCGAGAGTTTTTCCAGCGGCTGGTCAGCCAGCCACACACCGCCGGCTGACGGCGTGCGCAAGCCGGCCAACAGCTTGAGCAAGGTAGACTTGCCGGAGCCATTCGGCCCGACGACGCCGAGGGTTTCGCCGCGATGCAGATCGAGGTGGATATCCTCCAGCAACTCGGCGTCACGCACCCTGAAGGACAGACCTCGGCAACTCAGTGCGGGCGCGTTCATCGGGCGTTCCTGCGGCCGATCAGGATCAGCGCGAACACTGGCGCACCGACCAGCGCGGTGATCACCCCGACCGGAATCACCTGGCCTTTGATCAAGGTCCGCGACAGCACATCGGCGGCAATCAGAAACAGCGCCCCGGCCAAGGCACTGGCGGGCAGCAGCCGTGAGTGCCCGGTGCCGAGCAGCAGGCGCACGGCATGGGGAATCACCAGGCCGACAAAACCGATGGAGCCGACAATCGACACCATCACCGCCGTCACCAGCGCTGCACAGCCGACCAACACAAACTGCACCCGGCGTACCGGTATGCCGAGTGATGCGGCTGAATCGCTGCCAAAGGCAAAAGCGTCCAAGGCACGCCGGTGCAGCAGGCATAACAGCAGACCCGCGACCGCCACCGGCACCGCCAGCCACACCGACGGCCAGCGCACCCCGCTGAGGTTACCGAGCAGCCAGAACATGATGCCCCGCGCCTGTTCGGAACTGGCCGACTTGGTAATCAGGAACGCGGTGAGGGCATTGAACAGCTGCGAGCCGGCGATGCCCGCGAGGATGATTTGCCCGGTGCCGCGACTCGAGCCGCTGAATCGCGCCAACAGGATCACCAGGCCAAACGCGGCCATGGCGCCGACGAAGGCCCCGGCCGACAAGGTCAGCATGCCCGCGCCGACGCCGAGCAGGGCCACCAGCACGGCGCCGGTCGAGGCCCCGGCGCTGACGCCCAGCAAGTACGGATCGGCCAGGGGATTGCGCAGTAGCGACTGCAGGATCACCCCGCAGGTGGCCAGGCCGGCACCGCAGGCGGCGGCGACCAAAGCGCGGGTCAGGCGATAATTCCAGACGATGCCCTCGTCGATCGGGTCGAGCGGGTAGCCGGCCGCCCACAGTTTGTTCGCCAGCACCTGGAATACCACGTGAAGTTCGATGGCGGTTTCACCGATGGCCACCCCGGCGACCACGGCGGCCAACAGCAGCGCCATTGCCAGTAGCGTTCTAATCAGGCTCGTGGTCATTTCGGCAGGTCGTAGCCGTCGATGGCCTCGGCCAGTTGCCGCAAGCCGTCGAAGGTGCGCACGCTGGCCTGCATGGCCATCGCATCAAGGATGATGATGCGGTTGTTCTTCACCGCGTCCATGTTGCGGGTCACCGGGTCGCTGCGCAGGAATGCGAGTTTCTTTTCATGGTCGTCGGCGGGGAAACGGCGGCGGTCCATGCGAGCGATCACCAGAAACGTCGGGTTGGCCTTGGCGATGGTTTCCCAGCCGACCGTCGGCCATTCCTCGTCGGACTCGACCACGTTACGCACGCCCAAGGTCGTCAGCATGAAGTCGGGAACGCCCTTGTGGCCGGCCACATAAGGGTCGATGTCCATATCGGCACTGGAGAACCAGACCAGGGCACTGAGCGGCGGGCGCTTTTTCTCGTGTGCCTTGGCAATCGATTGGGCGAGGCTGGCCTTGAGTTCGTCGGTCAGTTGGGTGCCGCGCTCGCGCACATCGAAAATCTCGGCGAGTTGCTCGATGCCCTTGTAGATGCTTTCGATGCGGAACGGCGCCAGGCGCGTACCGTCGGCGCCCACCAGGTTGTCCTTGGCTTCGCAGTCGGAGGGCAGCAGGTAGGTGGGGATCTTCAGCTCATGAAATTGTTCGCGGGTGCCGACCACGCCCTGAGGCCCGACCGTCCACTCCAGCTCCACTGTCACCAGCTCCGGGCGCTTGCCGATCACCGCTTCAAAACTTGGATCGTTGTCCGCCAGGCGCTCGATCCTGTCGTTCTGCGCCTTGTACGCCGGCAGCACGTTGTTGAACCACAGCGACGTGCCGAGCACCTTGTCGCCCAGGCCCAGGGCGTAGAGCATTTCGGTGCCGGCCTGGCCGATGGTCACGGTACCGCTGGGGGCATGCTGGAAGGTCAGGCTGCTGCCGCAGTTCTCGAGGGTCAGCGGGTAATGGGTCGGGGTGGCCTGGGCCAGGGCGCACAGGCCCATACCGGCAATGAGGGTCGAAAGGCGGGGCAACAGCATGGGGCAATCTCCATTTGTACCGTACAGGCAACAGCAGGGGGTACGGTTTGGAAACACACCCTCGAACACTGCGTTGAACACAGGGCAAGGCCGCGCGACCAGGGAACTGGCGGGCGGCAGGATGTCCTTCCCGGACACCCCGCCGGTTAGTCATTTGCTTGGCCGGCAGGTCTCCTGACTCGTGCGTCGTCGCCGCACTCCGGCCTTCCCGGAGTTGATCCAGTGGCAGTTGAGGAGTGGGCTCGGCATCTACAGTTGCGGGGGCAGTTCCGATGGACACCGGGTGTGGTGTTTCGGATTCCCTATTAATCCCGTGGGGGACCGGCGGCGCTATGGTAGTCGATCACGCCGCCGGGAGGAAACGCGCCAGCCGTTCGTTAGGGCAGGCGCGGTGGGTGAAAGTTGCTGTCGATGAGCGACTGGACGATTTCGATCGAGCCATTGATCGCGAACTGCGCGCCCATGCACACCAGCAAAAAGCCCATCAGCCGGGAGATGGCGTCGATCCCGGATTCGCCGGTGATGCGCATGATCAGCCCCGAGCTGCGCAGGCAAATCCACAGGATCAGCGCAGTGAACAGGAAGATCAGCGGCGGCGCGGTGGCAATCACCCAGGCCGGGAACAGGGTGCTGTGCTTGATCGTCGCCGCAGAACTAATGATCAGGGCAATGGTGCCCGGGCCGGCGGTGCTGGGCATGGCCAAGGGAATCAGGGCGAAACTTTCCTTTTCCTTGACCTCGTGGGCAGCCGTGGGTGGCGGTGGCGGCGGAAACAGCATCTTCATGCCCATGACGATCAGGATGCCACCCCCGGCGATGCGCAATCCGGGGATGGAGATGTTGAAGGCATCCATTATCAGTTCGCCGGTGTAGTAGGTCAGCGTCATGATCAGGAAGACATAGATGGCCGTCAGCCGCGCCTGCTGGTTTTTTTGGCGCTGGTTGAGGCCTTTGCTCAGGGCGAGGAACAGCGCCACGGTGGTGGGCGGGTTGAGCAACGGCAACAACGCCAGCAACCCCAGGGCAATCGCGTTGAATAAATCACTCATGGGTTTTATTGAGTGGCGGAGGTTTTGATCTTCAGGATGTCGGTGTAGATCGCATTAACCGTCTGCCCCACTTGCAATTTCTTCATGCGCTCCTGAAGTGCCGGATCTTCGACCTTGAGCACCCTCACTTTGCCTTCAGGAGGCAGCAGGGTCACTTCATGGGTTTTGAGATCGATCTTGGTGATCTTCGAGCTGACCTTGACCTGGCGCACCGCTTCGCCGCCCGGGTTGGGATTGTCCTTGGTCGCCCGAATGGTCATCGCTTCATCGCTGACACCGGGGGCGCCACCCACTTCGGTGTCGAGTACATAGGCCACCGAGCGCAGGACTTGAATGTCGACCTTGTCACCGACTTTCAGGTTGTGCAGGGCCTTGGCTTTCTCGGTCAGTTGCAGGGGGATCGGCTGCTGGTCAGGGCCTTCGATCGTCACTTGATGGTTTGCCGCATCGACCGCCAATACCTGCGTCACCACGTGGCCTTCCATCGCGGTACTGCCCAACGGAATATCAGCCGCCTGGGCGCTGATGGCGGCAGTCGACAGAAGGGTGGCAAACGTAACACGCAAGGCGAAGGATTTGATGGGTTTCATGAGCCTGGTTTCCCTGTAATAGCTGACGGACACGCCCAAGAATAGTCGCTGTTCGGCAACTTGCCTGCTGACGTTATCGATTGAATTGCCGAGCATTTCGCCCTGCATGGGACTGTCTGCTATTTGCGATTTCACTGAGTTAAGTCAGCAGGCGATCGCCGGGCAGCCGTTTAAACTTGAACTACTATGATTTCGAACGGTCGCGCGCGAAGCAGCGGCCGCGGTCGACCATCACAGCACTCACGTGGTGCGTACGCGCTGATTTTGTTTTTCGGGAGGGGGGCGTCGTGCTCGACTACATTGCGCTGGGCATACTTTTTTTCGCGGCCATCGTGCTGTTCTACGGGATTATCGTGCTGCACGACATTCCCTACGAAATTGCCGTACACCGCAAACATCCACATCAGGACGCCATTCACGCAGCAGGTTGGGTGAGTCTGTTCACCCTGCACGCCTTGTGGCCGTTCCTGTGGATCTGGGCCATGTTGTACCGGGAAGATAGAGGCTGGGGGTTTCGAACAGATCCCGAGCAGTTGAAGCTCGATGCGGAACTGGTCAAGGAGCTGGCTGAATTGCGCCAACGCGTACAGCGCCTGGAAGGGAAGACGTTGTCCGATGACACTACAGAAGGACGGCAATAAACCATGGACTTATTACTGATCCTGACCTACACCGCCATTTGCGTGGCGATCTTCAAGATTTTCCGTATTCCCTTGAACAAGTGGACGGTGCCGACTGCCGTGTTGGGAGGCGTGGTGCTGATCGGCGCGCTGATCTTCCTGATGAACTACAACCACCCCTACTCGGAAGTGGCGCGCTCGTACTACGTCTCGGTGCCGATTATCCCGACCGTGACGGGCAAGGTGATCGAGGTGCCGGTCAAGGGCAACGAGCCGTTGAAGACCGGGGATGTGCTGTTTCGTATCGACCCCGAGCCGTTCGAGAACCGTCTCAAGTCGCTCAAGGCCCAGCAAATCTCGGCGCGGGCTGATTTGTTCCGGATCAACGAACTGATCAAGCGCAACTTCGGTACGCGGCGCGAGCTGGATGCTGCCCAGGCGCTGGTGGACGACCTGCAGGGGCAGATCGACAATGCCCAGTTCGATCTGGACAACACCACCGTACGGGCACCGAGCAAGGGTTTCGTGACCCATGTTTCGCTGCGTGCGGGGATGATGGCGACCAAGTTTCCGCTGCGTCCGTCGATGGTCTTCATCCCGGACGAGGGCCAATACTTTGCTGCCTGGATGCGCCAGAACAGCTTGCTGCGCCTGGTGCCGGGCGATGAGGCAGAGGTCGCGTTCGACGGCATACCGGGGCGGGTATTCAAGGGCAAGGTGAAGAATGTCATCAGTGTGATTGGCGAGGGGCAGATCCAGCCATCCGGCACCTTGCTCAGCTACACCGGATCGCCACCACCGGGACGGGTGCCAGTGGTGATCGAAATCACCGACCCGGATTACCCGGAGTATGCCAAGTTGCTACCCGGTGGCTCATATGGCCAGGCGGCGCTGTACAGCCAGCACTTCCACCATGTGGCGATCATGCGCAAGATCCTGCTGCGCATGGCAGCCTGGATGAACTACATCTTCCCATTCCATTGATGGGCGAGGGGGTAGACCGGCGACAGCTGGCTACCCCCTCGATGATTCTGCGATGGCTTCTTCCCTTTTTCCCTCTCCAAGGGCCCCAGACCCATGACCCCAGCGGACTCTCCGTCGCCAACTCCCGAACCGGGACGCATCGTGCGCAAGACCGGCGCCAATACCGGCTTGAACCGCTGGCTGCCTGGGCTGCGCACGCTGCGCGAGTACCAGTTGGCCTGGTTGCGCCACGACATCCTTGCCGGCCTGGTATTGACCACCATGCTGGTGCCCGTGGGGATCGCCTACGCGGTGGCCTCCGGGCTGCCCGGCATTTACGGACTGTACGCGACCATCGTGCCGCTGATCGCCTACGCATTGTTCGGCCCCAGCCGGATCCTGGTGCTGGGCCCGGACTCGTCGCTGGCGGCGGTGATCCTCGCAGTGATCCTGCCGCTGTCCGGTGGTGATCCGCAGCGCGCGGTAGCCCTGGCGGCGGCGATGGCGATTGTCTCGGGCGTGGTGTGCATCCTCGCCGGCATTGCGCGCCTGGGCTTTATCACCGAGCTGCTGTCCAAGCCGATCCGCTATGGCTACATGAACGGAATCGCCCTGACCGTATTGATCAGCCAGTTGCCGAAGATGTTCGGCTTTTCCATCGAATCCGCAGGCCCGCTGACCAATCTCTGGTCCATCGCCACGGCAATACTCGACGGCAAGAGCAACTGGATCACCTTTGCGGTCGGCGCCGCGACCCTGGCAGTGATCCTGCTGCTCAAGGGCAACAAGCGCATCCCCGGCATCCTCATCGCCGTGGTCGGGGCGACGGTCGCCGTCGGCGTGCTGGATCTGGGTACGAGTGCCGGGGTCTCGGTGCTCGGCGCGCTGCCCCAGGGCTTGCCGGCGTTCGCCATTCCCTGGATTACTCGCGAAGACCTGGTCCCGGTGCTGATCGGTGGCTGCGCGGTAGCGCTGGTCTCGTTCGCCGACACCAGCGTGCTGTCACGGGTCTACGCGGCGCGCACCCGCAGTTATGTCGACCCCAACCAGGAAATGGCCGGCCTGGGCTTTGCCAATCTGGCGGCCGGGTTTTTCCAGGGTTTTCCCATCAGCAGCAGTTCGTCGCGCACCCCGGTGGCCGAAGCCGCAGGCTCGAAAACCCAGTTGACCGGGATTGTCGGTGCACTGGCGGTGGCCTTGTTGTTGATGGTGGCGCCGAACCTGTTGCAGCACCTGCCCAATGCCGCACTGGCGGCGGTGGTGATTGCCTCGGCGATTGGCCTGATCGAAGTCGCTGACCTGCGACGGATCTATCGCATTCAGCGTTGGGAGTTCTGGCTGTCGATTGTCTGCACCATCGGCGTCGCGGTGTTCGGTGCGATTGAAGGGATCGCCCTGGCCATCGTGCTCGCCGTGATCGAGTTTCTCTGGGATGGCTGGCGCCCCTATTCCGCGGTGCTGGGGCAGCCCGAGGGGGTCAAGGGCTACCACGATATCCAACGTTATCCACAGGCCAGCTTGATCCCCGGGCTGGTGCTGTTTCGCTGGGATGCACCGCTGTTTTTCGCCAACGCGGAACTGTTCAACGACCGCGTGCTGGACGCCGTGGCTGCCTCGCCGACGCCGGTGCGCTGGCTGGTGGTGGCCGCCGAACCGGTGACCAGCGTCGATGTCACTTCAGCCGACGTGCTGGCGGAACTGGATGACACCCTGCATGCAGCGGGCATCAAATTGTGCGTGGCCGAAATGAAAGACCCGGTCAAGGACAAGCTCAAGCGCTTCGGCCTGTTCGCCCGCCTGGGGGAAGCGGCGTTCTTTCCCACCATTGACGATGCGGTCAGCAACTATCAGGCCCTGTATCCCGGCGACCGCCAGCACTGAAGTCATTGGCCGGCCTTGCCCCTGATCAATTGGCGCAAAGCGAAGCGATTGGGGTGACAGGCCTCGGCCACAGCACGCGGCAGCGGCAGGGGCTCGTTGTCCAGCCAGGCCGCCAGCAATTCGCCGGACAGCGGCGCGGTGATCAAGCCGCGCGAGCCGTGGCCGCTGTTGACGTACAACCCTTCCAGCCACGGGCAAGGGATGTCCGGAACCTGCCGTGCATCCCGGGCCAGCGCCGCATAGGCTTCGCCGAAGGCATTGCGGTCGGCGAGCGGGCCGACGATGGGCAGGTAGTCCGGGCTGGTGCAGCGAAAGGCGGCCCGGCCCTGCAACTGCTGCGGGTCGAGTTGATCGGCGTGCAGACGCATCACCAGATCGGTGGATATTTCCTTGAGCATTTCCAGGTTGCCCAGGTGCTCGGCGGTGGTCGGCGTCAGGTCGTCGCTGTGGAAATCGAAGCTGGCGCCCAGAGTGTGTTCGCCCAGGCGCGCCGGGGCGACATAGCCTTCGGCGCAGACCACCGTGGCCAGGGATTGGCTGTCGGCGGTTTGTGGCAGGCGGGTGATTTGCCCGCGGATGCGCTTGAGCGGCAATTCGGCGCTTTGCGCGAAACGCTTGATTTCGGCCGCGCCGGCGAGGACCACCAATGGCGCGCTGGACAACAAGGTTTCGCCGTCCCAGGCTTGCCACTGGTCGTCGACCTTGCGTAACTCCACGGCTTCGCGGTGACTCAGCAACTGTACGCTGGGGTGGACCGCCTGCCATTGGCACAGCGCTGGCGGATGCACCCAGCCGCCCTCGGGGTAGAACAAGCCGCCGTGCTCCAGGGCGATGCCGGCGCGAGCTTCGGCCTGCTGCTGATCAAGCTGATGCACCAGGTCGGCGGGGAAGGCCGCCGCCAGTTGCGCGTGGCGTTCGGCTTCCTTGGCATTGAATGCCAGTTGCAGCACGCCGCAGTCGTCCCAGTCAGTACCACGTTGCAGGTGTTCGAGCAGGCGGCGGGTGTGGCCGAAACCGCTGACGATCATCTGCGACAGGGCGGTGCCGTGGGCCGAGAGCTTGAGGTACAGCACGCCCTGGGGATTGCCCGAGGCTTCCTGGGCCAGATCGGCATGCCGTTCCAGCAGGCTGACCTGCCAGCCACGGGCTGCCAGGCTGGCGGCGCTGGCGCAACCGGCCAGGCCGGCACCGATCACCAGCGCGCGACGTTCACCGCGCCATGGCGCCGGCCGAGCGAACCAGGGTTTGGCGCTGGCGGCAGGCGGAGTGTCTTCAGGCCAGCCAAGAAACGCCCCGCGCAGGATCTCCCATTTATGGCCGATGCCCGGCGTGCGGCGCATTTTGAAACCTGCGGCATTGAGCAGGCGGCGCACCCAGCCGGTGCTGGTGAAGGTGCTGATGGTCGAGTCGGGGGCTGCCAGGCGCGCCAGTTCGGCGAACAGTTCGGCGGTCCACATGTCCGGGTTCCTGGCCGGGGCGAAGCCGTCGAGAAACCAGGCGTCGATCTGGGCATCGAGTTGCGGCAATTGCTCCAGAGCGTCGCCGATCAACAGGGTCAGGGTCACGCGGCCGTTATCCAGCACCAGCCGCTGGAAACCCGGGTGGATCGCCACGTACTGCGCCAACAATTGATCGGCGAAAGGTTTGAGCTGCGGCCACAGCGCCAGCGCCCGCTGCAGGTCGGGCGGGCTCAGCGGGTACTTCTCGACGCTGATGAAATGCAGGCGCGCACCGGCCACGGCCTGTTGCTCGAACAGTTGCCAGGCGTAGAGAAAATTCAGCCCGGTGCCAAATCCGGTTTCACCAATCACCAGCTTTTCGTTTGCCTTGAGTGCGGCAAAGCGTTCACTCAAGCGGTTCTGCTCGATGAACACATAGCGGGTTTCGTCCAGGCCCGACTGATCGGAGAAGTACACGTCGTCGAACACCCGCGAGCGCGGGCGGCCTTGGTCGTCCCAGTCGAGTTGGGCGTGGGGCAGTGCAGGATTCATGGCAGGCTCGGTGCGGGCAAGGCGGGCATTCTAGCTGATCGCGGCCGGGCTCACTCACCTTGTAAGGGCGAGCCTGCTCGCGAAAAACTTGTGTGCGCCCCGTTCATTCAGAATGCCCGCGTTTTCGTTGACGGCCTTCGCGAGCATTCGAGCGTCGACCGGCTGCTCCTACAAAAAAGCTGGACAGCATTGCGCACAAGAGGGCCATCAATCCGCTAGTCTTGAGCCATCTTGGAAGGGAGTCAGCCATGTTCGAATCCGCCGAAATCGGTCACGTGATCGACAAAGAAACCTATGAGGCCGAAGTCCCGGCGCTGCGTGAAGCCTTGCTCGAAGCCCAGTTCGAACTGCAGCAGCAAGCGCGTTTTCCAGTCATCGTGTTGATCAACGGCATCGAAGGCGCCGGCAAGGGCGAGACGGTGAAGCTGCTCAACGAGTGGATGGACCCGCGACTGATCGAGGTGCGCACCTTTGATCAGCAAACCGACGAAGAGCTGGCACGCCCACCGGCCTGGCGCTACTGGCGGATGTTGCCGGCCAAGGGGCGCATGGGGGTATTTTTCGGCAACTGGTACAGCCAGATGCTGCAGGGGCGGGTCCACGGCCTGTTCAAGGACGCGGTACTCGATCAGGCGATCACCGGCGCCGAACGCCTGGAAAAACTGCTGTGCGACGAAGGGGCGCTGATCTTCAAGTTCTGGTTCCACCTGTCCAAGAAACAGATGAAGGCCCGCCTCAAGTCGCTGCAGGACGATCCGCTGCACAGCTGGCGCATCAGCCCGCTGGACTGGCAGCAATCGCAGACCTACGACAAGTTCGTGCATTACGGCGAGCGGGCGATCCGCCGCACCAGTCGCGATTACGCGCCGTGGCATGTTATCGAAGGGGTCGATCCGCATTACCGCAGCCTGGCGGTGGGCAAGATCCTGCTCGAGGGCCTGCAGGGAGCGCTCAAGCGCGCCAAGCTCAAGCCGGAGAAGGTCAGCGCCGCGCCCTTGACCACCAGCGTCGACCATTTCAGCCTGCTGGACAGCCTCGATCTCAACCAGCGCCTGGACAAGAAAGACTACGAAGAGCAATTGATTACCGAGCAGGCCCGCCTGGCCGGCTTGCTGCGTGACAAGCGCATGCGCCGGCACGCGCTGATCGCGGTGTTCGAAGGCAACGACGCCGCCGGCAAGGGCGGGGCGATCCGCCGTGTGGCCGCGGCGCTGGACCCGCGTCAGTACAGCATCGTGCCGATTGCCGCACCCACCGAGGAAGAACGTGCGCAACCCTACCTGTGGCGCTTCTGGCGACACCTTCCAGCGCGCGGCAAATTCACCATCTTCGACCGCTCCTGGTACGGCCGGGTGTTGGTTGAACGCATCGAAGGCTTCTGCACCCAGGCTGACTGGATGCGCGCCTACAGCGAGATCAACGACTTCGAAGAGCAGATCAACGCTTCCAATGTGATCGTGGTGAAGTTCTGGCTGGCCATCGACAAGCAGACCCAACTGGAGCGTTTCCAGGAACGCGAGCAGATCCCCTTCAAGCGTTTCAAGATCACCGAGGACGACTGGCGCAACCGCGAGAAGTGGGATGACTACCGCACCGCCGTGGGCGACATGGTCGATCGCACCAGCACCGAGGTCGCGCCCTGGACGCTGGTGGAAGCCAATGACAAGCGCTGGGCCCGGGTCAAGGTGTTGCGCACCATCAACCGCGCCCTGGAAGCCGCGTTTGAGAAATCCGACCGACATGCAAAAAAGCACAAGGACGACAAGAAGTAGTTCGATGGGCTCGCATACGCGGGGTGAATGATTGTCGCGGTCGGCGATCAGGTGGATCTATGCTCGATCCACTTCTTTCAACGACAACAACACTCGAGGTATGCCATGCGTGAAGTAGTGATCGTCGACAGCGTACGAACCGGCCTGGCCAAATCGTTCCGCGGCAAGTTCAACCAGACTCGCCCGGACGACATGGCGGCCCATTGCGTCAACGCATTGCTGCAGCGCCATGGCATCGACCCGGCCAGCGTCGAGGACTGCATCGTCGGCGCCGGCTCCAACGAAGGCGCCCAGGGTTTCAACATTGGCCGCAATGTCGCGGTGCTCTCGCGCCTGGGCACCGGCACTGCCGGCATGACCCTCAACCGTTTCTGTTCCTCGGGCCTGCAGGCGATTGCGATTGCCGCCAACCAGATCGCCTCGGGTTGCAGCGACATCATCGTCGCCGGTGGCGTCGAGTCCATCAGCCTGACAATGAAAAGCGTCAACACCGACAACCTGGTCAACCCATTGCTCAAGGAGCAGGTGCCGGGGATCTATTTCCCCATGGGCCAGACCGCGGAGATTGTCGCCCGGCGCTATTCGGTCAGTCGTGAAGCGCAGGACCTCTACGCCCTGCAGAGCCAGCTACGCACCGCCCAGGCGCAGGCGGCCGGGCTGTTCAGCGACGAAATCGTGCCAATGGCGGTGAAATACAAGGTCGAGGACAAAACCACCGGCGAGGTGCAAATCCTCGATGGCATCGTTGACCGCGACGATTGCAACCGCCCAGACACCACCTACGAAAGCCTCGCCGGTTTGAAGCCGGTGTTCGCCGAAGACGGTTCGGTGACCGCAGGCAACTCTTCGCAATTGTCTGACGGCGCCTCGATGACCCTGGTGATGAGCCTGGAAAAAGCCCTGCAACTGGGGCTCAAGCCCAAGGCGTTTTTCCGTGGTTTTACGGTGGCGGGCTGCGAACCGGACGAGATGGGCATCGGCCCGGTGTTCTCGGTGCCCAAGCTGCTCAAGGCCAAGGGCTTGCAGGTGGCGGATATCGATCTCTGGGAGCTCAACGAAGCCTTTGCTTCGCAGTGCCTTTACAGCCGCGACCGCCTGGAAATCGACAACGACAAGTACAACGTCAACGGCGGTTCGATCTCTATCGGCCACCCGTTTGGCATGACCGGCTCGCGTCAGGTCGGTCATCTGGTGCGTGAGCTGCAACGGCGCAACCTGCGCTACGGCATCGTCACCATGTGCGTCGGCGGTGGCATGGGCGCGACCGGGTTGTTCGAAGCGGTGCGCTAGCCTGGCAGCGACCGATACAGTCCCAGCAGCGGCTGGTGCGTAACTGTCACTGTGTGTGTACGGCGAGGAAGCCTAGAATGGGCTTTTCTCGCCGTTGGTTCTTTTGGGGTTCGCATGCACATTTCGTCCGGTCGCTGGGGTTACGGTCTGTTCCTGGCGCTGTTGACCTCGTTCCTCTGGGGAATCCTGCCGATCAAGCTCAAGCAAGTATTGGTGGTGATGGACCCGATCACCGTCACCTGGTTTCGCTTGTTGGTGTCCGGCGGTTGCCTGTTCGTCTATCTGGCCGCCACTCGCCGACTGCCGAGCCGCCAGGCGCTGGGGCGCAAAGGCGGCTGGCTGGTGTTGATGGCGGTGTTCGGCCTGGTCGGCAACTACATCCTCTATCTGATGGGCCTGAACCTGCTGAGTCCCGGCACCGCGCAACTGGTGGTGCAGGTGGGGCCGATCCTGCTGCTGCTCGGCAGTGTGCTGGTGTTCAAGGAGCGTTTTACCCTGGGGCAGGGCATTGGCCTGCTGGTGCTGATGGTTGGCTTCGGTCTGTTTTTCAATGAGCGCCTGGCCGAGCTCCTGACCTCCCTGAGCGACTACACCGCCGGCGTGTTGCTGATTCTGGCGGCGTCGACGGTCTGGACCTTCTATGCCATGGGGCAAAAACAGCTGCTGACGGTGTGGAATTCGCTGCAGGTGATGATGGTGATCTACCTGTTCTGCGCAGCGCTGCTCACGCCTTGGGTGCACCCGCTGGAAACCCTGGCGCTGACCCCGCTGCAAGGCTGGCTGCTGCTGGCGTGCTGTCTCAACACCCTGGTTGCCTATGGCGCGTTTGCCGAGGCGCTGGCGCACTGGGAAGCCTCGCGGGTCAGTGCGACCCTGGCAATCACGCCCTTGGTGACCTTCGCTGCAGTGGCGCTGGCGGCCTGGATCTGGCCCGAGTATGTGCACGCCGAGCAGATCAACAGCCTGGCCTATGGCGGTGCGGTGCTGGTGGTGCTGGGTTCGGCGCTGGTGGCCCTGGGGCCTTCGCTGATTGCCGGGCTCAGGGCGCGGCGGTTGCGTGCGGTGGGCGGTCAGAGCTGATCGCCGCTGCTTGTAAGAGCAGCGGCGAGGAGCGGCATCAGCCCTGCTTGCCGGCCTCCAGCATGTTTTCCGGGCGCACCCAGGCGTCGAACTGCTCGTCCGTCAGATAACCCAACTGCAACGCCGCTTCGCGCAGGGTCAGGTTTTCGCCGTAGGCCTTCTTGGCGATCTCCGCGGACTTGTCATAACCGATGTGCGGGTTCAGCGCAGTCACCAGCATCAAGCCACGCTCCAGGTGGGCGGCCATCTGCTCGGCATCCGGCTCAAGACCGGCGATGCAATGCAGCTGGAAGTTGCTGCAGCCATCGCCCAGCAGACGGATCGATTGCAGCAGGTTGTGGATGATCACCGGCTTGAACACGTTCAGTTGCAGGTGACCCTGGCTCGCCGCGAAGCCGATCGCCACGTCGTTGCCCAGCACCTGACAGGCCAGCATCGACAGGGCTTCGCACTGGGTCGGGTTGACCTTGCCCGGCATGATCGAGCTGCCCGGCTCGTTGGCCGGCAACTTGACCTCGGCAAAACCGGCGCGCGGGCCGGAACCGAGCAGGCGCAGGTCGTTGGCGATTTTCATCAAGGTCACGGCCAGGGTTTTCAGGGCGCCGGACAAGTTGGTCAGCGGCTCATGGCCGGCCAGTGCAGCGAATTTGTTCGGTGCCGTGACGAACGGCAAGCCGGAGAGGGCGGCCAGCTCGGCAGCAATCGCCTCGCCAAAGCCGTGGGGCGAGTTGAGCCCGGTGCCCACTGCCGTGCCACCCTGGGCCAGCTCGCAGACTGCCGGCAAGGCGGCGCGAATGGCGCGTTCGGCATAGTCGAGTTGGGCGATGAACGCGGAAATTTCCTGGCCGAAGGTGATCGGCGTCGCGTCCATCATGTGGGTGCGGCCGGTCTTGACCAGTTTCATATGACGTGCGGCCAGCTCGGCCAGGCCGCCGGACAGCTCGTTGATCGCCGGCAGCAGGTGCTGTTGCACGGCCTGGGCCGCGGCAATGTGCATGGCGGTGGGGAAGCAGTCGTTGGAACTCTGCGAGCGGTTGACGTGATCGTTCGGGTGCACCGGGGCCTTGCCGCCGCGCGGGTTGCCGGCCAACTCGTTGGCGCGACCGGCGATCACCTCGTTGACGTTCATGTTGCTCTGGGTGCCGCTGCCGGTCTGCCAGACCACCAGCGGGAATTGCTCGTCGTGCTCGCCGTCGAGCACTTCGTCGGCGGCTTGTTCGATCAGCCGGGCGATGTCGGCCGGCAGGTCGCCATTGCGATCATTGACCCGCGCCGCGGCTTTCTTGATCAGCGCCAGGGCGTGCAGCACCGCCAGCGGCATGCGCTCGCTGCCGATGGCGAAATTGATCAGCGAACGTTGGGTCTGGGCGCCCCAGTAGGCGTCATCCGGGACTTCAACCTGGCCAAGGCTGTCGGTTTCTATACGGCTCATGGGTCACATTCCTTCAGGGCTGATAGCGCAGTTTAGGTCCTGTTTGTCAGCCGAGGTTCCATCGGGCGCTTTTTCTGCGCTTTTGTTGCTGCCCGTCAGGCCGGCCAAGGGGTAGGGGTTGAGCATGCGCGTTTTTTAGGCGCAGAATGGCTGCCTTTGGGGTTTAACCTCGCCAGCTAGAAAAGGACACTCGATGACTCGTCTTCGTGCCATCTGTACTGCGGTTGCCCTGGTTTGTGCCAGCGGCCAGGCTTTCGCCGATACCGCCAGCCACAACGCCAGCGCCGAGGCCTTCCTGACCCTGGCGCATGCTGACAAGCTGGGCACTCCGGTGTACATGCAGGTGCAGCAGATGTTCGCCCAGCGCTTCGCCCAGACCAAGGCGCCGGAGTCGAAAAAAGCCCTGCTGGAAACCTACCAGGCCAAGGCCAACGCCGCACTGGACCAGGCCATTGGCTGGAACAAGCTGAAGCCGGACATGGTCAAGCTGTACACCAGCAACTTCAGCGAATCCGAACTCAAGGACCTGGTGGCCTTCTACCAGTCGCCACTGGGCAAGAAAGTCCTGGAAAAAATGCCCCAGCTGACCCAACAGTCGGCCCAGATGACCCAGGCCAAGCTGGAAAGTGCGGTGCCGGTGGTCAACAAGCTGCTGGCCGACATGACGGCCGAACTTGATCCGAAAGCGGCCGCCGCCGCGAAGAAAAAGCCATAAGCGGAGCCCGTAATGACCATGCAACAACGTATTGAGTCGACGCTGAGCGCGTTGCAGCCTGCTCACCTGGACGTGCTGGATGAAAGCCACATGCACAGCCGCGGGCTGCAGACCCACTTCAAGGCGGTAGTGGTCAGCGAACAGTTCGCCGGACTCAACAGCGTCAAGCGCCACCAGAAGGTCTACGCCACTCTGGGTGACCTGATGGGTGAGTTTCATGCCCTGGCGCTGCACACCTACACGCCAGAAGAGTGGGCGAAGATCGGCGTCGCGCCGGCCTCGCCGACCTGTGCCGGCGGGCATGCTTAGGAGCAGTGGGGAGCTGTAAGCTGCAAGAAAAAGCTGGAATGCGATCCGCCTGTAACTTGCCGCTTGAAGCTTGAGGCTCAAAGCTGCTTTTTTGCTACAATCCGCAACGCGCCGCTTAGCCGGCGCGTTTTTTTTATCCGGTTCACCCTTTGCGAGGGTAGCCACCTGGAGAAATACCCATGACACAAGCCATTGTCGTGGCGGCACTGTATAAGTTCGTCACCCTGGAAGATTACGTCGCCCTGCGCGAGCCACTGCTGCAGGCGATGGTCGATAACGGCATCAAGGGCACCCTGCTGATTGCCGAAGAAGGCATCAACGGCACCGTTTCCGGCAGCCGCGAAGGCATCGACGGGCTGATTGCCTGGCTGAAGAACGACCCGCGCATGCACGATATCGATCACAAGGAATCGTACTGCGACGAGCAGCCGTTCTATCGGACCAAGGTCAAGCTCAAGAAAGAGATCGTCACCCTGGGCGTTGAAGGCGTCGACCCGAACAAAAAGGTCGGCACCTATGTTGATCCGCAAGACTGGAACGCGTTGATCAGCGACCCGGAAGTGCTGTTGATCGATACCCGCAACGACTATGAAGTCTCGATCGGCACCTTCGAAGGCGCCATCGACCCGAAGACCACCAGTTTTCGCGAATTCCCCGACTACATCAAAGCCAACTTCGACCCGGCCGTTCACAAGAAGGTCGCGATGTTCTGCACCGGTGGCATTCGTTGCGAAAAAGCCTCCAGCTATATGCTCAGCGAGGGTTTCGGCGAAGTGTTCCACCTCAAGGGCGGGATCCTCAAGTACCTCGAAGAGGTGCCGCAGGAAGAAACCAAATGGCAGGGCGACTGCTTTGTGTTCGATAACCGGGTCACGGTTCGTCACGATCTGAGCGAAGGCGACTACGATCAATGTCATGCCTGCCGTACGCCGGTAAGCGTTGAAGACCGTGCGTCCGAGCACTACGTGGCCGGCATCAGTTGCCCGCATTGCTGGGATACGCTGAGCGAGAAAACCCGCCGCAGTGCCATCGACCGGCAGAAGCAGATCGAATTGGCCAAGGCTCGCAACCAGCCGCACCCGATCGGCTACAACTACAAGCAATCATCGACCGAGGCCTGAACCATGTCCGCGCGCCTGCTCTATGTGATGGACCCGATGTGTTCCTGGTGCTACGGGTTCGCCCCGGTGGCCGAGGCATTGGTCGAGCAGGCGCAGGCCGCGGGCGTCGAGTTGCACATAGTGGTGGGTGGTTTGCGCACCGGCAGCGGCTCGGCGCTGGAGCCGACCACCCGGCGCTACATCCTCGAACACTGGCAGGCGGTCCACGAGGCCACCGGCCAGCCGTTCAAGTTCGACGGCGCGTTGCCTGACGGTTTTGTCTACGACACCGAGCCGGCGTGCCGGGCCCTGGTCGCGGCGCGCAGCCTGGCGCCGGATTGTGCGTGGAAGCTGCTGAGGCTGATTCAGCAGGCGTTTTATGTACAGGGGCGTGATGTCACCCACGCCAGCGTGCTGGTGGAGCTGGCCGAGCAAGCGGGCCTGCCGCGCATCGAATTCGCCGACGTGTTCGACCGTGCCGAGCAGCATACGGCCACCGCCGCCGACTTCACCTGGGTCCAGGACCTGGGCATCGCCGGCTTCCCGACCTTGCTGGCCGAGCGCAATGGCCAACTGGCGTTGTTGACCAATGGCTACCAACCGCTCAGCGAGCTGTCGCCGCTGCTCGGTCGCTGGCTGGAGCGCGCTGCCTGTGCATGACCAGCCTGACGATGGGCAACAATCCAAACGGGTAGATCGACTGAGTTGGGCCGAAATCCGTCGTCTGGCACTTCAACATAAAAAAGCCTTGTGGATCGCCAACGGCGTTGCCGTGCTGGCGACCCTGTGCAGTGTGCCGATCCCGCTGCTGCTGCCGTTGCTGGTGGATGAAGTGCTGCTCGGCCACGGCGACGCCGCGCTGAAAGTCATGAACCACGCACTGCCGGTCGCCTGGCAAAGTGCTGCCGGCTACATCGGCCTGATGCTGCTGATCACCCTGACGCTGCGTTGTTCAGCCCTGTTGTTCAACGTGGTCCAGGCCAAACTGTTCGCCGGGCTGGCCAAGGACATCGTCTACCGCATCCGCTTGCGCCTGATCGAGCGGCTCAAACGCATTTCCCTGGGTGAATACGAAAGCCTGGGCAGTGGCACCGTGACCACCCACCTGGTCACCGACCTCGACACGGTGGACAAGTTTGTCGGCGAAACCCTCAGTCGCTTCCTGGTGGCCATGCTCACGCTGGTGGGCACCGCCGGCATCCTGATGTGGATGCACTGGCAACTGGCGCTGCTGATCCTGCTGTTCAACCCGCTGGTGATCTACGCCACGGTGCAGTTGGGCAAGCGAGTCAAACACCTGAAGAAGCTGGAGAACGACAGTACTTCGCGCTTCACTCAAGCCCTGACCGAAACCCTCGATGCGATTCAGGAAATCCGTGCCGGCAACCGCCAGGGCTTTTTCCTCGGTCTACTCGGTACCCGTGCGCAGGAAGTGCGCAACTATGCGGTCAATTCGCAATGGAAGAGCGATGCGTCGAGCCGCGCCAGCGGTTTGCTGTTCCAGTTCGGCATCGATATCTTTCGCGCCGCGGCCATGCTCACCGTGTTGTTTTCCGACCTGTCGATCGGCCAGATGCTCGCGGTGTTCAGCTACCTGTGGTTCATGATCGGTCCGGTCGAGCAACTGCTGAACCTGCAATACGCCTACTACGCCGCCGGCGGCGCGCTGACGCGGATCAACGAGTTGCTGTCGCGCGCCGACGAGCCCCAGTACCCGGCAGGCGTCGACCCGTTCCAGGGCCGTGAAACCGTGGGCATCGAGATCCAGGGCCTGAGCTTCAGTTACGGCGACGAGCCGGTGCTGGACCAGATGAACCTGGCCATCGCCCCCGGCGAAAAAGTTGCGATTGTCGGTGCCAGCGGTGGCGGCAAGAGCACCCTGGTGCAACTGCTCCTGGGTCTGTACACGCCGCAAGCGGGGAGCATTCGTTTTGGCGGGGCCACGCAGCAGGACATCGGCCTGGCGACCATCCGCGAGAACGTCGCCGTGGTGCTGCAGCATCCGGCGTTGTTCAACGACAGCATCCGGGCCAACCTGAGCATGGGCCGTGAGCGCAGCGACGAGGCCTGTTGGCAAGCGCTGGAAATCGCCCAACTCGATGGCACCGTCAGGGCCTTGCCCAATGGCCTGGACAGTATCGTCGGACGTTCCGGGGTGCGCCTGTCGGGCGGCCAGCGGCAACGCCTGGCCATCGCGCGCATGGTCCTGGCCCAGCCCAAGGTGGTGATTCTCGATGAAGCCACCTCGGCGCTGGATGCGGCCACCGAGTACAACCTGCACCAGGCCCTGGCGCGTTTTCTCAGTGGCCGCACCACCTTGATCATCGCCCACCGCCTGTCAGCGGTTAAACAGGCGGATCGGGTGCTGGTGTTCGATGGCGGACAGGTGGCCGAAGATGGCGATCACCAGCAGCTGATTGCCGGTGGTGGGTTGTACGCCAAGCTGTATGGGCATTTGCAGCAGTTGTAGGTTATCCCCACAGCACCTGCAAAATGTCCTTGGTGCCATCGTGCCCGAACTCCTTTATCACCATTGAGCAGGATTCGCAGGGGGGCATGGTCGTGGCGACATCGACCGAGCGAAGCTCCTTCGCATCAGGGTATTTTTCGCGTATCACCCGAATCAGTTTGCTTTCACTGTCCAGCGAGGTCGGGCGAGCGAACATCGCCGTTTTGTACTGGCCGGGATCCTTGAGGGTCAAGGGCACTGCCAGCAACTGGCCCTCGCCGGTGACGTCCAGCGAAGTTCTCGGGAAACTGGTGTTGTAGTCGATGTTGATGTAAGTCGTATCACCAATACGCACATGATTGGCCCCCAGGTGGCGGAACAGCGGCAGGCGGGTCGTGGAGCCCTGGGCACCGGAGACGCTGACATAGACTTCCCGCTGGCCGGTCGTGGTGGTGACTTCGGCGTAGGCGATGTTGCGGGCATTCAGCGGGCGCTCGTAGCGGGGCAACAGGTTGTGCAGTTTCTGCATTGACTGATCGATACGCAGCGCAGCGTCGGCATTTCTCGGGGAAATGGTGGGTGACAGGAACAATGTGTCGAAAATCTCCGCCGTTCGCTCCCGAAAGACCCGCGGAGCCTCTTTGCTGCGCGTCCAACTGGCGGCACCTTCTGGCAAACGGGCGACAATCAGGCGAGTCGAGTGATCGAACATCAGCGCCTCACCGGGGCTGGTGTCGACTTTGATAAATCTCATGTTGGCCGCAGGGGTGGCCGTGGTGCCAAGGGGGATGGCGATGTCTTCCATGGTCTGCATGGCCCGTTGGACAGCCTCTGCGCCATGGAACCGCACCATATTGTTGGCATGGAGCGAGCCGGTATACACCTTGAGCAACTCAGCACCGAGCGTGCCCTCCATCAAGTCGTC
This sequence comes from Pseudomonas sp. F007, assembly GCF_057814275.1. Classification (NCBI taxonomy): domain Bacteria; kingdom Pseudomonadati; phylum Pseudomonadota; class Gammaproteobacteria; order Pseudomonadales; family Pseudomonadaceae; genus Pseudomonas; species Pseudomonas sp. F007. The sequence goes on along the minus strand of NZ_JBVATA010000001.1, from coordinate 151,769 downwards.
AGGTTGCAGGCGCGTAAAGCTCAATTCATTGGCTGCTGTCCCCGTCCTGGGGATGGTCGCCAGGTAGTACTCGCGAGTATTGACTCGGAAGAACGCGTGATTGGCCGTGTCATCGATGGCTGGCACGACAATGGCTCCAACCTGGTGCGTATCATCGACGCCCTGATACGTACCTTTGAGGCTCACGCGGGCAAAGATGCCTTTGCGAAACTGCAGCGTCGCCTGTATCTGCGGGCTTGGGAGCAGAGGACCGCGCTTGAGTCCGAGTCGGGCCGGATCGCCGGTGAACCGTACCGGTCGGTTGTTCAGGATCTGGTAGAGCTGGGCATCCACCGCGAGAAATTCGCCCTTGCCACGAGGAACGGAACCGGGCACGGAAATCCGGTCGCCAAACCAGGGGGCGTAGCCCTTGGTTCGGTCGATGCTGCCCATGGCCGGGGTGGGGGCGGGCTCGTGGGTGACATAGCTGACACGACAGTCACCGCCACCCGGTGCGCGCGGGAGGCGGCAGGGAATCCGTGTCATGGCTGGACCGTCATCAATCAGGTCAGCCCGTCGCAGTGTCCCTGCATCCAGTCGATAGGGCACTTCGTCGATGAGCACGGTAGTGCGGCCATCGACTTCGGGAATGTGCTGAATGCGCGCCTGCTCTGGCGTCTGGACGAACACATGCGCCTCGTCTGCTTTCAGTGGAGTGAAGTGCGAGCGCCCGAGGGACATGCCGTTATGCCTCGTCGAAAGTCGTGGCCCGAAAGGCAGGTCTGTCAGGGGGTCGACCAGATGAAAACGCGGAGTAAATCTGTCGACGTTGCGAATCTGAACATCTTCAATGCCTCTGACTGTGGCCAGATGATCGGTGGAGTGGCGTGATTTCCAGCTTCCAGGGTTGTCGATTTGCGGCAGCCTGCCAACGAAATCATAGTGGCCGGCGCGCCCTCCCAGTTCGTTGATACGGGTAAGGCCAAGTTTGGCGATTTTCAGCCCCTTTGTGGCCAATGCGCGCAGCAGCATGACGATGCCGTCCACCGGATTCAGCGCTTGAATGCTTTGCACCAGCAGTTGTGCGGTCAAGGATCTGAATGCCGGCAGTCTGGCGCTCAATGTCAGTCGACTGGCGTTACCGAGCAGCTTCGCCGATCCCGAAACGAACTTGCCGATGGGTATCGCGAAGGCAATCAGGTCGATGAACAACCCGAAGGCACCATTGATCTGGCGTGTCTTGTTGCCCGACATCAGGTCCTCGATGCTGCCCCAGAACGGCACCAGCCTTTTGTAGAACTCGAGGATCTTGTTGTACGTCTCATCCTCGCGTTCGAATTGGGTTTTGCCGTTGCAGAACACGCGAAGTTGCTGCGGATCTACGTAAAGCAGGGAGTCGGTGATGCGCTGGCTGATTGCCTGGCAGCGCGCGGAGTCAAAGGTCAGGGGCTTTTCTTGATGCTCGGCGGACGCTGAAAATTCATCGCCAAGTTGTTCAATGATCGCCTGGCAAGTTGCATTGCCCTGAGGCGCAGTACCTGTCGAATGAGCGTCCCAGTCGAACGGAAGTTGCTGGTTGCGCAATACTGAGACCGGAACAGTGCCCTTCGCCAAACGCCATTGTTCAGTTTTTTGCAGGCCGCCGAACAAGCTTGGCTGAAGATTGTTGATACGGCGTACAAGGCCAACACGGGGCAATAGTTCATAGGTGTTGGTAACGCCTGCCCGGGTGGCCCGTAGAATCAATCCGTTGCGGGCCCGCAGGGGTAGAACGACTTCTGCTGTTTCATTGCCGGATTCAATTCCGCGTGTTTCCTGTCTCAAACTATAGATGTGCAGTTGACCGCATTCGATGGCCACACGGTCTTCGAAGGGGAGTGAGGTCAATAGATTGCGAAGCAGGCTTGAGTAAGCAACAGTCTGTCGCTGCACATAGTTCTGGAATTGATGGTGGAACATCGACTTGACGTTGGGTAGAACGCCTAGAGTCAATGGGATCCCTGCGGTACCTAAATAGACGGGAGAGGTGAGTCTTCTGTTCTGGTTGATGCGCAAATAATAGGGTGTGACGGCACGATCAGCTGTCGTGTAATACCACTTCTCGCTACCCCATTTATCTTCGGCGATGATGTCAATCAGTGAATAGTAGTCATACACCTCCCCGGGCGTGGTATCCCAGCGAAAATAGTCGGGTCTTTTCCTGACCATCCTGGTATTTCCCTGTACAAAATTTTTGCCGAAGACTTTGATGGCGGTTTCTTTCGCCATCTCAAGGCGTTTGGGTGGGGCTTCGTTGATTTGGGTAGTCGCGTTATTGAGTTCTGCCGTTCGTTCATCCAGTGTGCGGATTGCCATTTCGATCTCTGATTGGGTCAAGGTCTCGAATGCTTTTTCGGGGAGATAGCCTTGGGTGACGGCCCAGTCGAGGGTAGGCAAGAGCCTTGCCAGGCTGATTTCCTGGAGTTGCTCATCTGTCGCACCTTCAGCTTGTTTGATAGGCAAGTCGACCAACTGCTGAAAACTCTTGCGGTATAGCGCTTCGGGATCATGGGCGTTGATCAGGTTGACGCCGTTTAGAAAGTTCACCCAGACGATCGAGTTGCGATAGCCCATTTCGGGCGGAATATCGGTAATTCGGAACTCGACCGGAAATCGATTCAAAAACAGCCTGGCCAGAATAATCGCTTCTTTCTCTGAGGCGGCTTGGCGAGATGTGAGCAAGTGCTTTTCGAATTCACTGCGAAGGGTTGCGTAGCTCTTTCCCCAATGCGACCTCGTTTGCCAGTCAAAGCCAGCGATCTGCTGTGGATTGCGATAGGCATCTTCGAACCCATTCATCAAGGCGTTGGCCAACACTCTGAGGCGGATCGGCGGCGAGGTGGTTTCTGCGTTGTCCCCGCCATACCACTTCAAAGCCGAGAGCACGGCAGTGGCCATGGTTTCGGCAAGTGGGCTCTGCAGGATTTTTTCCAGGTAGACGCTGGGTGTCGCGCGCAGTTGTTGCTCGTTGGCATTGAGCAGTATTTCGCGGGCCAGGCAGCTGAATGGGGATGTTTCGCCTTCGGGCAAAAGTGAATTGAGCGCTTCAATGATTTCGCTGCTGATCAGCGCCTTCTGGATATCTTCCATCTCGACACTCTCAGGGTCGGATGACGCCCGTCGTGCAGCGGCAAAACGTTGGCGATCTTTTTCAATGGGTGGGCGTATCAGGCCAACAATATGGGTGCTGTGCTCCAGCATCAGGCGAAAGCTTGCCTGCTTTTCCTCGAGGGCTTTGATGACGGCGCGTAGCGCCACAGGATCGGTCGTGTCCCAGGGAGCGATGCCATAGAACATGGCCATTTGCGTAACGCTGGCCAGGCCGGCATCGTCGCGTTTTTCCACTCCCGAGAACTCGGAAGGCTTGATCCGAAGTTTCGACAGATCGATCTGCTTGCTGAGTTTCGAAGGGGTTAAGGACTGGAACAATTCATAGGGGCGCAACGTTGTCAGCAGCGCTTCATAGTCTTGCAGTTGGCTGTCATGGCGCTGTGCAGCAGTGGGTGTCGTTTTTGGTGTGGGGTTCGATTCGGTTTGCATGGGAGGATCACTTGTTCGCAGTGGTGCAGGACTTCAGGTGCTCGGATGAGCATTGAAGATGGGCTCCGATTACAGCGATCTGCGTAAAGAGTCGTGCGTTACACAAGTAGTGCGGGGATTTTGCCGGGGGCGAAGGGTTTTCCATGCTGCGCTGCAGCGTGTCGGTTGGGGAAGTGAAGCGCCGATCCGACTTGCCGGGATCCTGAACGCACCCTAGGCTAGCCGTAGCGGTCTTCTTTCGATGATGGCAGTGCGTGCACTAAGGACCTCATGAAGCAAAAAAGGACTCTCGGAACACCCCGGCTGTTGGGCATCGTCTGGCCGTTTATTGCCGTTGTGCTTTTCCAGGCCCTGCTCGGGGGCGTCAGCCTGTACATGATGTCTGCGGTGCGCGGTTATGTGGCCGGCGAGAGCCTGTGGTCCAAGGGCCAGAAAGACGCGATCTACTACCTCAATCTTTACGCCTACAGTCGCGACGAAGCGATCTACCGCAAATACCAGGAAGCCATGGCGGTGCCCCAGGGTGGGCACGAGCTGCGGGTGGCCCTGGACCGCCAGCCGCCCGACCTGGAAGCAGCTCGACGCGGCATTCTCAAGGGTGGCAATCACCCGGATGACGTGCCGAGCCTGATTTGGCTGTACCTGAACTTTCGTAATTTCAGCTACCTGGAAACCGCCATCGATCGCTGGACCCTGGGCGATGCCTACCTGGTGCGCCTGGACGAGGTCGCCCGGGAGATGCATCAGCGTATCGCCGACAATCAGGCCACACCCGAGGATATCGAGCGCTGGAAGTTCGCTATCTACGACATCAACGAAGCCGTGACTCCGGCTGCCCGGGCGTTCAGTGACGCGCTGGGAGAGGGCTCTCGGGTGATCCTGCGGTTGCTGCTGGTGATCAACCTGGCCACCGCATTGGGTTTGATCGTGCTGGCCTTGTTGCGCACCCACAAGCTGCTGGCCCAGCGGCATGCCTTTGCCGACGCCCTGCAACTGGAAAAAGAGCGGGCGCAAATCACCTTGCAGTCGATTGGCGATGGGGTGATTACCACCGACGTGGAGGGGGCAGTTGCCTACATGAACCCGGCGGCCGAGCTCCTGACCCACTGGAAGACCGATCAGGCCGTCGGGTTGCCCCTGGCGGCGTTGTTCAATCTGCTGGACGAAAATGCCCAGGCCGATGACTTTACCCTGATCGAACGTATCCTCAGCGGCCAGTTGAGTGGCGGTAGCGATCATTCCAAGCTGATTCAGCGCATCGACGGCAGTACCGTGTCGGTGACCCTGGTGGGTTCGCCGATCCATACCGCGGGCAAAGTCAGCGGCACGGTACTGGTGCTGCATGATATGACGCAGGAACGTCAGTACATCGCCAATCTGTCCTGGCAGGCGACCCACGACGCCTTGACCGGCCTGGCCAATCGTCGCGAGTTCGAGTTTCGCCTGGAGCAGGCGCTGCATCAGCTGAGTCGTCAGCCTGGCCGGCATGCGCTGATGTTCCTCGACCTCGATCAGTTCAAGCTGGTCAATGACACCTGCGGCCACGCCGCAGGCGATGAGCTGTTGCGGCATATCTGCGCATTGCTGCAATCGGGTTTGCGCGAAGGCGACACCCTGGCGCGTCTGGGCGGCGACGAGTTTGGCATTCTCCTGGAGAACTGCGCGCCGCCGGCCTGCGAGAAAATCGCCGAGAGCCTGCGCCAGACCGTGCAGAACCTGCATTTTGTCTGGAAAGGGCGGCCGTTCGTCACCACGGTGAGTATCGGCCTGGTACACGTCACGCAAGCGCCCACCACCCTCGAAGCCTTACTGCGCGCTGCCGACATGGCGTGCTACATGGCCAAGGAGAAGGGCCGAAATCGAGTGCAGCTGTACCATCCCGACGACTCGGAATTGTCCCTGCGCTTTGGCGAGATGGCCTGGGTGCAGCGCCTGCACATGGCGCTGGAAGAGAACCGCTTCTGCCTGTATGCCCAGGAAATTGCCGCGTTGGGTCACACGGAGGCCGGGGGAGGGCATGTCGAGATTCTGTTGCGACTGCATGACGAAGCCGGGCGCATGATTTTTCCCGACAGCTTTATTCCGGCCGCCGAGCGTTACGGTTTGATGACTTCCCTTGATCGCTGGGTAGTGCAGAACGTGTTCAAGATTATTGCCCAATGTATAAGTCGCCAAGAACCCGGGCCTATGGCCATGTGTGCGATTAATCTGTCAGGCAATACTATTGGCGATAATGAATTCCTGATCTTCTTGCGCGAACAATTCGTAACTTACGCTGTGCCGCCGGAAATGATTTGTTTTGAAATTACAGAAACCAGTGCCATCTCGAATCTCGCCAGTGCAATTAAATTTATTAATGAACTCAAAGAGTTAGGGTGCCACTTTTCGTTGGATGACTTTTGTGCCGGAATGTCTTCATTCGCGTATCTGAAACATTTACCTGTAGACTTTCTGAAGATCGACGGAAGTTTCGTCAGGGATATGTTGGACGATCCGATTAACCGGGCAATGGTCGAAGTGATCAATCACATCGGCCATGTCATGGGTAAGCGCACAATTGCCGAGTTTGTTGAAACCTCGCAGATCGAGCAGGCCTTGCTGGAAATCGGCGTGGATTATGCTCAGGGGTACAACATCCAGCGTCCGCAGTTGTTTACCTGCGACAGTCTGCAAAGTCGGCCGACTCGTCCGCGGCCGCTGTTGTTCAAGGCGCCCGGCACGTTCCGTTGAAGTTTCCTGTCGATCCGGATAATCACCATCAAAAGGAGTGCGACAGTGATCGAATCATTCAACAGATCCGGCCCGCTTATGGAAGCTGCAAGTTACCCAGCCTGGGCTCAGCAACTGATTCAGGCGTGCAGTGAGAGCAAGCGTCGGGTAGTCGAACACGAGTTGTATCAGCGCATGCGCGATAACCAACTCAGTGCCAGAACCATGCGTCAGTACCTGATCGGTGGCTGGCCCGTGGTCGAACAGTTTTCCCTGTACATGGCGCAGAACCTGACCAAGACCCGTTTTGCCCGGCATCCCGGCGAGGACATGGCGCGTCGTTGGTTGATGCGCAATATTCGGGTCGAGCTCAACCATGCGGACTACTGGGTGAACTGGAGTCGCGCCCATGGCGTCAGTCTCGAAGACTTGCAGGCACAACACGTGGATCCCGAACTGCACGCGCTGAGCCATTGGTGCTGGCATACCTGTTCTTCCGACTCGCTGATCGTGGCCATTGCTGCCACCAACTACGCGATTGAAGGGGCAACCGGGGAGTGGTCGGCGGTGGTCTGTTCCAACGGGATCTATGCGGCGGCATTTCCCGAGGAGGAGCGCAAACGTGCGATGAAGTGGCTGAAGATGCACGCCCAGTACGATGATGCCCATCCCTGGGAGGCGCTGGAGATCATCTGTACCCTGGCCGGCCTGAACCCGAGCAAGGCATTGCAGACCGAGTTGCGCCAGGCCGTGTGCAAAAGCTACGACTACATGTACCTGTTCCTGGAACGTTGCATGCAGCTGGAGTACACGCAACGGGCACCGCTGGTCCGTGAACGCCTGGCCTTGGCCGAAGGCTAGGGCAGTGTGACCCCGGGCAACAGCTTGCCGCGCAGCAAGCTGTTGCTATCCGGCCATCGCCAACCGATTTCGACCCTGACGCTTTGCCACGTATAGCGCATTATCGGCGCGACGCAGCAGGCTGTCGGCCGACTCGCCCGGTAACAGGGTCGAGCAGCCGAGGCTGACGGTCAGTTCGATGCGCGCCCCGTCCGCCCAATAGTCCGTGGCCTGGGTGGCGTGGCGCAGGCGCTCGCCAACCATGGCAGCAGACTCGCGGCTGGTGTTGGAGAGCAGGACCAGAAATTCCTCGCCGCCATAGCGAAACACCATGTCGACGTTGCGCAGCTGTTGCTTGATCGACGCCGCGACTTCCCTGAGCACATCATCGCCGGCACCGTGGCCATGAGTGTCATTGACCCGCTTGAAGTGGTCGATATCCAGCATCAGCAGTGACAGCGGCTGCAGGTGGCGCCGGGACATGTCGATCTCCCGTTGCAAGGTCTGCTCCATGGCGATGCGGTTACCGGTGCCGGTCAGTGGATCGCGCAGCGCGCTTTGAGTCGCCGCGCGGTACAGCAGGGCGTTGCGGATCGGGAACAATAAGGCCGAGAGCAGGGATTCGAGCTGCGCCTGGTCTTGCTCGCTGAAGCGCTGATTGCGCCGGAACACCAGTTCGCCCAAGTGCTCGCCGTCGTGATTGAGGCTGTAGCTCACCGAATGATGGCCGCGCTGGCCGAATGTCAGGCGCAGGTCGCTGGAAGCATGCTGGTAGAGCAGCGCATCCAGGGGCACCAGGCGTTGCACTTCGCGGAAAAACAGACCGAGGATGCGTTGCGGCTCCAGGCTGGTCTGCAACTGCAGGCCCATTTGCTGGCGCAGTTGGCCAAGGCTGGCGGGGCGTGCCAGCAGGGGCGGGACCTGGCCGAAACCCAGGCGTTGCAACTTGGCGCTGTCAAAGTCGATGGTCTGGGGCGGGGTAGGAGACTTCATGGTTTTATCACTCAAACACTGCCTGTTTTACGCAACTTAGAGCGAAAACCCTGCTTTCGGTTCCTTGGCGCCTAGCTCGGGTAGCCGGATCTGCCGTGACGGCGCGCCATCGCAGCAGACCCAAGGGCGGTTACTGGGCGTCGAACGCCTGGCCGTTGATCCCGGTACTGTCCGGCCCCATCAGGTACAGGTACACCGGCATGATGTCTTCCGGCGTCGGGTTGTTGTTCGGGTTCTCCCCTGGGTACGCCTGGGCGCGCATGCTGGTGCGGGTGGCCCCCGGATTGATGCTGTTGGCGCGGATCGGCGCGACGGTCTCGACTTCGTCCGCGAGGGTCTGCATCAGGCCTTCGGTGGCAAATTTCGACACACCGTAGGCGCCCCAATAGGCGCGGCCCTTGCGACCGACACTGCTGGAGGTGAAGATCACCGAGGCGTCGCTGGACAATTTGAGCAGCGGCAGCAAGGTGCTGGTCAGCATGAACATGGCGTTGACGTTGACTTGCATGACGCGCATGAAATTTTCCCCGGACAACTGCTCGATCGGCGTACGTGGGCCGATGATCGAGGCGTTGTGCAGCAAGCCGTCGAGGTGACCGAACTCGGTTTCGATCATCGCCGCCAGCTCGTCGTACTGATGCGGCAGGGCGGTTTCCAGATTGAACGGAATCACCGCAGGCTGTGGATGACCGGCGGCCTCGATTTCATCGTAGACCTGGCTCAGGTTGGCCTCGGTCTTGCCCAGCAACAGCACGGTGGCGCCGTGGGCGGCGTAGGTCTTGGCGGCGGCGGCACCGATGCCGCGACCGGCACCAGTTACCAGAATGACCCGGCCCTTGAGCAGTTCGGGGCGGGCGGAATAATCAAACATAGATACCTCTCAAACAGAAGACAGACCGCGGCGCGGCCACTCGCGGGCAAGCCCGCTCCCACAAGGATCGAGGGTGGGAGCCTGTGGGAGCGGGCTTGCCCGCGAAGGCGTCAGCACCGACACCCGGATTCACAATTCAAAACCGTGCCTCAGCAGCCGCAAAGGGCGTTGTCCAGGACCTTGCGCAATTCCAGCGGATGATCCACCACCACGTCGGCACCCCAGTTCCGTGGGTTGTCGTCCGGGTGGATGTAGCCATAGGTGACGGCGGCGGTGCGAGTGCCGGCATCCCGCCCCGACTCGATGTCGCGCAGATCATCGCCAATGAACAGCACGCTGGCCGGATCGAGGTCGAGCATTTTGCACGCCAGGATCAACGGCTCTGGATCGGGTTTGCTGTTCTTCACGTGGTCCGGGCAGATCAGCAGGGCCGAGCGCTCGGCCAGGCCCAACTGTTGCATGATCGGTTCGGCAAAGCGCAGCGGCTTGTTGGTCACCACGCCCCAGATCAGCCTGGCCTGTTCGATATCGGCCAGCAATTCGCCCATGCCGTCGAACAGCTTGCTGTGCACCGCGCAGCCTGTGAGGTAGCGCTCGAGGAACTCCAGGCGCAGCTCTTCGAAGCCGGGCGATTCCGGGTCCATCATGAACGTCGCGGCGACCATCGCCCTGGCGCCACCGGAGATCTCGTCGCGGATACGTTTGTCCGGGATCGCCGGCATCTGGCGGTCGGCCAGCATGGCCTGGCAGATGGCGATAAAGTCCGGCGCGGTGTCGAGCAGGGTGCCGTCCATGTCGAAAAGAACTGCTCTGATTGCCATGGGCTTATTCCTCGCGCAGGGTCTGGATCATGTAGTTGACGTCAACGTCGGCGGCCAGCTTGTAGTGCTTGGTCAGCGGGTTGTAGGTCAGACCGATGATGTCCTTGACGGTCAGGCCGGCGGCGCGACTCCAGGCACCCAGTTCGGAAGGGCGAATGAATTTCTTGAAGTCGTGGGTGCCGCGAGGCAGCAGCTTCATGATGTATTCGGCGCCGACGATGGCGAACAGGTAGGCCTTCGGATTGCGGTTGATGGTCGAGAAGAACACCTGGCCGCCGGGCTTGACCATGCGGAAACAGGCACGGATCACCGAGGATGGATCAGGCACGTGCTCGAGCATTTCCAGGCAGGTGACCACGTCGAACTGCTCGGGCATTTCCTCGGCCAGGGCTTCGGCAGTGATCTGCCGATACTCGACATTGACCCCGGATTCGAGCTGGTGCAGTTGGGCGACGGCCAGCGGCGCCTCACCCATGTCGATGCCCATCACGGTGGCGCCACGCTGGGCCATGGATTCGCTGAGAATGCCGCCGCCACAGCCGACGTCCAGGACCTTCTTGCCGGCCAGTTTGACGCGCTCGTCAATCCAGTTGACCCGCAGCGGGTTGATATCGTGCAGGGGCTTGAACTCGCTTTCGCGATCCCACCAGCGATGGGCCAGGGCCTCGAATTTGGCGATTTCAGCGTGGTCGACGTTGCTCATGGATATTCCTCTGAATCTGAAAAATTCTGCTGTCAGCCTTGAGGGTCGGCCCAAGGCTCCGTTCTATCGGGTGTGACCGCTGATGCGCTGGCCCCAGGCGGTGGCCGTGGCGCACAGCTGTTGTTCATCAAGGCGCGTCAGGCGCCGGTCGTCGAGCAATGGCTTGCCGGCGACCCACAGGTGTTTCACGCAGTCGCGGCCGGTGGCATAAATCAGCTGGGACACCGGGTCATAAATTGGCTGTTGCGCCAGGCCAGAGAGGTCGAACGCCACCAGGTCAGCCGCCTTGCCGACTTGCAGCGAGCCGATTTCGTTCTCCAGGCCCAGGGCGCGGGCGCCGTTGAGGGTGGCCATGCGCAGCGCGCGATGGGCATCCAGGGCATCGGCCGAGCCGGCGACGGCCTTGGCCAGCAGGGCGGCGGTGCGGGTTTCGCCGAGCAGGTCGAGGTCGTTGTTGCTGGCCGCGCCATCGGTGCCAATCGCCACATTGACGCCGGCCTGCCACAGGCGTTCCACCGGACAGAAGCCGCTGGCCAGTTTCAGGTTGGATTCCGGGCAATGGATCACGCTGCTGTTGCTTTCTACCAGCAATGCCAGGTCGTCATCGCTGATCTGGGTCATGTGCACCGCCTGGAATCGCGGTCCGAGCAGGCCCAGGCGCGCCAGGCGCTGCAGCGGTCGCTCGCCGTTCTGCTCGACGGCCTGCTGGACCTCGGAGGCGGTCTCGTGGACGTGCATATGAATGGCCGCGTCCAGTTCCTCGGTGATGACCCGCACTTTTTCCAGGTTTTCGTCGCTGACGGTGTAGGGCGCGTGAGGGCCGAAGGCGATGCTGATCCGTGGATGGTGCTTGAGGTCGCCGAACAGTTCGACGCCCTGGCGGATCGCCTCGTCAGCGTCGCTGGCGCCGGGGATCGGGAAGTCGAGGATTGGAATGGCGATCTGCGCACGAATTCCGCTGTTGTGCACCCGCTCACTGGCAACTTTCGGCAAGAAATACATGTCGGAGAAACAGGTGATGCCGCCTTTTATCTGCTCGGCAATCGCCAGGTCGGTGCCATCGCGTACGAACGCCTCGTCGACCCATTTGCCCTCGGCCGGCCAGATATGCTGTTCCAGCCAGGTCATCAGCGGCAGGTCATCGGCCAGGCCGCGAAACAACGTCATCGCCGCATGGCCATGGGCGTTGACCAGGCCGGGGCTGAGCAGCATGCCGGGCAATTCGCGGATTTCGCCCGCCACACGCTTCAGTGCTTCGCTGCGAGGGCCGATAAAGGCAATGCGCCCGTCGCGAATGCCCAGGCCATGCTCTTTGAGGACCACGCCCGCCGGTTCGACAGGCACCAGCCAGGTCGGCAGCAGGAGGAGGTCGAGCGCAGCAACAGGGGTGGGCATCAAGAATTCGGTCCGGGGCTTTTATAAAGGATGGCGAAGTATACCCGAGCGTCTTCGCGGGGGGATCGCTATAATCGACGGCTTTTGTTCATGGGTACGGGGAAAGGGATGCGCGATCGACTGTTGGCTGCGGAAAAGGTGAAAGCCATCGAGTGGCGCGATGGCACGCTGTTCCTGCTGGATCAGCGTGTTCTGCCCCGCGAGCAGACCTGGATTGCCTGCACCGACGTGTCCGGCGTGGCGGCGGCCATTCGTTCGATGCAGGTGCGCGGTGCCTCGGCGATCGGTATTGCTGCTGCCTATGGCATGGTCCTGGCCGTGCGCGAGCGGATCGCCGAAGGTGGCGACTGGTATGCGGCGCTGGAGGAAGATTTCGCACTGCTGGCTGACGCTCGTCCGACGGCGGCACACCTGTTCTGGGTGCTCAACCGTATGCATGATCGACTCGACCGCCTCAAGGACAATGCTGATCCGGTGGCGGCGTTGGAAGTCGAGGCGATTGCCATTCATGAGAGCGACCGCGAAGCCAACCTGACCATGGCCCAGTTGGGTGTCGACGTGATCCGCAGGCATCAGGGCAATGCCCAGGCGATCCTGACCCATTGCAACGCCGGCGCACTGGCCAGCGGTGGTTTCGGCACCGCGTTGGGGGTGATTCGCGGGGCGTTCATCGAGGGCATGGTCGAGCGTGTCTATGTCGATGAAACCCGTCCCTGGCTGCAGGGCTCGCGCCTGACCGCCTGGGAGTTGGTCAACGAAGGCATTCCGGTAACCCTGAATGCCGACGCCGCCGCTGCCCATATTCTCAAGACCAAGGGTATTACCTGGGTGGTCGTCGGGGCTGACCGGATTGCCGCCAATGGCGATGTCGCCAGCAAGATCGGCACCTACCAACTGGCGGTCAATGCCATGCACCACGGCGTGCGTTTCATGGTCGTGGCGCCGAGTTCGACGATTGACATGCATACGGCTGGCGGCGAAGACATTCCGCTGGAAGAGCGCGAGGGTGATGAATTGCTTTCCATCGGCAGTGTGCGGGTAGGGGCGGATGTCGAGGTCTTCAATCCCGTGTTCGATGTTACCCCGGCGGACTTGATTGACGTGATCGTCACCGAAAAAGGCATCGTGGAGCGGCCAGATGCCGCGAAAATGGCGCAATTGATGTGCCGTAAGCGCTTGCATTGAATAGGTGGCGATCTCTCGCTCCCACAGGGTTTTGAATGCTGATCACCTGTGGGGGTGGGCTTGTCGAGTCGTCGCACCGCCGCGATGAGGCCTCAAAAGGCAATGGAATCGCCCGATTCCGGTACGTTTTTCCCTCGCGACACCTCTCTGAGCCCCTCAGATCCCCCTCAAGCCTGTCATCGGTCAACTAACTATGCTCCATGCGCATCTGGGGGATAGGTGCGTGGCGGCTCTTGTGATAACATCCGGCGGTTTCCAAGGCAGCCCTGCGGGGATGCCTTCACTGCGCAGATCCATGGCTTAACTCGTTGATTTGTCGTAAGTCGATGTATGGCACTCAGCCTGCAGCGACGAGCTTCGTTGGTCCTGACGAAGTTTCACCAGAAAAAGGAATCAGGCTTCTCATGGGCGAACTGGCCAAAGAAATCCTACCGGTCAATATCGAAGACGAGCTGAAGCAGTCCTACCTCGACTACGCGATGAGCGTAATCGTCGGGCGGGCACTGCCTGATGCGCGCGATGGCTTGAAGCCCGTGCATCGGCGAGTGCTGTTCGCGATGAGCGAGCTGGGTAACGACTTCAACAAGCCGTACAAGAAATCTGCCCGTGTAGTCGGTGACGTGATCGGTAAGTATCACCCGCACGGTGATACCGCGGTGTACGACACCATCGTTCGTATGGCGCAGCCCTTCTCGCTGCGTTACCTGCTGGTCGATGGCCAGGGCAACTTCGGTTCGGTCGATGGCGACAACGCTGCGGCCATGCGATACACCGAAGTGCGCATGACCAAGCTGGCGCACGAGCTGCTGGCCGACCTGCACAAGGAAACCGTGGACTGGGTGCCGAACTACGACGGCACCGAAATGATCCCGGCGGTCATGCCGACCCGTATTCCGAACCTGCTGGTCAACGGCTCCAGCGGTATCGCCGTGGGCATGGCGACCAACATCCCGCCGCACAACCTCGGTGAAGTCATCGACGGTTGCCTGGCACTCATCGACAATCCCGAGCTGACGGTCGATGAGCTGATGCAGTACATCCCGGGTCCGGACTTCCCGACCGCGGCGATCATCAACGGCCGTGCCGGCATCATCGAAGCCTATCGCACCGGTCGCGGACGCATCTACATGCGTGCCCGCTCGACTGTCGAGGACATCGACAAGGTCGGTGGTCGCCAGCAGATCGTCATCACCGAGTTGCCTTACCAGTTGAACAAGGCGCGTCTGATCGAGAAGATCGCCGAACTGGTCAAAGAGAAGAAGCTCGAAGGTATTACCGAGCTGCGCGACGAGTCCGACAAGGACGGTATGCGCGTGGTCATCGAGCTGCGTCGCGGTGAAGTACCTGAGGTGATTCTCAACAACCTCTACGCCCAGACCCAGCTGCAGGCGGTATTCGGCATCAACATCGTTGCGCTGATCGACGGTCGTCCACGGATCCTCAACCTCAAGGACCTGCTGGAAGCCTTCGTCCGTCACCGTCGCGAAGTGGTCACCCGTCGTACCGTGTTCGAGCTGCGCAAGGCTCGCGAGCGTGGCCACATCCTTGAAGGCCAGGCGGTCGCGCTGTCGAACATCGACCCGGTCATCGCCCTGATCAAGGCCTCGCCAACGCCATCGGAAGCCCGTGAAGCGCTGGTCAGCACGCCGTGGGAGTCCTCGGCCGTAGTGGCGATGGTCGAACGCGCCGGTGCCGATTCCTGCCGTCCGGAAAACCTCGACCCGCAATACGGTCTGCGCGATGGCAAGTACTTCCTCTCGCCAGAGCAGGCGCAAGCCATTCTGGAGCTGCGTCTGCACCGTCTGACCGGCCTGGAGCACGAGAAGCTGCTGGCCGAGTACCAGGAAATCCTCAACCAGATCGGCGAGCTGATCCGTATCCTCAGCAGCGCCACGCGCCTGATGGAAGTGATCCGCGAAGAGCTGGAAGTCATCCGCGCCGAATACGGCGATGTGCGTCGCACCGAGATCCTTGATGCGCGCCTGGACCTGACCCTGGGTGACATGATCCCGGAAGAAGAGCGCGTCGTGACCATTTCCCACGGTGGCTATGCCAAGACTCAGCCGCTGGCTGCGTACCAGGCCCAGCGTCGTGGCGGTAAAGGCAAGTCGGCCACTGGCGTCAAGGATGAGGACTACATCGCTCACCTGCTGGTCGCCAACAGCCACACCACGCTGCTGCTGTTCTCCAGCAAGGGCAAGGTCTACTGGCTGAAAACCTACGAAATCCCGGAAGCGTCCCGCGCTGCCCGTGGTCGTCCGCTGGTCAACCTGTTGCCGCTGGATGACGGTGAGTACATCACCACCATGCTGCCGGTCGAGGAATACACCGAAGGTCACTTCATCTTCATGGCAACCGCCAACGGCACCGTGAAGAAGACCCCGCTGGAATCCTTCAGTCGTCAGCGTAGCGTCGGTCTGATTGCGCTGGAGCTGGACGAAGGCGACGTGCTGATTTCCGCGGCCATTACCGATGGCGAGCGTGAGGTCATGCTGTTCTCCGACGGCGGCAAGGTAACGCGCTTCAAGGAATCCGATGTACGTGCCATGGGCCGTACCGCACGTGGCGTGCGCGGCATGCGCCTGCCGGAAGGCCAGAAGCTGATTTCCATGCTGATCCCGGAAGAAGGCAGCCAGATCCTCACCGCTTCGGCGCGTGGTTATGGCAAGCGTACCGCCATCAGCGAGTTCCCGGAGTACAAGCGGGGCGGCCAGGGCGTGATCGCCATGGTCAGCAACGATCGCAACGGCCGTCTGGTTGGTGCGGTGCAGGTGCTCGACGGCGAGGAAATCATGCTGATTTCCGACCAGGGCACGCTGGTGCGTACCCGTGTCGACGAAGTGTCCAGCCTGGGTCGTAACACCCAGGGCGTGACCCTGATCAAGCTGGCGAGCGATGAAACGCTGGTAGGCCTGGAGCGGGTTCAGGAGCCGTCGGAAGTCGAAGGCGAAGAGCTGGAGGGCGAAGAGGGTGCAGTGTTCGACGGTGAAGTCGTGATCGACGACGTCGCCCAGGATCCGCAACTCGATGCCGCCGCTGACGAAGAGCCGCAGGAATAAGCAGTCGAGCAGGGGGCGGATGAAAATTCGCCCCCTTGTTGTTTATCCCTTTTGAAATTTTTGCCCCTGTAGGAGCGAGCTTGCTCGCGATGGACGACAACGATAACGCGGGAATTCTGGTATCGCGCAGCGTCCTCAGGTTTCTCGCGAGCAAGCTCGCTCCTGCAAGGGTTGATTGAATGTAGATACCACCAAATCAGAGCGAGATTGGATGTGAGCAAGAGAGCCTATAACTTCTGTGCCGGTCCTGCGGCGCTTCCCGAAGCTGTCCTGAAGCGCGCTCAGGGTGAACTCCTCGACTGGCACGGCAAGGGCCTCTCGGTCATGGAAATGAGCCATCGCAGCGATGAGTTCGTGTCCATTGCGACCAAGGCCGAGCAGGATCTGCGTGATCTGCTGAATATCCCTTCGAACTACAAGGTGCTGTTCCTGCAGGGTGGCGCCAGCCAGCAGTTTGCTCAGATCCCGCTGAACCTGTTGCCGGAAAACGGCAGCGCCGACTATATCGACACCGGTATCTGGTCGCAGAAAGCCATCGAAGAAGCCTCGCGCTACGGCCACGTCAACGTTGCCGCGACCGCCAAGCCCTACGATTATTTCGCCATCCCTGGGCAGAACGAGTGGCAGCTGTCCAAGGATGCGGCCTACGTTCACTACGCGCCGAACGAAACCATCGGCGGCCTGGAATTCCAGTGGATTCCGGAAGTTGGCGATGTGCCGCTGGTGGCTGACATGTCTTCCGACATCCTCTCGCGCCCTGTGGATATCTCGCGTTTCGGCATGATTTACGCCGGCGCGCAGAAAAACATCGGCCCGAGCGGCATCGTCGTCAATATCATTCGCGAAGATCTGCTGGGCAAGGCGCGCGCGCTGTGCCCGACCATGCTCGACTACAAGGTCGCGGCCGACAACGGTTCGATGTACAACACCCCGCCAACCCTGGCCTGGTACCTCTCCGGCCTGGTCTTCGAGTGGCTGAAAGAGCAGGGCGGTGTCGAAGCCATCGGCAAGCTCAACGAAGTCAAGCAGCGCACCCTGTACGACTTCATCGACGCCAGCGGCCTGTACAACAACCCGATCAACAAGTCCGACCGTTCGTGGATGAACGTGCCGTTTCGCCTGGCCGATGATCGCCTGGACAAGCCGTTCCTGGTCGGCGCCGAGGCGCGCGGGCTGCTCAACCTCAAAGGTCACCGCTCGGTAGGTGGCATGCGTGCCTCTATCTACAACGCCGTCGACATCCAGGGTGTCAACGCGCTGGTTTCGTACATGGCAGAGTTCGAGAAGGAACATGGCTAATGTCTGAGCAAGAACTCAAGGCACTGCGCGTTCGCATTGACGCCCTGGACACCAAAGTCCTGGAGTTGATCAGTGAGCGTGCGCGTTGCGCCCAGGAAGTCGCGCGGGTAAAGATGGCCTCGCTGGCCGAAGGCGAAGTGCCGGTGTTCTATCGTCCCGAGCGTGAGGCTCAGGTGCTCAAGCGCGTGATGGAGCGTAACCAGGGGCCGCTGGGCAACGAAGAGATGGCGCGTTTGTTCCGCGAAATCATGTCTTCGTGCCTGGCGCTCGAGCAGCCGCTGAAAGTGGCTTACCTCGGCCCAGAGGGTACGTTTACCCAGGCGGCGGCCATGAAGCACTTTGGTCACGCCGTGATCAGCAAGCCGATGGCAGCCATTGACGAAGTGTTCCGTGAGGTGGCGGCGGGTGCGGTGAACTTTGGCGTGGTGCCGGTGGAAAACTCCACCGAAGGCGCGGTCAACCACACCCTCGACAGCTTCCTCGAGCACGACATGGTCATCTGCGGTGAAGTCGAGCTGCGCATTCACCACCACCTGTTGGTCGGTGAAAATACCAAGACCGACAGCATCAGCCGCATCTACTCCCACGCCCAGTCCCTGGCCCAGTGCCGCAAGTGGCTGGATGCCCACTACCCGAATGTCGAGCGTGTTGCCGTATCGAGCAATGCCGAGGCGGCCAAGCGGGTCAAGGGCGAGTGGAACTCGGCAGCGATTGCCGGCGACATGGCCGCTGGCCTGTATGGCTTGACCCGCCTGGCCGAGAAAATCGAGGACCGTCCGGACAACTCCACGCGGTTCCTGATGATCGGTAACCAGGAAGTGCCGCCGACCGGTGACGACAAGACCTCGATCATCGTGTCGATGAGCAACAAGCCGGGCGCGTTGCATGAGTTGCTGGTGCCATTTCACGACAACGGTATCGACCTGACGCGAATCGAGACCCGTCCGTCGCGCAGCGGCAAGTGGACCTATGTGTTCTTCATCGATTTCGTCGGCCACCACCGCGATCCGCTGGTAAAAGGTGTGCTGGAAAAAATCAGTCAGGAAGCAGTGGCACTCAAAGTGCTGGGTTCCTACCCGAAAGCAGTTCTCTAAGGGCGTAGACAATGAGCGGCGACTTCCTCGCCCTGGCACAGCCGGGCGTGCAACAACTTTCGCCTTACGTTCCGGGCAAGCCCGTGGACGAACTGGCCCGTGAGCTGGATATCGATCCGGCCAGCATCGTCAAGCTGGCGAGCAACGAAAACCCGCTGGGCGCCAGTCCAAAGGCCCTGGCGGCGATCCGTGAGGAGTTGGCCGAGCTGACCCGTTACCCGGATGGCAACGGCTTCGCGCTCAAGACCCTGCTGGCCGAGCAGTGCCGGGTCGAGCTCAACCAGGTGACCTTGGGCAATGGCTCCAACGACATCCTTGAGCTCGTGGCGCGCGCCTATCTGGCCCCGGGCTTGAATGCGGTGTTCAGCGAGCACGCGTTTGCCGTCTATCCGATTGTCACCCAGGCGGTCGGTGCTGATGCGCGAGTGATCCCGGCGAAAGACTGGGGGCATGACCTGCCGGCCATGCTGCAGGCGATCGACAGCAATACCCGCGTGGTCTTCATCGCCAACCCGAACAACCCGACCGGGACCTGGTTCAGTGCCGAAGCGCTGGACGAGTTCCTGCAGGACGTGCCTGAGCATGTGCTGGTGGTGCTGGACGAGGCGTACATCGAGTATGCCGAGGGCAGTGATCTGCCGGATGGCCTGGATTTCCTCGCGGCGTACCCGAACCTGCTGGTGTCGCGCACTTTCTCCAAGGCCTACGGTCTGGCGGCGCTGCGCGTGGGCTACGGCCTGTCGACGGTGGTGGTCGCTGATGTGCTGAACCGCGTACGCCAGCCGTTCAACGTCAACAGCCTGGCGCTGGCTGCGGCCTGTGCCGCGCTGAAAGATGAAGAGTACCTGGCAGAAAGCCGTCGCCTGAACGACGCTGGCATGCAGCAACTGGAGGCGGGTTTGCGCGCCCAGGGGTTGAGCTGGATTCCTTCGCGGGGCAACTTCCTCTGCGTGGATCTGGGGCAAGTGGCTGCGCCGATCTTCCGGGGGCTGTTGCGTGAGGGGGTGATCGTGCGCCCGGTGGCCAACTACGGCATGCCGAACCACTTGCGTGTCACCATCGGCTTGCCGGCAGAAAACACCCGCTTCCTCGAGGCGTTGAGCAAGGTCCTGGCACGTGGTTGATGTGATTGCCGCGGCACCTGTCGCACCTGTGATCGGCCGCCTGGTGGTGGTCGGCCTGGGCTTGATTGGTGGGTCGTTCGCCAAGGGGCTGCGTGAAAGCGGCGTGTGTCGGGAAGTGGTCGGCGTCGATCTGGATCCGCAATCGCGCAAGCTCGCCGTTGAGCTGGGTGTGGTGGATCGCTGCGAGGAAGACTTGGCCAGCGCTTGCGTCGGCGCTGATGTCATTCAATTGGCGGTGCCGATCCTGGCCATGGAAAAACTGCTGGCGATCCTGGCTGGCATGGACCTGGGGGCGGCGATCCTCACCGACGTCGGCAGTGCCAAGGGCAACGTGGTGCGCGCTGCGACCCGGGCTTTCGGCGGTATGCCGGCGCGCTTTGTACCGGGGCATCCGATCGCCGGTTCCGAGCAGAGTGGGGTGGAGGCTTCCAATGCCCAGCTGTTCCGTCGGCACAAGGTGATCCTTACCCCGCTGGAGCAGACCGATCCGGCTGCCCTGGCGGTGGTCGATCGGCTGTGGCGTGAGTTGGGTGCCGATGTCGAGCACATGCAGGTCGAGCGCCATGATGAGGTGCTCGCCGCCACCAGCCATTTGCCGCACTTGCTGGCCTTTGGCTTGGTTGATTCGCTGGCCAAGCGCAATGAAAATCTGGAGATCTTCCGTTACGCTGCGGGCGGTTTCCGCGATTTCACAAGAATCGCCGGAAGCGACCCGGTCATGTGGCATGACATCTTCCTCGCCAACCGCGAAGCTGTCCTGCGTACACTCGATACATTTCGCAGCGATCTCGACGCCTTGCGCGACGCGGTCGATGCAGGGGATGGGCACCAACTGTTGGGCGTGTTCACGCGCGCCCGGGTTGCCCGCGAGCATTTCAGTAAAATCCTGGCCCGCCGGGCCTATGTGGACGCTATGAATTCCAACGATCTGATTTTCCTGGCTCAACCTGGTGGCCGCTTGTCCGGTCGGATTCGCGTACCAGGCGACAAATCGATTTCCCACCGTTCGATCATGCTTGGCTCGCTGGCTGAGGGTGTCACCGAAGTCGAAGGCTTCCTCGAGGGCGAAGACGCCCTGGCGACCCTGCAGGCTTTCCGCGACATGGGCGTGGTCATCGAAGGTCCGCACCATGGTCGCGTGACCATCCACGGCGTCGGCCTGCATGGCCTGAAGCCGGCTCCGGGGCCTATCTACCTGGGCAACTCGGGCACCTCGATGCGCCTGCTGTCCGGCCTGCTGGCCGCGCAGAGCTTCGATAGCACGTTGACCGGCGACGCTTCGCTGTCCAAGCGCCCGATGAATCGCGTGGCCAATCCGCTGCGTGAAATGGGTGCAGTGATTGAAACCGCCGCTGAAGGTCGCCCTCCAATGGTCATTCGTGGTGGTCATGCGCTCAAGGGCCTGACCTACACCATGCCGATGGCCAGCGCCCAGGTGAAATCCTGCCTGTTGCTGGCGGGCTTGTACGCGGAAGGTAAAACCACCGTGACCGAGCCGGCGCCGACACGTGACCATACCGAGCGCATGCTGCGTGGCTTCGGCTACCCCGTGAGTGTCGAGGGTGCGACCGCGTCCGTGGAGTCCGGCCATAAGCTGACCGCGACACACATCGAAGTGCCGGGTGATATTTCCTCTTCGGCGTTCTTCCTGGTTGCCGCCTCGATTGCCGAGGGCTCGGAGCTGGTGCTTGAGCACGTCGGCATCAACCCGACCCGTACCGGTGTGATCGACATCCTGCGCCTGATGGGTGCCGATATCACCTTGGAAAACCAGCGCGAAGTCGGTGGCGAGCCAGTGGCGGACCTGCGGGTGCGTGCGGCCAAGCTGAAGGGTATCGAGATTCCTGAAGAATTGGTGCCGCTGGCGATCGACGAGTTCCCGGTACTGTTCGTCGCGGCCGCCTGTGCCGAGGGCCGGACCATCCTGCGCGGTGCCGAAGAGCTGCGAGTCAAGGAATCCGATCGCATCCAGGTAATGGCGGACGGTCTGCTGGCGTTGGGCGTGAAATGCGAGCCTACGGCGGACGGCATCATCATTGATGGTGGTCAGATCGGTGGCGGTGAAGTGCATGGTCACGGCGATCACCGCATCGCCATGGCATTCAGCGTTGCCTCGTTGCGGGCCAGCGCACCGATCCGCATCCATGATTGCGCGAACGTCGCGACATCCTTCCCGAACTTCCTCGCGTTGTGCGCGCAGGTCGGTATCCGCGTCGCCCAAGAGGCTCAGTCGTGAAAAGCATTGCTCCTGTGATCACCATCGACGGCCCAAGCGGTTCCGGCAAAGGCACTGTTGCTGGAATCCTCGCCAATCGACTGGGCTGGAATCTGCTGGACTCTGGCGCCTTGTATCGCCTGCTGGCTTTCGCGGCGGGCAATCATGGGGTTGACCTGACCAACGAAGAGCTGTTGAAGCAACTCGCTGCCCATCTGGATGTGCAATTCATCGCTGCGACGGAAGGTCAGTTGCAGCGGATCATCCTTGAAGGGGACGAAGTCAGCACGGTCATTCGCACCGAAAGTGCCGGCGCTGGTGCTTCGCAGATCGCTGCATTGCCAGCTGTGCGCGAGGCGCTGCTGCAGCGCCAGCGCGCGTTTCAGGAAGCGCCGGGGTTGGTGGCCGACGGTCGCGACATGGGTACCGTGGTGTTTCCTGATGCGCCGTTGAAGATTTTCCTCACCGCCAGCGCCGAGGAGCGAGCTCGTCGCCGATATTTGCAGTTGAAGGGCAAGGGCGAGGATGTTAGTCTGTCGAGTCTGCTAGATGAGATCCGTGTACGCGATGAGCGCGACACCCAGCGCGCGGTAGCCCCGCTCAAGCCGGCGGCCGACGCGATTCAGCTGGATTCCACGGAGTTGTCCATCGATCAGGTGCTTGAACGCATCATGAGCGAGATCGCCATTCGCGATATCGCCGGGTGACCAAGAGGGCCGCAGGGGACCAGTCATAGTCCTGCGGTGCTTCTTTTAAATGAAACTGACCCACATCGTCTGGGATGTGGAGATGGGCGTATTTTTCGCCCTTATCAACAGGAATTAAAATGAGCGAAAGCTTTGCGGAACTCTTTGAAGAAAGCCTAAAGACCCTGAACCTTCAGGCAGGCTCCATCATCACCGGTGTTATCGTTGATATCGATTACCAAGCTCGCTGGGTAACCGTTCACGCTGGCCTGAAGTCCGAAGCACTGATCCCGCTGGAGCAGTTCTACAACGACGCTGGCGAACTGAACATCAACGTCGGTGACGAAGTTCACGTTGCTCTGGACTCGGTTGAAGACGGTTTCGGTGAAACCAAGCTGTCCCGTGAAAAAGCCAAGCGCGCTGAATGCTGGATCGTTCTGGAAGCAGCCTTCGCAGCTGAGGAAGTGGTCAAGGGCGTTATCAACGGTAAGGTTAAAGGCGGCTTCACTGTCGACGTTAACGGCATCCGTGCGTTCCTGCCAGGTTCCCTGGTTGACGTCCGTCCTGTGCGCGACACCACGCACCTGGAAGGCAAAGAGCTGGAATTCAAGGTCATCAAACTCGACCAGAAACGCAACAACGTTGTCGTTTCCCGTCGTAGCGTCCTCGAAGCCGAGAACTCCGCTGAGCGTGAAGCTCTGCTGGAATCCCTGCAGGAAGGCCAGCAAGTCAAAGGTATCGTCAAGAACCTCACCGATTACGGCGCATTCGTCGATCTGGGTGGCGTCGATGGCCTGCTGCACATCACCGACATGGCTTGGAAGCGTATCAAGCACCCATCGGAAATCGTCAACGTTGGCGACGAGATCGATGTCAAGGTTCTGAAGTACGATCGCGAGCGCAATCGTGTTTCCCTGGGCCTGAAGCAACTGGGTGAAGATCCATGGGTTGCTATCAAAGCTCGTTACCCAGAAAGCACTCGCGTGACCGCGCGTGTAACCAACCTGACTGACTACGGCTGCTTCGCTGAGCTGGAAGAAGGCGTTGAAGGTCTGGTACACGTTTCCGAAATGGACTGGACCAACAAGAACATCCACCCTTCGAAAGTCGTACAAGTCGGCGACGAAGTGGAAGTTATGGTTCTGGATATCGACGAAGAGCGTCGTCGTATCTCCCTGGGCATCAAGCAGTGCAAATCCAACCCATGGGAAGATTTCTCTGGCCAGTTCAACAAGGGCGATAAAATCTCCGGCACCATCAAGTCGATCACCGATTTCGGTATCTTCATTGGTCTGGACGGTGGCATCGACGGTCTGGTTCACCTGTCCGACATCTCCTGGAACGAAGTGGGCGAAGAAGCCGTACGTCGTTTCAAGAAGGGCGACGAGCTGGACACCGTTATCCTGTCGGTTGACCCAGAGCGCGAGCGCATTTCCCTGGGTATCAAGCAACTGGAAAGCGATCCGTTCTCCGAGTACGTTCAAGAGAACGACAAAGGCGCAATCGTTAAAGGCATCGTGAAAGAAGTTGACGCCAAAGGCGCCATCATCACTCTGGCCGACGATATCGAAGCGACTCTGAAAGCCTCCGAAATCAGCCGTGACCGCATCGAAGATGCACGTAACGTTCTGAAAGAAGGCGAAGAAGTAGAAGCCAAGATCATCAGCGTTGACCGCAAGAGCCGCGTAATCCAGCTCTCGATCAAGTCGAAAGACGTTGAAGACGAGAAAGAAGCTATCCAGAGCCTGCGCGACAAGCCAGCCTCGGACAGCATCGCTGCTGGTCCTACCACTCTGGGCGACCTGTTGCGTGCACAAATGGAAAAACAGAACTAAGTTCTGTCAGACCATGAAAAAGGGCGACTTCGGTCGCCCTTTTTTGTGCCTGGAATTCAGTGCCTGGCACGCAGGTGAAACCAAAAGCCGTGTACCGTTGTCTTTTTCTTCAAGCAGATCATTCGTTTATTTAGGCTAGGCTTAGCCTGAAGTCATCGGTGACAGGGCCAGTGGTCCCGTCTAGGGAAGTGAATGAACAGATTCTTAGCCGTGCTTGGGGTGTTGGTATTGGCAGGCTGTACCACGAACGCGAAGACTCATGCGGTACGAGGGGTCAGTGGTATCGAAATCGACTGTTCTGGGTTAGGGTCAGGCTGGGACAGGTGCTACAAGCGTGCAGACAAGGAGTGCAAGGCTCAAGGGTACAAGGTGGTTGTCAGGTCGAACGATGCCAAGGAGGAGGAAGCGGACTACCCCTTTGGCTGGAATCCGGCGGGCTACCTGACCCGGACGATGCTGGTCATCTGTCGGTGATCCTGTGTAGGAGGAATTCGAGTCATATGTCAGAAAAATTACAATTGTTCAACGAGCTGCCTCTCCCGCAGATTAGTCAATACATGGGCTGTTCAAATACCGTCGGGCATGCTAAAACCTTTGAAGCGCTGACCTAGCTGCTTGAAAAAGAAGGGAAAAATATGACGAAGTCGGAGTTGATCGAACGAATTGTCACCCATCAGGGCCTGCTTTCATCCAAGGATGTAGAGCTGGCTATCAAGACTATGCTCGAACAGATGTCCCAATGCCTGGCCACCGGCGATCGCATCGAGATCCGCGGCTTTGGCAGCTTCTCACTGCACTACCGCGCGCCTCGTGTAGGACGCAACCCGAAGACGGGTCAGTCCGTCAGCCTCGATGGCAAGTTTGTGCCGCATTTCAAGCCGGGCAAGGAGTTGCGGGATCGGGTGAATGAGGATGAGGAGGAGGGGGTTTGAGGGGGAATAAATCTGGAGTGGACTATGCGTAGTGTTGGTCGAATAGCGCTTGTTTTCGGCATGATCCTGCTTGTTCTGGCTGTTATCGCCTTTGTGCTGGAGAATCAGCAAGGGGTGAGGTTGTTGTTTCTGGGGTGGATTGCTCCGCAATTACCTTTATCCGTAATAGTGACGATTGCGCTGCTGACAGGCATGCTGATAGGTCCTGTAATGGCGTGGTTAAGGCGTCGCTTACTGCGTGGGCGGCATAAGCACGCATAAGCATCTGGCTTAGCTCAGTAAAGAATTTTTTTAAATGAGATTGCATGCTAGATAGGGTGTGGATGGCGAACTTTCGTGGCGGTCTGCCTGGGCGTCCAGATGGCACGTTGCAGG
Source organism: Pseudomonas sp. F007 (assembly GCF_057814275.1). Classification (NCBI taxonomy): domain Bacteria; kingdom Pseudomonadati; phylum Pseudomonadota; class Gammaproteobacteria; order Pseudomonadales; family Pseudomonadaceae; genus Pseudomonas; species Pseudomonas sp. F007. The sequence continues at coordinate 126,075 of NZ_JBVATA010000001.1, read as the reverse complement.
CTCGGCGCCTCTAGTGCGATTGGTCCTACATGAAATTTAGTTAAGTCCTACAAGTGCTTGTTTTTGGCAAAAATGTCGCGCCTTGCCTGTCGAGCGTAAACATGCGATCCTTTTCGCAAGTTTTGAAACGAAAAAATTGTTGCGTTGGGTTCGGGGTTTTAGATTTTTTCATTTTTATGGCTTTGAGCTTTAGGTAATAATTTAAAAGAAACATGGCTGTTTGTGTTTTTCGAATTGCAGAAATGAGTTAATCGAAAATAAATGAATATAAATGCTTTTCTTCGAAAGCTCATGTTGTACGTGCCGGTAAAAATGGTGCCGGCATTTTCTGGGATATTTCTGATTTTCTTTTTGTTTAAGTTGTTTTCTGAGGGGCAGTACGTAAGTTACTCTGTTAGTGTGTATTGTTCTCTCGTTGCCGCTCAATTATGTGCTGGTTGGGTCGGGAATTCTTTTATTTACTATTATTCAGGCGTGGATGATAAAGGTTTATTTGTTTCAAGTTGTATTGCTGTCATTCTGTTCATTGCTCCGGTTGCATCTCTATTGGGGGCCATGGCTTCCGTTTTCTTTACTTCAGAAGACTATGTGTTTGGCTGTGTGTGGCTGCTGTGCTTTAGTCAAATAATGTTTTTTTTCTTGTCCTCTGTGTCTCAGGCAGGTTTTCTAGTAAAGCAACAATTGATAGCGGTGTTGCTGCAGGCTGTTGTCCAGATTGGCCTGATTTTAATCGTTTTTAACATTGTTGGGCGTGATTTCAGGTATGCGCTGCTCTCACTTTCGGTTGGGTACTTTGTGGCGGCATTTGTGATGTTGTTTGCCACGCTGCGCTCGCTTGGGGTGACGAATCCATTTGCTGATCGGGCTTTATTTAAATCAAACTTCAAACTGATCTACGAGTATGGTGCTGCGCTGTCGCCCTGGATATTGGGTATGTTGGTTATGGCTGGCGCAGATCGGCTGGCAATTGGTTATTTTCAGATTGATCATGGTGATGCGTATCTTTCGTTAAAAGACCTATTTATAGGGGCGGCCGGATTGCTGAGCATGCCTTTGCTGATGATGGTTCACCCGTTCGTTATAAAAAGGTTTAGGGAGGGGCAGTTTGCAATTCGGATAATCGAGAGCTCATCAAGTTTTTTAATAGTCGTATTTTCTTTGCTTTGGTGTGCGCTGTATTTTGTCGGGTTTGACTTGTTCGAAAAAATAACGGGGAAGACGATAGCTGCGCCCAAGGACGTTATTTTGTACGCCTTTATCGGTGTGTTTCTCAATAGCGCTGCTGTTTATTTTCAAAAGCGTCTTGAGGTGCATCGAAAAATGAAACTATTGGCTTATCTCTCGATTATCTGCGCATTGATTTCCATATTGTTTGCCTGGTTAGGCGGCCGATACTGGGGGATTTATGGCGTATCGCTTGGCGTTCTATTGGCTCAGGCGATGTATTTCGCGTTGGTCACCCTCAGTATAATGAAGCGTTTTCACCTGTATCATGGCTTTGGAAGGGCTATATTGGCCTCAGCGCTGGCATTGGCGGCGGGTTATTTATTTTCAATCGGGCTTGAAAGCGCTGGCTCTTTGGTCTGGTGGGAAAAGTCAGTCATTTGGATGCTCGGGTTTACAGTGGTGTCATTAATTACCCTGTGGAAGGGTGTCAGATGGAGTGAATTCATGAAAGCCACGGTGTGATGACTGCCCCGACGTCGCTGGATCCCCGTCCTCCTGTCTTGTACGGATGATATTCATTAGCTGATTCTGAGTAGGATGTATTGGAAATGGTTTTCCTTGATAAGTTCAGGTTCTGGATATCTCGAAATCTGGCCCCTCTCATTTTCCTTTGCGCATACCTCGTGACGGTTGTGTTGGGGAATATCATTTATTGGTTGCCATTTGGTCGCCTGCAGCTGGAAAAGAACGGTTATACGTCAGCGATCCTAGCATTCGAAACGTTATTTACTCCAGGTTTTTGGTTGTTGTTGTTTTTGCCCTTTCTCGTGACCCCTCCGATCGTGATGTTGGTTCGTAAGTGTTGTGCCGGTTTTTTGCAGAAGCAAGCTGATTTTATTCCGGAATTTTCAAAGTTTGAATACGCTGCGGTGACGGCAGTTTTTTACATTTTTGTGCTGTACTCACTGTTCAGGGTTGATGCATTTTCGTTATTTTTATCCGGAGCGGACTCGGTTTCATCAGTAGAGGCTAGATTTCAAATCAGGAACCGGTTGGGGTTTCTTCCATTGGTGGTGTTGATGTCGCTGCTGCACTTCCTGTCTATTTATTCTCTAGTCCGCTGGATGATGGTCGGGGGGCGATTCTGGATTGCTGCAACAATAGGGAGTGCAATTTTTATGTCGGCATTTCTGATGATGCTGAACATGAAATGGCCAATTTTGATTTTTTATGCAGGCTTGGTGCTTGCGGTTTTCGTATACGCTAAACGCTATGCTTACCTGAAAACTGTCGTCGGTGGTGTGCTACTTATCAGTATGTACTTTATGGTATCTGCATTTGTGTTTCGACTAGTACCCGCGCCAGAGCAAGGAGTTAGTGTTGCTCAGGCGCCTTTGGAGCGCCTTGAGGCGCTTGATTCCACTTCTAATCCTTTGCAAGGCAATGAACGCGAGATGCTGCGGGGCGAGGGTTCCGACGTCCTTGGCGGAGTTGCTAATGTCGGTGCTGCAGCAGCTTACAATGCTCCAATGTTGATGTTTAACGTAGTGAACCGGATGGCAATCATCTATCCCTATTATTACCAGGTGTTCACAAAAGAAGGTCAGGTCTGCGGCAGTGTTTTAGCAGCAGCGAGAGTGGGGGTTGCTTGTCGACCAAGTACGTTTATATATACTCGGATGTTCAATGATAGTTTTAATGGTCGTGGTACAGCACCTGCTGCGGTTCATATTTCAGGCTATGCTCTGGGCGGTTGGCCAATCGCGTTGTTTGCTTTGGTATGTGCGTCAGTGGTACTGGGGTTGTTTGCCTCCCTGCCGCTGCATGCCGCCTCAAGTGCTGGCGCGCTGGCGATTACAGGCGGCATAGTAGGCTACCACTTCTCGCAGTTACCTGGTGAGGGGCCGATATTCTACGATCACGGCGTATTCTGGGTGCTGTTAATGCTATTGATGTTCAAATTCTGGCGCTGGATTGTTCTGCGCGTTGGGCCTAAGTCGCGAGGCGAGTAAACATTGATAGGAGATCTTTAGCGTTTCGTGCCTGAGATGATCGAGGGCGGCGGCTCAAAAAGGTTTGGTCCGACTCGCCCTAGATTGAACTATCATTGTTAAGGTGGCGCGTAGCGTAAGAAGTCGCGCAAGCTGTATCGAGAATTTGGATATGATCAAGAAAGTAGCATTGTTGGGTTTTTATGTCGGTGATGATTATTTTGAGCGATATTCGAAAGGCGACGCGTTTCCGCAGGTAGCAGCTTTCAAACTCGAGAAACGTTTTCTAGATGCTTTGCGTATCGGTGGGGCAAAGGTTGCTACTGTCGCCAGCATTGCTGTTTCGACTTACCCGCGCAACAAAAGAATTGTCTTTCCTGGTGGTTCTTTCATTGATGATGTCGGCGCCACGGGTGTCATAAAACCACTGATCAATTTACCACTGCTAAAGGTATTCGTTCGTTTGTTCGGCTCGTTTTTTGGATTGGTCACTCAAAAGAAGGCTGGGCTTGATGCGGTCTGTGTTTATGCGGCCCACACGCCGAACCTATTGGCAGCCTATGTTTTTAGCAAGCTCTACAATGTCCCCTTTTTTGTCTACATACCGGATCTGCCGTCATACATGGATATGGGGATGAACAGATCTGCTCTACTACGAGCGCTAAAAAAAATTGATGCCTGTATTATTGATTTTCTGGTCTCAGCATCTTCAGGCGTTTTTGTAATCAGTCGGCACATGGTAGATGATAACGCTACCTGGATCGGCAAGCCTTATTTAGTGCTTGAGGGAATCGCTAGCTCTGGAGAAAATCTGGTTACTCCGGTATCACCCCCCGATGAAAATAAGAAATACATTTTTTACGCTGGTGGTCTCAATAGGGCGTATGGAATAGTCGAATTGGTAGAGGGGTTTATTAAGTCGGGAGTCGATTGTGAGCTGTGGTTGTGCGGGCGTGGTGAGCTTGAATCCTACGTTAAAGATGTTTCGGTAAGATATCCGTCCGTAAAGTACCTCGGTTTCCTGAGTGTCTCCGATGTCGAGCGTATTCAAGGTGAAGCATCATGTCTTGCACTCACTCGAAATCCTGATCAGAGGTATACCCGTTACTCGTTTCCGTCCAAGTTACTTGAATATCTTGTGAGTGGGGTTCCGGTTTTGACAACCCGTCTTACTGGGGTTCCTGATGAGTATTATCAGTTTTTAAACGTAATTGATGACGCTTCGGTAGAGGGGGTCAGCAATGCGCTGAGAACCTTTTTTGCCGTAGATCAGCATTTTTTGTTGGAAAAGGCCGCCTGTGCTAAAATTTGGGTCTTGGAAAATAAGTCCAGCACGGCCGTCGGGCGAAAAATCATAGATTTTATGGAGAAGAATAATTGACTATTTTTAGCGGTAAGAAGCTGTTGATCACCGGCGGAACGGGTTCTTTCGGTAACGCCGTGCTGAAGCGCTTCCTTGATTCTGATATTGCCGAAATTCGTATTTTTAGTCGTGATGAAAAAAAGCAAGATGATATGCGTAAGCGCTACGCGAATTCGAAGCTCAAGTTCTACATTGGCGATGTACGTGATTATCAAAGCATACTGAACGCGACGCGTGGTATCGACTATATTTTTCACGCGGCGGCGCTCAAGCAAGTACCTTCGTGTGAGTTCCACCCTATGGAAGCGGTTAAGACCAATGTCCTGGGAACTGAAAACGTACTCGAAGCGGCGATTCAGAATGGCGTCAAGCGAGTTGTTTGTCTCAGTACTGACAAGGCTGTTTATCCGATCAACGCGATGGGCATTTCCAAGGCCATGATGGAAAAGGTCATGGTCGCAAAATCCCGTAACGTTGATGAAACAAGAACGGTGATTTGCGGTACGCGTTATGGCAATGTCATGGCATCTCGTGGGTCAGTCATCCCGTTGTTTATTGAACAGATTCGCGCAGGTCAGGCGCTTTCGATCACGGATCCGAACATGACCCGCTTCATGATGACCCTAGCCGATGCCGTAGATCTGGTTCTTTATGCTTTCGAACATGGAAACAACGGCGATCTTTTTGTCCAGAAAGCTCCCGCTGCGACAGTCGAAGTACTTGCACAGGCGTTGACTTCCATGATGGGGCAGCCAGTGCACCCGATTCAGGTTATTGGCACGCGACATGGCGAGAAACTCTATGAGGCGCTCTTGAGTCGAGAGGAAATGGCTTGTGCAGAGGACATGGGCGATTACTTCCGTATTCCGCCAGATCTGCGGGACTTGAACTACAGCAAGTTTGTCGAGCAAGGCGAAGAAAAAATTTCGACCATGCAAGATTACAACTCACATAATACTCAGCGCTTAGATGTCGACGGCATGAAAACGTTGCTTCTCAAGTTGGATTTCATGCATGCCATTCAGCGTGGCGAGCACGCAGTCCCTGAGGAATAAGCAATGAAAGTCCTTGTCACCGGTGCCAATGGATTTGTTGGTAAAAATCTTGTCGCTCATCTGCAAGAGCGAAAAGACATAGAGGTGCTGCAGTTTTGTCGCGAAGATGATATCGCCACTTTGCAACCACTTGTATCCGAAGTGGACTTCATTTTTCACTTGGCCGGCGTCAATCGTCCGCAAAATGTCGAAGACTTTAAGTCGGGTAATGCTGATTTGACCCAGACGTTGTGTGCGGCGGTGGTGGCGAGTGCTCGTAAAATTCCTGTGCTCTATACGTCGTCAATTCAAGCTGAGTTGGACAACGCATATGGAATGAGTAAGCGTGGCGCAGAGGAAGCTCTGATACAGCTTTCCGCACAGTTCGGCAGCGATGTACATTTGTTCCGACTGCCAAACGTTTTCGGTAAGTGGGCGCGTCCGAATTACAATTCGGCGGTAGCAACGTTTTGCAATAATATTGTTAACGGCTTGCCCATCAGCATTAACGACGCCAATGCGAAGATTTCACTCGTCTATATCGATGATGTCATCACTGCATTCATCTCCGTCATGGACGGCGGGCGATCTGGCGATCCCTTCGTCGTCGTCGAGCCGGTTTACTCAATTTCAGTAGGTGAGCTTTCGTCGCAGTTGTACGCCTTCAAGGAGAGTCGGCAATCGATGGTCTCCGAGCGGGTCGGGACCGGCCTGGTCCGTGCGTTGTATTCAACCTACCTCAGCTATCTGCCGCCTGCCGACTTTACGTATGAAGTTCCCAAGCATGGAGATGCTCGAGGCGTTTTCGTGGAGATGCTGAAAACCAGGGACTCGGGTCAGTTTTCTTATTTTACTGCGCACCCGGGTATTACTCGGGGCGGACATTACCATCACACCAAGACAGAAAAATTTCTGGTTATCAGGGGCAAGGCCTGCTTCCGCTTCCGGCACATTACCTCTGGTGAGTACCATGAGTTGTTCACCGATGGCGACACGCCAACAATCGTAGAGACGGTGCCCGGCTGGAGCCACGACATTACCAACGTGGGCGACAGTGAAATGGTTGTCATGTTGTGGGCAAACGAGATTTTCGATCGTGAACTCCCAGATACCTACACTATGCCTGTAGGCACCCACGCCTGATGGCATTAGGAAAGAGCATTGCAATGAAAAAGTTGAAGATAGTCACTGTTGTCGGCACCCGTCCAGAAATTATTCGCTTGTCGCGCGTTATCACTGCGTTGGACAAACATTGTGACCATGTCCTGGTTCACACTGGTCAGAACTACGACTACGAACTGAATGAGATATTCTTTCAGGATCTTGGTGTTCGCAAACCGGATCACTTTCTCAACGCAGCGGGTAGCAACGGTGCGGAAACCATCGGCAATGTGATCATTGCAGTAGACCGTGTGTTGGCTTCGATCGAGCCTGAAGCCTTGCTGGTGTTGGGCGATACCAACAGTTGCATGGCGGTGATTCCTGCCAAGCGACGCAAGATTCCTACGTTCCATATGGAAGCCGGCAATCGATGCTTCGATATGCGAGTTCCAGAAGAAATCAACCGCAGGATCGTCGATCACACCGCAGACATCAATCTGACCTACAGCACTATTGCGCGGGAATATTTGCTCAAGGAAGGCTTGTCGCCAGACCGAGTGATCAAAACGGGCAGTCCGATGTTCGAAGTTTTGAATCATTACCGTGATGGTATCGAAGCCTCGGATGTGTTGTCCCGATTGGGCCTAGAGCCGGGCAAGTTTTTTGTCGTCAGCGCACACCGCGAAGAGAATATTGACTCTGACAAGAATCTCTTGAAACTCGTCGACGCCCTGAATACGGTAGCCAGCACCTTTGGCTATCCTGTTATTGTTTCAACCCACCCGCGCAGCCAGAAGCGATTCGATGCAATGGGAGTGGTATTCGACAAGAACGTAAGACTGCTCAAACCATTGGGCTTTAAGGACTATAACAAGTTACAACTGGCGTCCAAGGCGGTGCTTTCCGACAGTGGCACGATCAGTGAAGAGTCGTCGATCCTCAACTTCCCTGCGCTGAATATTCGCGAAGCGCACGAACGTCCAGAAGGCATGGAAGAAGCCGCAGTGATGATGGTTGGACTCGAGGTTGAGCGTATTTTGCAGGGGCTAATGATTCTGGAAACCCAAAGCAGCGGAATTGAGCGAACATTGCGTTTGGTTGAAGACTACAGCATGCCCAACGTCTCTGAAAAAGTAGCGCGTATTGTCCATAGTTATACTGATTATGTGAATCGGGTCGTCTGGAAACGCTACTAAATTCGAGTTGTGCTCATGCCTGGAAAAAAACTGAGGGTGCTGGTAGTTACGCAGTATTTTTGGCCGGAAAATATGCGTATCAACGATTTGGTTCGAGATTTTACCGAGAAGGGACATTCCGTTACGGTATTGACAGGTGTACCTAACTATCCCGAGGGCAAAGTGTTCTCGGAGTTTGAAGCGGCGCCAGAGAGTTTCAATAATTACTTTGGGGCCGACGTCGTCCGGGTGCCGATGCTTACGCGGGGTAAACGCAGCATTACCCTGATGCTGAATTACTTCAGTTTTTTTACCAGTGCTTCGGCTATAGGCGCCTACAAATTGCGGGGAAAAGAGTTCGACGCCGTCTTCGTCTACGCAGTTTCGCCAATCATGGCGGCTATCCCGGCGTTGGTGTTGGGGCGGTTGAAAAGAGCCCCCGTCTTTGTCTGGGTGCTCGACCTATGGCCTGAAACATTGCGAGCAGTAGGCGTTCTCAAGAATCCAAAATTGTTGTCGCTGGTCGGCAAGATGGTGTCTTGGATCTACAATCGAACCGACTATCTGCTTATGCAATCCCACGGTTTTTTCGAGAACGTGAAAACGTACTGCACTAAAGACATAGCACCTGAACGCTTGGTGTATTTTCCTAGCTGGGCCGAGGACGATTTTTCAGCTGCACAAACCCCAGATTCTACCTTGCTCGCCGCTGACGATAACGTCTTTACCGTCGTCTTCGCCGGTAATCTTGGCGAGGCTCAGGATCTGCCTGCCGTACTCGATGCAGCTGAACAGTTGGTTGGGAAGGTAGCAGTGCGCTGGGTCATTGTTGGCGACGGGCGTATGAGTGAGTGGCTTAACCAGCAGGTCCAGTCCCGAGGACTCGACAACGTGTTGTTACTCGGGCGGCATCCACTGGAGGAGATGCCCGGGTTGTTCGCACAGGCGGATGCGTTGCTGGTATCCCTGAAGACCAACGACGTATTTGAAAAAACCATACCTGGAAAAGTACAGGCGTATCTGGCTTCCGGTAGACCGCTTCTCGGGATGATTAACGGCGAGGCGGCAAGAGTGATCGACGAGTCCGGTGCCGGTTTCACCTGTGCTTCCGGTGATGCGCAGGGACTCGCAAGAATCACTTTGTCCCTGGCGAATACAGAGGCGATGCAATTGCAAGTCATGGGGGAGTCCGGGCGGGAGTACTACTTGAAGCACTATTCAAAATCCCGTCTCTTGGCCCGACTGGAGGAGCTTTTCCAGAAAGCCACTTTAAGAAAGGTCAGCCACTGATGCGCAACCATATTGTTTTGACAGGCGCGACAGGCTTTGTCGGCGGAGCCATCCTTGATCGTTTGCAGCGCGAACAGAAGTACCCGGTGATCGCGGTTGTTCGTGGCGAGTCCTCCCTTCAGGCGTCGGCTGTTTCGGAGATACGCATTGGTAGTTTCGACGGTGATACCCAGTGGCATGACAACCTCGATAATGCCGATGTAGTCATTCATTCGGCGGCCCGAGTGCACGTCATGAATGATGTCGAGTCAGATCCGTTGGCGGCGTTTCGCAAAGTCAATGTGGAAGGTACGTTGAATCTCGCCAGGCAGGCGGCCGCATCCGGTGTGCGGCGATTCATTTTCGTCAGCTCGATCAAGGTCAATGGGGAAGGGACAAAACCAGGTACGGCCTATACCGCCGATGACGTTCCTGCTCCAGCGGACCCTTACGGCATCTCGAAGATGGAGGCAGAGCATGGACTTCGAGAACTGGCAGCACGAACCGCAATGGAAGTTGTAATCGTCCGTCCCGTGTTGGTTTATGGGCCAGCCGTCAAAGCCAACTTCCTGAACATGATGCGCTGGCTTAGCAAGGGCATCCCCTTGCCTTTCGGAGCGATTCACAACCGCCGAAGCCTGGTTGCACTGGATAATCTAGTCGACCTGTTGTTGACATGTATCACCCACCCGGCAGCGGCCAACCAAACCTTCCTGGTCAGCGATGGCAATGATTTGTCCACGACTGCTTTGCTGAGCAAGATGGCTAGAGCGCTTCAAAAACCGGCAAGGCTGATCCCGGTTCCTAGTTGGATACTTGAATCAGGAGCGACGTTTCTGGGGAAAAAAGCGCTTTCCCAACGACTCTGCGGATCGCTCCAGGTCGACATTACAAAGACGCGTACGCTTCTGGGATGGACGCCCCCGATCAGCGTCGACGAGGCATTGATGGCCACGGCGTTACACTTTAAGGAACATCAAGAATAATGAGTTACTTGTGGTTGATACTGGCTGTTGCCGTACTGTCCCTGGTGTTGACGGCCGTGTTGCGCCGCTATGCCTTGAGTCGAAGTATTATCGATATTCCCAATGCGCGCAGTTCTCATTCCATCCCAACGCCTCGTGGTGGGGGCGTGGCAATCGTTATTGCCTTTCTCGTATCCCTTCCGTTTCTCGGTGCCTTTGACTTGGTCCCATGGTCGCAACTGATCGCCGTCGGTGGCGCAGGGGCTATGGTTGCTGTCATCGGCTTTATGGATGACCACGGACACATTGCTGCTCGCTGGCGCTTACTGGGGCATTTTGCGGCTGCCATATGGTCGCTGGCCTGGATGGGGGGGTTGCCTCCGATCGTCATGTTCGGTTTGAGCCTGGATCTGTATTGGTTCGGGCACATTCTTGCGGCCATTTATCTGGTCTGGATGCTCAATCTCTACAACTTCATGGATGGCATTGACGGAATTGCCAGCGTGGAAGCGCTGTGTGCATGCCTCGGCGCCGGTTTGATTTATTGGCTCAACGGCGTGCCAGCTTTCGCATGGGGGCCGCTGATTCTTGCGATGGCTGTCCTTGGTTTCCTGTACTGGAACTTCCCCCCTGCACGTATTTTCATGGGGGATGCCGGGAGTGGCTTTCTGGGTATTGCGTTGGGTGTGTTCTCTGTTCAGGCTGCCTGGGAGTTATCGGCATTGCTGTGGGTCTGGCTGATCCTTTTGGGCGTCTTTATCGTTGATGCGACATTTACCTTGATGCGTCGATTGATTCGCGGCGATAAAGTCTACGAGGCGCATCGCAGTCATGCGTATCAATTTGCCTCGCGTCAGGTCGGTCGCCATTTGCCCGTCACGCTGGCAGTGATCTTCATCAACTTGGTCTGGCTGCTGCCGATTGCAGTAAGCGTGGGCGTGTACGGTTTTGATGGTTTGTCAGGGCTTATTTTGGCTTATGTGCCTCTTATTTTGCTGGCCATCAGGTTTCATGCCGGAGAGCTGGAAAAGGTAAGTTGAAATACGTTTGTCCGATCATGGGGCAAGCAGCTGTTCAGGTGTTTTAATGTCTGAATGCCTGGATTTACAGGATTGAGTGCTGGGAGCTGCAGGGGTGCGAAATAGGGTTATGGATACTGTTAGGGCGTACTTGTTAAATCTGCCGCGTCGCCAGAAACGCACGCTGCAAGTCATCACGGACTGCCTCCTAGTCTGGCTGGCGTTGTGGATGGCATTTGCGGTGCGATTGGGCATCGATGAAATGAGCAACCCTTTGACTCAGCATTTCTGGTTGTTCATTGCGGCACCCATTGTCGCTATTCCACTGTTTATTCGCTTCGGCATGTACCGCGCCGTCATGCGTTATTTTGGTAATGATGCGCTTATCGCGATCATCAAGGCCGTAAGCCTTTCATCACTGATTTTGGGCATTGTGGTGTATTGGTATAGCAACCATCAGAATGTCGTACCACGCTCGATCATTTTCAATTACTGGTGGCTAAGCCTGATTCTGGTGGGCGGCCTGCGCTTGGCAATGCGTCAGTACTTCCTCGGTGACTGGTTTTCTGCTGCCCAACATGTCCCATTCACGAGCCGGGACGATGGTCTGCCACGTGTCGCTATCTATGGTGCTGGCGCGGCTGGCAATCAGTTGGTAGCTGCATTGAGAATGGGGCGTGCCATGCGTCCTGTAGCATTCATTGATGATGACAAAAGCATTGCCGACCGAATCATTTCCGGGCTGCAGGTTTACAAGCCGAAGCACATCCAGCGAATGATTGATCGCACTGGCGCTCAAGAAATACTGTTGGCAATTCCCTCATCAAACCGCGGCCGCCGCCGAGAAATCCTGGGTTTTCTGGAAAGTTTTCCACTTCACGTTCGCAGTGTCCCGGGCTTCATGGATTTGGCCAGCGGTCGAGTCAAGGTCGATGATATTCAAGAAGTCGACATTGCCGATTTGCTGGGGCGTGACGCTGTTCCCGCACAAGGCGATTTGCTCGAGCATTGCATCAAGGATCAATCGGTCCTGGTAACCGGGGCAGGAGGCTCTATCGGTTCGGAGCTGTGCCGGCAGATACTGGCGTTGCAGCCGACCACACTGTTGTTGTTCGAACACAGCGAATTCAACCTCTATTGCATTTTGTCGGAGCTTGAACAACGCATAGCCCGCGAATCACTGTCCGTTCGCCTGTTGCCCATCCTGGGATCAGTGCGCAACCAGGACAAACTCCTGGACGTCATGAAAACCTGGCACGTCGATACGGTCTATCACGCGGCGGCCTACAAGCATGTGCCGATGGTCGAGCACAATATTGCCGAAGGTGTGCTGAATAATGTCATCGGCACACTCAATACCGCCCAGGCCGCACTTCAAGCAGGGGTCGCGAACTTCGTATTGATTTCAACCGACAAGGCGGTGCGCCCGACCAATGTGATGGGCAGTACCAAGCGTCTGGCTGAGTTGACCCTGCAGGCCTTGAGCCGTGAACAGGCGCCAGTGATGTTCGGCGACAAGACCAATGTGTCGCGCGTTAACAAGACCCGGTTCACCATGGTGCGCTTCGGCAATGTGCTGGGATCCTCGGGCTCGGTCATTCCGCTCTTCCACAAGCAGATCAAGTCAGGCGGCCCATTGACCGTCACGCACCCGAAAATTACCCGTTACTTCATGACTATCCCGGAGGCCGCGCAACTGGTGATCCAGGCAGGTTCGATGGGGCAGGGCGGCGACGTGTTCGTGCTTGATATGGGCGAGCCGGTGAAGATCGTCGAATTGGCGGAAAAGATGATTCACCTGTCGGGCCTGAGCGTACGTTCGGACAAGAACCCCCATGGTGATATTTCGATAGAGTTCTCGGGTCTTCGCCCCGGCGAGAAGCTCTACGAGGAGCTACTGATCGGCGACAACGTCGCCCCGACCCAGCATCCGATGATCATGACCGCCAACGAAGATCATTTGAGCTGGGATGTGCTCAAGGTCAAGTTGAGCGAGCTGCTGAGCGCTGTCGAACATGATGACTACGCGCGAGTCCGCCAGCTTTTGCGCGAAACCGTCAGCGGCTACGCCCCCGACGGCGAAATCGTCGACTGGATCTATCAGCAGCGTCGTCTCGAGCCCTGATTGTTACACACTCTGCAACGGACCGGTTTTTGACAGATTCCGCCCATGACCTAAGTTTGTGAGGCAGCTTCGGAAAAGCTGCTTCTTCCCACTAGGTCATGGAGTGTCACTTATGCTCAATAGCTACTTCCGTTCTCTGGTTCTCGCTGTACTGACCAGCCTCTCTGTTGCCGCCACCGCTGCACCCGCGGCAAAAAATGAACCTGCCGCGCCTGCTGCCGTTGTGCAGCCTTCGTCATCGACGATGATGGAAAAGATCGATCTCAACAAGGCGGATGCGGTCACCATGCAGCGTGAGCTGGCAGGCGTCGGTGAGACAAAAGCCAGGGCGATTGTTGCGTACCGCGAGAGTAATGGGGCGTTCAGTTCGGTGGACGAGTTGTTGGAGGTCAACGGCATCGGTAAGGCAATTCTGGAGAGAAACCGCGAGAAGCTGGTCGTCAACTGAGTCATCGACGCTAGCGCCAGGGGCCGATCATTGATCGGCCTTTTTTGTGCGGTGTTGTTGGGCCCGAATCTCTTCAGGGATACCCCCGCCGCTCGCTACCTCAGGTAGGGTTTTACTCGGTCTGTTTTTTCAGGTGTTCACGGTTCACGTCGAGGATGCGCTGGGCCAGCTGCGGGTCCTCGACGCTGCGTGACAACAACAATGCTCCGACCAGCGTCGACATGATGACGATGCTCTGGTCGCCAGCGTGCTCGCCTTCCAGGTTGTGTTCGATTTGATCCAGTCGAGCCTGGAGCACGGCATCGGTTGTTGGGCTGGGTTGGCCGCGCAAGCCCAGCTCCGAAGAAATGGTCAGCAACGGACAGCCTTCGTGGGGTGAAGTGACATGCCATTGGGACAGGTAGGTTTCAATGAACGCCCAGAGCGGTTGCTCCTCTGCGAAGATCTGTGCGCACAAACCATCCACCTGTGCGCCGGCTTCCTGCAGGGCCTTTTCGACCAGTTCATCCTTGGACTTGAAGTGCGAGTAGAACCCGCCGTGGGTCAGCCCCAGTGCTTTCATCAAGGGCTGTAAACCAGTGGCGCCAATTCCATCGCGACGAAAGCGTGCTGCAGCTTCCTTGATGATGCGCTGATGGGTCTGGGCTTTATGGTCTTGCGAGTAGCGCATCAATAATCTCCACGACAATGCGCCAGTTTAACCAAGGTAAATTGAATGGTGATTGTACTTTTATTTGCAAAAGCCATGCAGATGCAACCAAGTTGTACTGCGCCAGCTGCGATATCGAAGTCAATGACCTGAGTTCGCAGTTGGCGCGTTCGCCATTCAACGGTCCTGGGCGTCCTTGGCATCCATTTCCGCATTACGCTCCGCCACGCGTTTACGTTGCTCATCGGTCAGTTCGACCTTGTTGGCGGTGTCGCGCAACATCATCAAACCACCCACTATCGATCCGATTGCAACGACCAGAATCAACCAGGCATACCAAGGCATAGGGCTCTCCTTAAGGGCAGGGTCGGGGCGAACGATTGCGCGCCAACGCCATGCATATCCACTTTGAGTCGCAATAAATCTTCGTGGTTCCATTCTAGGCCTGTTATACCCGGATCACCCATTTCCAGGGTGTTTCAATCCGGCACGATAGTCATTCTTTACACTTTCTTTATGCCGCATCCATCCCCTCGGTCTCGCTCTTTTACACCCTGACTACGGAAAATTCCTCCACACGCGGCAGTCGCCGTACGACGGAGAAATTCCATGAGCATTCTGGACGGGGTGTCCCTGCTGTTGGCAGTGGGACTGTTCATTTATCTGTTGATCGCGTTGTTGCGCGCAGATCGGGGTTAGGGGCGGCTATGCACAGTTATGACTATTGGCTGATTCTTGCCTTCTTCGCTCTGGTGTTGATCCCTGCACCGTTTTTGGGGCGTTTCTATTACAAGGTGATGGAGGGCCAGCGTACCTGGTTGTCGCCGCTGCTCGGGCCGGTCGAGCGGGGTTGTTATCGTCTGGCGGGTGTCGATCCGCAGACGGAACAGAGTTGGCAGAAGTACACCCTGGCCTTGCTCGCCTTCAACCTCGCGGGTTTTGTGCTGCTGTTCTTGATTCTGTTGTTTCAGGACCACCTGCCGCTCAACCCGCAGAACCTGCCGGCGCAAGAGTGGACCCAGGCGTTCAACACGGCCGTCAGTTTCATGACCAACACCAACTGGCAGTCCTACAGCGGTGAGGCCAGCCTCAGCTACTTGAGTCAGGTGGTGGGGCTGACGGTGCAGAACTTCGTCAGCGCCGCCACCGGCCTCGCCGTACTGGTTGCGCTGTGCCGTGGGATCGGGCGCAAGTCGGCGCAGACCCTGGGTAATTTCTGGGTCGACATGACCCGTGCCACGCTCTATGGCTTGCTGCCATTGTGCCTGGTGCTGGCGCTGTTCCTGGTCTGGCAGGGCGTACCGCAGACCTTCGCTCACTATGTAAATGCACTGACGATGCAGGGCGTTGACCAGGTCATCCCCCTGGGGCCGGCCGCCAGTCAGATCGCGATCAAGCAATTGGGGACCAACGGCGGTGGCTTCTTCGGCGTCAACTCGGCGCACCCGTTCGAGAACCCCACGGCCTGGAGCAATCTGTTCGAACTGGCATCGATCATTCTGATCCCGGTGGCGCTGGTGTTTACCTTCGGCCACTACGTCAAGGATCTGCGCCAGAGCCGGGCAATCCTCGCCTGCATGCTGGCGCTGTTTCTGATCGGCGGTGGCGTGTCGTTGTGGGCCGAGTACCAGCCCAACCCGCTGTTGAACAACGCCGCGGTCGAGCAGGCGGCGCCGCTGGAAGGCAAGGAAGCGCGCTTCGGCACCACAGGCACGGTGCTTTGGTCGGTGACCACCACCGCGGCTTCCAACGGCTCGGTCAACGGCATGCACGATAGCCTCAATCCGTTGAGCGGCATGGTGGCACTGGTCAACATAATGGTCGGCGAGGTGATTTTCGGCGGGGTCGGAGCAGGCCTCTACGGCATGTTGCTCAATGTGCTGATCGCGGTGTTCCTCGCCGGCTTGATGATCGGCCGCACTCCCGAATATCTGGGCAAGAAGTTGCAGGCCAGGGAAGTCCAACTGTTGGTGGCGACACTTCTCGTGATGCCGCTGGGTGTGCTGGTGCTGGGCGCGTTGGCGACCAGCCTGCCAGGTCCGGCAGCCACTATCAGCAACCCCGGCCCTCACGGCTTCAGTCAGTTGCTCTACGCCTACACCTCGGCCAGCGCCAACAACGGTTCGGCCTTCGGCGGGCTGAGCGCCAATACACCGTTTCACAACCTGATGCTCGGCCTCGGCATGTTGATCGGCCGCTTCGGCTACATCCTTCCGGTGCTGGCACTGGCTGGCAGCCTGGCGATGAAAAAGACTGCACCGATTGGCCAGAACAGTTTCCCGACCCATGGTCCGCTGTTTGTGACGCTGTTGACCGTGACCATTTTGCTGGTGGGCGGCCTGACCTTCCTGCCCAGCCTGGCGTTGGGTCCTATCGCTGAACACTTGAGCCTGGGCTTCTGAGCCTCTTTTCCTGGAGCTGGATGATGAACATGCCCGCAACCCCTACCTCCGTCGCCAAGGCGCCGGAGCAAGCGAAAACCGCGATCTCGGCCCTCTGGCGGCCGGCGCTGGTGCAAGCCTTCGTCAAGCTGGATCCGCGGCAGTTGAAGCGCTCGCCGGTGATGCTGGTGGTCGAGCTGACGGCGATCCTCACCACCCTGTTGTGCCTGATTCCGGACACGGCGGTGCCGACTCTGGTCGCTGTGCAAATTGCCCTGTGGCTGTGGTTCACCGTGTTGTTCGCCAACTTTGCCGAGGCCTTGGCTGAAGGCCGGGGCAAGGCTCGGGCCGACAGTCTCAAGGCCGGGAGCGAAGGGCTCGGTGCCCGGCGCAAACAGGCCGATGGCAGCTTTCAGATGGTGCCCGCCGCCAGTCTGCGCAAAGGTGATGTGGTACGGGTCGAAGCCGGGGAAATGATCCCGGGGGACGGTGAAGTCATCGAGGGTATCGCCGCCGTCAACGAAGCGGCGATTACCGGGGAATCGGCGCCGGTGATTCGTGAATCCGGGGGCGATCGCTCGGCCGTCACCGGCAACACGCGGCTGGTGTCCGACTGGTTGCTGGTACGCATCACCGCCAACCCGGGCGAGTCGACCCTCGACCGGATGATCGCCCTGGTCGAAGGCGCCAAGCGTCAGAAAACCCCCAACGAAGTCGCGCTGGATATCCTGCTGATCGGCTTGAGCATGATTTTCCTGGTGGTGGTCGTGACCTTGCAGCCGTTCGCCCATTTCGCCAATGGCAACCTGCCGCTGGTGTTCCTCGTGGCGCTGTTGGTGACGCTGATCCCGACCACCATTGGCGGGCTGTTGTCGGCGATCGGCATTGCCGGCATGGACCGCCTGGTGCGGCTCAACGTGATCGCCAAGTCCGGGCGCGCGGTGGAGGCGGCGGGCGACGTGCACGTGCTGTTGCTGGACAAGACCGGCACCATCACCTTTGGCAACCGGCGCTGCTCGGCCATCCATGCCGCACCCGGCGTCGGTGTCCAGGAGCTGGCCGAGGGGGCATTGTTCGCTTCACTGGCCGATGACACCGCCGAAGGCAAGTCGATCGTCGACTACCTGCGCGGCCTTTATCCACAGGCTGAACCGCGCGCCGACGCCCTGACCGTTGTGCCCTTCAGTGCGGAAACCCGCTTGTCCGGCGTGGACTATCAGGGGCGCGTGTATCGCAAGGGCGCCGTGGATTCGTTGCTGGCCTTTGTCGGGCAGAACCGCAGCGACCTGCAACCGGCGATGTCGCGGGAAATCGAGCGCATCGCCCAAAGCGGTGGTACGCCGTTACTGGTGTGCGTCGATGGCAGGCTGTTGGGCGCGATTCATCTCAAGGACGTGGTCAAGCCGGGGATTCGCGAGCGCTTCGCCGAGTTGCGCAAGCTGGGGATTCGTACCGTCATGGTCACCGGCGACAACCCACTGACGGCAGCGGCGATTGCTGCCGAAGCCGGGGTCGATGATGTGTTGGCCGAAGCCACGCCGGAGAAAAAACTCGCACGTATCCGGCACGAGCAGAATGACGGCCGCCTGGTCGCCATGTGCGGCGACGGTGCCAACGATGCGCCGGCCCTGGCCCAGGCGGATGTCGGTATGGCGATGAACGATGGCACCCAGGCGGCGCGGGAGGCGGCGAACATGGTCGACCTCGACAGCGATCCGACCAAGCTGCTGGACGTGGTGCAGGTCGGCAAGGAACTGTTGGTGACCCGCGGGGCGCTGACCACCTTTTCCATCGCCAACGATGTGGCCAAGTACTTTGCGATCCTGCCGGCGCTGTTTGCCTCGATTTATCCACAGCTCGGCGTGCTCAACATCATGCACCTGAGCAGTCCGCAAAGCGCGATTGTCTCGGCCATCGTGTTCAACGCGCTGATCATCGTCGCCCTGATTCCATTGGCCCTGCGTGGTGTGCGCGTGCAAGCCGCGAGTGCGGCCCATCTGCTGCGCCGCAACCTGCTGATCTACGGTGTCGGCGGCATTGTCGTGCCGTTCGCCGGGATCAAATTGATCGACCTGTTGTTGACGGCACTGCACCTAGTGTAACCGCTGCCCGCCGCGCCGGGTGCGCGGCGATCAAACCGATTCGAGGATTCAGACATGTCCACAATGATTCGCCCGGCCTTGAGCCTGTTGCTGCTGATGACCCTGATCACCGGTGTCGCCTATCCGTTGCTGGTGACCGGGATCGCCCAGGTGGCGTTCCCGGATCAGGCCAATGGCAGCCTGGTGCGCGATGCTGACGGCAAGGTGCGCGGCTCGACCCTGATTGCCCAGGATTTCGTCGGTGATGCCTGGTTCCATCCACGGCCGTCAGCGGGGGCGTTTGCTACCGTTTCCAGCAGCGCCAGCAACCTGGCGCCGAGCAACCCGGCGTTGGCCACGCGAGTGATCGAGGCGGCCAATCAACAGCAGGTCGCGGGGCAGGGGCCGGTGCCGCTGGCCTTGCTGACGACTTCCGGCAGCGGCCTGGATCCGCACTTGCCACCTGAGGCGATTGCCTATCAACTGGCCCGGGTTGCAAGCGCTCGCCACCTCTCGCAGGCGACCCTGCAGCAGCTGCTTGAAGCCCATGTCGAGCGGCCCCTGATAGGCCCGCCGGTGGTGAATGTGCTGGAATTGAACAGGGCCCTGGAAAGGCTGTAATCGTTGATGAATCCGTTAACTCGAACGAAGAGAACACCCGATGAGTGATTCCGGCCGCGCCGATGCATTGCTGGCAGATTTACCCCGCGCAGGTCGCGGCCGGCTCAAGGTGTTCCTGGGCGCTGCACCCGGCGTGGGCAAGACCTACGCCATGCTGCAGGCCGCCCACAGCCAGTTGCGCCAAGGGGTGACGGTGCTTGCCGGCGTGGTCGAAAGCCATGGCCGCGCGGAAACCGAGGCGCTGCTCGCAGGCCTGCCGCAACAGCCACTGCTGCGTAGTGAATATCGCGGCGTGATGCTTGAGGAAATGGACCTCGATGGCCTGCTCCTGGCCAAGCCGAAACTGGTGCTGGTCGATGAACTGGCCCACAGCAACGCCCCTGGCAGTCGGCACGCCAAACGCTGGCAGGACATCCAGGAGCTGCTGGCGGCCGGGATCGATGTCTACACCACGGTCAACGTGCAGCACCTGGAGAGCCTCAACGATCAGGTGCGCGGCATCACCGGCGTGCAGGTGCGCGAAACCCTGCCTGACTGGGTGCTGCAGGAAGCCTATGAACTGCTGCTGATCGACTTGCCGCCGCGCGAACTGCTGGAGCGTCTGCGCGATGGCAAGGTGTATGTGCCCGAGCAGGCGCGGGCGGCGATCGATGCGTTTTTCACCCAGACCAATCTGACGGCGCTGCGTGAGCTGGCGATGCAAACCGCGGCGGCACAGGTCGACGACGATCTCAGCCGCGGCTATCGGCAGTTGGGGCAGGCAGCGCCGGCGGTGCGCGGGCGCTTGCTGGTGGGGATCGATGGTGATGCCCAGGCCGAGCGTCTGGTGCGACATGCGAGCCGGGTTGCGCAGCGCCGGCATTTACCCTGGAGCCTGGTGCATGTCGACGACGGCGCGGTGCGTGACGAGCAATCGCGGCTGCGCCTGCAAAGTGCCCAGCAACTGGCCGAACGCCTGGGCGGCGAGGTGGTGTTGCTGCGGGCCGGTGAGGTGGCAAAAACCTTGATCCAGCACGCTGCCGAACGTCGTGCCAGCCTGGTGCTGGTGGGGCAGTCCCGGCAACGTCTGCGGCGTCGGCTGTTTGGTGGGGGACTGGCCGCGCGCCTATTGCGTGACGCTCGCGGTCTGGAAATCAACGTGCTCGACAGTGATGAGCAACCGCATCAGCCGCGCCAGCGTCCGGCGCAGGCGCTGGTGTGGTTCGATTACGCGCTGGCCCCGGTGGCGACAGGGCTGGCCAGCGCCCTGGCCTGGGCTGTGTCGAGTCTATTGCCGCTGCCGAACATTTCGCTGGTGTTCCTTGCCGCCGTGCTGTTGGTGGCGGTGCGCAGCAGTCTCGGACCGGCGCTGCTGTGTGCGGCATTGTCGTTCCTGACCTACGACTTTCTGTTCATCCCGCCGAATTTTTCCTTCGCGATCCAGCGCGAAGAGGATGTGCTGACCCTGCTGTTTTTCCTGCTGATGGCGGCGCTCACCGGCAATCTTGCTGCGCGTCAGCGGCGGCAATTGCAGGCCCTGCGCGATACCCAGGAAGAAACCAGCGAACTGCTGGATCTGTCACGCAAGCTCACCGCCGCCACCGACCGCCAGGCGGTGGTCAGTGCCGCGGCGCAGCACCTGCTGGGTTGGAGCGACCTGCAACTGTGCCTGGTCAACCGTGACGGGCAGGGCGGTTGGAAGGTCGAGACCGGTGGCCCGCTGCAGTTCAATGAAGCCGAGCGCGCCGCGGCCGACTGGGCCTGGCAGCACGACCAGCCCGCAGGCATGGGCACCGGGACCTTGCCGTTCGGCCGTTGGTGGTGGTGGCCGCTGTCGGTGGATGACGGTCCACTGGCGCTGCTCGGTGTCTGCCCCAAGGCGGGCCAGCCGTTCAGCGCACAGCGCCGGCGCCTGCTGACTGCGCTTAGCCAGCCGCTGGCGCAGGCATTGGCTCGGGCGCAACTGGCCGAGGATCTGGAGGCGGCGCGCCTGCATGGCGAGACCGAGCAGTTGCGCAGCGCCTTGCTGGCCTCGGTGTCCCACGACCTGCGCACGCCGCTGACCTCCATGCGCGGCAGCATCGACAGCCTGCTGGCCCTGGGCGAGGCGATCCCGCTGGAAGACCGTCGTGAGTTGCTCGAGGGGACGCGCGATGAAGCCGAGCGACTGGATCGCTACATCCAGAACCTGCTCGACATGACGCGCCTGGGGCACGGTGCGCTGAAGCTCGCGCGCGACTGGGTGGCGCCGGCCGATATTGTCGGCAGCTCGCTCAATCGGCTGCGTGCGGTGCTGGCGCCGTTGCAGGTGATCACCGAGGTGCCGGCCGAGTTGCCGCTGTTGTACGTCCATGCCGCGTTGATCGAGCAGGCCCTGGTCAATGTGCTGGAAAACGCCGCACGCTTTTCCCCCGCCCACGGTCGCTTGCAAGTGAGTGCCGGGGTCAGCGGCAGCGAGGTGTTTTTCTCGGTCAGCGATGAAGGGCCGGGGATTCCCGAAGACGAACGGAACAAGATATTCGACATGTTCTACACTGCGGCTCGAGGCGATCGGGGCGGTCAGGGCACTGGCCTGGGGCTGGCGATCTGCCAAGGCATGGTGGGCGCCCATGGCGGGCGGATCAGCGTGTCCGACGGCATTCAGGCCCGTGGCACCTGCATTACCCTGCACCTGCCGCTGCAGGAGCAGCCTGGGTTTGAGCGTGAAGCCTGATGCCGGCTGCGCTACTCTCTGCCACTTTTTTCAGTGAATGGATTTCATGAGTCAGACCGCGACCATCCTGGTCATCGATGATGAGCCGCAGATCCGCAAGTTCCTGCGCATCAGCCTCGCCTCCCAGGGCTACAAAGTGTTGGAGGCCGGCAACGGCGCCGAGGGCCTGGCTTCGGCGGCGTTGAACAAGCCGGACATACTGGTGCTCGACCTGGGCCTGCCTGACATGGACGGCCAGCAGGTATTGCGCGAGTTTCGCGAGTGGTCGACGGTGCCGGTGCTGGTGCTCTCGGTGCGTGCCAGCGAAGGCCAGAAGGTCGAGGCGCTGGACGCCGGCGCCAATGACTACGTGACCAAACCCTTCGGCATCCAGGAGTTCCTCGCGCGGATTCGTGCGCTGTTGCGCCAGGCACCCACGGGCGAAGCCGCGCAGGCAGCCCTGCAGTTCGGTCCGCTGACGGTCGACCTGGCCTATCGGCGGGTGCAACTGGACGGCGTCGATGTGGCGTTGACCCGCAAGGAGTACGCAGTCCTGGCGCTTTTGGCGCGCCACGCCGGGCGGGTGATCACCCAGCAGCAGTTGCTCAAGGATATCTGGGGACCGACCCACACCGAGGACAGCCACTACCTGCGCATCGTCATCGGGCATTTGCGCCAGAAACTGGCGGATGATCCCACCCGGCCACGGTTCATCCTGACCGAGGCGGGTGTGGGGTATCGGTTGCTCAGCGAGGCATAAGCCACGGCTATCGCGGATCAGTCGCGCTCATTTTCATAACGATCCAGGGTATCGCGGGCGATCTCCCGTCCCAACGCGATCAACTCCGGCGCCTTGTAGAACTCGAAAAACCGGCAGACCCGCTTCGGTACGTTGATCAGGACGTCCGGCGGATAACCGGCAATCTTGTATTGCGCCAGGGACGTCTGCATCACTTCGAAGCTCTGGTTGATCAGGTCCAGCAATGAGGCGGGGCCGACGTTGTCGATGATGAACGAGCCGGTGGCCGACTTCGGTGCACCTTCGTTTTCCGGGCTATTGGCCGGTTGCTGGGCCTCCGGGTCGGCGGGCTCGATCCACGGATTGATCTCTGCCGCTTCGCTGCGCAAGGCTTCCTGTTCGAGCCGAAGCAGTTGTTCGGCCTGTTTGCGACGGAACGGCATGTGCGAGCCGAGGGAATTGAGCAGGCTGTCGAAACGGCTTTTGAAGGCCGCAGGGCGCTGGATCACCGGCAGTTGGTAGTGCTTCTGGTTGGTCGAGTTGAGGTTGACCGCAATGATCAGGTCGCAATGGCTCGACACCACCGGCACGATCGGCAAGGGGTTGAGCAGGCCGCCATCGACCAGCATGCGGTTGCCCTGCATCACCGGAGTGAACAGGCTGGGAATCGCCGCCGAGGCGCGCATGGCCTGGTGCAGGCAACCTTCCTGGAACCAGATTTCCTGCTGGTTGGTCAGGTCGGTGGCTACGGCGGTGTATGGGATGCGCAGCTCTTCAATGTTGATCTCGCCGACAATCTTGCGGATCTGCCCGAAAACTTTTTCCCCACGTATCGCCCCCAGACGAAAACTGACGTCCACCAGGCGCAGGACATCCAGGTAGTCCAGGCTTTCGATCCAGTCGCGGTAATCGTTCAGTTTGCCTGCCGCGTAGATGCCGCCCACCACGGCCCCCATGGAGCAGCCTGCGACACAGGCAATGTCGTAGCCGCGTCGTTCAATTTCCTCGATGACCCCGATATGGGCATAACCCCGGGCGCCACCGGAACCAAGTACCAGTGCAACGCGCTTTTTCATGTCGGTGTTCCTTGCCCAAGCAGGTTTTAACAATGCACCTTTTCGGGGGCGTGCTTCAATCACACTGACTCCTTCATGCCGTTTTTTCGACACTGCATGACGGCAGATGGGTATTCTCGCGGGCGCTGCAGTTTCCAACGTGTGGGCAAGGCACTTTTGCTCGCGTTGACCGTCATACCCAGCACGATTGTTTTTCTATTTCGAGGTGTCATTGATGAAAGCATGGATCTGTCTGCCATTGGTTGCGTTGCTGTTGGCCGGTTGCGCAGGAAAGACCGCCTACCGCGATAGCTGCGCCAGCCAACTGGATGCCGCCTGGAAAGAACTGGACCTGGCCAAGGCCGAAGGATTTGCCGGCACCGTCAGTTACTCCAAGGCCCTGTCGCTGCTGACCGGCGCCAAGACCCAGCAACAATTCGAAGCCTTCGAAGGTTGCAGCAACAAGGCCGAGAAGGCGCGCTTCTACATTCGCGAATCCCGCGCCGGTCGTTGAGTGCCGATTGATCCGGGACAATACCGGGTTCTGCCGTTGTGCTGATCATGGGGGCAATGGGGTAAGAGTTGAGTGTGGAGGACGGTATGTCAGCGTTGGTTGATCGGTTGGTGGCTCAGGTGCTGGGCGTGCAGGTGCGGTTGCTGGCGTGTCAGGCACGCCTGAGTGCCAGGACCGATGCCGAGGCCTTGCATGACTTGCGCACCACGGTGCGCCGCTTGCGCAGCCTGTTGCGGCCCCTGCGCGGATTGCCCGGAGTCGAGCAATTGGAGGCGGCCGCGGCGGACGTCGGCGAGTTGACCACGCCGTTGCGCGATTGCGAAGTGCTGGCGGCCTATCTGCTGGAACAGGGGCATGTGCAAGCGGCCGAGCGGCGCATTCGGCAAATGGCCACGGCCTTCCCCGAGGTGGCGGACAGCCCTCAACTGGCACAGCTGTTGATGGTGCTCGATGCCTTCCCGCGTTTTCTCCGTGCCGCCCAGCGCCAAGGGCTGCTCAAGGGCTTGCGCGGGCGTATCGAAAAGCGCCTGGGCAAGCAATGGAAAACCCTCGACAAAGCCCTGCACGATCCGGCCCACGACCGGCACCGCCTGCGCCTGTTGATCAAGCGTGTGCGCTACGCCATCGAAGCCTACCCCGAGCTCGACCGCTTGCCGGCTGCCGCCATGGCGCGGCTCAAGGCCGCGCAAAGTGCCCTGGGCGACTGGCATGATTGCTGGCAATGGCTGGCGCGGGTCGAGCACGAACCTGATCTGTTGCCCTGCGTCGCTGTGTGGCAGCAGACCATGCTTGAGGCGCAGGAGCGTGCCGATCGGGTGCTCGACAAGTTGAGTGTGGCCTGCTTCAAATCCTGAAGCGGCGGCCTATCTGTCCGTCACTTTGGCCTAAACAGGTGCTGTGTAGAGCCTCCGGGCTGGGTAAGATCGGACAATTCCTACTCCCTGTTCCGAGGTTTCCATGCGCTTTTCAGAATTGATCGATGCGGTAAGGCGTTCGCCTACCGATGTGGTTATCCCGGAGCAATGGAGCCAGGGCCGTGCCAGTTTTGGCGGCCTGGTCGCCGCCCTGCAGTACGAAGCCATGCGGGCCAAGGTCCCGGCGGATCGTCCGGTGCGTTCGTTGGCGATCACCTTCGTCGGCCCAGCCGCGCCCGGCGTGCCGATCCAGTTCGAAGTGGAGGTGCTGCGCGAAGGCAAGGCCGTGAGCCAGGTGCTGGGACGTGCGATGCAGGACGGTCAGGTGGTGACGCTGGTGCAGGGCAGCTTCGGCGCCTCGCGTGCTTCCGAGGTAGACGTGCAGGCGTTACCGGCGCCGGCGATGAAACCGTGGGACGATTGCCAGGAACTGCCCTACATACCCGGAGTGACACCGGAGTTCATGCGCCATCTGGCAATGCGCTGGAGCATCGGCGGCTTGCCGTTCACCGGCAATCCGTCGCGAGAAATGGGCGGTTGGGTGCGCTTGCGCAATGAGGTCGATGCGCAACCGCTGACCGAAGCCTTCATCCTCGCGCTGGTGGATGCCTGGCCACCCGCTCTTTTGCCGCACCTGAAGAAACCGGCGGCCGGCAGCACCCTGACCTGGACCATCGAGTTCGTCCAGCCGTTGCTGGAACTGAGCACACTGGACTGGTGCAAGTACTGCGTCACCACCGAACATGCCCGTGATGGCTATGGCCACGCCGCTGCCGCACTGTGGAGCGCTGACGGTAGGTTGATTGCCCTGAGCCGGCAGACGGTGACGATCTTCGCCTGATGCCGGTCAGCGGCGGTGGCGCTCACGCCAGGCGCGCCACCAACCGCCACTGAGGACGTAGCGCGGAAAGGTCAGGAACTGCTCGACCAGCAAGCGCGACAGAGCATCCTTGCGATCACTGAAGGGTTCTGCCGCCTCGGCTTCCAGGCTGTGCCCGTGGCGTTGCAAACCCAGGGCAGCCAGCAGGCCGACGATGCCAATCGCAACGTTGGCAAAGCTCAGGCTGAACACCCCGGTGACGATCAGCAGAAACGCGAGGATGAACAGCGGCACGGCAATCAGGTGCAGGACCAGGTTGGTCGGGTGCTGGTGATTGTTCGGGTAGGCCCGCCATTGCCAGGCGGGAAGGTTGGGGTGACGTTTGCCCATGAAGCTACTCCTCGATCCGTGTGAAACACATGGTTGAAGAATAGGCCGGCCCTTGGTGGCCGGCGAATCAAGGTTGGCTATCGAGTTGATAGTGGGCTTCTCGGTCAAAGCTTGAGCTGGCCGATCGCCTTGTTCAGTTGGCCGGCCAAGGTCGCCAGCTCGTGGCTGGTGGTCGCCGAATCCACGGTCTGCTGCACGGTGTTCTCGGTTACATCACGAATACTGACCACCGCACGGTTCATCTCTTCGGCGACCTGGCTCTGCTGTTCGGCGGCTACCGCAATCTGCGTGTTGCTTTCACGCATCTGTGCCACGGCACCGGTGATTTTCGCCAGCGCGCTGCCCGCTTCCTGCGCCTGCTGCACGCAGTCGTCGGCCTTGAACGAACTTTCCTGCATGAAATCCACGGCGTCGCGGGTCCCGGCTTGCAGCGCCGAGATCATCCGGGTGATTTCATCGGTTGAGCTTTGTACGCGCTTGGCCAGGTTGCGCACCTCATCGGCGACCACCGCAAAGCCGCGGCCCATTTCGCCGGCGCGAGCGGCTTCGATAGCGGCGTTGAGGGCCAGCAGGTTGGTCTGCTCGGCGATGCTGTGAATCACGCTGACCACGCCGTTGATTTTCTGGCTGTCCTCGGCCAGGCGCTGGATCATCTCGGCGGTCTGCTGCACGCCGGTGGACAACCCGGCGATGGAGTCCTGCACCCGGGTCACCACTTGCTGGCCGCTGCCGGCCAGGTTATCGGCGGTTTGCGACAGATCACGGGTGGCGCCCGCGTGCTGGGCGATGTGATGGACAGTCGCGGACATTTCGTTGATTGCCGTGGCGGCCTGGTCGGTCTCACTTTGCTGACCAAGCATGCCATGGCGCACGTCATTCATGCTGCTGGCCAGGCGCGCCGCGCCGATATCCAACTGCCGGGCGGTGTCGGCGACCGTGGTCACCACCCGTTGATAGCCGGCCTGCATGGCGTTGAAGGCACTGGCCATCTGACCCACTTCGTCGGCGCAGGACAACGGCACGCGGGCTGCCAGGTCGCCGGTTTTCTCGACATGCAGCATCACATCCTTGAGGGTATTGAGCTGGCTGAGCAGGAAGCGGATCAACAACTGCGAGGCGCCGAGCATGGCCAGCATCAGAATCAGCACCGCCAGCGCATAGTTGACGAAGCGCTCACTGAACACCTGGCTCAGGCTCGGTCCATAGGCCAGTACGGCCGTGCGTTGCCCATCGGCACGGGTGACCACCTCGGCGCCGATCAGCAGGTCTCGGCCGAACACCGGCATGGAATCAAGCTGCACCCAGCCGCTGGCCTGGCTCAGTTCGGGCAAGGGCTGTTGCTTCAGGCTGGGGATTTGCCCTGCTGTGTAGGTCAGCAGTGAGTCTGTCCTGGGCAGCGGTTGATCAACCGGCCAACTGCGGAGCAACTGCGCCTGTGCTGCAGCACCCTGGCGTGCCGCCTGGTTGCGAGCTTGTTGCTCCAGCTGCACGGCGTACAGCACCAGCAGCAGGGTGGTGACGAAGGCGACGGCATTGACCGCCCAGAATTTGTATTTCAGCGAGATATTGCTAAGCCAGGCACCCATGGAGGTCTTCTCTGATAGCGGAAACAACATTGGCAAGGTGCCATCATTGTGCCGCTATCTGAGGGGCTGCGTCTTGATATGGGTCAAGAGTCGCTGTCGGTGAGCGTCGGCAACGCAAAAAATGCTCGTGCGCATGCCGTGCTGTGGGCGGCCAGATCGTCGACGCTTTCGCCCCGATGCAGCGCCACTTCTCGCAGCACTTCGGTCAGGTAGGCCGGTTCGTTGCGGCCATTCTTCGGCTTGGGGCGCAGGCTGCGTGGCAGCAGGTAGGGCGCATCGCTTTCCAGCATCAGGCGACCGCGGGCGATGTCGCCTACCAGCGGGTGCAGGTGGGTGCCACGGCGTTCGTCGCAGATCCAGCCGGTGATGCCGATGTGCAGGTCGAGGTCGAGGTAGCTGAACAGGGCTTTCTTTTCACCGGTAAAACAATGCACCACGGCGGCGGGCAAGCGGTCGCGGAAGTCCCGCAGGATTTCCAGCAGGCGCTGGCTGGCATCACGCTCGTGGAGGAACACCGGCAATTGCAGTTCTACCGCCAGGGCCAGGTGTTCTTCGAGGACTTTTTCCTGTTGCGGGCGCGGCGAAAAATCCCGATTGAAATCCAGCCCGCATTCACCGACGGCGCGTACGGTCGGTTGCTTGAGCAGATCGCGCAGGTGCCGGGCGCTGTCGGCATTCCAGTCGCTGGCGCTATGGGGGTGGATGCCGGCGGTGGAGAACAGGCGCTGAGCGCTGTCATCCAGTTGCTGGCACAGCTCCAGGGCGTGTTCGCTGCCCTCGACACTGGTGCCGGTGAGCACCAATTGACAGACGCCGGCGGCGTAGGCGCGATCAAGGACGGCCTGGTGTTTGTCGGCGAAACTGGGGTTGGTCAGGTTGACGCCGATATCGATGAGTTGCATGGTGCTACCCTGGGTCTGCGGCCGGAAAGCATAGCAGAGCTGCAGATTTATAAGAAAAACCAAGAACTACAAAGAGTTGAAGCTGTCTTTTGATGCCGGTCGTGCGCCGCGGCGGATTTTCTCTCCCTCGTTAATGCCACTTCCGCTCGTTGCCAGCGCTGCAGGCGCTCTGTTTCTGTCAACCTTCTGCTCATTTTTTCGGGCGGTGGAACAGTATTCTTTGCGGAGAACGGATGACGCGACTCCAGGTTTTACTCGTGCTGTGCTTGTCGATGCTGTTGCCGCTCCCGGCGCAGGCGCGGCTGGCCGGGCCCGTGGAAGCGCTGCCGTCGGGCAATGTCCGCGACCTGGCGCAGATCCGCGCCAGCCGCGTGCTGCGGGTGCTGGTCAATCAGAGCCGCAACAGTTCCGCTGAAGTCCAGGGCCAGAGTATCGGCATGGAATACCATCGCCTGCGCGCCTTTGAGCAGTACCTCAACGGTCACGCCCGGGATGGCCAGGAAATCTCCCTGAAGATCATTCCCAAGGCCAAGGACCAGTTGCTTGGCGCCTTGCAGCGTGGTGAAGGCGACCTGGTTGCGCCGGGTGAACTGCTCGACGCGCAAAGTATTCACGCCGTCAGTAGCAGTGAGCCGATTGTCAGCAACGTGCCGTTGCTGCTGGTGGGGATCAAGGGTGAGCGGCGTTACACCAAGCTCGAGCAGCTCTCCGGCAAGACCCTGGCGCTGCCCACCGGCAGTGCTGCCGGCGAGGCGGTCAATCTGATCAACCAGAAACTGGCGCTGCGCAAGTTGCCACCGGTGACCATCGAGTGGGTCGATCCGAGCCTGGCGGTCGAAGATGTGCTGGAGATGGTGCAGGGCGGGATTTTCCACCTGACCATCGTCGAGCAACCGATAGCCGAACGCTGGGGCAAGATCCTGCCCAAGTTGCGCTTCGACCGGCAGGTATTGATCAGCGAACCGGGGGAGGAGTTCTGGTTCGTCCGTCGCGAGTCGTCGATGCTGCGCGCCAGCATTGACCGCTTTCTCACCTCCTATAAACCGCCCTCCGACCAGGACGTGGCCTTCTTGCGGATTTACCGTCGTCTGTACCAGGTGCGCAACCCGCTGGAGCGCGCCGACCGGCAACGGCTGGAGCAGGTGCGCAGCGTCCTGCAAAAGCATGCCCGCGAACAAGGCATGGACTGGCTCAACCTGGCGGCGCTGGCGTACAAGGAGTCGGCGCTGCAACCCACTGCCCGCAGCGGCAGCGGGCCGACCGGGCTGATGCAGATCACTCCGTCGGCGGCGCAACGGGTCGGGGTCAACAACATTCAATCGCTGGACAGCAACGTGCAGGCCGGTGCGAAGTACCTGGCCCTGATCCGTCGCAAGTTTTTCGCCAGCCCCAAGCTTAATGAGCGTGAGCGCATGGCTTTTGTCCTGGCGGCGTACAACATAGGCCCGGAACGGGTCCAGGGCATGCGTGCCGAAGCCCGCCGCCGCGGCTTGAATCCCAACCAGTGGTTCTTCCAGGTCGAGCGCATTGCCATGGAGCAGGTGGGAATGGGGCCGGTCAGCTACGTCAACAGCGTGAACAAGTACTACCTCGCCTACGACCGGGAAAGAGAGTCGTTGGAGGCTCAGGGTCAGAAAGTGGCTTCGCGAAAATGATCGAATAAGTTGATTGTTTTCTTGGGTTTTTTGCGCTTTTCTCATTCATTTAACTGTTTAAGATGGCGGCCAACCCACACACTCTCACTTGGATGGCAGAGCATGAACAGCATGATTAACAAGGTACTTTCCACCCGCGCCGGCTACGGCCTGTCGGTTGTACGAATTTTCGTCGGCATCATCTTCGCAGCCCACGGTGCGCAAAAACTCTTCGGTCTGTTCGGTGGCTACGGAATTGCCGGGACCGCGCAGTACATGGAAAGCATCGGCCTGGCGCCGGGCCAACTGATGGCGATCCTGGCCGGCGGCACCGAATTCTTTGCCGGCCTGGCACTGATCATCGGCCTGCTGGTGCGCCCGGCTGCGCTGGGGCTGACGGTGCTGTCGCTGGTGGCGATTTTCTCGGTGCACATCAGCAACGGCCTGTTCATGGCCAACAACGGTTACGAGTTTGCTTTGGCGTTGCTGGGTGGCAGCATCGCGGTGCTGGTGGAAGGTGCCGGCAAGTTGTCGGTAGACCGTGCCATCGCTGGCTAAGTGCTCTGGCTCAAGGCTAAGGCCCGCATTGTGCGGGCCTTTTTTGTTACTGGGGATTCTTGACACTCTCCAGTCGGCTTCTCTAGGATATTGTCATGCGCCGATTTAAACAGCTACTTGCGGGGCGCCAGGTGACTTATGCCGTTGCCGACAGAAGCTGCGATACGCTTCGAAATACCGCTAAAGCGCTGGTTCGGTGTTGCCTCTCACCTGCCATGCAGACCTTTGGGGCAGAGACACGACAAAATGAATGCACTACACCCGCCAGTACGTCCCGCGCCGATCACGGCCCATCTGACTCAACGCAACCCGAAAATCCTGCTTGGCGGTAAACACCAGCCGACGCTGTTGCGTTATCTGGACGGCTGGCCACGGCGCAACAACGGCCCGGCAGCGTTCCTGATCCAATTCGTTGAAGACGGCGATTCGTTGGCGCGCTTTGCCAGCGACAGCTTCGACCTGGCGGTGATTCAGTCGCCGTCTGCCGAAGAGGCCGGCGAGGTGATCAAGCAGTTGGTGCGTGTGGCCCGTCAGGGGTTGATTGCTCGCCGCTGAAGTTCAGGGGTAGTCGATCGCGGTGATATAGACGAACTGCTCGCCTTCCGGTGTCTGCACCCGTACTTCCGCATCCAGCGCCTTACCGATCAAGGCCCGCGCCAGTGGTGAGTCGATGCTGATCAGACCTTGCTTGAGATCCAGTTCGTCCGGGCCGACGATGCGATAGCGTGACTCCTTGCCCTGTTCATCCTCGATGGTCACCCAGGCGCCGAAGTAGACCTTGTTCGGGTCACTGGGTTTTTCGCTGACCACCTTGAGCGCTTCCAGGCGCTTGGTGAGAAAGCGCACCCGACTGTCGATCTCGCGCAGCATCTTCTTCCCGTAGGTGTACTCGGCGTTTTCCGAACGGTCACCCTGCGCCGCGGCTTCGCTGACGGCCTGGGTCACCTGGGGCCGACGCACGTGCCAGAGTTCATGAAACTCGGCACGCATCCGCGCTTCGCCTTCGGGCGTGATCAGGGCGGTGCCGGCGGGACGAGGAGGGCGATAACGGCTCATTGCGGCTTCTTGTGTGGGGAAAGCATCGAGTCTATCAACCCTCGCGCAGGACTGTCAGCGGGCTGGCGTTCAGCGCGCGTCGTGTGCCAAACACGCCGGCGCTGCCCACCAGCACCGCGCCGATCACCGGCAGCACGAGCAACCAGGGGTGGGGCTGCCAGGGCAGGTCGAAGGCGAAGCGGTACAGCACCAGGCTGACCAGCTCCGAACCCAGTGCCGCCAGCAGGCCGCTGACCGCACCGAGCAAGCCGAACTCGATCCGCCGCGCCTTGACCAGCAGTTGCCGCTCCGCCCCCAATGCCCGCAGCAGCGCGCCCTGGCGAATGCGCTCATCCAGCGTTGCCTGCAAACCGGAAAACAACACGGCCATGCCCGCCGCCAGAACGAACAGCAGCACGTACTCCACCGCCAGGGTCACTTGCGCCAGGATGCTGCGCAACTGCGCCAGCAGCGCCTCGACCTGCAGGATGGTCACCGCGGGAAAGGCCCGCGAGAGCTCGACGATTTGCTGATCGTGACCGGCTGCCAGGTAGAAGCTGGTCAGGTAGGTCGCTGGCAGATCCTTCAGAGTGCCGGGTTGGAAGATCATGAAGAAGTTCGGCTGGAAGTTGTCCCAGTTGATGCTGCGCAGGCTGGTGACCCTGGCTTCGCGGTTGACCCCGGCGACGGTGAACACCAGGTGATCGCCGAGCTTGAGCTTGAGGCTCGCCGCCACTTTGCCCTCGACTGAAACACCGGGTATGCCGTCTTCGGGTTGTGCCGACCACCAGTTGCCTTCGGTGATGGCGTTGCCCGACGGCAAGTCGGCGGCCCAGGTCAGGCTAAGGTCGCGTTGAATGGCGCGGTCACCTTCGCTGTCCTTGCTGACGATGCCGCGCACCGGTTCGCCATTGATGCTGATCAGGCGTCCCGGTACCACCGGATACAGCGGCGCCGATTGCGCCGATAGGTTGACCAGTCGCTCGGTAAACGCCTGCTTCTCAGCCGGCAGGATATTCAGCGCGAAGTAATTGGGAGCATTTTTCGGCAGCTGGTTTTGCCAGGTGTCCAGCAACTCGCCCCGCAGCAGGGCAATCAGCGCCATCGACAGCAGGATCAGACCGAACGCCAGGGATTGCCCGGCTGCCGCCAGCGGATGGCGCAGCAGTTGGCCCAGGCCCAGGCGCCACGGCAGTGAGGCGCGGGCCAGCAGGCGGCGCAGGCTCTTGAGCACCAGCAGCAATAAACCACCGAGGACCAGTGCGGCTACTACCCCACCGCCAAGCAGGGCGAAGGTCAGCACCAGGTCCAGGCTCAGGCGCCACATGATCAGGCCAAGCGCGCCCAGGGCAGCGCCATAGACCATCCAGGTGCTCGAAGGAATGGGCAGCATGTCACGGCGCAACACCCGCAGCGGCGGTACGCGGCCCAGAGCGGCTAAAGGCGGCAAGGCAAAACCGGCCAAAGCCACCAGCCCGGTGCCGATCCCGGCGATGGCGGGAAGCAGGCCGCCTGGCGGGACGTCGCTGGGCAATAGCTGGCCCAGCAGGGCAAACAGTCCCAGTTGGGCGACCCAGCCGATGACGGCACCGCTGATGCTGGCCAGCAGGCCCAGCACGGCCAGTTGCAGGGTAAACAGCAGCAAGGTTTCCCGGCGCGACAAGCCAAGGCAGCGCAACAGTGCACTGGCATCGAAACGCCGGGTCGCGAAGCGGCTTGCCGAGAGCGCGACCGCAACCCCGGCGAGCAGCACCGCCACCAGGCTTGCCATGTTCAGGTAGCGCTCGGCCTTGCCAAGGGCGCCGCCGATTTGTCGATTGCCGTCGCGGGCGTCCTGCAGGCGCTGGTTGGCGGCCAGTGCAGGGGTGACCTGTTGCCGATAGGTTTCCAGGGCCGTGGCGTCGCCGCGCCACAGCTCACGGTAGCTCACGCGACTGCCGGGCTGGACCACGCCGGTGGCGTCCAGGTCCGCTAGGTTGATCATCACGCGCGGCGTGAGGCTATAGAAGTTGCCGGCGCGATCCGGTTCGTAGGTCAGCACGCGGGTCAGGCGCAGGGATTTCATGCCGACATCGATGCTGTCGCCAATGTGCAGGTCCAGCGCGGTGAGCAGGCGTGCCTCGACCCAGGCTTCACCCGGCTGTGGACCGCCACCTGCTTGCTCCGGGGCAAACGGCTCGGGTGCGTTTTTCAGTTGGCCGCGCAGGGGGTAGGCGCTGTCGGCCGCCTTGATGCTCGACAGCTGGATGCCCTTGTCGGTGGCGATCACACTGGAGAACTCGACGACTTGTGCGTGTTGCAGTCCCAGGGTCTTGCCGCCTTCTATCTGCTCCGGACGGGCAGGCGAGCTGCCCTCGAGGAGCAAGTCGGCGCCGAGGAATTCGGTGGCGCGCAACAGCATCGCCCCGTTGAGGCGGGCACCGAAGTAGCCAATGGCGGTGCTGGCCGCCACGGCCACTACCAGGGCGAAGAACAGCACCCGCAGTTCGCCGGCGCGGGCATCGCGCAGCAATTGGCGGATGGCGAGGCTGAACAGGCGCAACAGCGGCAAACGTGCCATCAAGGCTCCAGGGGGGCGACCATCAGGCCGGCTTCAAGGCGGATCAGGCGGTGGCAGCGATGGGCCAGGCGCTCGTCGTGGGTCACCAGCACCAGGGTCGTGCCGCTTTCCTTGTTCAATTCGAACAGCAGGTCGCTGATGTGTTCGCCGGTGTGGGTGTCGAGGTTGCCGGTCGGTTCGTCGGCGAACAGCACATCAGGCTCGGCTGCAAACGCTCGGGCAATCGCCACCCGTTGTTGCTCGCCGCCGGACAGCTGGCGCGGTGAATGGCCCAGGCGTTTGCCCAGGCCGACCCGGCGCAGCAACTCGGTGGCGCGCTCGCGGGCGTCTTTGCGGCCGTCGAGCTCCAGCGGCAACATGACATTTTCCAGGGCGTTCAGGCTGTCGAGCAGTTGGAACGACTGAAAGACGAAACCGACGTGTTCGGCGCGGATGCGCGCGCGCTGGTCTTCGTCCAGCTGGCTCAGGGCCTGGCCAGCGAGGGTCACTTCGCCACTGCTGGGCAGGTCCAGTCCGGCGAGCAGGCCGAGCAGGGTGGATTTGCCGGAACCGGAGCTGCCAACAATGGCCAGGCTGTCGCCCTTGTTCAGTTCGAGGCTGAGTTGGTGCAGGATGGTCAGTTCACCTTCCGCGCTGGGAACCACTTTGCTAAGGTTCCGCGCAGTGAGAATGCTTGCGCCCATGGAGAGTCCGATGCGTGTGTGGTTTTTGAGTGCTGGCCTGGCCCTGATGTGCATGGCCCAGAACGCAGCGGCGGGTACTGTCCTGATCGTTGGCGATAGTATCAGCGCGGCTTTCGGCCTGGATACCCGGCAGGGCTGGGTCGCGTTGCTGGAACAGCGGCTGCGCGACGAGGGTTACGACGATACGGTGATCAATGCGTCCGTCAGCGGTGACACCAGTGCCGGTGGCCAGGCGCGGCTGCCCGCGCTGCTTGCAGCCCATAAACCGGAGTTGGTGATCCTTGAGTTGGGAGGCAATGACGGCCTGCGCGGACAGCCGCCAACACAATTGCAACAAAATCTTGCGTCGATGATCGACCAGTCGCGAGAGAGCGGTGCCAAGGTGCTGTTGCTGGGCATGCAACTGCCACCCAATTATGGCCCGCGTTACACCCAGGCATTCGCCCAGGTCTATGTCGCCCTGGCGAGCGAGAAAAAAGTCCCGCTGGTACCGTTTTTCCTCGAGGGCGTCGGCGGCAAGCCCGAGCTGATGCAGGCCGATGGCATCCACCCGGCTGCCGGGGCTCAGGGCCGGATGCTGGAAAATGTCTGGCCAACACTAAAACCACTGCTTTGACGCTTTTCTAGCGGCGGGCTTTCGGCTAATGTGGCGCCCCCCTGATCTGGAGCCCCCGATGCCGCGTCCTGCCTGGTCCCTGTTTGCCTACCAACTGATCGAGCCTGACGAGCAGCTGGATCTGTTCGCCTGCCAGGAAGTCCGGGTGCATCTGGTGACGCGTCAACTGGAGTTGGGTGGCTCGGCCGATCGCACCCTTTGCGGCACCCTGCTGCCGGCGCAACCGCGCTGGTCGAGCGTGGATCGCCGGGTGTTCCAGGACCAACGCCTGTGCTCGCTCTGCCGGGCGATTCTTGAATCGCAAAAGCGCGGCACCTCGCCGATCTGGCCGGAACTGCGCTTCGAACTCTGACCCAGGTTACGGGCGGGCCGTCGCCTGGCTCCCCGATTGCATGAGCCTCGGTGTACAATCGCGCTTTTAACCTTTCCGTCGACCATGCAAAGGATTTTCCGGATGTTGTCGCGTTTTCCCGCTGTCGCCCGCTGCCTGTCACTTGCCGCCCTGTGCGTGGCGGGTCCTGTTGCAGCGCTGGAGTTGCCACTGCCACCGCCGGGCGAAGATATCGTCGGCCAGGTGCAAGTGGTCAAGGCCAAGTACGAAGACACCTTCGCCGACCTGGGCACCACCTATGACCTGGGCTACCTGGAAATGGTCGCGGCCAACCCGGGTGTCGATCCCTGGTTGCCGGGCGCCGGCACCGAGATCATCCTGCCGACGCGCTTCATCCTGCCACCGGGTCCACGTGAAGGCATCGTGATCAACCTGGCCGAGTACCGGTTGTACTACTTCCCCAAGGGCCGCAACGTGGTCTACACCTTCCCGCTGGGTATCGGTCGCGAGGGTTGGGGCTCGCCGATCGCCCACACCAGTATCGTCGCCAAGACGCCGAACCCGACCTGGACCCCGCCAGCATCGATCAAGGCTGAGCACGCCGCCGATGGTGACCCATTGCCAAACGTCGTTCCGGCCGGTCCGGACAACCCGCTGGGCCCGTTCAAGTTCACCCTCGGTACCCCTGGCTACCTGATCCACGGTTCGAACAAGAAGTTCGGCATCGGCATGCGCACTAGCCATGGCTGCTTCCGCATGTTCAACAACAACGTGCTGGAGATGGCGAGCATGGTGCCGGTCGGGACTTCGGTGCGCATCCTCAACGATCCGTACAAGTTCGGCATGAGCGGTGGCAAGGTCTATCTGGAAGCTCATACGCCCATCGATGACAAGGGCAACCCGTCGGTGGTCGACAAGCACACCGCCGTCATCAACGCGATGCTCAAGCGCGAAGACATCACCAGCAACATGCGCATGAACTGGGATGTGGTGCGCGACGTGGTCGCGGCCGAGGATGGCCTGCCGGTGGAAATTGCCGTACCGAGCGGTGCTGCGCCGATGGTCTCGAGCACGCCGGTCGAGCTGCAGTAGGCGTTCAGGAAACCTGCCGTGGCTTCAGCGCTGCGGCGGGTTTTTTATTGCCTGGAGGAATCGCAGGCAATAAAAAAGCCGACCCAAAAAACGGATCGGCTTGATAACAATCCCGAAGGACTATTACTTGCGGCTAGCTTTTTCCAGCATGCGCAGAGCACGCTCGTTAGCTTCGTCAGCAGTCTGTTGTGCTTTTTGAGCAGCAGCCAGAGCTTCATCAGCTTTACGGTAAGCTTCGTCTGCACGAGCCTGGGAGCGAGCTGCTGCGTCTTCAGTAGCAGTCAGACGTGCTTCGGTTTCTTTCGATACGCTGCTGCAACCGGTAGCCAGAACTGCGGCCAGAGCCAGAGCAGAGAATTTCAGAACGTTGTTCATCGTGTTCCCCTTCAAGGACTTTCTATTAAATAGCTATCACCTCAGAGTGAGGAAACAGCCGGCGTACATACTACCCATTACTTTTAGTAAGTAAACTGACGTAGAGCAAGAAGCAAAAAAAATTGTAGGCGCTGATTCTTTTTCGAGCAACTTTTAATCGTCCTGTATAAAAAGTGTGCAGCCAGGATGCCCGTCCTCAGCGAGTCCGTTGCCGCGCCCTGAGGAGGCTGATAGCAGTTCGCAGTAACGCCCTAAAGTCGCTCTTTATTGATTCGTCTACACTTTTGTTGAGGAAATGTGCGGCGCCTCACGCGACTTTTGCAGTTACAGGTGACTTTAACTAGCGAGCTTCGTCTCAAGTCTCAATATCCGGCAATGTTCAGGTCGTCGACCGCTCAGGCGATGCGGTCGAACCACCTCGACGGACCTGTGTCGAACCTTGCAGCTGACATCGTGACGAGCGCGCCTTGAGCATTTATGCCTTTGGTGCCTACTATTTGTGACGTGCCAGGCTGCGTGAGATCGATCCAGCTTTTTCTCGGTGTCAGACAGGCACGGGGTGGCGTAGAGGTTCCTTCGCCGGACAAACATCGGTAAGGTAGGGGTCAGTCGAAGACCCGCGAGGAGTAGTGATGAGCGAGGCGTTGTCCATCCACCATGACCAGGCTGGTCATCAATTCGAGACCAATGTGGACGGTCATCGTGCCTACCTGACCTATATGGACCTGGGTAAGCAGACCCTGGATATCTATCGCACCTTCGTGCCCAACGCGCTGCGTGGCCGTGGTATCGCCGCCGCGTTGACCGAGCAGGCGCTCGATTACGCCGACAAAATGGGTTACACCGTCATCCCTTCATGTTCCTACGTCGAGCGGTACATGGAGCGTCACCAGCGGCACGCCGCCAAGCTCTGATCAGGGTTTGCCAATAAAAAACGCCGGGCTCAGCCCGGCGTTTTTGTGTGCGGCCATGCCGATCAGGTGCGCTCGCGTTTGGGCAGCACATCCTTGAGCTTGGCGTGCATGCTGCGCAAGGTGGTTTCGGTCGCGGACCAGTCGATGCAGGCATCGGTGATCGAGACGCCATACTGCAGCTCGGCGAGGTCCTTGGGAATCGCCTGGCAGCCCCAGTTCAGATGGCTCTCGACCATCAGGCCGATAATCGACTGGTTGCCTTCGAGGATCTGGTTGGCGACGTTCTCCATCACCAGCGGTTGCAGTGCTGGATCCTTGTTGGAGTTGGCGTGGCTGCAGTCGACCATGATGTTCGGCTTGATCTTGGCCTTGTTCAGCGCCTGTTCGCACAGGGCGACGCTCACCGAGTCGTAGTTCGGCTTGCCGTTGCCACCGCGCAAAACTACGTGCCCGTAGGCGTTGCCCTTGGTGGTCACGATCGAAACGCCACCTTCCTGATTGATCCCCAGGAAACGGTGCGGACTGGACACCGACTGCAGGGCGTTGATCGCCACGGTCAGGCCGCCGTCGGTGCCGTTCTTGAAACCGACCGCCGAGGACAGGCCGGAGGCCATTTCGCGGTGGGTCTGGGATTCAGTGGTGCGTGCGCCGATCGCCGACCAGCTGATCAAGTCCTGCAGGTACTGCGGCGAGATCGGGTCGAGGGCTTCGGTGGCGGTTGGCAGACCCATTTCGGCCAGGTCCAGCAGCAGTTGACGACCGATGTGCAGGCCGTCCTGGATCTTGAAGGAGTCGTCCAGGTACGGGTCGTTGATCAGGCCTTTCCAGCCGACGGTGGTACGTGGCTTCTCGAAATAGACCCGCATGACCAGATACAGGGTGTCGGACACTTCTGCGGCGAGGACCTTGAGGCGCTCGGCATATTCATGTGCGGCCTTGATGTCGTGGATCGAGCAGGGCCCGATGACAACGAACAGGCGGTGGTCGGTGCCATCCAGGATATTGCGAATGACTTCGCGGCCCTTGGTCACGGTGCGCAACGCAGCATCGCTCAGGGGAATATCACGCTTGAGCTGGTCAGGGGTGATCAGCGTCTCGTTGGAGGCGACGTTTAGGTCATTGATCGGTAAATCAGCCATCGTGTTACTCGTCAGGTCACGGGTGCCGGCCGCCAGCGATCCCCGCGCGGCGGAGCACAGCATGATTTAAGCGCAGCGGGGAGCCGAACCTTAGCGCGTTAGGCGGTGGCTCGACAATGGGCAGGCAGTGGTTTAATCCAGTGCTGGCGTTGCAAAAGCCTGGCGCACGGTCTCGTGGGAGTACTCGCTGGCATGCTGGTCGACCCATTGCAGGGCCAATGCCTGGCTGCCAGGTGGTTCACCCAGGTGTTGCTGCTGGCGGCAATAACGTTCGATCTGGCAGACCTGCTCACCCATGCGGGCCATGAACAGGGTCTGTTCGTCGATGAAGGCGATGCCCACCAGGTAGCTGTGCTTGCGACGCAGGCACCAGGCCACGTAGCCCAGGTAGCAGACATGTTCGCTCAGGGTCGGCATGCGCACTTCCAGTGCCGTTCCCTTGCGCCAGGCGCGGTGATAATTGCAAGCCACGCCGCCGAGACTGATAGTGTGCAGTTCTTGCCGAGAGATACATTCATGTTTGCGCAACGTCAGCTCGACAGGCACATCGTCAGGATGAGGAATGAAACGCCCCATGAACACGGACTCCAAATGTCGGTCATTCGACAGTGTTCCCCCCAGTATAGTGGTCGAATCGGATCTGACCGATTTTGACGTCGACCAGCAGTTGTTGGCGATGAATGGTGTATCGCTGCTGGTGTTCACCAGTGTCGGCTGCTCCAGTTGCCGCTGGGCACGCCAACAACTGCCTACCCTCGGGCTGGATGTCGATCGACTGTGCTGGATCGATGCTGGCGATAACGGCGGGGCGGTCGAGCGTTACCAGGTCTTTCATTTGCCGGCGCTGTTCGTGGTGCGCGACGGTGAGTTTTATGGTGCCGTACAGTCGCGCCTGAGCCGCAGCGAGCTGAATGCCGCGGTAGGGCAGGCGCTGAGTCGAATTCCCGAGGAGTTGCCATGACACAGACAGCAAGCAGGCCGAAAGTCGGCATTATCGGAACCGGGGCCATTGGCGGCTTTTATGGCGTGATGCTGGCGCGTGCCGGGTTCGATGTGCATTTCCTGCTGCGCAGTGAGTTTGCCACAGTGGCCGAGCGCGGCCTGCAACTCAAGAGCGCGGCCCATGGCGCCGTGACCCTCGATCCGGTGCAAGCGTACAGCGCCGCCGAAGACATGCCAGCGTGCGACTGGCTGCTGGTCGGCACCAAGACCACCGGCAATGCCGAGCTGGCACCGGCGATCATCAAGGCAGCAGCGTCCGGGGCGAAAGTCCTGTTGCTGCAGAACGGCCTGGATGTGGAAGACAGCTTGCGCGAACTGCTGCCCGATTCCCTGCACCTGCTCGGCGGCCTGTGTTTCATCTGCGTGCACCGCGCCGGTCCCGGGCTCATCGAGCACCAGGCACTAGGGGCGGTGCATGTGGGTTATCACAGCGGTCCGGCCGGGACCGATCAGGCGGCGCGCCAGCAGATCGTCGAGCAGGGCGCGGGACTGTTTCGTGCTGCGGGTCTCGATTCCCAGGCCATGCCCAATCTGCAGCAGGCGCGTTGGCAAAAACTGGTCTGGAATATCCCCTATAACGGCTTGTCGGTGTTGCTCGGTGCGAGCACCACGCCACTGATGGCCAGCGAGCACAGTCGGGAACTGATCCAGGCGTTGATGGCCGAAGTGGTGCAAGGCGCGTTGGCCTGTGGTCATAGCATGGCACCGGGGTATGCCGAGTACCTGTTCAAGGTTACCGAGCAGATGCCCGACTACTGGCCGAGCATGTACCACGACTACCTGCACAAACGGCCGCTGGAACTGGCGGCGATTTACCAGGCGCCTTTGGCCGCGGCCAGCGCTGCAGGCTGTCGGTTGCCGAAGATCGAGGCGCTGTACCAGGCCTTGCGTTTTATCGATGAGCGAAACGGCTGAAGGGTTCGGCCTGGGGGAAGCGGATGGCAAAGGGCATTGATGACAAGCTGGTGCTGGCAATTTCTTCGCGGGCGCTGTTCGACCTGAGTGAAAGCCACAAGGTCTATCTGGCCAACGGTGTCGAGGCATACCGGCAGTACCAGATCGAGCATGAGGACGAGATCCTCGAACCCGGTGATGCATTTCCGTTGGTGCAAAAGCTGCTGAATCTCAATGCCAGCCTGGGCAAGGCACGGGTCGAAGTGGTGCTGGTCTCGCGTAACAGTGCTGACACCGGCTTGCGCGTGTTCAACTCGATCCACCATTACGGCCTGGCGATTTCCCGTGCAGCCTTCGTCGGTGGGCGCAGCCCCTATCCGTATCTCAAGGCTTTCGACTGCGATCTGTTTCTTTCCACTCACGCCGAGGATGTGCGCAGTGCCCTGGACGCCGGCTTTGCCGCCGCGACCATCCTCTCCGGTGGCGCCAGTCGTGCCGCCAGCGAGGAGCTGCGGATCGCCTTCGATGGCGATGCGGTGCTGTTTTCCGACGAGTCGGAGCGGGTCTATCAGGCGGGAGGCCTTGCGGCCTTTCAGGCCAGTGAACGCGAGTCTGCTCGTGAGCCGCTGCGGGGTGGTCCCTTCAAGGGTTTCCTCGCCGCGCTCAATGCCTTGCAGCGCGAGTTTGCCGAAGACAACTGCCCGATCCGCACGGCGCTGGTGACGGCGCGCTCGGCACCTGCGCACGAACGGGTGATCCGGACATTGCGCGAGTGGGATATCCGACTCGACGAATCGCTGTTCCTCGGCGGCCTGACCAAGTCGGCGTTCCTCGAGGCGTTTGCCGCCGACGTGTTTTTCGATGACCAGGCCGGCCATTGCGAGCTGGCGCGCGAGGTAGTGGCCACCGGTCATGTGCCCCACGGCATCAGCAACGAGGTGAAAACCAAGGCCCCGACGCCGGGCGCCTGAGCGGCGCTTCGCACTCTTCGCAGCGCTGCTAAGCTGAATCCATCTCCGCCATCCTGGCATTCGAGGAGGTCATATGATTCGTTCGATGCTGTATGCCACTGACCTCGGCCATTACGCTCCTGTTGTCATGCAACACGCGCTGGCATTGGCGCGCACATTCAAGGCCGAGTTGTATGTGGTGCATGCCGTCGAACCGATGGGACTGTTTGCCGAGTCGGTATTGCAGAGTTACCTGGACGAGCAGGCGCTCAACGAATTTCACAGCCAGGGCTTGAACACCGTGATGGTCAACATCGAGCAGCGGGTGCTCGACAGCTTGCGTGAGGAGTTGGGGGAAGGGCAGCAGGATCTGGAAGTGATTCAGTCGGTCAGAGTGTTCCAGGGCGATCCGTCGCAAGTGATTCTCCAGCAGGCAGAAAAG
This sequence comes from Pseudomonas sp. F007, assembly GCF_057814275.1. Taxonomy (NCBI): domain Bacteria; kingdom Pseudomonadati; phylum Pseudomonadota; class Gammaproteobacteria; order Pseudomonadales; family Pseudomonadaceae; genus Pseudomonas; species Pseudomonas sp. F007. The sequence continues at coordinate 82,870 of NZ_JBVATA010000001.1, read as the reverse complement.
CTTTCGGTGGATTTGCTGATCCTCGGTAGTCACAGCCATGGCGCGGGCGGGGAAACTCCTTTGGGCCGTACGGCGGCCCGCGTGCTGCAGCTGTCTAAGGTCCCGGTCTACCTGGTGCCGTTGTTGCAGCGGCGGCGTCACGACGACATTTGAGGCGTAAGTGCTGGCCTTTTGATGAAAAAGTTCTAGATTTATTCTGCAAACCATTAATATAGTTATATATCGTCGCTGATGCCCGTGGCGCCTAACTGCTTTGAGGGATTGATATGAAGCTTCAACAATTGCGCTACATCTGGGAAGTGGCGCACCACGACCTCAACGTTTCCGCCACCGCTCAAAGTCTCTACACCTCGCAACCGGGCATCAGTAAACAGATCCGCCTGCTGGAAGACGAATTGGGCGTCGAGGTTTTTGCCCGCAGCGGCAAGCACCTGACCCGCGTTACGCCAGCCGGTGAGCGTATCATCACCACCGCCGGCGAGATTCTGCGCAAGGTCGAAAGCATCAAGCAGATCGCCCAGGAATTCTCCAACGAGAAGAAAGGCACCCTGTCGATCGCCACCACCCACACCCAGGCGCGCTATGCCTTGCCACCGGTGATCAGTAACTTCATCAAGCAATACCCGGATGTTGCCCTGCACATGCACCAGGGCTCGCCGATGCAGATCGCCGAGATGGCGGCTGACGGCACCGTGGATTTTGCCATCGCCACCGAAGCGCTGGAGTTGTTCGGCGACCTGGTGATGATGCCGTGCTACCGCTGGAACCGCTGTGTGGTGGTGCCTCAAGGGCACCCGCTGACCAAGCTGCCGAAGCTGACCCTCGAGGCTCTGGCGGAATACCCGATCGTGACCTACGTCTTCGGCTTCACCGGCCGCTCGAAACTCGACGAAGCGTTCAGCCACCGCGGCCTGACCCCGAAAGTGGTATTTACCGCGGCCGACGCCGACGTGATCAAGACCTACGTGCGCCTGGGCCTGGGTGTTGGCATCGTGGCGAAAATGGCCGTCGACACCAAGCTCGACAACGACCTGGTGGTACTGGATGCCAGCGAGTTGTTCGAGTCCAGCGTGACCAAGATCGGTTTCCGTCGCGGCACCTTCCTGCGTGGGTTCATGTGCGACTTCATCGAGAAATTCGCGCCGCACCTGACCCGTGAAGTGATGGCCAAGGCGATCCAGTGCCACAACAAACAGGAACTGGAAGAGCTGTTCGAAGGCGTCGAACTGCCGGTTCACTAAGCCCTTCAGACGACCTCGGTGACAGTGAACTGTTGCCGGGTGCCGCCTACCAGGATCTCGACTTCATCGCCTTCGAACTTGCCCAGCAGGCTTTTGCCCAGCGGCGAGCGGGGGCTGATGACGGTGATCAACTGGCCCACCAGATAGACCTTCAATCCCGCCGCATCGGGCGCCAGGAACAGCCATTGCTGGCGCGCCTGTTCATCTTCCAGGCCCAACAACGTCCCCACCTGGATGCCCAATTGTTCGTCATACGGACGCAGGCTGAGGTTCTGGCACAGCGTCAGGGCCTGGCGAATTTCCTCGACACGCCTGGCCTGGCCGGCAGCAAGGTAGGAGGCTTCGAGGCCGAGGGTGTCGTATTTGTTTTCGGCGATGTTTTCTTCGTGGGTCGCGGTTTCGTAAGCGGTTTGTGCGGCGCGGCGGGCGATCTCGAGGTCGTCCGCGAGTTTTTCCAGGATCAGGGCGTGAACCGTTTGTTTATTCATCTTCAATCGCAGAATTGCTGAACGTTGGCGCGGCTTTTTTCGCTGGGAATGGTCTTGTCTTGCGCCAACCAGAACTGGCACGTGGGATTGGACTGGTTGCGCGGGTTGCTGCGGGCCTGCTCAAGGGACTGCTCCCGTGCCTGTTTGGCGAGGTTCTGCTGATATTGCTCGAACATCGGGTTTGGCGCCGCCGGTTCCATCGCAACGGGGCGGGGTTGGGCTGCCTGGCGCGTCGCCTCGGCCAGCGCCGTCAGTTGCTCGCTGAACAGCAGCCTGGACAACAACCAGGCCGTCAGGATGATCGCGACAAAACCCAGCCACAGACCCAGCGCGATGCTGCCGACCAGTTGCAATGGCTTGAGGGTGATCGACACACTGCGGCGGGCGGGTGGACGGTAGGGCATGGTGGCCTCCTGGCAGGACGGTTTGCGCAGCGCTGGATTGTCGCATGAAGATTAATCGACGTCGGCCCTTCTGCACGCAACGATTTATGCGGACAATTGGAATCTTTGCCTGCGGAGCCCGGAATGAAAGTCCACTGGGATATTTTTTGCACTGTCGTCGATAACTACGGCGACATCGGCGTTACCTGGCGCCTGGCCCGGCAACTGGTGGCCGAGCAGGCTTGCGCGGTGCGCTTGTGGGTCGATGATCTGCGGGCGTTCGAGCGCATGTGCCCGGAACTCGACATCACTCAGGATCAACAATGGCAACAGGGTGTCGAGGTGCGGCACTGGTCGATCGAGTGGCAGCCGACGCACGCTGCAGACGTGGTGATTGCCGCGTTCGCCTGTCAATTGCCGAGCGCCTACATGGACGCGATGGCTGCACGCCCGCAGAAGCCGTTGTGGATGAACCTCGATTACCTCAGCGCTGAAGACTGGGTCGTCGGCTGTCACGGCCTGCCCTCGGTCAAGTTCAAGCAGGTGCAGAAGTACTTTTTCTTCCCCGGTTTCCAGGTCGGCACCGGTGGCTTGCTGCGTGAACGCGAGCTGTTGGCTAACCGCGCGCGTTTTCAAGCCAGTGCCCAGGCGCAACGTGAGTTTCTGCAGGGGCTGGGGGTGGTGCGTGCCGAGGGCGCCCGGCTGATGTCGCTGTTCGCCTACGAAAATGCCGGACTGGCTGACTGGCTGGACGTCATGGCCAGCGACGCCCGGCCTACGCAAGTATTAGTGCCCGAGGGGCGAATTCTCGGCGACGTCGCACGTTGGCTCGGAGTTGACGGGTTGGCGGTGGGGGCGATCGAGCAAAGGGGTGCCCTGACGGTGCAAGTGCTGCCATTCGTTAGTCAGGACCAATATGACCGGCTGCTCTGGTCCTGCGATTTCAACGCGGTGCGCGGTGAGGACTCCTTCGTTCGGGCGCAATGGGCCGCTCGTCCGATGTTGTGGCACATCTATCAACAGGAAAATGACGCCCATCTGGACAAGCTCGAGGCCTTTCTCGCGCTCTATTGCCGATCCTTGTCGCCCGCTGCCCGTGTTGCGCTAGAGGGGTTGTGGCGCGCCTGGAACACCGACGCGGGGGTTGCTGCCGCGTGGATTCAGGCCCTGGAACATTGGCCTGAGCTGCAAAAACACGCCGATGATTGGTGTCTGGAACAGGCCTCGCAGCCTGATCTCGCCTCAGCGCTGGTACAGTTTTACCTAAATTGGCTATGATACGCGGCCTAGATTTTTGTAAATCCCATCCAAATTCGGATATTCGTAATGAAAACTGGTAAAGAACTCAAACCCGGTACCGTGCTGCGTATCGACAACGATCCTTGGCTGGTTCAGAAAGCTGAATTCACCAAGTCGGGCCGTAACAGCGCGATCATGAAGACCAAGCTGAAGAACCTGCTGACCGGCTACAAGACCGAAACCGTTTACGGTGCGGACGACAAGCTGGATGACGTGATCCTGGATCGCAAAGAAGCGACCCTGTCCTTCATCAGCGGCGACACCTACACGTTCATGGACACCTCTGACTACACCATGTACGAGCTGAACGCTGAAGACATCGAAGCCGTTCTGCCGTTCGTGGAAGAAGGCATGACCGACGTGTGCGAAGCCGTATTCTTCGAAGATCGTCTGGTTTCCGTAGAGCTGCCGACCACTATCGTGCGTCAGGTTGACTACACCGAAGGTTCCGCTCGCGGTGACACTTCCGGCAAGGTGATGAAGCCTGCCAAACTGAAGAACGGTACCGAGCTGTCGGTTGCTGACTTCATCGAAATCGGCGACATGATCGAGATCGATACCCGCGAAGGCGGTTCTTACAAAGGCCGTGCTAAATAAGCACCGTTCTTGTAGGCAAGAAAAAGCCCGACCAGCGAGTCGGGCTTTTTTGTGCGCGTTTGCCAGGGATCACACGCTGACGTGCAGGCGCACATCGACATTGCCGCGGGTGGCATTCGAATAAGGGCAGACCTGATGCGCAGCATCGACCAGGCTTTGCGCGTCGGTTTGCTCAAGGCCGGGCAGGCTGACATGCAGGTCGATATCCAGGCCGAAACCGCCGGGGATCTGGCCGATGCCGACGTGGGCGGTGATCGAGGCGTCGTCGGGGATTTTGCGCTTGGTCTGGCTGGCGACGAACTTCAGTGCGCCGATGAAGCACGCCGAGTACCCGGCGGCGAACAGTTGCTCGGGGTTGGTTGCAGCACCGCCGGCACCGCCGAGCTCTTTCGGGGTGGCGAGTTTGACGTCGAGAATGTTGTCGCTGGAGACCGCGCGACCATCACGGCCACCGGTAGCGGTTGCAACTGCGGTATAGAGAGTTTGCATGACAGGATCCTCGTTTCGAATGGGTTGCTTGCGCTAAATGTTTGCGCGCTAAGTAAGTGCGAAATAAATGTATCGCGCAAATAGTTGGCGCGCAAGATAGTTGTTGGGTTTTATTTTGCCGTTGGTCGGTCGGGGTCGGCGGGAATTGAGATGAGGGGGCGGCGCTCGCGCAGGACCCAAGGCGGTCGCTGCGCGTCAGGGGGCGGGTTACAAGCTGTCTTGCAGATGGCTGCGCAGGTTCTGCAGATCGTCCTGCAGTTTGCGCATCTGCTCCAGGGCCAGGCCGCTGGCACCGAGGATGCAGGGCGGAACATCACGCGCTCGTTGCTTGAGGGCACGACCCTGTTCGGTCAGTTCGACAATCACCACCCGTTCGTCTTCACGGCTGCGGGTGCGGCTCAGCAGGCCTTCGGCTTCCAGGCGCTTGAGCAGGGGCGTCAGGGAGCCGGGATCGGTCAGCAGGCGCGCGCTGATTTCGCCTACGGTCAGTCCATCCTGTTCCCACAACACCATCATCGCCAGATACTGCGGATAGGTCAGCCCCAAGGCTTGCAGCAAGGGTTTATAGACCTTGGTCATCATCAGGGACGTGGAGTGCAGGGCGAAACACAGCTGATTGTCCAGCAGCAGGTTGTCGCAAGGGTCCGGGGTGTCACTTTGGCGGGTCATGTCTAAACCTTGAACAATGATCGGGATAAATCTAGCGGGCGAGTCTTTAACGCGCCAGGGATTATTCGGCTACAGGCGGTTGAAGTCGCGCTGCAGGACCAGATCCCAGGGCGGGATCGGGCTGAAGCGGCTCTTGAGGTATTCCAGGAGCAAACGACTGCGGGAGCTGGCCTGTTGTTCCAGGCGCAGAGCGTAGATCCCGGAGCTTTCTGGTTTGGGCAGGCCATTGTCGCAGAACAACGGCAGCAATTCGCCGCGCAGCAGGTACTCACTGCACAACCAGGTGGGCAGATGAGCGATGCCCAGGCCGGCGAGGGCGCCGTAAAGGAAGGCTTCGGCGTTGTTGGCGCTCAGGCGGATGCGTTGCGGACGATACAGCTGCATTTGTCCGTCCTGTTCGAAACGCCAGGCAAAAGGTGGGGCGAGGCCATCCCAATCGAGCCCGTCGTGGTCGACCAGCTCGCTCGGGTGCTGCGGCGTACCGCGACGCTTCAGGTAGTCGGGGCTGGCACAAGCGATTCGCACCATGTTAGCCAAGGGCGTCGCCACCATGCGAGTGTCGGCCAATTGACCTGCGCGCAAGACCAGATCGACTTTGCCCAGGTGCGCGCCGTGCATATCCACGAAGCTGTCGATCAGGTGCAGTTGCACATCCAGCCCCGGGTAGAGCAGGAGAAAGTCGGCGATCACCGGCGCCAAATGCCTGCGCCCGAACGCAGCCGGGGCATCGACGCGAATCAAGCCTTCCGGCGCGCTGCTCAGGGAGGCGACCTCGGCCCGCGCCAGGCGCAACTCGCCAACAATCCGTCGAGCCCGCTCGGCGAACGCCAACCCGGCCGGCGTGGGGCGTACGGCGTGGGTCGTGCGCACGAACAATGGGCTGCCCAGTGCCTGCTCCAGGCTATCGATACGCCGGGCGACGGCAGAAGGTGTCAGGGGATGGCGGCGGGAGGCAGCCGAAAAACTTCCGGTTTCCACGACATCGAGGAAGAGACCCAACTGATCGGTAAGTGTTGTAGGGTTCATGGTGTTTGCTTGTGCGATATAGGCATAGCCATTGTGCGTTGCTGTGCGTTTCCCCGCTAGCCCGGACTGCGTAGGATGAAGCCCATTGACGTGAGGGATTGGACCTGTGATCGAGTTGACGATGTATGTGTTGCTGGGGGCTGCCTTGGGCACCGTGGGTGGTTTGTTCGGAATTGGCGGCGGCTTGATCGCGATTCCTGCCCTGGGGGTGCTGTTTGGCCTGGACCAACAGCTTGCCCAGGGCACGGCGCTGGTGATGGTGGTGCCGAACGTGATGCTGGCGTTGTGGCGTTATCACCAGCGCAATCGTATCGAGTTGCGCCACGCACTGCCGTTGGCCACCATGGGCTTCTGTTTCGCGTTGTTGGGCTCGATCTGGGCGGTGGGGATCGATGCTCAAGCGATGCGCATCGGTTTCGTGGTGTTCCTGGTGGCCTTGTCGGTCTACAACCTGGTGCGCATGTTCATGACTGCGGCGGCGCCGACTGCGAAGATGCGCTATTCGTGGCCGTGGCTTGGAGTGCTGGGCGCGGCGTCCGGCGTCATGGGTGGCTTGTTCGGGGTGGGCGGCGCGGTGGTCGCAACGCCGGTGCTGACCAGCGTGTTCGGCACCACCCAGGTGGTGGCGCAGGGCCTGTCGCTGGCACTGGCCTTGCCCAGCACCGGCGTGACCCTGGCGACCTACGCCCTGCACCAGCAAGTTGACTGGCACATCGCGTTGCCCATGGCGGTGGGCGGTCTGCTCAGCATCAGTTGGGGCGTGAAAATTGCCCACGCCTTGCCGGAACGCCTGCTGCGCGGCTTGTTCTGCGCGTTTCTGGTGCTGTGTGCGGTGATGCTCGCGTTTAAAGTTTGAAGCCTTCGACAATGTGCTCGGCCAGGCACTCGGTGATCGGCGACGGGTGGTGCAGGTTGCGCAGCAGCATGATGCTGGCCTCGGGTAACTGAGGCAGGCCTTCGGCTTCGCCGAGAATGCGCATGTCCTGGGGGATCAGGCTTTCCAGTTGTGCGGTCACCGCAAGGCCAGCGCTGACCACCGCCATCAGCGCCGACAGGCTCGAACTGTTGTAGGCGATCCGGTACTCGCGGCCGGCAGCATCCAGCGCATTGCAGGCCCAGAGTCGGCAGAAGCAATCGCTGTTGAACATCGCCAGCGGCAAGGGTGATTGTTCGATGGGGTTGTAGCATTGCGCCTGGGCCCAGACAAAACGCTCCTTGCGCAACAACTGGCCGATTTCGCTGCCGGGCTCGCGGGTGACAATGGACAGGTCGAGGTCCTGGCGCAGCAGCAGTTGCCTGGACGATTCGCAATGCACTTCGATCTGCACCAGCGGGTAGGACTGGGCAAAGCGCGAGAGAATCCCGGGCAGGAAGCGCATCACATAATCATCCGGCGTGCCGATGCGCACGGTGCCGACCATGTGCGGTTCGCGCAGGGTATTGAACACCTCGCTGTGCAATTTCAGGATGCGTCGCGCATAACCCAACAGCACCTCACCTTCTGCTGTCAGCTTCACCTGGCGTCCGTCGCGTTGAAACAGCTGGCGCTGCAGCACGTCCTCTTCCAGGCGTTTCATCTGCATGCTCACCGCCGATTGCGTGCGGTTGACCAGTTCGCCTGCGCGGGTGAATCCGCCTTGGTCGGCGATGGCAACGAAGGTGCGCAGGACGTCGGTCTCGATGCTGGGGAACTGGCTCACTCATCAATCTCCGAGATGTGTTGCATTCAAAACATTCGTTGGATTGATCTTAAGCTCGGAGCGAAACTTGAGCCATCGACAACGGAGGGCAAGACGATGAAAGGTCAAAAAACTTACGTGCAAATGGATGCCGGTTCCCATCATGGCTTCTCGGCGCACCTGATGCTGGAAAAACTCGGGCGCTGGTATCAATTGCACCGCGAGCGCACGTTGCTGGCCAGCTTGAGCGACGAGGCCCTCAAGGACATCGGCTTGAGCCGGGCGGATGTCGAGCAGGAGTCCGAACGACACTTCTGGGAAGACCCTATGGGACTGGGTAAATAACCTTGTTGAAATCTTCGGTCACGGCTTCGGTGCAGGCTTTCAGAGGCTCTGCGCTGGGGCTTGTGCCGTTGAGGAAACAGGCGGTCATGGTTATCCGCTAGGCCGGTTTCGCCCCTCGGTCAAGACTGCGCGCTCATTTTTCGAGGAGTCGCGTCATGGAACGACAACGTACATCAGCCCCGTTCAAGTCCCGTGCCGCCCGTCCAGGCCTGCGAAGTGCGGTGGCGCAATTGCGGCGCTGGCGGCAGCTGAGTCGGGACCGTGCCGAGTTGGCGCGTTTGACTCATGAGCAGTTGCGCGATATCGGCCTGAGCCGGGTGGACGTCCTCAGGGAGATCGCTCGGCCGTTTTGGGACGACCCGCTCAAGCGCTGATCCATACGCTTGGCTGCAGCCCCGCTGGCCACTAAGGTAAGGGAAGCCTTTCTCAAGAGTTGCGCAATGACCACCTCCCTTGCTTTCTCTCTCAATCAGGCCCGGCGCCTGGCGCTGAGTGCCCAGGGCTTCTCCGGGCGCCAGCCGGTCGCACCGGTGAAGGCGACACAGGTCAATCGACTGATCGAGCGCCTGGGCGTGCTGCAGATCGACTCGGTGAATGCCTTGGTCCGCTCGCACTATCTGCCGCTGTTCTCCCGCCTGGGCAACTACGCCCCTGAACTGCTTGACCAGGCAGCCTGGAGCCAAGGCCGTAAGCGCACGTTGTTCGAGTACTGGGGACATGAAGCCTCATTGCTGCCATTGTCGATGTATCCGCTGATGCGCTGGCGCATGCAGCGTGCTTCGCAGGGTGAAGGCATCTACCAGCAGCTCGCGCGTTTCGGGCGTGAGCAGCAGGACACTATTCGCCGGGTGTTGGCCTCGGTTGAAGAGCGGGGCGCGTTGGGTGCGGGCAGCCTGTCGACGCGCCAGGAGCGGGCCGGCCCCTGGTGGGACTGGAGCGCGGAAAAACATGCCTTGGAATGGTTGTTTGCTGCCGGCGAAGTCACTGTGGCGGGGCGTCGTGGTTTCGAGCGGCTGTACGACCTGCCGGAACGAGTGATTCCCGCGTCGATTCGCCAGCAGCCTTTGCTCGGCGAGGCCGAGGCGCAGCGCGCACTGGTGCTGCACGCCGCGGCTGCATTGGGTGTCGGTACTGAAAAGGATTTGCGCGATTATTTTCGCCTGGGTGTGCTGGAGTGCCGGCAGGCCCTGGCCGTGCTGGTAGAGGAGGGGACGCTGCAGCGCTGCGCAGTGCAGGGTTGGAAGCAGCCAGGTTTCTGTTTGATGGGCGTCACAGTGCCGCGCAAGGTCGGCGCCAGTGCCTTGCTGTCGCCTTTCGACTCTTTGATCTGGGAGCGCAGCCGCACCGAGCGCCTGTTCGATTTTCGCTATCGCCTGGAAATCTATACGCCGGCGGACAAGCGCCAGTACGGTTATTACGTGTTGCCGTTTTTGCACCATGAGCGCATTGCCGCACGGGTCGATTTGCGGGCGGAGCGAGCGTTGAGTCGCCTGGCCGTGCATGCGGTGCACGAAGAAGTGCCGGGGCTGGACGAGGAGGGTATGCAGGCGCTGGCCCTGAGTCTGCGACGACTGGCCGACTGGCAGGGGTTGGCGACCATTCAGCTCAATTGCCCCCGCGCCAGTGCGGCGCGGTTGCGAGTGGCGTTGGCGAGCTGAGGCAACCTAGCGGCGAACCTGCTTCAAGGTCTCGGCGATCAGGAATGCCAGTTCCAGCGACTGATCGGCATTCATCCGTGGATCACAGTGGGTGTGGTAGCGATCCGACAAGCCGTCTTCGGTAATCGGACGAGCGCCGCCGATGCATTCGGTGACGTTCTGCCCGGTCATCTCGATATGAATCCCGCCAGCGTAAGTCCCTTCGGCCTGGTGCACCTGGAAGAACTGCTTCACCTCGCCGAGGATCTGCGCAAAGTCGCGGGTCTTGTAGCCGCTGCTGGCCTTGATGGTATTGCCGTGCATCGGGTCGGAGCTCCAGAGCACTTTCTTGCCCTCGCGCTCGACGGCGCGAATCAGCTGCGGCAGGTGATCGCCGACCTTGTTGGCGCCCATGCGGGCAATCAGGTTCAGGCGACCTGGGTCGTTGTCCGGGTTGAGCACGTCGATCAGGCGGATCAACTCGTCGGTGTTCATCGTCGGGCCGACCTTGACCCCGATCGGGTTGTTCACTCCGCGCAGGAACTCGACGTGTGCGCCGTCCAGTTGACGGGTGCGATCGCCGATCCACAGCATGTGGGCCGAACAGTCGTAATAGTCATTGGTCAGGCTGTCTCGGCGGACAAACGCCTGCTCGTAATTCAGCAACAAGGCTTCGTGGGCAGTGAAGAAGCTGGTCTCGCGCAGTTGCGGCGAGGAGTCCATGCCGCAGGCGCGCATGAACGCCAGGGTTTCATCGATGCGATCGGCCAGGTGGCTGTATTTTTCCGCCAGTGCCGAATTGGCGATGAAGTCCAGGTTCCATTTATGGACCTGATGCAGGTCGGCAAAGCCGCCCTGGGCGAAGGCGCGTAGCAGGTTCAGGGTCGCAGTCGATTGATGATAGGACTGCAACAGACGCTCTGGGTCTGGTACCCGGCTTTTTTCGTCGAAGCCGATGCCGTTGACGATGTCGCCGCGGTAGGCCGGCAGGGTTACGCCGTCGATGGTCTCATCGTTCGCCGAGCGCGGTTTGGCGAACTGCCCGGCCATGCGTCCGACCTTGACCACCGGGCATCCGGCGGCGAAGGTCATGACGATCGCCATTTGCAGCAGCACCTTGAAGGTGTCACGAATCTTCGCCGCCGAGAACTCGGCAAAGCTCTCGGCGCAATCACCGCCTTGCAACAGAAACGCCCGGCCCTGGGTGACTTCGGCAAACTGGCGGCGCAATTCCCGGGCTTCACCGGCAAACACCAGGGGCGGATAGCTGGCCAGACTCTGTTCGACGGCCTGCAAATGGGCGGCGTCCGGGTAATGGGGTTGTTGCTGGATCGGCAGCGCACGCCAGCTTTCAGGGCTCCAGGGTTGGCTCATCACGGTCTCTAGGGTTCGGGCACGGGGACCTCATGTTATCAGCAAATTAGTGCGTGACCTGTTCCCGACGCTTGGCGGACAATCGCGCCTTTGCCGCAATCGCGGATCAGCCGGGAAAGGGCCAGGAGAGGAAATGACTGAGGAGCGCGTCGAGCATCTGCTCGCCGAAGTGCACGATGAGTTCGGCATGATTCGCGTGCTGGAAGTGGCGGATTATCGCTTCCTTGAATTTGGTGACGCCATCGAGCAGAGCTGCGTGTTCACCGCTGATCCGAGCTGGCTCGAGTACGACTACACGCGCGCCATGCTGATCGGCGCGCTGTGCCATGAACAGCCGGAAAGCGCTCTGTTCCTTGGTCTGGGGGCTGGGACGCTGACCCAGGCCTGCCTCAAGTTCCTGCCGCTGGAAGATGTCGAGGCCATCGAGTTGCGCCCCGATGTACCGCGCCTGGCTATCGAGTACCTGGGGCTGGACGATGACCCACGGCTGTTCATCCGCATCGGTGATGCGTTGGAACTGCTGGAAACGGCAGAGCCGGCCGATCTGATTTTCGTCGACTTGTACACCGACGTCGGGCCGGGGGCCGGTCATTTGGCCTGGAACTTCCTGGCAAACTGCCAGAAGCGCCTGAATCCCGATGGTTGGCTGGTGATCAATCAGTGGGCCACCGATGACGGAAAACCCTTGGGCGCGGCACTGCTACGTGGGCTCTATCACCGACATTACTGGGAGTTGCCGGTGAAAGAAGGCAACGTGATCCTGCTGGTGCCGGCGGACCTCGATCAAGGGTTGGACCTGGCCGGGCTCAGCGCCCGGGCCGACGCCCTCGCGCCGCGCCTGGGCTATTCGTTGCAGCCACTGATCAAGGCCATTCGCCCAGCGACCTAATACCCCTTGAATACCCCACTGCGTTTCTCGATCAGCGAGCGCAGGCCTTCTTTGGCGTCCTCGCTGTCGAGCAGTTTTTTGGCTAACAGCGGCAAAGCCAGGGCGGCTGCCTCCTCGCCTTCGAGATGGGCCTGGCGCGCCGACTGCAAGGTGGCCTGAACGCCCAGGGGGGCCTGGCGGGCGATGCGTTCGGCCAGCTCAAGGGCGCGTGGCAGCAAGTCCTCACTGGCCATCACTTCCTGCACCAGGCCCATGTGCAAGGCATCGTGGGCATCGAACTCGTCGCCGGTCAGCAGCCAGCGCATGGCATTGCCCCATCCGGACAGCCGATGCAGGCGCAGCGTCGCGCCGCCGAAGGGGAAAATCCCGCGCTGGACTTCCATCTGGGCAAAGCGGGTGTTGCTGGCGCACAGGTTGATGTCGGCGGCGAGCATCAGTTCGATACCGATGGTCAGGCAGTAGCCTTGAGCCGCGACAATCACCGGTTTGCTGACCCGCGGGCCGGCGAACACACCCCAGGGATCGCAACCCCCCGGCGGTACCTGCCAACCCTGGGCCAGGGCCGCGCTGGCACTGGCCAGGTCGAGGCCGGCGGTAAAGTGCTCGCCGTGGGCAAACACCACCGCGACGCGGGCCTCGCTGTCCGCTTCGAATTCGCCATAGGCCAGGCTCAGGGCATTGAGCAGTTCGATATCGAAGGCGTTGCGCTTGGCGACGCGGTCGAGTCCGATCAACCAGACATGACCGCGCCGTTCCCGGCTGACACGACTGCAATCCGGTTGATTCATGCTGGCAATCCTCGGGCGGGTAGGGGCGTTTCGGAGCAACGGCGCCAGTCTATAAGATGAACCGTTTAAGCTTGATGACCAGCAGGACCGGGCCTTTGAAAAATAGACCCTTGTTCGATTATCCGCAAAGCCAGGGAGACTCCTGCGTAAGCAGGCGTTTTCCAATAAATAAAGCTCCCTTTTTTGGCGGATTCCGGTATAGTACGCGCCGGCCTTTAGCCGGGCCACGTTTAGGTAGCGCAATTCCCCGAAGTCAGCTTCGGCTGCACGTCCGCCAGCGGACTCTTCCTTGACGATTCTTTTTCATTCATTCGTTTTCGCAAATCCCCGCCGACAAAGCTGCCAGGGCGACTCTTGAGTCTCAACACGGCATGCGCAGCTTTGGAGCATGGGTCTTTGCGGATGCACTTAGAGGCAGACCCATGACCCAGGAAATCGGCGGCTTCGCCGCTCTTGAACTTCACCCTAGTATTGTCGCTGCAGTAGTCGCTACCGGCTATGAAGAGCCTTCGGCCATTCAGCAGCAGTCGATCCCGATCATCCTCGCCGGTCACGATATGATTGGTCAGGCGCAAACCGGTACCGGTAAAACCGCTGCCTTTGCCCTGCCTATCCTGCACCGCATTGATCCGTCCAAGCGCGAGCCGCAAGCTCTGATCCTGGCCCCAACTCGTGAGTTGGCGCTACAAGTTGCAACCGCTTTCGAAACCTACGCCAAGCAAATGCCGGGCGTAACCGTTGTGGCTGTCTACGGCGGCGCGCCGATGGGCCCACAACTGAAAGCAATCCGTAATGGCGCACAGATTGTTGTCGCCACTCCGGGCCGTCTGTGCGACCACCTGCGTCGCGACGAAAAAGTACTGGCGACCGTGAACCACCTGGTTCTCGACGAAGCCGACGAAATGCTCAAACTGGGCTTCATGGACGACCTGGAAGTCATCTTCAAGGCCATGCCGGAAAGCCGTCAGACCGTTCTGTTCTCGGCCACCTTGCCGCAATCGATTCGTGCCATCGCCGAGCGCCACCTGCGCGATCCGAAGCACGTGAAGATCCAGAGCAAGACCCAGACCGTGACCGCGATCGAACAGGCTCACCTGTTGGTTCACGCTGACCAGAAGACCTCGGCTGTATTGAGCCTGCTGGAAGTGGAAGACTTCGACGCGCTGATCATGTTCGTGCGGACCAAGCAAGCCACCCTGGACCTGGCCAGTGCCCTGGAAGCCAAAGGCTACAAAGCCGCTGCGCTGAACGGTGACATCGCCCAGAACCAGCGTGAGCGCGTGATCGACTCCCTCAAGGATGGCCGTCTGGACATCGTTGTGGCGACCGACGTTGCTGCTCGTGGCCTGGACGTTCCGCGCATCACTCACGTGTTCAACGTCGACATGCCGTACGATCCGGAGTCCTACGTTCACCGTATCGGCCGTACCGGCCGTGCCGGTCGCGAAGGCCGTGCCCTGCTGCTGGTGACTCCGCGTGAGCGCCGCATGCTGCAAGTGATCGAGCGTGTAACCGGGCAGAAGGTTGCTGAAGTTCGCCTGCCGGACGCCCAGGCTGTTCTGGATGCGCGCATCAAGAAGCTGACCAACAGCCTGTCGCCGCTGGTCGCTGACGCCGAATCGACTCACGGTGATCTGCTCGATCGCCTGACCGCCGACATCGGTTGCAGCCCGCGTGCCCTGGCCGCAGCCCTGCTGCGCAAGGCCACCAACGGTCAAGCGCTGAACCTGGCCGCGATCGAGAAAGAGCGTCCATTGGTGCCGAACAGCGCGCCGCGTGGCGATCGTCCAGAGCGTTCCGGTGATCGTCCTGAGCGTGGTGACCGCGAGCGTCGCGCACCGATGCCGCTGGGTGAAGGCCGTGCTCGTTGCCGTACCGCGCTGGGTGCGCGTGACGGTATCGCTGCCAAGAACCTGCTGGGCGCCATCCTCAACGAAGGCGGCCTGGCCCGCGAAGCTATCGGTCGTATCCAGGTACGTGACAGCTTCTCCCTGGTTGAGCTGCCGGAAGACGGTCTGGAGAAACTCCTGACCAAGCTGAAGGACACTCGCGTTGCCGGTAAGCAGCTGAAACTGCGTCGCTATCGCGAAGATTGATCCGCTCTCGGGCTGATTGATCGAAGATAAAAAAATCCCCGACTGGTTCGGGGATTTTTTTTGCCGCAAGAAAAGCCCAGGCGATCAGCCGAAGCGATAGATGTCCATGCCCAGGGCGCCCAGGGTGAACCCTTGGTGGGCAATGCTGAAAGCGCCACCCGCGCCACGGGCAAAGTACAGCGGTAGCAGGTGCTCGTCGCTGGGGTGGCTGCGCACGGCATTGGGTGCTTGCCGGCGGTAGTCGTGCAGCGCGGTTTCATCGTTGGCCGTCAGCTTGTCGATCATCCAGTCACGGAAGGCCAGGGCCCAGGGCTCCACGCTCTCGGGACCGGCGTGCCAGTCGAGTTCGCGCAGGTTATGGGTAATGCTGCCGGATCCGATCAGCAGCACGCCCTGTTCCCGCAGGTTGGCCAAGGAGTGGCCGATGCGTGTCTGCAATTCGGGGCCGGCCTGGCTCGGCAGCGACACCTGCACCACGGAAATGTTGGCGCGTGGGTACATCAGTGACAAAGGCACCCAGACGCCGTGATCGAATGGCCGACGCTCATCCAGTGTCGCCGGAAGACCGTCTGCAGCCAGTAGTTTGGCCACTTCGGCCGCCAGTTGCGGTGCGCCCGGTGCGGGGTATTGCACCGCGAACAGGGCGGCGGGAAAGCCACCAAAGTCGTGCCAGGTTTCCGGCTGCTCGCCACTGCTGACCCGCAGGTCGCGGCTTTCCCAGTGGGCGGAGACGATCACGATGGCTTTGGGTGTTGGCAATTCACTGGCGAGGCGGGCGAGCGCCGGTCCACTGGCACCGGGCTCCAGGGCCAGCATGGGGGAACCGTGTGAGATAAACAGGCTGGGTAACATGGATAGGGTCCTGAGCGTTAAGATGGAACCATCTTCAGTCAGATCATTGATCTAAATCTAATATAAGTTTTAGGGCATATTGATCGAATTTTCAGGGTGATGCATGCAGCCGGAATTTTGGCAGAAGCGCTGGGCGGATAATCAGATCGGCTTTCACCAGGCGCAGATCAATCCTTATCTGCAGCGGTACTGGTCACAATTGAATTTCGCCGATGACGCACAGGTGCTGGTGCCTCTGTGTGGCAAGAGTCTGGATATGCTGTGGCTGGCAGGGCAGGGCCAGCGGGTCTTGGGCGTGGAGTTGTCGCGCAAGGCGGTAGAGGACTTTTTTGTCGAGCATGACCTGATGCCAAGTGTGGTTGAACATAGGGCTTTTACGGTGTTCGAGGCAGGCCATATCAGCCTGTGGTGTGGCGACTTTTTCGCCCTCGATGCAGCCGATGTGGCCGAGAGTGTTGGCCTCTTTGACCGTGCAGCCCTGATCGCCTTGCCGCCGACGATGCGCGAGCAGTATGCCGCGCACCTGCTGAGAATCCTTCCGGCAGCCACTCGTGGCCTGTTGATCACTTTGGAGTATCCACAGGCGCAGTTGGACGGGCCGCCTTTCGCGGTGCTCGACCAGGAGGTCCTGGGCTTGCTGGGCGGGCGCTGGCAGCTGGAAACCCTGGAGGTGGCCGATATTCTCGGCGAGAGCCCGAAGTTTCTCAAGGCGGGCGTCAGCGGTCTCGTAGAGCGGGTTTACCGTTTGGATCCCAAGGGCTGAATCTCGCGGGCAGAAAAAAGGGCGACCGAAGTCGCCCTTTTTGTCTCTCGCCTGGATCAGCCGCGGCGACGCAGTGCGTCGATACGCTCTTCCAGTGGCGGGTGGCTCATGAACATACGAGCGAAGCCTTGCTTGAGACCACCGTTGATGCCGAAGGCATTCAGGGTGTCCGGCATGTGCACCGGCAAGCCTTGTTCCGAACGCAGGCGCTGCAGGGCACCGATCATTGCGCTGGTACCGGCCAGGCGGGCACCGGCTTCGTCGGCACGGAATTCACGTTTACGCGAGAACCACATGACGATTGCGCTGGCGAGGAAGCCCAGCACCAGTTCAGCGAAGATGGTCGCGATGTAGTAGGCAATGCCCTGGCCTTCTTCGTTCTTGAAGATCACCTTGTCGACAAAGTTGCCGATGATCCGCGCAAAGAACATCACGAAGGTGTTCACCACACCCTGGACCAGTGCCAGGGTGACCATGTCGCCGTTGGCGACGTGGCCGATTTCATGGGCCAGTACGGCTTTCACTTCATCGGGCGAGAAACGCTCGAGCAAGCCCTGGCTGACCGCCACCAGTGCATCGTTCTTGTTCCAGCCGGTGGCAAAGGCATTGGCCTCGTAAGCCGGGAAAATACCGACCTCGGGCATCTTGATGCCGGCCTCGCGGGACAATTGCTCAACGGTCTGCAGCAACCATTGTTCATGGCGAGTGCGTGGCTGGCTGATGATTTGCGTGCTGGTGCTCATCTTCGCCATCCACTTGGAGATGAACAGCGAGAACAGCGAACCGGCAAAACCAAAGACCGCACAGAAAATCAGCAGCTGATTGAGGTTGAGATCAACCCCGTTGGCCGCCATGAACCCGTTGAAGCCGAAAAGGCTCAGGGTGATGCTGGCAATCAGCACGACCGCCAGGTTAGTGGCCAAAAACAGCAGGATGCGCATCATGGTTGTAGAAATCTCCTCATGCTAAAGATGTAGCGTACTGCGGGGTATATAAGGTGATGCACCGGGCTATTCAACCGGGTGACTATTTCAAACTGTGTCCTACAGCCAGATTCTAGATGGTCGCAGGACATTTCTCGCGTCTTCTGCAGCACTATCCGCCAGGACTTTTCCCACGCAGGGCTCGCAATCATGGGTTTTCGACCATGTGAGCGACGACGCAAGCGTAGTGGATAGTCGAGAGGCAGGGATATGTTGCTGAATCAATCGCCGGGGTGGTGATCAGGTACGCCCCCGGCGATGCCGCGATTACTGGCGATAGGATTTGAGGAAGTTGCCGATGCGGCCGATGGCCATGTCCAGGTCGTCCACGCGCGGCAAGGTCACGACACGGAAGTGGTCCGGCCATGGCCAGTTGAACGCGGTGCCCTGGACCACCAGCAGCTTTTCCGAGAGCAGCAGGTCGAGGACGAATTTCTCGTCGTTGTGGATCGGGCAGACTTTCGGGTCGATCCGTGGGAAGGCGTACAGCGCGCCCATGGGTTTGACGCAACTGACCCCCGGAATGTCGTTGAGCAGTTCCCAGGTGCGGTTGCGTTGTTCCAGCAGACGGCCCTGGGGCAGTACCAGGTCATTGATGCTCTGGTAGCCACCCAGGGCGGTCTGGATGGCATGCTGGCTCGGCACGTTGGCGCACAGGCGCATGTTGGCCAGCATGTCGATGCCTTCGATGTAGCTCTGGGCGTGATGCTTGGGGCCGGAAATGGCGATCCAGCCGGAGCGGAAGCCCGCTACGCGGTAGGACTTGGACAGGCCGTTGAAGGTCAGGCACAGCAGGTCCGGCGCCAGCGAGGCGGTGCAGATGTGCACGGCATCGTCGTAGAGGATCTTGTCGTAGATCTCGTCGGAAAACACCACCAGGTTGTGCTGACGCGCCAGTTCCAACATGCCCAGCAAGACTTCGCGCGAGTACACCGCGCCGGTCGGGTTGTTCGGGTTGATGATCACCAGGGCTTTGGTGTTCGGCGTGATCTTGGCCTTGATGTCGGCCAGGTCCGGGAACCAGTCGGCGCCTTCGTCGCACAGGTAGTGCACGGCGTTACCGCCGGCCAGGCTCACGGCGGCGGTCCACAGTGGGTAGTCAGGGGCCGGCACTAGAACTTCGTCGCCATTGTTCAGCAGGGCTTGCAGCGACATCACGATCAGTTCGGAAACGCCATTGCCCAGGTAGATGTCTTCGATGCCGACGCCTTCGACCTGCTTCTGCTGGTAGTACTGCATGACGGCCTTGCGCGCGCTGAACAGGCCTTTGGAGTCGCTGTAGCCCTGGGCGGTCGGCAAATTGCGGATGACGTCCTGAAGGATTTCATCCGGCGCTTCGAAACCAAAGGGTGCCGGGTTGCCGATGTTCAGCTTGAGGATGCGATGGCCTTCCTCCTCCAGGCGTTTGGCGTGCTTGAGCACCGGGCCGCGAATGTCATAACAGACGTTGGCGAGCTTGTTCGATTTGCTGACCTGCATGGCGATGTGTTCCCGAAAATGAACGATCCAGACGTTGTGCGCACTACCGTACTGGGAATCCTGCGCTCTCACGCGGACCCGGCGCCTCGCAACACGGCAGCAAAATCCGTTTGAATGCGTGTAGCACGGCTGCCAGACTGGCGTTTGACGAGGCGCAATCATACGTGCCGCCCGATCTGTGGAAAAGGTTCAGATCGGGCTTTTTCAGTTGCCGAGGTAGGACTATGGAAAAGTTGGAAAAAACCCTGGAAGAATGGCGCGCGATGCTCGATCCGGAGCAGTACAACGTGTGTCGCCTCAAAGGCACCGAGCGACCGTTCTCGGGCAAGTACAACGCGACCAAAACCGATGGCGTCTATCACTGCATCTGCTGCAACGCGCCGTTGTTCGATTCGCAGGCTAAATTCGACTCCGGTTGCGGTTGGCCGAGTTTTTATCAGCCGATTGGCGAGAGCGCCATGGTCGAAATCCGTGATACCAGCCACGGCATGATCCGCACCGAAGTGGTCTGCGCGAAATGTGATGCGCACCTGGGGCACGTGTTTCCCGACGGTCCGCCTCCGACCGGTTTGCGCTATTGCATCAACTCGGTGTGCCTGGACCTGGTGCCGCGGGACTGACGGAGGCGCCGGCCGTCCAGGTGGGTGGCCGGCCACGTACGCGAGGTGTTTCACGATAAATTAAATTGCACGCAATCAAATTGCTCGCTATGTTTGGCTCTACCTTATTATTCCGCGGAGCCTGTCCCCATGGCCGATAACCTGTTGAGCATTCCCTGCACCACCATCAAGGGCGAGCAGAAAACCCTGGCGGATTTCGCCGGCAAGGCGCTGCTCGTGGTCAATACGGCCAGCAAATGCGGGTTCACCCCGCAGTACAAGGGGCTTGAAGAGTTGTGGCAGACCTACAAGGACCAGGGGCTGGTAGTGCTGGGGTTTCCGTGCAATCAGTTCGGTAAGCAGGAACCGGGCAACGAAGGCGCCATCTCCGAGTTCTGCGAGCTGAATTTTGGCGTGAGTTTTCCGCTGTTCAAGAAGATCGAGGTCAACGGCAGCGATGCTCATCCGCTGTTCGTCCAGCTGAAAAAGCGCGCGCCGGGGGTGCTGGGATCCCAAGGCATCAAATGGAATTTCACCAAGTTCCTGATTGGCCAGGAGGGCACATTGGTCAAGCGATTCGCCCCGGCCACCAAGCCGCAGGACCTGACCCGCGAGATCGAAGCGCTGCTCAAATGAATGACCTGTCTTCCGACGCGCTGGCTCTGGATAGCCAACTCTGTTTCAAGCTGTATGCAGCGTCCCGGGCGGTGATTCGTGGCTACAAGCCGATGCTCGACCAGTTGGGCCTGACCTACCCGCAGTATCTGGTGATGTTGGTGTTGTGGGAATGGCAGCAGCAGATGCCGGATCAACCGACGGTCAAGGCCCTTGGCGAGCGCCTGGCGCTGGATTCCGGAACGCTGACGCCGTTGCTCAAGCGTCTGCAACAGATGCAGCTGGTCGAGCGTCAACGTTCACCCCGCGATGAGCGTGAAGTGCACTTGAGCCTGACATCGGCGGGTCTTTCGTTGCGCGAGCAGGTGGCGCCGCTCAAGGCGCGGTTGCTCTGTGACAGCGGCGTTGATCTGCAGCAATTGAGTCAGTTGCGTGTGGGGCTGGATCAGTTGCTGGGGCAGATCAAGGCACTTTCCTGAGCGGCACCCAGAGGTCGAGCATGGCGGCCAGTTCTTCGCGGCGAAAGGGCTTGGCGAGGTAGTCGTTCATGCCCGCGGCCCGGCAGCGCTCGCGCTCTTCGGGCATGGCATTGGCCGTCAGGGCAACAATCGGCAGATCCGGCCAGCGTCCGCTGCGGCGAATATGCCGACTGGCTTCATAACCATCCATCACCGGCATGTTGCAGTCCATCAGCACCAGGTCAAAACGGTTCAGCTCCAGTTGATCGAGCGCTTCGGCACCGTGTGCCACCACCATCACGTCGGCGCCCAATTTGCCCAGCATGCCCTTGGCTACGAGCTGATTGACCGGGTTGTCTTCGACCAGCAGGATTCGCCCTCGTTGTTGCGTTGGATTGATCTGTTGCAAGGACTGAGGGTCCTCGGCCTGATCGGCATTCAGTGCGCGGCGTAGCGTCTGGTACAGCGCATTGCGGGCCAGGGGGCGAGCCTGTTGTTGCAGGGGCGCCAGGGCGATGCTTTCTTCGCTTGGCATGAAGTTGCCATAGGCCGTCACCAGCAGGATCGGTGCGTCTATTCTCGGTCGCAGGCCGAACAGGCATTGTGCGCAATCGGTGATCAGTACGTCAGGGTCGAGACCGCTCAATGCAGCGTCGAGAGGGTATTGCTGGTAGTCCAGGCCCCAGCCGGGCAACAGGCTGTCGAGCAGTTCGGCGAGGCCGCTATTGGCCGAGGTAATCGCGACGATCTTGCCTTGCAGGGGGCCGGGCGCCAGTGCCGGAGCGTGGGTGGGCAAGGGCAGGTCGGCGCAAAACTGGCTGCCGAACCCGGGTTCCGAACTGATACTCAGGCGCCCTTGCATGGCGTTGCACAGGTTGAAGGTCAGGGCCAGGCCCAGTCCGGTTCCACCAAATTGCCGGGTGATGCCGGCGCCTGCCTGGGTAAACGGCTGGAAGATCCTCACCTGGGCTTCTTGTGCGATGCCGATCCCGGTATCGCACACCTCAATCCTGATGCCTTCAGCCAGTTGACTCAGGCGTACATCCACTCGCCCGAAGCGGGTGAATTTGAGGGCATTGGACAACAGGTTGCTGACGATCTGCCGTACCCGGGTCGGATCGCCGACCACCTGGGAGGGAAACTGCGGCTCGATCAGGCAGGTCAGCTCGACATTGGGGGCCGCATTCTGCGAGAGCAGGTTGGCGGTGTCCTCCACCAGTGAGCCGAGGTCGAAGGGGATGTGTTCGAGCTCGAGTTGGCCGGCATCGAATTTCGACAGATCGAGAATGTCGTTGAGCAGTTCCACCAACACTTTGCCGGAGTCGTGGGCAATCGACAGTTGCTGGCGCTGCTCTGCATTCAGCGGGCTGTCGAGGGAGAGGGCGATCATGCCCAGCAGGCCATTGAGCGGGGTGCGGATCTCGTGGCTCATGTTGGCGAGGAACACCGAACGCGCCTGCGCCATGTCCAATGCCGTCTGCCGCGCGATCTCCAGTTCCTCGTTGGACGTCGTCAGCCGACGGTTGATCGCTTTCAATTCGGCGGTCCGCGAGGAGACGATGGTCTCCAGTTGGCCCAGGTAGTCGGTCAGACGGTTCTCCGCCGCGCGGCGTTGCTGGATCTCCGTGGTCATGTTGGCGAACTGCTGGTTTGCGACTTTGACCAGCACGCCGATTTCGTCGTTCTGATGCTGCTTTGGGCACTCCAGTGGCGGTTGCTGGGCGATGCGCGGGTCGCGCCCGCTCAGTTCGCGAATGACCCGAACCAGGGGCTTGGTCAGCATCACGTAGAACAAGGCCAGGAGGATGCCGCTCAAGATCAGGCTGCGGGCAAAGCCGTTGAGCAAGGTGACTTCGGCACGACGCAGGAAACGGCTGCCGAATGCGTAGGTGTCCACCTCAAGTTGCAGCGTGCCGAGGGATTCGTCAGGCAAGTGTTCGAGAAACAGGCGTTCCTTGAACTGGCGGTTAGCGCCAAACAGGTAGTCGCTGACCACTCGGTAGGGACTTTGCGCCGGTGCGCGCTTCACGTTGGCCAGGACGGTGTGGTTGTTATCGGTCAATTGCGCGCCGATCACCGCCGGCGAGCGCAGCAGGCCGAGTGTCAGCTCCTGGGCCAGTTCCGCATCGATGTTGTAGGCGATCCGTGACGCGGGGCTGTGGCTGATTTCCATCAGCGACAAGATTTCCCGGTTGATGGAAGCGTCTTCGCTGGCATAATCGATGCCTATTTGCACCAGGCTGAGCACCATACCCAGAACGAAACCGACCAGCACGGTGAGTTTGGCCTGCTTGTAAGACAGCCGGTTGGTGAATTTGATATCCATCGGGTGCTGAACCACTTCCGTTTCCGTTCTGGGCCAAGCATAGCTGATCATCAATGGCCGTCGGCAGTGCTGATGGCTTGCCTGGCTGCCGGTCCCCCCAACATTATCGTGAATGTGCCTGAGGAGAAGTCGTGGACTCTCGATTGAATGCCTTTCTTGAACGCGCGGACGCCGTACTGGCGCGTATCGAACCGCTGTTGCCGGTGCAGCGTACAGCCATTGACTGGACCGAGTGCCTGGCCGCCCGTTGGCAGCGCGAAGGCCGCAGCGGTTTTCTGTTGCCGCTGCAGGTCAGTCTCGACATGCGTCTGTCCGACCTGATCGGCGTCGACAAGCAACTGGAGCAACTGGGGCGCAATACCCGCCAGTTCCTCGATGGGATGCCCGCCAACCATGCCTTGCTGTGGGGCTCCCGCGGCACCGGCAAGTCGTCGCTGGTGCGGGCCTTGTTGGCCGAGCATGCCCAGCACGGTCTGCGCCTGATCGAGATTGAGCGCGATCACCTGGCCGACCTGCCACGGGTGGTCGAGCAAATCGCCAAGCTGCCGCAACGCTTCGTGCTGTTCTGCGACGACCTGTCCTTCGAGTCCGGCGAAGGCGACTACCGGGTGTTGAAAAGTGTGCTCGACGGCTCGTTGGAGCAGGCACCGGACAACGTGCTGCTGTATGCCACGTCCAACCGTCGCCACCTGGTGCCGGAGAAGGAAAGCGATAACGAAAACTGGAAAATGGTCGATGGCGAACTGCACCCCAATGAGGCGGTGGAGGACAAGATCGCGCTCTCGGATCGGTTTGGCCTGTGGCTGTCGTTCTACCCTTTCACTCAAGAGCACTTTCTCGACGTGGTGGAACATTGGATCGGGCAGTTGGCGGCCAAGGCCGGCCTGGCCTGGCAGCGTGATGAAGCGCTGGAGATTCTTGCGGTGCGCTGGGCGACCGGGCGTGGCAACCGAAACGGGCGTTGCGCCTATCAGTTCGCCCGCTATTGGGTCGGGCTCAAATTGTTGGAGCACAAGGCATGATCGATTTGCAGAAAACCGGCGCAGGGCTGGAGGGCTATGGCCTGCTTTGCGCGCAATTGGAGTCGCTGTTGGCCGATGAGCGCGATTTCATTGCCAACGCCGCGCAGTTCTCGGCGTTTTTGTTCAACCAGATCGAGGATCTGAACTGGGCGGGTTTCTACCTCAATCGCAATCAAGAGTTGGTGCTTGGGCCGTTCCAGGGACAGATCGCCTGTGTGCGGATTCCGTTCGGGCGCGGCGTCTGTGGAGCGGCAGCAGCCACCCTCAGCACTCAACGCGTAGAAGACGTGCATGCATTTCCCGGGCATATCGCCTGCGACAGTGCCTCGAACAGCGAGCTGGTGGTGCCGCTGGTCAAGGACGGCAAGTTGATCGGCGTGCTGGACCTGGATAGCCCGTCGCTCGCGCGTTTTACCCTCGACGATCAGGCTGGTATCGAGCAACTGGCGGCGATCTTCCTGCGCCTGACGGACTGCTGATCAGGCGCTCAGGCCGGCCTTGGCCAGCAGGCTCTGCGCGTCGACGCTATCGATCTGCTGCGGCTCGAGAAATCGGTCGGCATATTGCTGGTAGATTTTTTCATTGATGAACAGGGCAAACAGTTCTGGATCAATGTGCGCATCGCGACACATGAAGGCCATGATGCCCAAGGCTTCGCTCAGGGTCTTGGCCTTCTTGTAAGGGCGATCCGCGGCCGTCAGCGCCTCGAAGATATCGGCGATGGCCATCATCCGCGCGGGCAGGCTCATCTGCTCGCGTTTCAGTTGGCGCGGGTAGCCGGTGCCATCCATCTTTTCGTGGTGTCCGCCGGCAATCTCCATGACGTTGTTCAGGTGTCCGGGAAAGGGCAGGTGGCTGAGCATGAGGATCGTCTGCACCATGTGATGGTTGATGATATAGCGCTCTTCGCGGGTCAGCGTGCCGCGGGTAATGCTCAGGTTGTAGAGTTCACCGCGATTGTATTTGTACGCAGGCACGTCGAGCTTGAATCCCCAGGGGTTGTCCGGGGCGATCAGTTCGGCGCTGTCGCGTTCGTACAGGTGCTCGGGTTTATCTGCCAACAGGAACTCGGTGGCCGGTAATTCGGGGGCGCTGGTGCGAGCCTGGCGGCGGTTTTCTTCCCAGGACACGCCCAGGCGGTCATCCAGAGTTCGGCTCCAGGTGCGCTGGGCAATAGTGTGCAAACGCTGCAGATCAGCATCGGCCATCGCCTCGCCCCCCAGGTTGCTGCGGGCGATAAAGGCAAAGTCGTCGTCCAGTGCGGCGAGGGTGGCATCCCGTACTTCATTCAGGTGCTGGGGGTTTTCGCCCTGGGCCAGTCCCTGCCAATAGGCTATCCAGGCATCGCGCTTGACGACTTCGAAACGTGTGCGGATCTCATGGATGCGGTCATTGAGGGTCTCCAGCTTGGTCGCCTTGTCGACCACGTATTCAGGGGTCGTGACCTTGCCGCAGTCATGCAGCCAAGCGGCAATATGCAGGGCTTCCCACTCGTCTTCCGTCGGGTTGTAGCCGCTGAACTCCGGAGTCTGGCTGGCGGCCGCCGCCTGGGCGAGCATCAACGTCAGTGCCGGTACCCGTTGGCAATGGCCACCGGTATAGGGACTCTTGGCGTCGATGGCGCCGGCCATCAATTTGATGAAGGACTCCAGCAGGTGTTTTTGCCGGGCCTGCAGGCGCTGGCTTTCAATACTGACGGCCGCTGCCCCGGAAACAGCGCGGATGAACGCGATCCGGTCAGGCCGCAATTTTTCCAGGTCGGCCTGAGTGCCACTGTCAGCCAGCAGCAACACCAGGGCGCCAACGGTTTCGTTGTGCTGGTTATGCAGGCGAATGCCGATCAGATGAACGCGGGGCGCTTGCATCGCCAGCAGCACGCTTTGCAAGTCAGCGGCCTGTTCGAAGCCCAGGGTGGCGACCACGGAATTCTGCTCGAGTAATGGCTGGAACCAGGCAGCACCACCCGCGTCGCTCGGCTCGTGGCTCTGGATATTGAAACCTTCAAGTGCCCGTGCTTCGTCGTCGATGACCAGGCCATGGGGCACCAGGCGATTGCCTTCGTTTTCCCGCAGATAGATCAAGCCTGCCTGGGCTTGGGCGATTTTTACCGTTTCGAAGAGCACGCGTTGCAGCAGCGGTTCGAAGCGAGTCTCTGCAGACAGGCTGTCGGTGATCTGGAAAAAGCTCGCCAGGGTGTCTTTCATCCGGGCCATGGACACGCTGAGCTGGTCCACTTCCAGGACCGGCGAGCGGCGCGCCACCGGGTAGTTGAAATCGAAACTGCGAATGACATCGGCCTCCTTGACCAGGGCACGCAAGGGTTTGACCAGAATTCGCGAAGTCAGCCAGCCCAGTGGCAAGCACAGCAGCAAGGTCGCCAGGGTGATCAGCGCTCCTTGCCAGCGCATCCGGTAGGCGTCGATCAGCAATTCGTCCTCGGGCACCATCACCGCCAGTTGCAATCCCCGCGGGCCACCTTCCTGGATACTGCTACGGGCGAAAATCCATTGCCGACGGTGGATGTCCAGGCGATTGCCGTCTGCACGGTTGGACAGCAATGCAGCCAGCGCCGGACTCAGGTCGCTGGCCTTGGACAGGCGCGAATCCTGGCCGTCGATGATCAGCTTGCTGTTGTCGGGATAAGCGATGGCATTGCCGTCGCTATCAAACAGCACGACTTCAGTGCCTGGTGTCACTTGATGCTTGGCCAGGGTGGCGGACAATTGGGCCAGGGTCAGGTCCGCGCCCAATACGGCGCTGAGGCCGCTCCTACGAGCGAGGGTCGTGCCGATGTTGTGGGTCGAAAAGAAAATATAGGGTTCGGTGGTGATCTGTTCATCGCGCGCCCCTGCGCTGTTGAACCAGGCGCGCGTGCGTGGATCGTAGGCTTCCCGGGCGTTTTCAACGCTGGCGATCAACTTCAGTGCCGAATCGTAGAACAGTGATTGGGAGCGAACCTGTCCGGTCCGGCTGTCGCGGTCGATGCTCCACACTTGATAGGCGGCGCCTTCTGGCGCGTGCAAAGTGTTTTTCAGGGCGTCGCTGCGCAGGGGCCGGACCATGAAAAAATCGCCGTCGGCATACCCGACATAGAGTGAGGCCAGCTCCGGATTGTCGACGAGTGCCTGGCTGAACGACTTGAGCAAGGCCAGTCGATGCTGGAGGTCCGGTCCTTGTACAGCCGGATTTTCCACCAGCAGGTTCAGCAGGTGACGGATCGGCTGGTAGGTAGTCTGCAGGTCGTTGCGCACGTCCTGCTCGATCCGCGCGAACAGCTTTTCACTGCTGGACAGGATGATCTGGGTGGTTTGCCGATAGTTGAAAATACCCAGGACAATCCCTGTAAACAGCAGCAGAAGAGTGAACATCATGCTGATGTGCACGTGCAGTGGGAACCGGCGCTTATCCGGGCGCAGCGAGCTGGGCATTGCGAGGGGCTCTCCGTGGTCGGTACACACTGCCAAGCGATCAAGCATAGTTAATCGCGCTGCGGTTTGCCGTGAATCCTCGCGAGAAGAGGGGCCAGCCTGGCAGGCCCGCGCAGGCTGGACGGGGCGTTCAGGTGGCTATCAGGTGCAGGGTTGTGGCGTGAGTTGGCGCTGCAGCGCCTGATCCAGCTCTAGCATGGCTTGATTGACCTCATCGATGCAGGTCTGCAAGTTGTCCTCGGTGTAGTCCTTGTGGCAGACCTGTTCCAGGGCTTCGCAGCTTTCAATCAGTCTCGTTGCCTGGACAATCCTGGCAGCGCCCTTGATCTTGTGCGCGATATCGATAAAGGCCTGGCGCTGGCTGCTTGTGGGTAGGTCGAGAAGTGCCTGGCGGTCGAGACGATTGCTGTTGAGCAATTCGCCCTGCAGCCGCTGCGTGAGCGTGGGGTCGCCGCCAGTGAGGGTGTGCAGGCTCTCGAGGCTGAAGGGCTGATGTTCGAGGCGGGGCCAGCGTGTTGCCAGGCATTGGTTCAAGGTTGTCAGGCTGACGGGTTTGAACAGGCAATCGTTCATCCCGGCTTGCAGGCAGCGTTGTTTCTCCTCGGGTTGAGCGTTGGCGGTGAAGCCCAGCACCGTGCAGGCTTCCAGCTGTTCGTCCGCTTCGACTTTGCGAATGGCCTGGCTGAGCTCATAGCCATTCATGACCGGCATGTTGCAGTCGACCATCACCAGGTCGAAATGCTCCGCGCGCCAGGCTCGAAAGCCTTCTTCGCCATCATTGGCCGTGATGCAGTGGTGCCCGAGGAACGCCAGTTGCTGACTCACCAGAAGGCGGTTCGCCGGATGATCATCGACCACCAGTATGTCCAGCGCTTCCTGAGCCGCCGGCGAGACTGCGGATGGGCTTTGCTTGACGGTTGCACCAGGCAGGGCGACCACCGGCAGGCTGACCCGCACCTGGGTGCCTACGCCTGGCTGGCTGCTCAGGGCCAGGCTGCCGCCCATCATTTCGCAGAGATTGCGGCAGATCACCAGGCCCAGCCCGGCACCACTCCTGGCTTGCTGACTGCTGTTGTCGGCCTGGGCGAAGGGCTCGAACAGCCGTCGCTGATCGTCTTCACTGATGCCGGCTCCCGAGTCATTGACCTGGATCTCCAGTGCCAATGGCTCGCTACCCTCGACTGCTGTGAGTCGAACGTTGATTTCAACCTCGCCACGCTCGGTAAACTTGATCGCATTGCTGATCAGGTTCGACACTATTTGCTTGAGGCGCAAAGGGTCGGTCATGACATCGGGCTGAGTGGCGCTATCGGGGAAATCCAGCACCAGATTGAGTTCTTTCTGTCGGGCAAGCCCCTCAAAGACCCGGACTACCGCTTCCAGAGTATCGCTGAGGTTTACCGGTTCCGGTGCAAGGCTCAAACGGCCGGACTCGATTCGGGCAATGTCGAGAATGTCGCCGATGAGTTCCAGCAAATCCTTGGCCGAGTTGTAGGCCACCTCTATGGCAGGTCGGTCCAGAGCGTCACGGCCATCGCGCTTGAGGGTCAGCTCGAGCATGCCGATGACCGCATTCATGGGGGTGCGGATCTCATGGCTCATGGTCGCCAGGAACGTGCTCTTCGCGCGGTTCGCGGCGTCGGCCTGCTCCTTGGCGGCCCTGAGCTCGTCGAACAGCTGGCGACGGTCGCTGATGTCGATCCAGCCGCCGATGATGCCCTGGACTTCACCCGTCGAGTCTCGGTAGGGCAGCACCCAGTGATAGATGGTGAGCTTCCTGCAGCCAATGTTCAGGGTGCGATCGACAATCAAGGGGGAGCCTTCGGCCACGACCCGATCATAGTCCGCCTGGTACTCGCGAGCCTCGAGGGTGTTGCTGGTGGCACCTTGCATGATGGTCTTGCCGATCACGTCCTCGCGTCGGGTGTCGAAGGTTTGCAGATAGCTGTCGTTGCAACTTTGCAGGCGTCCCTCGCGGTCGCGTACGTAGATCGGATGGGGCGTACCGTTGACCAGGGTGCCCATGAACTCCAGTTGATCATTGAGCGCACGCTCGGCCTTTTGTCGTTGCTTGATCTGGCGCCGCATGTGGGTGTTCCAGGCCAGGAGCAGCAGCAATGCAAGACCACTGCCCAGCGCCAGTTGATACAGCAGGCGCTGGTAATTGCGCCAGGCACCGTTGGAGGCACCACTGTAACCGCGCCAACGGCTGTTGATGATGCCCAGCTCTTCTGGGGCAATGCTCAGGAGGGCTTTGTCGAGGATCGAGCTCAGTTCGGTCGCGCCCCGCGCGGTCGCCAGTGATACCGCTGCCTGTTGGGTACCGACGGTTGCACTGATTTGCAGTTTGTCCTCGAAGACGTGCGAGGAAATGAAGTAATTGGCAATCACCAGCGAGTCCACCGCGGCATCGACCTGTCCGTTGGCCAACTGCTCCACGGCGTTGAAGGTGTCCGGTGTTTCTACCAGTCTTATGTTCGGGTGCTCGCGTTGCAGATAGTCCTGCAATGGATTGCCTTGGGTGATGGCAAGGCTCTTGCCGATCAGTTGTTCAAGGTTGACCAGGCTTGCTGCGCCTTTGCGGGTCATCAGGACGTAGGAGTTTTCCAGATAGGGACGGGTGAAGTTCAGGTGTTGTTCGTACTCGGCGTTGGGCACGAGCGCCGCAATCAGGTCGACCTGCTCTTCCTCGATCAGGTCGAGCATGGCGCGGTCGTTTTGGCTGCGATGTATTTCGAAGCGCAAGCCGGTCCTGAGCCGGATCAACTCGAGCAGGTCGGCTGCAATGCCCCGCAGGTTCTGTTGTGAGTCAAAGAATGTCAGTGGTGCGAAGGTATCGCTGACAGCCACTCGCACGATCGGATGCTGGGTCAGCCACTGTTCCTCGCGGCTGGTCAACTGCAGCTTGCGGTCGGTGAGCAGCATGTCACTGCCGACGCTCCAGCGTTTGGCAATGCTCTCGCGCTCGCGCGCAGGAATGGCCTCGAGGACCGCATTTATAAGGGGGAGCAGGACAGGGTTGTCGTTGCTGACGGCAAAGCTGAACCCGAAAGCTTCATGTTTGCCGAAGTTGGCCATCCGCACGTTCTTCAGGTAGCCCTTGTTGATCATGAAGTGCGTCGAGACGGTATCGCCAAGGAACACATCGGCCTCGTCGAAGGCGACTGCGTTGATCGCGTTCTGGAAAGAGGGATAGGGGGTGATGATGGCCTTGGGGTACAGGGCGCGGACTTCCTCCATGGGCAAGTAGTGATAGACCATGCTCAAGCGCATGCCGGCAAGGCCTTCGGTCAGCGAACGGGTCTCGGCTTCGCGCGTCACCAGCACCGGTTGGTCGATGGCGTAGGGAATGGACAGGGCGATGTTCGAGCGCTGGGCTTCGAAGCCATTTGCCGTACCGAGCAGGTCCACTTCACCTCGCTCCAGGGCAAGGATGGCCGTTTCGCGATCGGGGTAGCGACGAATGGTGATGGGCAGCCCCAGGGTCGCGCCGAGGATGCCCGCATAGTCGGCGGTGAATCCTTCGTAGTCGCGACCACTGGTGGTCAAGTCGAAGGGCGGGTAGTCGGGAGATGACGTACCCAAAATCAATTCGCGTTTGTTTTCCAACCACTGCCGTTGTGTGTCATCCAGTCGAACGTCCATGTGGTGGGTGGCTGAGCGACTGAGCAGGGGGTAGCTACCGACCCCGGGGTCTGCAACGGCCACTGACGCACAGATGAACATGCCGGCACCCAGAGATAGTAAAAAGTCCTTCAACAACCTTGGCATCCTGTTTCTCACACCAGAGCGTTGCGTTTTGCCATTTCTATTAGCTCGACCAGGGACTTTGCCTTGAGCTTTTGCATCAACCTTTTTTTATAGGTGCTGACAGTCTTGTTGCTGAGAAACATGCCCTTGGCAATTTCCTTGTTGCTACGTCCCTGGGCAAACAGTTGCAGAACCATCAGTTCGCGGTCATTGACGGATTTGAACAAGTCGAGTTCATCGGATTGTTCTTCATTGCCGCGAATCGGATTAAGTGCCTGGCTGGGGAAGTAGTGATAACCAGAGAACACCGCGTTTATTGCGCTCACCAGTTCACTGAGATCTTCCTGCTTGCACACGTAACCGCAGGCGCCGGACTGCATGCAACGGATGGCAAAGAGTTTCGGGCACTGGGCGGTGAGTACCAGAGTTTTCAACGGGGTATTCATACTGTTGAAGCGAGAAAGAATTTCCAGGCCATCCAGCTTGGGAATGCTGATATCGAGGATGATCAGGTCGGGCATACATTCGCGAATCATTTGCATGGCGTCGACGCCATTGTCGGATTCTCCGACGACTTTGTAACCTTCATGTTCCAGCAACATACGAACCGCAAGGCGAATGACGGGGTGATCGTCGACAATAAAAACGGAGTTCATAATCAGTTCCCAAACGTGCGCAAATAAAGCGAGCACATTAGCTCAGATAGGTGAACTGACGTATTAACCGAAGCGGTCGCAGATGCAATATAGGACTCGTCCTACAATAGAAAAGGCAGGGGATTACGCAGCAACTGGTCAAATGAGTAGGTGAAGATGAAGGGGGGTTCTTAATCAAGTGTGTTTGCAAGTGTATGTTGCGTTCGTGGCCTCTCGCCGATAATGGTGCCCCGAGTTGTTTTTGTAAGGTGTTTGGACTCCCAGGCTCAGGGTGAGATCTGCTGTTGTGAGTTGTCGTTTTTCAGGGGTGTCAATAATCTTAAGAGTTCAGGATGTTTCAATGGTTTTGCCAGGTAGCCTAACAGAGGCAGGCGTTGAGCGTGAGCCGATTCTTTCAATGCGCTGAGTTCGCCAGTGGTCAGGCTGCTCAGGAGGATGGCGTGACGAATGTAGCCTTGATAGTGGGCTATGCCAATCAACTCGAGACCCGGGAGGTCTGGAAGACATTGGTCACATAACAGGATTTCAAAGGGTTGAGTTGCCGCCTGCATTTTTTGTATTGCATTGTCGGCAGTGTCGGCCGTTGTAATCTGAGTGAAACCGTAAGTTTCCAATAGACACAAGGTTGCCTGGAGTTGGAAGGGATGGTCTTCAACCAGCAGGATTTTCAAAGTGTGAGCAAGCATTCGGCTCTCCGCGAAAAGCACTCAGTCTGATTTTTCGGTGTTTCAGTTATAGTGTTTTGAGTCGTTTGTTTTTTGTTTAATGGTGTCGAAGTTTTTGTCGGTCAATTATTCGAGGCCGCATTTAAACAACTGGTTTAAGTGCTCTGGCAACGCGCGAGGTCAACAGCCACTGACTGGAATTCGTAGTGGCTGTTGAACAGCTTTCAGGAGTGGCTTGAACGCCCCGTCATGGCCAGCGCCATTTCGCTGGCATAGCTGTCGGTCATGCCTGCGATGAAGTCGATCATGCGCAGGAATGAGGCATGCAATGAACCCTGTGGGTCGGGGGCATTGTTGCCCAGCAGATCGAGTATCCGACGGTTCTTGAATGATGCGGTACGCCCCCCGTGTTGCTCCAGCGCCGCCCCGCAGAAACCGTTCAAGAGTATTTCCAGGGTGGTGTAGGCGCCGATTTCGTGCAGCGTCTTGCGCTTGTCCTGGAAAATTTTCTTGCGCGCCATGTCCTTGGCGTTGAGTACGCAACGCTTGGCGGGACCGTGCATATGCTCCACCAGATCCCCCTGCAGGGTGCCCGCCAGCAGCGCGTCCTGCTGTTCGACAAACGCCCGGGCCGCGGCATTGGTCAGGTGTTCGATGGCCTTGCCACGCAGAATCGCCAGTTTTCGCCGGCGTGAATCATTGGCGCCAAGTTGCCGGTACGTTTCCGGCAAGTCATCACCAACCAGTCCGAGCAACAGCGACTCAACTTCCGCGTACTGCAAAAGCTCCATCTCCAGGCCGTCCTCCAGATCGATCAGGGCGTAACAGATGTCATCTGCCGCCTCCATCAGGTAGACCAGCGGGTGTCGAGCCCAACGCTGGTCCTCCAGTTGCGGCAAGCCAAGCTTGTGGGCGATTTGCTCCAGCAACGGCAGTTCGCTTTGGTAGCAACCGAACTTGTGCTTCTTGTAACCCAACGAGTCGGCGTGGCGCGCGGTCCAGGGATATTTCAGGTACGTGCCGAGGGTCGCGTAGGTCAGCCGGGTGCCACCGTCGAACTGGTGGTACTCAAGTTGCGTCAGTACTCGGAAGCCCTGGGCGTTGCCTTCGAAGTTGAGGAAGTCATTGCGTTCGACCTCACTCATTCCATCGAGCCAGCCTTTGCCCGCAGCTTGCTGGAACCAGTAGCGAATGGCGTCCTCGCCGGAGTGACCGAAAGGCGGATTGCCGATGTCGTGGGCCAGGCAGGCAGACTGCACCACCATGCCCAGGTCACTGGGTTCGCACCAGTCTGGCAGGGCATTGCGAATGGTTTCACCGACCCGCATGCCCAGGGAACGCCCCACACAACTGACCTCCAGGGAGTGGGTCAGGCGGGTATGGATATGGTCATTGCTGGACACTGGGTGGACCTGGGTCTTGCGTCCCAGGCGGCGAAAGGCTCCGGAGAAAATGACCCGGTCATGGTCCTTGTGGAACGGGCTGCGGCCAAGTTCCTGGGGGCTGTGCACAGGCTTGCCGAGGCGTTCACGATTAAGCAGGGTTTGCCAATCCAAGGCTGATTGCTCCGTCTGATGACTGATGCGCTAGCTTCCCGCGTCATTCCACAGGCTGCAAGCGCAACCGAGCCTCCGCCAGGGAGACCGGTTGGGCTATCGGTCAGTTTTTGCGTGTGCCGCCCTGAATGATCAGCTTGATCAGGGGCAGCAGGGTGGTGCCCAGTCTGACCAGTCGTGTGGTGCTGCGTATTCCGCCGCCCTTGGCACCCTTGCCGGTCAGGAATCCGAGCACGGTCACCGCGGCCACGCCCCAGAGAGGCGCATGTTTGAAACCGAAGCCATCCTGAAAGCTTTGGCCCATGCCGCGCACGCGTTGCAGCGGTTGCAGCAATTGTTGTGACTCGTGGCGCAGTTCCTGGCGATGCATTTCCATACGCAAGCGTATCAGGGCCTTGCGCATTTCCTGGCGGGAACTGTTCTTGGGAATTTCAGGAAGGTTCATGGCAGCAGGCGCTCCCTGTCGTTGGCCAGTTCCTCGAGGGTGGCGTGGAAGGGCGATGACTCGTCAAACACCGCCGCTTTCAAGCGCAGGCCGCAGAACAGCGCGGCCAACAGGTAGAACACACACAAGCCGACGATCGCGCTCAGGCGATAGGTGTCCCAGAGCAGAATCATCACCAGTGCCGAAAGACCGACGAGCAGCAGCAGGGCGAACACCAGGGCCAGTCCGGCGAACAGCAGCAGGCTCACCGTACGGGCTTTCTGCTCCTGCAATTCGATGCCGAACAATTCGACATGACTGTGCAGCAGCCCCAAAAAGGCAGCGCCCAGGCGACGCGGTGAAGCGCCAGCGGAGTTTTCGGTCGAAGCCGATTCACCGATAGCCATATCAGCGCCGTGTCGCCAGTAGACCGATGAGGAAGCCAACCCCGGCGGCAATGCCCACCGACTGCCAGGGATTGGCCTGCACATAGTCTTCGGTGGCGGTGACCGCGGCCTTGCCGCGCTCGGCCAGGGAGTCCTGGGTCAGTTGCAGGGTTTCCCGGGCGCGCAGCAGGCTTTGGTGGATCTGATCACGCAATTCATCGGCTTGATCGCCCGCCAGGGTTGCCGTGTGTTCCAGCAGCCGCTCGGTATCGCTGACCAGTGTCTGAAAATCGTCCATCAGGATTTCTTGGGCGGTCTTTGCCGTTTTGCTGGCCATGTTGATCTCCATAAGTGGCGTGTCAAAGGTTCGAGTATGGGCGTTGCACTAAGGTTCAGTGCAAATGACTGGTACAGCTTTTGCTATGTCATGGTGCGTTGGCCTGCCCGTCTGTTCTGAAAGCGGGCGCTCATCGACAAAACCATAACCTAAATCATAGAAACCCGCGGGATCATCCAGGCAACGATGGATCACGTTCAAGTCTATGCGCCAAAACGGTTCGATTCTGAACGCGGTGGATACCAGGGCCGGTATCAACTTGGTGCGCATACAGGCGCGATGAACTGCTTTGGTGCTTTTCCCATTTGAAGGTCTGCCCAGCCCATGGAAAATTTGCAAAGTGCAGTGGATACCCTGATCCATAGCTCCAATACGCTCTTCATACTGATCGGTGCGGTGATGGTCCTGGCCATGCACGCCGGGTTCGCGTTTCTGGAAGTGGGCACGGTGCGTCAGAAGAATCAGGTGAATGCGCTGTCGAAGATCATCAGCGACTTTGCAGTGTCGACACTGGCCTACTTCTTTATAGGCTATTGGATTTCCTACGGGGTCAATTTCC
Source organism: Pseudomonas sp. F007 (assembly GCF_057814275.1). Taxonomy (NCBI): domain Bacteria; kingdom Pseudomonadati; phylum Pseudomonadota; class Gammaproteobacteria; order Pseudomonadales; family Pseudomonadaceae; genus Pseudomonas; species Pseudomonas sp. F007. The sequence goes on along the minus strand of NZ_JBVATA010000001.1, from coordinate 47,012 downwards.
TGCAGCCGGCGAGCGTACTCAGCGCGGATCACGGCTATGGCCTGGTGAAATTTTTCTTTTTGCTGACCTTCGCCGCAGCCATTCCGGCGATCATTTCCGGAGGGATCGCCGAGCGGGCGCGGTTTGTTCCGCAACTGTGCGCGACGGCGTTGATCGTGGCGTTCATCTATCCGTTCTTCGAAGGTATGGTCTGGAATGGCAACTTCGGCCTGCAAGCCTGGTTACTCGAGCGGTTCGGCGCCAGCTTCCATGACTTTGCCGGCTCGGTCGTGGTGCATGCCATGGGTGGTTGGCTGGCGCTGGCGGCGGTGCTGTTGCTGGGACCGCGCAATGGTCGCTATCGCGAAGGGCGGTTGGTGGCGTTTGCGCCGTCGAGTATTCCGTTCCTGGCGCTGGGTTCGTGGATCCTGATCGTTGGCTGGTTCGGCTTCAACGTCATGAGCGCCCAGACGCTGCAAGGGGTCAGTGGGCTGGTGGCGGTCAACTCATTGATGGCAATGGTTGGGGGCACCATGGCGGCGCTGATTGTCGGGCGCAACGACCCGGGCTTTCTGCACAACGGTCCGCTGGCCGGGCTGGTGGCTATCTGTGCGGGTTCCGACCTGATGCACCCGGTCGGTGCACTGATTACCGGTGCCATTGCCGGCGCGCTGTTTGTCTGGTGTTTTATCGCCGCGCAGAACCGCTGGAAAATCGATGACGTCCTGGGTGTCTGGCCGTTGCATGGTTTGTGCGGCGCCTGGGGTGGGATTGCGTGCGGGATCTTCGGTCAGCGTGCACTGGGTGGCTTGGGGGGCGTCAGTCTGGTTAGCCAGCTCATCGGCACGGCACTGGGGATAGCGGTGGCCCTGCTGGGTGGTTTTCTGGTCTACGGGGTGATCAAGGCCCTGCATGGTCTGCGCCTGAGTCAGGAAGAGGAGTATTACGGTGCCGACCTGTCGATCCACAAGATCGGCGCGATCAGTCAGGACTGAGTGCCAGGGCCGGTCCGCGGCTCGACGGGGTTGGGTGGTCGGCCTAGAATGATTACCCGATCCTTGCCGGTTTGTCCGCCATGCCTCCTGAATGCCAGTTGTTCGGCACCCTTGGGTGCCACCTGTGTGAACTCGCCGAAGACGTACTGATGCCGCTGGTCGAGCACGGACTGATGGTGGAGTTGGTGGACATCGCCGAGGGCGAGGCCATGGTCGAGGCCTATGGCTTGCGGATTCCGGTGTTGCGCAGGGTCGATACGAGTGCCGAGCTGGACTGGCCGTTCGACGCTGAACAGGTCGTGGCGTTCCTGCGCTGATTCCTCCCGCGTAACCTTTCCCGCTGGTCGACTCTCCTGTATGCCATTGGCGCCCGCCGATTTATTCCTGTACTGTATGTCTGTACAGTTATTGGCTTGTCGGGCGGCGGTTGGCTTGCCCGAGCAGGTGCAGACGGAAAGAGAGGGGCGCAGCATGGTCAAGGTCGAACAGTTGAAATCCAGCGTCAATCGGATGTCCGCCGATGTAGTACGTGAGGCGGTACGCGAGCTGCAGCTTGATGGCCTGGTGACGGAAGGCAAGACGCCCTTCAACAAAGTGCATTTCAATACCTGCTTTGCCGAGATCGAAGCCTTGTTTCAGCGGGCCGGCTATCACCGGCAACTGGATGTCGTCGGCTATCAGGGGCTGCTTTACGCGCTCTATGATCCGGGCCGCTGGGAGGCCGTTGATGTCCTGCGTTGGTTGAAGGAGTTCACCGAAGCACAGGCACTCAGAGAGTCAATGACTGCCTGAAAACGGCGGGCAGGGAATCGGTATTAGGTGTACTCGGGCCCGTTGCCGGATAATACCTTTCTGCAATAACGCCACGAGCTTTGCCATGTCCACCTCTCTATTTTCCGCTGCACAGCACCAAGCCAGCACGTTGTACCTGCCTCCGGGCGCCTGGGTAACGGTGCTTGAATGCCTGTGCGAACACTTCAGCGCCATTGGCCGTGAGCAATGGCTGGATCGAATTGCCCGTGGACGGGTGCTGGATGCCCAAGGCCAGCCGATTGCCCTTGACCTTGCGTACAAGGAAGGTCTGCGGATCCACTATTTCCGCGAAGTCCCCGATGAAAAGCCTATCCCGGTGGAGGAGTCGATCCTGTACGCCGACGAACATCTGGTGGTGGCTGACAAGCCGCACTTCCTGCCCGTGACCCCGGCGGGCGAGTATGTCGAGCAGACGCTGCTGCGTCGCTTGATCCGGCGTCTGGACAATCCCCATCTGGTGCCCTTACACCGCATTGATCGACATACCGCCGGGCTTGTGCTGTTCTCTGCCAATCCACAGAGCCGCGCTGCCTACCAATCGCTGTTCCCCACCCGACAGATCGACAAGCACTACGAAGCGATCGCCCGCGCATTGCCTGAGTTGTCGTTTCCGCTGGTGCACAAGAGCCGGTTGGTGGATGGCGAGCCTTTCTTCCGCATGCAGGAGGGGCCAGGCCACAGCAATACCGAAACGGCGGTGCGAGTCCTGGAAAAAAACGGCGAGCTATGGCGCTATGGCCTGGACCCGGTCACCGGTAAAAAACACCAGTTGCGGGTTCACATGACGGCGCTCGGTGCAAGCATTTGCAATGATCCGTTCTATCCCCAGGTGATCAAGGATGCCGTCGATGACTACGCCAATCCGCTGAAGCTCCTGGCCAAGGGGCTGCGTTTCAACGATCCGCTCAGTGGGCTGGAACGGGTGTTCGAAAGTCGGATCACGCTGGCCTGGTGAGTGAGGTTTTCGCCGGTCCAGATACGACAATGCCCGCGGGGAGCGGGCACTGGCTGCAATGCCGAGGCTTACAGGTCTTTGACGGTGCGCACCTGATCCTTGTTGATGCGAGTTTGCTTGCCGTCCAGTTGTTCGAACTCGTAGAAGCCAGTGTCGGAATCGAATTTAGGGGTATCGACCGACTGGATTTCGCGACCGTCATTCAAGGTAATGACCGCTGGCGAAGAGCAACCGGCCAGTGTGGCCAGGCCCAGGGCGAGCATGAAAGTGGCGAGGGTCCGTTGAGTCATGAGAGGTCTCCGCAAATGAATTCTTTAGGGTCTGAACGTAAGACGTACGGCACGTCGGCAAGTTCCTTGACGGCGTCATTCTGACACGTGGCTGTGCAGGTGTAACAGTTCCGGGGTGTTGAGATTGGCCAGGCGTCGGTCATTTTCCGCGCACTGCAGGGGCAGGGCACCGAGCATCCGCATGATCCTGCCGGGGCTGCGCTCGCCGCGGTTCCAGGCGCTTTCGAACTGTTCGGCGAGGGCCACCGGAATGATGCACAACAGGGGCTCCCAGTGTTCGCCCTGGCGCAGCATCAGGGGCTTTTCCGGGTGCTGGCGGGCAGTGTCACGCATGTCCTGCAACAGTTGCGCGTCGATGCGCGGCACATCGCAGGGCAGCACCATCAGGTGGCCATGGCGTGCGACGGCCAGGCCAGCCCGTATCCCCGCCAGTGGACCAGGGAAATCGTTGATCTGGTCATGCACCAGTTGATCGGCGTAAGGGGCGTACTGATCGATATTGCGATTGCAGGAAATGATCAGGTCATCGGTCAGGTCGCGTGTGCGCTGATGCAGGTGCGCGATCAGCGGCTGGCCATGCCATTGCAGCAGGCCCTTGTCCTGGCCACCCATGCGCTGGCCACGCCCGCCCGCCAGGATCAGGATCGAGCAGGGAAACAACGGGTTGTTCGAGACCATGGCGCATCTCCATCGGTGCGGCAAAATAAACAGGCGCTGTGATATAACACCGGGCTGTTTCTCCTACAACTGGACGAGCCCATGAAAGCCAAGGCTGAAGTGCCTTTCGCCCCGCTGAACATCGCGGTGCTGACCGTCAGCGACACCCGCACACTGGAAACCGATACCTCAGGGCAAGTCTTTGTCGACCGCCTGGGGGCTGCCGGACACAACCTGGCTGCACGGGTACTGCTCAAAGATGACCTGTACAAAATACGTGCACAAGTGGCGACCTGGATCGCTGACGATGTGGTTCAGGTTGTGTTGATTACTGGCGGCACCGGGTTTACCGGCCGTGACAGTACCCCGGAAGCGGTCAGTTGCCTGCTGGACAAGCAGGTCGACGGCTTTGGCGAGCTGTTTCGGCAGATTTCGGTAGCGGATATCGGCACGTCCACTGTTCAGTCCCGTGCGCTGGCGGGGCTGGCCAATGGCACCCTGGTGTGTTGCCTGCCGGGCTCCACCAATGCCGTGCGCACCGGTTGGGATGGAATTCTCGCCGAGCAACTGGACTCGCGTCATCGTCCCTGCAACTTCGTCCCGCACCTGAAGCAGGCGGCACCCTGTGAATCCCGTGGGTAAGCCAGGCAAAAGCGGCAGTTTGCTGCCGGTTGAAGTGGCATTGGCGCGCTTGCTGGAAATGGCCGAGGCGACGCCGATCATCGAGCGCGAGCGCTTGCCGCTGGCGGCCGTCGAGGGGCGGGTACTTGCCGACGATCTGCTGTCGACCCTGGATTTGCCGCCATGGCCCAACAGTGCCATGGATGGTTATGCCTTGCGCGCCGCCGACTGGACCGGCGAACCCCTGTCGGTGACGCAGAAGATCTTTGCGGGCATGGCGCCTGCCCCCCTGCAGCCTGGCACCTGTGCGCGAATCTTTACCGGTGCTCCGGTACCGGCCGGTGCCGATTGCGTCGAAATGCAGGAAAACGCCGAAGTGCTTGAGGATCAGCACGTGCGTTTCACTGAGCCGCTGCACCCGGGGCAAAACATTCGCCCGCAAGGCCAGGAAACTACGGTCGGCGAGATGGTGCTGAGCGCCGGTACTCGCCTGGGTCCCATCGAACAGGGGCTCGCGGCGTCATTGGGCTGCGCCGAACTGGACGTGGTGCGCAAAGTGCGCGTCGCGGTGCTGTCGACCGGCGATGAGTTGGTCGAGCCCGGTCAGGCATTGGGGCCTGGACAGATCTACAATAGCAACCGGGTCTTGCTCTGCAGTTGGCTGCAGCGTCTGGGCTGCGATGTGGTGGATGCGGGAATCCTCCCCGACAACCTGCAAGCTACCCGCGAGCGCCTGGCTGCGCTTCAGGGTGTCGACCTGATTCTGTCCACCGGCGGGGTATCGGTGGGGGAGGCGGATTTCCTTGGCGTCGCCTTGCGTGAAGCCGGTGAACTGACGTTGTGGAAGTTGGCGATCAAGCCTGGCAAGCCGCTGACGGTTGGCCACTTTCAAGGCGTTCCCGTGATCGGTCTGCCGGGCAATCCGGCTTCTACCCTGGTGACCTTTGCCTTGCTGGCGCGGCCTTATCTGTTGCGTCGCCAAGGTGTGAAGGAACTGGCGCCGCTGCAGTTCCAGGTACCCGCCGGATTTACCTGGCCGAAAGCGGGTAACCGTCGCGAATACCTGCGTGGGCGTCTCGAGCAAGGCCGCGCGGTCATCTACCGCAACCAGAGCTCCGGTGTCTTGCGCAGTGCGGCGTGGGCGCAAGGCCTGGTCGAAGTGCTGGAAGAGCGCACCCTGGTCGAAGGCGACTGGGTCAACTTCATTCCGTTGAGTGAAGTGCTCGGCTGACTCACCTCGTCAGGCCCGCAACAGCATCTGTTACGGGCCTGACGTAGCTGTCCAGCGAGCCGTCAGTTGAGCAGCGTCACCAGTTGATCGAAGCGGCTGTTGGCGATCCAGCTGACCAGGCCGATCAGCACCGTGATGACGCCCGTTGAAAAAACCAACCTGTACTTCACGGACTTCAGGTCTTTTTCCACCGCACCCAGATGCTTGCGTAGATATTTGAGGTGGGTCTCGAGTTCTGCGATGCGTGGTTCCACATCGGTTTCTTTGAGCCTGATGCGGGGCGGGTTGTGCGGATCGTCGCTCAACGGCGATGCAGCACTATCCTGGTTAGCGCCTGCGCTGGGTACGGCTGTGATTTTTACGCTGGGAAGGGGTGAAGATTGGAGGGAGGTTCCATTCATTTGCCTGATTGTCCTTGTGTGTTTCCAATTGGTTCCTGATGCCCGTCGACACACGGTGTTCCAATATCAAATCACCGTCAATGCGGTCAATTCGTCACTGGCTGTAAGAAAAAACTCGATATTTCTACTAAGACTGGAAAAGCCCGCGCTAGGGTTCTGGCAAAGGTATTTCAGTTTTGTGGGCTCTTTCCTGCGTGGGCGTGGTCAACATCTGCCAGAGACGGTCAATCAGCGGGGAGCAGTCAAAAATGAGTGAGCGCAAGGCACTGTTGATTTTGCATGGCAAGCAGGCACTCAACGAGGAAGTCCGTACGGCGGTGGAGGAAAAGCGCCAGCAAGGCTGGGAGTTGGCCGTGCGCCTGACGTGGGAGGCCGGGGATGCGCAGCGCCTGGTGCAAGAGGCGCTGGCCGCCGGTTATAGCCAGCTGATTGCCGGGGGGGGCGATGGCACCCTGCGCGACATTGCCGAAGCGCTGGCCGCTAACGCGGGGCAGGCCAGCCTGGTGCTGTTGCCCCTGGGCACGGCCAATGACTTTGCCCGGGCGGCGGGTGTTTCATTGACTCCGAGTGAGGCGTTGGCGTTGCTCGACGTTCCCGCGCGTCCCATTGACCTGGGCGAAGTCGGCGGCCAGGTATTCCTGAACATGGCAACCGGTGGATTTGGTAGTCAGGTCACGGCCAACACCTCTGAGGACTTGAAGAAGATGCTCGGTGGCGCGGCGTATCTGTTCACTGGCCTGACGCGCTTCAGTGAGTTGCATGCCGCCTATGGCGAGTTGCAGGGGCCGGATTTCCACTGGCAAGGCGAGCTGTTGGCGCTGGGGATTGGCAACGGTCGGCAGGCCGGTGGTGGCCATGAGTTGTGCCCAGATGCGTCGATCGACGACGGCTTGCTGGATATCAGCATTCTCCCGGCACCCCAGGATGTGGTCGGCACGCTCAAGGACCTGGTGGCCGATGGCTGGGGGCTCGATAACCTGTTTGTCCGCGCGCGCTTGCCGTGGGTCGAGATCAAGGTGGCAGAGGGGCTGTCGATCAACCTCGATGGCGAGCCGCTTGAAGGCGACAGCCTGCGATTCGCCGTACGCCCCGGTGCCTTGCGTGTGCACTTGCCGGCGGATTCGCCGTTGCTGAAGGGCTGATTGTGTTCAGTCGTCGAGGCTGATGATCTGCTCGCGTACGGCAAACAGCACAAGACCTGCGACGTCGAAGATCTGCAGGCGTTTCATGATCTGCGAACGGTGGGTTTCCACGGTCTTGATGCTCAAACCCAGGCCAGCGGCAATTTCGCGGGTGGATTTGCCGCGCACGATCAGGCGCAGGATTTCCAGTTGCCGCGCCGTCAGGTCATGGCTGCTGATCGGTTGCGCGGCACTGTTCTGACCCTGGGCCAGCGCCTGGTTGATAACGGTGTGGGCGATGGCCGGGCTCAGGTAGCGTTCGTTGTTGCGCAAGGCGGCAAGCGCATGTTCCAGCTCGGTCGCGGTGGTGTCCTTGAGGAGGTAGCCGTGGGCGCCATACTCCAGTGCCCGCATGATCAGCGCCGGATCGGTGTGCATTGACAGGATCAACACCTTGCACAGCGGGCGCAATGCCTTGAGTCGCTGCAGGGCTTCGAGGCCGCCGACCTGCTTCATCGACAGGTCCAGCACAATGATGTCCGGATCCAGGGTCTCGACCATGGCGAGCACCTGAATACCGTCGTCGGCCTCACCAATCACCGCATAGCCGGGCATGTCCATGACCAGCGCGCGCACGCCAGCCCTGATCAGGGAATGGTCATCGACCAGCAGCAAGTTACACGTCAATGGGGGACCTTTTTCGTATTGGCTCGTTCGAGTGTGCGGGGTGTCCAGGGGAACAGCGCGGCGATTTGCGTACCCTTGCCCGGCGCGCTGGTGACGGTCAGTGTGCCGCCCAGCTGTTCGACCCGTTCCGCCATGCCCGCCATGCCGCGCTGGCCCTCCTGTGCCGGATGGTTGGCCGGGGCAAAACCCAGGCCATCATCACTGATCAGCAGCGCGAGTCCCTCCGGTGTGCGTTGCAGGCGCACCAGCAGGTTGTTGGCCTGGGCATGACGCAGGATGTTGGTGGTGGCTTCCTGAGTGACTCGAAACGCAGCGACCGCCATCTCCTCGGCAATCCCGCTCAATTGCTGCTGGCATTCCAGGCTCCAGTGCAGGCTGGTGTTGGCCAGTGTCTTGAGCAGATGAGCACGCAGGCTGGCTTCCAGGCCAAGGCTCGACAGTTGCCGCGGGTTGAGCGCAGCCGACACGTCGCGCACTTTTGCCAGGGTCTCTTCCAGCGTCTCGTTTAGCACACCACAGTGGCTTTGCAGTTCCGGCGGTAGACGACGCTTGAGCCATTCGCTCTGCAGCTTGGCCGCTGTCAGCAACTGGCCGATATCGTCGTGCAGTTCGCGGCTGAGGCGGTGACGTTCGTTTTCCTGGACCTGCAGCAAGCGATCCGCCAGCTCCTGGGGCTGGAACTTGATGGCTCGGCGCAGGCGCCGGTACTGGTGATACACGCTCGCTGCGGCGACCAGGCTCAACACCAGCAGTGGCAGTGGCAACGGCAGGGCAAGGCAATAGACCAGCAGACAACCCGTGGCCGTGCCCAAGCACAGCAACAGGGTCAACCGTTGCACGTTTTGTCGAGAAAAGCAGCCGCAGATGACTGATTCGATCCAGTCATGCGGGGTGCGGGGAGCCCTTGAAGGTTCGTTGCGGGCTGGCCGGTCAGGAGGATTGACTGGAGTGGTCGGCTTCAAATGGCAGTCTGCGGGTCAGCAACGAATGATGCACTTGGCGGACCGGAGGTGGCTCTGGATCCAAAGTGCCATTAATGTAGCGTCAATTAATTGGTGCGCATCTTACCACCGAAAGTTTGCCGGGTCGCGACGGGTTTCAAGCGCGTCTGGCCTGCAAGGAAGGGCAGGCATAACCAACGGCTGGGACGGACAATTGCAGGGGCGCACCCTTGAGTTGCAGGTTCAGGTTTTCCAGCAGGCCGGCTTGTTCGTCGCTATCGAGGTCGAGTACGCCCGTGTTCATATCGACCAGTTCCAGCTGCCAGGCCATCAAGGTGAAGCACCGGTGCAAGGCATCCAGTGCCTGCTCATGCAGGTCGACTTGACGGTGGGCGTGGCTGAGCACGCTGTGAATGCTGTCAGCAAACTGGCCAACAGCCCCCAATGCCAGAATATCTGCGCGATTGGCGAGGGTCCGCAAGGTATCCAGCAGGCAGTGCATGGCATCCGCATCGTTTTTGATCAATTGCAGGTGGGCCAGGCACTCCTGGGCTCGGGCCAAGAGCGTCTCGGCTTCGATGAGGAATTCAGGCAGGCGTGGATTCCAGTTTGTCCGTTCGTTCAACATGCTTTTCTCCACGACCTCAAGTCAGGTGATGCAATAGGGCGTCGGGTGAACGGGGTTACGTTACTGCCAGGCAATGAACCAAGTCTGTAGGACGGTTCCGGTTTTTCATCCGTCGTGATGCAAAGTGTCGACGCAAGGCTGGCCTGCCATTCTCTGGATGGGTCGAGGAAAGGGCCGGGATTCGGCTCCATGATCAAAAACAAAAGCCTGACTCCATTCATGCAATGAGAATGGCGTCACATTAATGGCAATTAGATATCGCGAATATCAGGGTGGTCCCGATTGCCCATAGGGGAATCCCTGATAGGGGCTCAGCGCAGGTGGATGGCCGGAAGGTGTACCGATAAACGCATCGGGAACAATGGCTGATCCAGTAGAGCATGATGTCAGTTCGACATCAATTTTTTTGCCAAACCGGTTATTCAGCGGTCAAGAAGTGCGGGCGCACGCCGATACCCTGCCTGAATGAATTCATCGCAAAATCCAGGAGTCATCAATGGCTGGCATTCTCGACACGGTAGACCAACGCACCCAACTGGTGGGTGAGAATCGCCTGGAAATTCTCATGTTCCGCCTGGCCGGTCGGCAGTTGTTCGCGATCAACGTGTTCAAGGTCCAGGAGGTCCTGCAACTCCCCAAGCTGACCCTGATGCCACACCGTCACCCCTTTGTCTGCGGCGTGGTCAATCTGCGTGGGCAGACCCTGCCGGTCATCGACCTGTCCCAGGCCATTGGCATGCGCCCGCTGGTGCCCGGGGTCAACAGCACCATCATCGTCACCGAGTACAACCGCTCGGTGCAGGCGTTTCTGGTGGGTGGCGTGGATCGCATCGTCAACATGAACTGGGAAGCCATCCTGCCGCCGCCTTCCAGCGCGGGTCGCCAGCACTATCTGACGGCCATCAGCAAGGTCGACGAGCAGTTGGTCGAGATCATCGACGTGGAGAAGGTGTTGGCGGAAATCGTCCCCTACAGCGCCAAGGTCTCACGCGAGAAACTCGAAGATCCGCTGCTGGCGCAGGCACGCGGGCGTGAAGTGCTGCTGGTGGATGACTCCAACGTGGCCCTGGCGCAATTGCGTGAGACCCTCGGCCAACTAGGGGTGAAAATGCACATTGCCAGTGATGGCCTCAAGGCGCTGAGGATGCTCAAAAGTTGGGCGGACAGCGGCGTGGACATGAGCGAAAAGCTACTGATGGTCTTCACCGACGCGGAGATGCCGGAAATGGACGGCTATCGCCTGACCACCGAAATCCGCAACGATCCGCGCTTGCGCAGCCTGTACGTGGTGCTGCATACCTCGTTGTCCGGCAGCTTCAACGAGTCGATGGTGAAGAAGGTCGGTTGCGACAACTTCCTCTCGAAATTCCAGCCGGACAAGCTGGTCGACGTGGTCCGCCAGCGCTTGCTGCTAGATCAAGTCCCGGCCTGATCATCGCGCAATGACGGCGGGTGGCCAGGCGCCTGCCATCAGCCTTTGATTCGGCGCCAAAGCTCGTATAGGGTGGCGCTTTGCCTATCAGGGAGCTGGCCATGTTGCGTCTGAGTGCGCTTTACCGTTTTCCATTGAAATCCGGCAAGGGCGAGTTTCTGCGCCAGGCGAGCCTCGACAAGCTGGGGCTTGCCGGTGACCGTCGCTGGATGTTGGTGGACGAGGCCAGCGGGCGCTTCCTGACGCAGCGTGCGGTGCCGAGCATGAGTCAGTTGTCGGCGCTGTGGAATCCAGCCGGCGGCCTGACGCTGGCCGCGCCCGGGCATGCGCCGATTGAAGTGGACTTGCCCGCCGCCGATGCGCAATTGCGCGGCGTCACCATCTGGCGCGACACCTTGCGCGTTCCGGACGCCGGCGAGGCTGCCGCGGCCTGGGCCAGCGAATTCATTGGCAAGCCGACACGGCTGGTGCAGGTGCCGGAAGAACGTGCGCGCCTGACCGAGGCGGGTTATGGCCGCGACGACGACAAAGTCGCTTTCGCCGACGGTTACCCACTGTTGTTGATTGGCCAGGCGTCGCTGGATGACCTGGTGCAGAAGGTCGGTCGTCCGCTGGAAATGCTCAGGTTCCGGCCGAACCTGGTGATCGAGGGCAGCGAGGCGTTTGCCGAGGATGGCTGGAAACGCATCCGGATCGGCGACGTCGAGTTCCGGGTGGTCAAGCCGTGCTCGCGCTGCATCCTCACCACCATCGATCCGCAGACCGGCGCCCGCAGTGAGGACCGCGAGCCCCTGGCAACGCTGCAGAAATACCGCGCCCAGGCGGATGGCGCGATGTTCGGGCAGAACCTGGTGAATGACGGCAACGGCCTGCTGGAAGTCGGCATGCCGGTGACCATTCTCGAATGAAACCCTGAGCCCTGAACGCAAAATGCCCGTGTCCTGCGACACGGGCATTTTTGTTTTAGCCGATTGCCTTACGCGAGGTATTCGCACAGGTAGGCGGTGTCGACCGCGACTTTCAGCTGGAACTTGCTGTTGGCCGGGACGTTGAACTGGCTGCCGGCGGCAAAAGTCTGCCAGTCGCTGCTTTCCGGCAGCTTGACGGTCAGCGCACCGGAGACCACGTGCATGACTTCGCGCTGGCTGGTGCCGAATTCGTATTCGCCCGGTGCCATGACGCCGATGGTAGCCGGGCCGTTGGCAGTACCGAAGGCAATCGACTTGACGGTGCCGTCGAAGTACTCGTTGACTTTAAACATGGGCGATTCCTCGAAAAGGGCTAAAAAGGCCGGCCAGTATGCACAAGGCCATTTCGCCCGTCACCTGTTGCTCTCAAGGATTGGCCGGCAGCGTCAGCGGCAGCAGGCGCGCAGTGTTGCGCGCATCCTCGAGCGCCCGGTGCTGTTGCCCGCTGAATTGCAGGCCGGCCAGTTGCAGGGCGGCATTAAGTCCCAGCGGCCGCTCCAGGCGACGGGCCTTGGCGAAGCGCTGCTTGAGGTTCATGTGCGGCACCCGGCTCAGGGCGCTGTCGAGTTGCAGGCGCTGCCATTCCTGAAGCAATTGTCGACGATCGTAGTCGCCCCAACTGGCCCAGCCTTCCAGGCGGCTGTGGTGCTGGCCGAGCCAGCGCTCGAACATTGCCCAGACCTCGGTCAGCGGCTGGGCCGAGTCGATGTTGGCCTGGGTGATATGGGTCAGTTCCCGACAGAATGGCGTCAGCAGGGGGCGTCGCTGGGGCCGCACGAAGCGCTGGAAATGGTCCAGCTCGCGGCCCTGGCGATTAACCAGGGTGGCGCCGATTTCGATGATTTCCATCTCTTCAATCGGCCAGCCACCATCATCGGTTGTTGCTTCAAGATCAATTACCAGCCAATGAGGCATCGCCGCTTTCCTGATATCCGCGTACTGATGTGGCTGAGCGTAGCCAAACCCGGCGGATCCGCCTAGCGGCTTATTCAACCTCCAGCAGGATCTGGCGGTTTTTCACCTGGTCGCCCGGGTTGACCTGCAGGCGTTTGATCACCCCGTCGATACCGGCCTTGAGCGGGTGTTCCATCTTCATCGCCTCCAGCACCAACAGCAGTTGGCCCTTGCTCACCTGGCTGCCTTCGCTGACCAGCACGTCGACGATCGCCCCATCCATCGGCGCTTTCAGCGTGCCGCTGGCGAGGCTGGCCTGGCCGGCAACGGGCGCGAGGGTCAGGTCCTGCAGCACGAGCGCGCCCGGGCGAGTCCACAGCCAGAGTTGCTCGCCGTGCAGCGCATAGGGATAGCGGCGGCGCAGGCCGTCGATTTCCAGATGGGCCAGCCGCGGGGTGATTTCCAGCAGCTTCAGCTTCAAGGTTTGCCCGGCTACTTGAACATTCAACTGGCCCTCGCCCAACAGCGTGACTGCGCTGCTCCAGCGGGCCTCGTGCAGGCCGATCTGCTGTTGCAACGGCGCGCCGCTGTTGTTGCGCCAGCCGCTCAGTCCCGGTGCATGGGCGCGAGCCGATCGGTCATAGAACAACGCCGCCGCAATCGCCAGTTCCTCGGCATTGGGCGCCTGGGGTTGCAGGCTCGGGTGGTGGTGGAAATGCTCCGGGATAAACCCGGTGCTGAATTCCCCAGCGATGAACTGTGGATGATCGAGCAGCGCCGCGAGCAGGCGCTGGTTGGTCTGTACCCCCAGCAGGACCGAGTCTTCGACTGCCCGCAGCAATTTGCGCCGGGCCTCCTCGCGGGTGGCGCCCCAGGCAATCACCTTGCCCAGCATCGGATCGTAGAACGGGCTGACCTGCTGGCCTTCGAGCAGGCCGTGGTCGATGCGCACCCCGTCTTCCAGAGCCGGCGCCCAGTGGCTGATCTGTCCGGTCTGCGGCAGGAATCCTTGTGCCGGATCTTCGGCGTACAGCCGCACTTCAATGGCATGGCCGTTGATGTCGACCTGCTGCTGCGACAACGGCAGCGGCAAGCCGGCGGCGACCTTCAGTTGCCAGGCCACCAGGTCCAGGCCGGTGATCAGTTCGGTCACCGGGTGTTCGACCTGCAGGCGGGTGTTCATCTCCAGGAAATAAAACTGGCCACGGCTGTCGAGCAGAAACTCGACGGTGCCGGCGCCGACGTAATTCACTGCGCGGGCGGCCTTGAGTGCCGCTTCGCCCATGGCCCGGCGCAACTCGGGGGTCATCACCGGGCACGGCGCTTCTTCGATGACTTTCTGATGCCGGCGCTGAATCGAGCAATCGCGCTCCGCCAGGTACACCAGTTGGCCGTGCTGGTCGCCGAACAGCTGGATTTCCACATGACGCGGATCGATCAACGCCTGTTCCAGGATCAACTCGTCGTTGCCGAATGCATTCAGGGCTTCGGAGCGTGCGGTGCGTAGCTGCTCCTGCAATTGCCCGGCATTCTCCACCAGGCGCATGCCACGTCCGCCGCCGCCGGCGCTGGCCTTGATCATCAGCGGATAACCGATGCGCTCGGCCTCGCGCGCCAAGGTTGCATCGTCCTGCTCGGCGCCCTGGTAACCGCCGATGCATGGCACTCCGGCGGCAAGCATGGCGATTTTCGACAGGCGCTTGCTGCCCATCAGTTCAATGGCTTCAGGGCTCGGGCCGATGAAGGTCAGGCCGGCCTCGATGCAGGCTTTGGCGAAGCTGGCATTTTCCGAGAGGAAACCGTAGCCGGGATGGATCGCATCGGCCCCGCTGCGCCGGGCGGCGTCGATGATTGCCCCGGCGTTGAGGTAGGACTGAGCGACCGCTGATGGGCCGATGTGCACCGCTTCATCGGCCAGGCGCACGTGCAAGGCGTCGGCGTCGGCGTCACTGAACACCGCCACTGTGCGATAACCCAGGGCTTTGGCTGTGCGCTGGATGCGGCAGGCAATTTCACCGCGGTTGGCGATGAGGATTTTGCGCAGGGTCGGCATGCTTGTGTTCCCCAGGGGTGAATAGTCAGGAGGCCCAGTTCGGTTTGCGTTTTTGCAGGAACGCCAAGGTGCCCTCGATGCCTTCGACACCGGTCACGGCGGTGCTGAACCACTCGGCGGCCTGGTCGAGCAAGGGGCCCAGCGGCTGCTCGGTGCTGGCCAGCAACAGCGCCTTGGTGGCGGCATTGGCCCCCGGCGCGCAGCGCAGGACATCGACCAGCACCGCATCGAGGCGCTCGGCCAGTGCCTGCGGGTCGTGCTCGACAAAATGCACAAGGCCCAGGCGGTGGGCTTCCTGTCCATCGAAGCGGGCGGCGGTGAGGGCCAGGCGTCGAGACTGGGTCAGGCCGAGGCGCTGCACCACGAAGGGCGCAATCTGCGCCGGCAGCAGACCGAGGCTGGTTTCCGGCAGGCCGAATTGCGCCTGGTGATCGGCCAGGGCGATGTCACTGACGCAGGCCAGGCCAAAACCACCGCCGAGCACGGCGCCTTGCAACACGCAGATCAGCACTTGCGGGGCGTGCTGGGCTTCCTCCAGCAACGCACCGAAGGCGCGATTCAGTTCGCGGTAGGCATCCGCGCCCTGGGTGCGGGCGTTGGCCATGTCCTTGAGGTCGCCACCGGCACAGAAATGGCCACCGGCACCGCCCAGCACCAGCGCGCGAACTTGCCGGTCCTCTCGGACCGCCGCCAGCACCGCGCGCAATTCACCGACCATTTGCAGGCTCATGGCATTGCGGCAATCGGCGCGGTTGAGGGTGATGTGCAATACAGCGTTGTGCAGCTCCAGCAGCAGGGTCTGGCAAGCGGGGAGGGTGGTCATTTTTTCTTCCCCGGCAGGATGCCCATCAACTTGCAGATGATCCCCAGCATGATTTCGTCGGCGCCACCGCCAATCGACACCAGGCGCACATCGCGGTAAGCGCGGGCCACCGGGTTGTCCCACATGAAACCCATGCCGCCCCAGTATTGCAGGCAGCTGTCGGTGACTTCGCGGCCCAGACGCCCGGCCTTGAGCTTGGCCATCGACGCCAGGCGGGTGACGTCCTGGCCGCGGATGTACTGCTCGGTGGCCTGATAGACCAGCGCCCGCAGGCATTCGATTTCGCTGGAGAGTTCGGCCAGGCGGAAGTGGATCACCTGGTTGTCGATCAACGCATTGCCGAAAGTCTTGCGCTCCTTGCAGTACTCGATGGTGCTGTCGACGCAGTACTCCAGGCCCTTGATCATGTTGGCCGCGCCAAACAGGCGTTCCTCCTGGAACTGCACCATCTGCATCATGAAGCCGGCGCCTTCATGGCCGATGCGATTGCGCTGCGGCACCCGCACGTTGTCGAAAAATACCTGGGCGGTTTCCGAGCTGCGCATGCCCAGTTTGTCCAGGTGCGAGCTGAGGCTGATCCCGGGGGTGTTCATCGGCACCATGATCAGCGACTTGTTGATGTGCGCCTTGTCGTCCGAGGTATTTGCCAGCAGGCAGATGAAGTCAGCGCTCGGCGAGTTGGTGATCCACATTTTGCTGCCGTTGATCACATAGTCGTCGCCGTCCTTGCGCGCGCTGGTTTTCAGCCCGGCCACATCGGAACCGGCGCCGACTTCCGAGACGCCGATGCAGCCGACCTGCTCACCGCTGATGGCCGGACGCAGGAACTCTTCACGCAACTCATCGGAGCCGAAGCGCGCCAGCGCCGGGGTACACATGTCGGTCTGTACGCCGATCGACATCGGAATCCCGCCGCAGCGAATGGTCCCGAATTCTTCGGCGGCGACAATCGAATAGCTGTAGTCCAGGCCCATGCCGCCGAATTTTTCCGGCTTGGAAATGCCTAGCAGGCCGAGGTCGCCGGCCTTGCGGAAAATCTCGTGGATGGGAAAGCGCCCGGCCTTTTCCCATTCGTCGACGTGGGGATTGATCTCGCTGTCGACAAACTGCCGGACGGTGCGGCGCAGTGCTTCGTGTTCCTGGGTAAAGAGCATTTTTATTGTTCTCCTTGGGCCGGCCTAGAACCGGGCGACACCGAAACTGTTGGGATGCAGCTGCCGAACCTCGGCTTCGTGGCAAATATCCAGCAGGTAACCGAGCAGCGTGCGGGTGTCCCGTGGATCGATCAGCCCGTCGTCCCACAGGCTGGCGCTGCCGTAGAGTGCGGTGGATTGGCTTTCGAGTTTCTGCGCGGTGACCTGTTCGAGCATATCCAGCACCTTGGGGTCGGGCACCAGGCCGTCCTTGAGTTGCCGAGCTTCGGTGACGATCCGCAGCACCTTGCCAGCCTGGGCGCCGCCCATCACGGCGGTGCGGCTGTTGGGCCAGGCAAAGATAAAGCGTGGATCGAGACCGCGGCCGCACATCGCGTAATTGCCGGCTCCGTAGGAGCCGCCGACCACGATCGTCAACTTCGCCACCCGCGCATTGGCCACTGCCTGGATCAGCTTGGAACCGTGCTTGATCACCCCTTGCTGTTCCGACTCGGTACCGACCATGAACCCGGTGGTGTTGTGAAAGAACAGCAGCGGGGTCTGGCTCTGGTCACAGAGCTGGATGAACTGTGCTGCCTTGCTCGCGCCTTGCGGGGTGATCGGGCCGTTGTTGCCGATGAAGCCGCAGGGCCGGCCATGGATTTTCAGGTGGCCGCAAAGGGTCTGTTGATCGAACTCGCCCTTGAACTCGAGGAACTGCGAGCCGTCGGCAATCCGCGCGACGATTTCGCGCACGTCGTAGGGTTTTTTCGGGTCGTGTGGAATCAGTCCCAGCAATTCTTCGATGGGGTACAGCGGCTCGTCCCAGATGCGCGGCGCGGCCACCGGCAGGCGCGCGTTCCACGGCAGCAGACTGACAATCTCACGCACCAGGCGAATGCCATCGGCGTCGTTTTCGGCCAGGTACTCGGCGGTGCCGGCGATTTGCGCATGCATCTGCGCGCCACCCAGTTCTTCGTCGGTGGCGACTTCCCCGGTGGCCGCCTTGAGCAGCGGCGGACCGGCGAGAAACAGCTTGGCCTTGCCGCGCACCACTACTACATAATCCGAGAGCCCTGGCTGGTAAGCACCACCGGCCGTGGCCGAGCCGTGCACCACGGTAATCTGCGGCAAGCCCATGGCCGACATCCGCGCCTGGTTGGCAAAGCTGCGCGCACCCTCGACAAAAATCTCTGCGGCGTAATTGAGGTTGGCACCGCCGCTTTCCGCCAGGGTGATCACCGGCAGTTTGTTCTCCATGGCGATCTGTTGCAGGCGCAGGGATTTTTTCAGGCCGCTGGGGGAAATGGTGCCGCCCTTGATCGCACTGTTGTTGGCCACCACCAGCGCACGCACGCCGGAGACGTAGCCGATCCCCGCGATCAAGCCGCCGCCAGCCTGGCTGCCGTCCTTGTCGTCGTGCAATTTATACCCGGCCAGGCTCGCCAATTCGAGAAACGGCGCGCCGGGGTCGAGCAACAGGTTCAGGCGTTCGCGCGGCAGTAATTGGCCGCGCTTGTCGAATTTCGGCTTGGCTTCGGCAGCCTTGTCCAGCAGCTTGCACTCCAGCTGGCGGATCTGCTCGATGCCCGCCAGCATCGCCTGCCGGTTTTCCGCGTAGGCCTGGCTTTGCGGGTCGAGTTGGGATTCGATTAACGGCATCGATCAGTCTCCATCCTTGAGCACATCGGGCAGATAGGCGCGATGAAAGCCATTGAACGACTCGCTGTGTTGCGCCTTGTGCAGCGGCCATGTCCGGCTGCCGAGGCTGGCCGCGCCGTCGATGCGCAGGGTACTGCCGCTGATGAACGACGCCGCCGGACTCAACAGGAAGACGATCGCCGCGCTGACTTCCGATTCGGTGCCAATGCGCTTGAGCGGTACGTGTTCGCGCAGGGTCGGGATCACCGCCTTGAACGCGCCTTCGTAGGTGTCCATGCCACTGGAGGCAATCCAGCCGGGGGCCACGGCGTTGACCCGGACACCGGCATAGCCCCACTCGAACGCGGCAGTCTTGGTGAAATTGTCCATGCCCGAGCGCGCCGCGCCCGAGTGGCCCATGCCCGGCATGCCGCCCCACATGTCGGCGAGCATGTTGACGATGGCGCCGCCGCTCTTGCTCATCGACTGGTTGAACACTTCCCGGGCCATCAGGAAACCGCCCACCAGATTGGTGCGCATCACCGTCTCAAAGCCTTTCTGATTGATCGACGCCAGGGGCGCCGGGTATTGGCCGCCGGCATTGTTGACCAGGCCCTGGATCGAGCCGTGATCCTCGACCAGCTTTTTCACCAGTTGCCTGACCGCGTCTTCCTCGCGGATGTCACAGGTGTGCCAACTGGCCTGGCCACCGTCCTCGATGATTTCCATGGCCACGGCTTGCAGCTTTTCCGGCTTGCGCCCCACCAGCACCACGTGGGCGCCGAGGGCCGCCAGTTCGTGGGCGGTGCAGCGGCCGATGCCACTGCCACCACCGGTGACGATAATGGTCTGGCCGGCAAACAGATCGGGTTTGAAGATCGAATCAAATGCCACGGCGACAGCCCTCTAGTTGACTTGGTCAGCGATGTGTTGCGGTACCGGTATCTGGATTTCCAGCAGTTGCTGGGCGAAGGCCTTGCCCTGCGGGTCGATCCGCAAGCTGGCCACGCCACCACCGCCGAGGGCGTTCTCCAGCAGGAAATTCAGGCTGTGGCTGCCCGGCAAATACCAGCGCTCGACCCGTCCGTGGATCGGATCGAGCACATGGCGCATCCAGTCGACAACCACCTCGGGCGTCAGCGCCTCGGCGATCCACGGCAGGTAATCGGGCGAGCGGGCCATGACCCCGATATTGCTGTGATTGCCCTTGTCGCCGGAGCGCGCCACCGCCAGTTTTACCAGGGCCACACTGGCGTCCGCCTGGCCCTGGGGTTTGGGCGTGATGAACGGCAAGGGCAGGTCGGCGCTGTCGAGAGGGTCGAGGCCGGGCAGGGTGCAGGGGTGACGCTGGCCTTGCAGGTCGATGCTCAGGTTGCAGGCGGATTTGTCGATGAGAAAGGAAAACAGACGGATCAATGGATAGACCGTCGGGCGGCCACCGACAATGCCGGTCAGGCCGGGTGCCATGCCGGTAGCCGCCTGAGCGATCTCCCGGGAAAACAGCACCAGCGCCTGCTTGCTCGGATGGCGCACGGCGAGCTTGATCACCACTTCGCGGCTGTCCTGGCGCTGGCCGTGGGGGCCGTAAGTGGCTTCGCTGCCCAGCAGTTCGATGTTCACCTCGGTGTAGGGCGCCCAGTCGCGCTGCTGGAACATCTCCGAGGTTTTTTGGATGATCGCTTCGCTCACTCGATGGGCCTTGGCGACCGCGTCGATCCCGGCGATCAGGCAACTGGCGGTGCAGCGAAAACCGTCCGGGTAAGTGGCACTGACCTTGTACTGCGCGGTTGGTGCCAGGCCCTTGGCACCGTGTACCTGGACCCGATCCTTGCCTTGCTGATGCAGTGTGACCTGGCTGAAATCACAGATCACATCCGGCAGCAGGTAGGCCCGCGGGTTGCCGATCTCATACAGCAGTTGTTCGCCGACGCTCAACGGGCTGATCAGCCCGCCGGTACCTGGCGCCTTGCTGACAACGAACTGGCCGTCGGCCTGCACTTCAACCACCGGGAACCCGATGTGCTCGTAGTCCGGCACGTCGCGCCAATCGGTGAAATTGCCCCCGGTGCACTGTGCGCCGCATTCGATGATGTGCCCGGCCAACGCAGCCTGGGCCAGTTTGTCGTAGTCCTGCCAGGCCCAGCCGAACTCATGCATCAGCGCCGCGCTGACCACCGCGCTGTCGACCACCCGCCCGGTGATGACGATGTCCGCGCCCAGGCGCAGGGCTTCGACAATGCCCGGGGCGCCGAGGTAGGCGTTGGTCGACACACAGAAGGCCGGCATGGGCGCATCGCTGAACATCTCGCGAACGCCGCTGGCCACCAATTGCGGGAACTGTGGCTGCAAGTCGTCGCCCAGCAGCACGGCGATTTTCAGGGCTACCCCGGCCTTGTCGCAGGCGTTTTGCAGGGCGGCGGCGCAGGCCAGTGGATTGACCCCGCCGGCGTTGCTGATTACCCGAATCCGTTGTTCGGCGATGGCTGGCAGCAGCGGCGCCAGAACCTCGACGAAGTCACTGGCGTAGCCGGCCTGGGGGTCTTTCATGCGTGCCCCGGCCAACAGCGACATGGTGATTTCGGCCAGGTAGTCGAACACCAGGTAGTCCACGGCGGCGCCCTCCACCAACTGCGCGGCGGCGGTTGAGGTGTCGCCCCAGAAAGCACTGGCGCAACCGATACGCACGGTTTTATTCATGGCAAGCCTCCGACGGAAGTGTTTCGAGGCTACCAAGCAAGCGCTTGGTTTGTAAAGTCCGATCAGATCTTCGTCCCGAGCGCTTGCTTGGTTGCCGCGACGGGCTTAAATTGCCCGCGCAGCCCACAGCGATCGCGGTGCGCGCGCACAGGTGATCGAGCGACTGTAGGAGAGAATGGGTGGACGAGCAAAAAGCCCTGCTGGTAATGCGTGAACTGGTCGACAGCGGCCAACTGACCGACCCCGACAGTGCGCGTGGCAAACTGCTGCAGATGGCTGCCCACCTGTTTCGCAACAAGGGTTACGAACGCACTACAGTGCGCGACCTGGCGAGTGCGGTGGGCATTCAGTCCGGGAGCATTTTTCATCACTTCAAGAGCAAGGACGAGATCCTGCGGGCAGTGATGGAAGAGACCATCCGCTACAACACCGCCTTGATGCGCGCCGAGCTGGCCCAGGCCGATAGCGTGCGTGAGCGGGTGCTGGCGCTGATCCGCTGCGAACTGCAATCGATCATGGGCGGCAGTGGCGAGGCAATGGCGGTGCTGGTTTACGAATGGCGCTCGTTGTCCGACGACGGTCAGGCCCAGGTGCTGGCGCTGCGCGATATCTACGAGCAGATCTGGCTGCAGGTGCTGGGGGAGGCCAAACAGGCCGGGTTGATTCGCGGCGATGTGTTCATTGCCCGACGCTTCATGACCGGTGCCTTGTCCTGGACCACCACCTGGTTTCGTCCCGATGGCAGCATGAGCCTCGACCAACTGGCCGATGAGGCCTTGCACCTGGTGCTTGCCGAGCAATGACAATTCGGTCAAAACGTATTAAATAGCCATCATTGCGTTGTCTAAGCCAGCGAAACCGCCTAGCTTAGTGGAGTAGGTGCAATTTCAGGGGTGATGTAAACCGATGTTCTCGCCAGTTCGGATGGCTTCGCGGATGGTGTGGGTGGCGCTCTCGGCGCTGCTGGTAGCGCCGACTTCAGCCGCCCAGTTGGTACGAGTCGGCGCGGCGCATTTTCCGCCTTACACCATCCGCCCCGAAACCGGCATCGACACCGGTTTGCTGCCGCAACTGATCGTCGCCCTGAATCAATTGCAAAGCGATTATCAGTTTGTCCTGGTCCCGACCTCTATCCCGCGGCGCTTTGGTGATCTCCAACAGGGCCGGATCGACATGGCGATCTTCGAAAACCCGAAGTGGGGCTGGGAACAGATTGCCTACACGGCAGTCGACATGGGCCTGGAAGACGCCGAAGTGTTTGTCGCGCAACGTCTGCCGGAGCGCGAACAAAGCTATTTCGACGACCTCAAGGACAAGCGTCTGGCACTGTTCAGCGGTTATCACTACGCCTTTGCCGACTTCAACGCCGACACCCGCTACCTGGCCAAGAAACACAACGCCACCTTGACCTACTCCCACGACAGCAACCTGCTGATGGTCCTGCGCGGGCGCGCCGATATCGCCCTGGTCACTCGCTCGTTCTTGAGCGACTACCTGCTGCGCAACGACGGCGTCGGCCCGCAGTTGCTGGTCTCGGAACGGGTCGACCAGATTTATCACCATTACGCCCTGCTGCGTCCGCAGGCGCCTGTCAGCGCGGCAGCATTTGCCCGAATGCTTCAGGGGCTGCGCGACAACGGCCAGATGCTGAAGATTTTCGACCCCTACAAAATTGCCGTGGTCGCCGTGCCCCCGAGCTGAAAGCGCACTAGTAACGGGCGAAGCTGGCGCCTCGGGTGTCGGAAACCTCTCGGCAATGCACCAGCGCATCGCGAATCATGAAGTTCACGAGGGTCGGCGAGACACCCAGTTCCCTGGCGATATCCTTCTGAGGTACGCCGTGCAGACGGTACATCTCGAAGGCATAGCGGGTGCGGCTCGGCAGTTCGCCGAGGGCATCGGCGATCGTTTCCAGGGTGCAGAAATTGATGTGCGCAATTTCCGGCGAGGCACCGTGGATGACCACATTCAAACCTTCCTCTTCAGGCCCTGAGTACTTCTGCTCCAGTGCCTGCTTGCGATAATGGTCGATCGCCAGGTTGCGTACGATCTGGAACAGATAGCTCAGTTGCGCCTTGAACGAGGACGTGATGTGCGGGGCCGCCTGCAAGCGAAAGAATGCGTCCTGCACAACGTCTTCAGCGCGGGAGCGGCAACCGGTGATGCGCGCGGCGATTTTCACCAGGACCAGCCGGTTATCAACAAACGCCTGCAGTAACGGTGAGTCGTACCTGCCGTGGGAAACGTTTTCCATCATGGAAGTCACCTTGTCGCAAAAAGTTAGTAGGACGACAAGCGTTTCGGATCCGTCCTACGGTCCGGCGACAAGCTATGACTAATGATAATAATTGTCAATTGTGAATGGTTATTGATACATCCTGTGGACGTCTTCCACACACCAAATTTGGCAAACCATGAAGGAGGCCGATGGAGCTGCCCCTGGCTACGGTCAATCGTTTGTACACATGCGCTGGCAATCGGACATTTGACGCTTGCTTCGTCGCCGGAGCAGTCTTGCGGACTTTGCTTCAGCGACCGATTTTGCAAGGAGAACACCGATGCCGTTCGTGACGATTGATGGACAACCCCTGCACTACATTGACCAGGGGGCGGGGCCGGCAGTGTTGCTGGCGGGCAGTTACTTGTGGGACCAGGCCATGTGGGCGCCGCAGATTGCGGCCCTGTCAGGCGAGTATCGAGTGATTGCCCCCGATCTGTGGGGACACGGCGAATCCGGCCCCTTGCCCCAGGGTACGCGTTCGCTGGAAGACCTGGCTTGCCAGGCGCTGACGCTGCTCGACCATCTGGATATCGAGCGAGTTTCCCTGGTCGGGCTGTCGGTGGGCGGGATGTGGGGCATGCGTCTGGCGCTGGCGAACCCCGAGCGAATCAATGGCCTGGTGCTGATGGATACCTACGCGGGGGCCGAGCCGGAAGCTACCCGGCAGTACTACTTTTCATTGCTCAGGCAGATCGAGGAGGAGGGGGAAATCACTGAGCAACTGCTCGACATCATCGTGCCGATCTTTTTCCGTCCGGGCATCGACCCGCAGTCCGCGCTGTATCAAGGATTTCGCGCCGCCCTGGCGGCATTGCCGGCGGCGCGTTTGCGCGAGAGCACCGTGCCCCTGGGGCGGATTATCTTCGGTCGTGACGATGTGCTGTCGCGACTGAGTCAACTGGACGCCCGCACCACCCTGGTGATCTGCGGTGACCAGGACATTCCCCGGCCGCCTGCAGAAGCGCGGGAAATGGCCGAGTTGATTGGCTGCCCCTGCGAACTGGTGCCTGCTGCCGGGCATATTTCCAATCTGGAGAACCCGCAGTTTGTCACCCACGCGCTGCGCTGCTTTCTGGCGCAGCGCTGGTAGTTGGATTTCTACTGATGCGAGGGTTTACTTCGGCCCGAGTATCTTCGCCAGTTTGTCCGGTGACGGGGCGCCTTGCTGCTGTTGCAGTTCGCCCTTGTCATCCATGTAGAAAATCGCCGGGGTGGCGGACAGTTCCAGTTCGTCCATCAGGCGCATGTTGGCGTCGAGCTTGGCCTGGACGTCGGCAGGGATGGTCTTCAAGGCTTTCAGCGTACTTTTCTTGCCAGCCTTTTCGTGGTCGTCCAGGGCTTTTGCCGGGTCCTTGCTGGCCAGCAAGGCGGCGGATTTGCCCGGGCTGTCTTCGCGGATGATCCCGACCATGATGTGCCGCAACTGCACCTTGCCCGCCTTGACCCAGGGCCGCGCCTGCTCCCAGAACATGGTGCAGTAGGGGCAGTTGGGGTCGCTGAACAGGTACACCACGCGCGGCGCATCCTGGTTGCCGTCGGCGATCCAGTGGCTGGCCTCCATTTTCGCCCAGACCTCCTTGGCCATCGGCGCATACACCAGTTTCTGCAGGGGCTCGGCGCTCAAGTCCTTGCCATCGGCGTCGTACAGGTTGCCGAGCAGCACGTGTTTGCCATCTGGCGTCAGGTACAGGGCCATGCCGCGATTCTGGTACTGAGCGGCGTATCCGCGCAGGCCATCCGGAGCGTCGAAACTGCCGATGATTTTCGCGCCCTTGGCTTCGATCTTGCGGATCGCTTCAGGCAGTTCTTCAGCCTGCAACAGAGGGCTTTGCAGCAGGGCGGCGCCCAGGGTCAACGTCAGCAGGTGGCGGAAGCGGGGCATGGCAATTTCCTTGAAGGTGGGGCTTGCAGGGCAGCATCAGGGCTGCCGAAGTTTTCCAGTGCGCGGGCCAGGCTGGCGTCCGAGAGTTCGCCCAGGTGACTGGCCAGCAGTCGACCCTCGGCGTTGTAGAACAGGGTGGTGGGCAGCGCCATGGAGCCAACGGCCTGGCCGAGGCGGCCGCCGCTGTCGAACAGGATATTGGTCAGGCTCAGGCCCTGGGTGGCGAGGAAGGTGCTGACGCTCTGCATGCTTTCGCCCTGGTTGACGAATAGGAAGGTCAGGTCGGGACGCTGTTGCTGGGCATTTTCCAGCACCGGCATTTCTCGTCGGCACGGCGGACACCAGGTGGCCCAGAGGTTGATCACCAGCGGCCCGCCCTGATAGTCCGCCAGTTGCACGGTTTCCCCGGCGGCATTGCGCAAGGTGATGTCAGGCAGCCGAGTACCCTGCTCGTAGAGATTCAGCGACAGACTCGCCAATAGCCAGAATCCCAGCCCCGTGCCCACCCCATAACCCAGGGGTTTGCGCAGGCCTGGCCGACGCCAGCCCCACAGGACAGTCGCCAGCAGCAGGACAATGACCCCGGGCCAGACCAGGAAGCCACCATCGCGCAGGTCGATGATCTGCCACGGATCACCGTGGTAATGGGCCCAATAGGCGATGACAAAGCCGGTGCGGGCGGCGAGCAAGCCCAGCAGGAACAAGCCAAACAGCACCGACTCGGGATTTTCACCGCCACGTTTGGCCACTCGCCAACCGACAAAAGTTGCCAATGCCAGGGCACTGATCAACAGCAAGTGATTGAGCGCGATGGCGAAGGTGCCGAGGGTGAAGGTCAGCATCAGCGGGCGTCCCGGGTGATGTTCCAGCGTTGCAGGAAGCCAGCGGCATCGACTTCACCGGTAATCCGCTGGCTACGGCGTTCTTCGCCATCGGCACCGATCCACAACAGGCTGGGTGGCCCCGGCACTTTGTAGCGACCGAGCAGCTCGCGGCTCGCGGGATTGTCGGCGGTCACGTCAAGGCGCACCAGGCGCACATCCTTCAAGGCAGCCAGCACCTCGGGTTTGCCGAACACCTGTTTTTCCATGATCTTGCAGGACACGCACCAGTCGGCGTAATAGTCCAGCAACACCCATTGACCCTGGACGCGGGCGGCATCCAGTTCGGCTTGCAACACCGCGGGACTGTTGACGGTGACAAAGGCGTCGTGGGCGGTAGGGCCGGCCACCGTGGCCGAGGATTGCCCGCGATAGACCTGCAGCGGCTTGAACACGTCATCACTGCCGCCCGCGGCGCCCACCAGCAATACAGAGCCCCACACCCCTGACAGCAGGGCCAGGCTGCCGAACAGGTAGGCGACGCGGCCAAAACCGCCGGTCTGGCGCCAGGCGCTGTAGGCGATGATCAGCAGCAACGCACCCCACAAGCCGACCCACAGCGATTCATCCAGCACCGGACGCACCATGACCAGCGCGGTGCCGAGGAACAGGAAGCCGAACACGCCTTTGAGCAGGTTCATCCAGGTGCCGGGCTTGGGCAGGAATCGATTGCCTACCGTCACCAGCAACAGCAACGGCAGGCCGATGCCCAGGCCCATGGCGAACAGGATCAGGCCACCGTGCACGGCGTTGCCGCTCTGGGCGATATACAACAGCGCACCGGCCAGCGGAGCGGTCATGCACGGGCCCACCAGCAGGCCGGACAGCGCACCGAGGATGCCAGCGCCGAGCAGGCTGCCGCCGCCCTGTTTGCGACTGGCGTTTTCCAGGCGATCGCGAATGGCGACCGGCAATTGCAGCTCGAAGAAACCGAACATCGGCAGGGACAGCAGGACGAAGATCAGCGCAAAACTGCCCAGCAACCAGACGTTCTGCAGCAACGCCTGCAGGTTGGCGCCGAGCATCGCTGCCAATACACCGAGCGCCGCATAGACCAGCGCCATGCTCACCACATAGCTGCCGGCCAGGGCAAAACCGCGTTTGGCACTGGCGCCACTGCCGACGATCAAACCCGCCAGAATCGGCAGCATCGGCAGCGAACAGGGGGCGAAGGCCAGCAACAGGCCGAGGCCGAAGAACACCAGCAGGCTCCAGCCCAGCGCGTGCTGTTGCAGGCCGCTGGCCAGGGCCTGGTCTGCAGCTTCAGCCGTGGCGCCGGGCGGGCTGCCGCCGAGGTCGACCACTTGCGTCTGTGGCGGGTAGCACAGGCCGGCATCGGCACAGCCCTGGTAACCGACCTTGATCTGACCGGTAGCGCCGGCCGGGATCTTCAACTCCAGGCCCTGGCGATAGACCTGCTGGTCACCGAAGAACTCGTCACTGTGGGCTTCGCCTTCGGGCAGTGCGGGTTTGTGGGCGTCGGCCAGGCCGTTGAACGTCAGGCGCTTCTGGTACAGGTAATAGCCGTCGGCGATCTGCCAGAACAGCTGGGTTTCCCCGGATTCAAGGCGCTCTGAGGTCAGGACGAACGCTTTGCCGACCGGCAGGAAATCAGGTTTGCTCTCGAACGGATTGGACCCGGCCTGGGCCAGGCTGGTGAAAAACACCAGGAATAGTAGAAACAGACGACGCATGGGCAAACCTTATTACCGGTACAAGTAGGGGGCACGATGCAGGTTGGCGATTAACCGATGATTAACCGCGCTGTCCTTGTGGCGCAGGCGACTGGGGCATAATGTCCGCTTAATCGGCAGTTGTCTTAATCACCCTTTTTCAACAGGTCTCACCATGCACGTACTTGTCTGTGAAGATGATGAGCTGATCGCCAGCGGCATTGTAGCCGGACTCAGTGCCCAGGGCTTGACCGTGGAGCACGTGGCCACGGCATCGGCTGCGCGGGCCATGCTCAAGGTCGCTGAGTTCGACGTGATGGTGCTGGACCTCGGGCTGCCCGATGAAGATGGCCTCAAGTTGCTGCAGCAATTGCGTCATCAGGGCCTGGAGATCCCGGTGCTGATTCTCACTGCGCGCGATTCGGTAACCGATCGGGTCGACGGCCTGCAAGCCGGCGCCGACGACTACCTGCTCAAACCTTTCGACTTGCGCGAACTGGCTGCGCGCCTGCACACCCTGTTGCGCCGGGTGGCCGGGCGCAGCGTCAACCTGATCGAGCATGGTGCACTGACCTATGACCCGAGCAGTCGCGAAACCGTGCTGGCCGGGCAGCCGGTGGATCTGTCCCGGCGCGAGCAATCACTACTGCAAGCCTTGCTGCACAACCGTGGGCGAGTGCTGTCCAGCGAGCAATTGAAGGACAGCGTGTACGGCTTCAACGATGAGTTGGAGAGTAACGCCCTCAACGTGCACATCCACCACCTGCGGCGCAAACTCGGCAACGGCATCGTCGAGACGGTGCGCGGCCTCGGTTATCGCCTGGGCCCGGCCGACGGCCCCGAGCCGCCAAAATGATGAGTTTGCGTTTGCGCCTGAGCCTGACGCTCGGCGCGGCCTTTGCGATGATCTGGGCCCTGGCGGCCGCCTGGATGCTCAGCGACCTGCGCAACCAGATGATGTTTTCCCTCGACCAGCGCCTGGTGGCCTCGGCACGGATGGTTGCCGGGCTGCTGGAGCAACTGCCGAGCCTGCCGAGCAAGGGCGACGGCACCCATTTCAGCGCCGAGCAGTTGACCGTTCCGGGCGGCATGGCCTGCCAGGTCAGTTCCTTGCGCGGCGAAATTCTCGCTCGCAGCCATACCACCCCCGAACAGACCCTGGAAGCGGAAAAAATCGGCTTTCACGACCAGATGATCGACGGAGTTCGCTGGCGCAGTTTCACCCTGGTGCGCGATGACCTGCGCATCACCACCGCCGACCGCCAGGTGGAACGCGAAGCGCTGAACATGTCGGTCCTGCTTACGGCCTCGGTGCCGGTGGGCGTGGCCTTGCTGGGCTGCCTGTGCCTGTTGTGGCTGGGGATCGGCCAGGGCCTGGCCCCGCTCAACCGCATGCGCGATGCGCTGATGCGGCGCAGTGCCGATTCGCTCGAACCGCTGCAGGTGCAGCCACTGCCCAGCGAATTGCAGCCTTTGCTGGAAACCCAGAACCAGCTGTTCCAGCGGATCGGCAGGACCATCGAGCGTGAGCGTCGGTTGACCGGCGACGCCGCCCACGAGTTGCGCAGCCCGCTGACCGCGATCAAGACCCACCTGCAAGTCGCGCGCATGACCGACGGTGCTGCTCGCGATCAGTCCCTGGCCCGCGCCGAAGAGGGCGCCGACCGCCTGCACCGGACCCTGGAACAACTGCTGCTGTTGGCCCGGGTCGAAGGCAGCCTGTCGTTCGACGACGGCGTGCAGTGCAACGCCGAGCAGGTGGCGCGCCTGGCGATCCAGGACGCGTCCAGCGGTGATCGTTCGCGGATCAAGCTGCACCTGCCGGCAAGTTGTTCACAGGCTCCGCTGCAAATGCCGGCGGTGTTGGCGATTGCCGCCTTGCGCAACCTGCTGGACAACGCCCTGCGTCACACCCCCGGCGACGCCGCGGTGGAACTCAGCCTGGAAACCATCGGCAATCGCGTGCGTTTCCAGGTTCGCGACCACGGTCCGGGGATTGCCGATGATGACCTGCAACACCTGACCCAACGTTTCTGGCGCAACAGCACCAGCAGCGGCTGCGGGCTGGGCCTGGCGATTGTCCAGGCGATTGTCCAGCGCTGTGGCTGTGTGCTGCACTTTGACAGTCGACCGGACGGGCTGCGGGTCGAGCTGACCATGCCGTTGCAGGCCTGAAGTCCCGCGAATCTGCAGGGCCTTGACCCAAGGCAGGGTGCTGCGCCTCAGCCCCGCCGCTTGATGGCCTGCAAGGTGTAGCTCAATGGCAGGCGCCACGGTGCCTGCTTGAGTCGGTACTCACCCCGGGCGTCGCACTCCATCTGCCCCGGCAGGGCGTCCCAGGGAATGCTCTGGTGTTCCACCAGGCCGGTTATTTCCAGGCCGTGGTTGAGCAGTGCGCTGATGATCTCACCCATGCCGTGGTTCCATTCGTGGGACAGGGTGGCCGTCAGTACCTGGTCGGTTTCGACGTAAGTGCCGGGGTCATCCCAGGCCAGCGGCGTCTCGCGTTCGAAGTAGGGTTGCTCGACGGACAGCAGGTCCTGGCGGCTCTCGTTAACGGTCCACAGCATCGGATGGCCTTCGCGAATGAACAACCGTCCGCCGGGCTTGAGCAGATGGCTCACGGTACGCGCCCAGCGGTCGATGCTCGGTAGCCAGCACAAGGCGCCGATGCCGGTGTAGACCAGATCGAAGCCGCCGGCCGGCAGCACCTGGGGCACGGTGTCGATTTCCGCTTCGATGTAGTCAATGGTCGTGTCGCAGCGCCTGGCCAGCTCAGCGGCCTGGTGCAGGCTGGCGCTGGAGAAATCCAGGCCGCTCATTTGCGCGCCCAGGCGCGCCAGCGACAGGGTGTCGGTGCCGATATGGCATTGCAGGTGGATCCCGCGCAAACCGGCGATGTCGCCGAGCAATGGCAGGTCGAACCGCACGACGTCGGAGAGAAAGCGCTGGTCGTCGATAAACGCCTGCACCGCGTAATCCGCGGAAGCCGCATGCAGCGGCGCGCGGTCGTCCCAGTTGGCCTTGTTGTGCTTGATGTAGTCACTCATGGTGAAGACCCTGAGAGGTAGGCGGGCAGACTAGCATCGGGTTCCTCGGCGATTCCTGAGGGATTTTGTAAGCGGCCTCAGGACTTCTGCAGCAACGCGTTCAACAGCTGGTCGATGTTGCCCGAGAGCTCGGCCAGTGGGTCGTCGCCATCGGTGCTCAGCACCAGCAACTGACTGCCTGCCGCCGTAATTGCAGCCTTCAGCGCCTCCGACGGCTGGCGATGGTGCAGGACCAACGCC
The DNA here is from genome assembly GCF_057814275.1 of Pseudomonas sp. F007. Classification (NCBI taxonomy): domain Bacteria; kingdom Pseudomonadati; phylum Pseudomonadota; class Gammaproteobacteria; order Pseudomonadales; family Pseudomonadaceae; genus Pseudomonas; species Pseudomonas sp. F007. Next base: position 16,045 of record NZ_JBVATA010000001.1, on the reverse strand, counting down.
ACATCGTTGTCCTTGAGGCTGGCGCTCAACTGCTGCTGGGCCCCGGGCGTCCATTCGTTGTCGGCGCGGGCATCGACACCTATGGACTCGAGATTCAGCCCGCTGATCAGATAGTCGAAGTGGTCGCTGAGGCTGAACACGCTGAGGTTGTCGGCATCGGCCAGCTTCGTCTCGCTGTCGGCGCTGAGTTTCAGCAGGCGTTGCTTGAGGGTCGCCAGGTTGCTGTCGATCTTCGGCTTGGCCGCGGGCACCAGGCGCACCAGGTCGGCGGCGATCACGTCGGCCATGCGCCCCAGGTTGTTGCTGCTCATCCAGGGTTGGCTGTTCAGGCCGTCACTCTTGCCCGGTTGCAGGGCGACCCCAGGCAGCGCGCCATCCACCGGGCGCGCTGCGTCGATTTCGACGATGCGAATGTTGCTGCGGCGGGCATTGGGGTACAGCGGATCGTCGGCCCATAGCGAGCGCAGGCCGATCACCGCGTCGGCGTCCAATGCGAGCTTGTGCAAGGCGGGAGCACCGCGCCCGGTGAAGTAGGACGCTTGTCGCGAGCCCGGCAAATTGGCCGGTGCAGCCCGTTCCAGGCTGATATCGGTGCCCGCGACCAGGTTCTGGGCGAGGCCGTAGGTGATCGGCAACGAAGCCAGTACCCGCACCTTGTGGTTGGAGGTGGCGCTTTGCATCGCAGTGTTGCCGTTACCGTTGCTGGCCACCACGCGCGTCGGTTCGGAGCGGTCGGTGGCGCAGGTGCTGCTGGCCAGGCCGCAGAGGGCGAGGGCCAGAGTCAGTTGGCGCATGGAGAAAGTCATTTATCCAATATTCCCTTTGAGGCTGGGGACCACGCCGCGTGCGATGGCCGCGAGGGCGAAGGCCATGCCGGCCACCAGAATGATTGCCGCCCCGGACGGGATCGGCAGGTCGAAGACGATGGGCGCGAGAATCCCGCACAGAGTGCTGATGGTTGCGATTAACACCGAGCACCAGAAGAAGCCCTTCAGCGACTGGCTTAACAGGCGCGCGGCAGCGGCCGGGATCACCAGTAGCGCGCCGACCAGGATCGCGCCGATGACTTTTACCGCGGCCACGGTGATCAGCGTCACCAGGATCACGAACAGGTAATCCAGGGTTTTCACCGCCACACCGCGGACTGCCGCCAGTTGCGGGTTGAAACTGGCGAGCATGATCCGGTTGTACAGCGGCAGGCTCAGGCCCATCACCAGCGAGCCGACGATGGCCAATACCAGCAAGTCATTGCCATTGACCGTCAGTACCGAGCCGAACAGCACGTTCTCGAGAATGTGCACGTTGATCTTGCCGGCAAGGATCAACAGCAGGCTGGCGCCCATCGCCAGCGATACCGAGAGAAAGACTCCGATCAGAGTGTCCGGGGCCAGGCCGGTGCGGTTGCGCAGGTAGTTGAGCAGGATGCCGAACAACAGGCAGTAGCCGAACAGGCTGCCGTAAGGGCCGGTGTAGGGTTCGCCGAGCAAAATGCCGATGGCGACGCCGGTGAGTGCCGCGTGACCGACGGCCTCGGAGAAAAATGCGAAGCGCTTGACCACCACCAGCGTGCCCAATCCGCCAAGGACCGGGCCGATCAGCAGGCCGGCGAGCAGGGCATTGACCACAAAACCGTAGGCCAGTGCTTCGGGCAGATAGCCGGAAGAGGCCCAGCCCTGGATCATCAAACGAAAGGCTTCGTAACTCATCACGCCGCGCTCCCGCTGGTCCGTGGGTGGGTGGAAAACAGGCTCAGTAGGCGTTCCGGGGTCAGCGCCTGTTGCGGCGTGGCGTCGAACAGCACGCGGCGGTTGAGCCCGGTGACGCGATCAGCCAGGCGACCGATGGCTTCCAGGTCGTGCTCGATCCACAGCACGGTGATACCGGCCTGGCGCCAGTCGTTGAGCAGGCGCTCGAACACCTGGATTCCGGCTTCGTCGAGGGCTGACATCGGTTCGTCGAGCACCAGCAATTGCGGCGCCGGAATCAGGCCCTGGGCCAACAGCACCCGCTGGCGCTCGCCGCCGGACAGCGCGCCCATGCGCCGCTTGCGCTTGTCCTGCATGCCCACGCGTTCCAGCGCGGCGTCGATGGCAGCGCTGTAATGGCGGCTGATGCCGAGAAACGCCGGGCGTCGCTGGCACATGGCGGCCATGAAATCGTCGACGGTCATCGGCAGTCCTCGATCGAACTCCAGCGCCTGCGGCACGTAACCGATAGTGCCTGGCTCGCCGGGCCATTGCAGGCTCAGGCGCCCCTGATGGGGCATCTGGCCGAGCAGGGTCTTGATCAGCGAGCTCTTGCCGCCGCCATTCGGGCCGACCAGTGCGTGCACGCTGCCGGGCTGAACCTGGAAGCTGACGCCGTCGAGAATCGTCGTACGGCCGAGGGTCAGGCTGACGTCGGAGAATTCCACGGCGGGACCGGCCAGCGACACGCTGAGGGTTTGCTGGATGGTCATGCGCCGGCCTCCTGAATCGCCCGGACCACGGTGTTGAGGTTGCCGGTCATTTCCTTTTCATACTTCTCGGCGCTGTATTCGCCGTAGGAAATGTGCGACAGCGGGTAGAGTTTTACCCCCGATTCACGCTGGATGGTGTCGACATAGGCGGAGGGGAAATCCATCTCCGAGAAGATCACCTTGACGTCCAGCTCGCGCAGTTGGTCGATGGTTTTCTTCAACTGGCTCGGGCTCGGCTCGATGCCGTGGGCCGGTTCGACCACGGCGGTCACTTCCAGGCCGAATTCACGCAACAGGTAGTCATAGGCAGCGTGAACCGTGGCCACCCGCAGATCGGCATTGGGTGCGGAGGTCAGCTTGGCCAGGGCGTCGGCGCGCATCTGCCGCAGGCGTTTGCCATAGGCGCGGGCGTTCTGGGTGTAGGTCTTGGCATTGTCCGGGTCGAGCTTGCCCAGCTCCCGGGCGATGTTGTTGACCTGGGCGATGGAGGCGCTGATCGACAGGAAAGTGTGCGGGTTGACCACTTTGCCAGCGCCCCGTGCGGCGATCCCGGTGGCGGCCAGCAACGGCACGTTTTCGTTGGCTTCGATCACCTTGACGTTAGGGGTTTCACTGGCGGCGATCATGCGGTCGGCGAAATCATCGTGGCCGACACCATTGAGCACAATAACGTCGAGGCCGGCAATGCGCTTGATGTCTTCGGCGCGCGGCTCGTAGGCGTGCGGATTGAAGCCGGCCGGAATCAGCGGCACCACTTGCGCCTTGTCGCCGACGATATTGGCCACGTAGCTGTAGTACGGGTGCAGAGTAATACCGATGCGCAGGCGCTTGGCCTGATCGGCACTGGCCAGGGGCACGACGATCAAGGCCATCAGGCCGATCAACAGGCGCTGCAAAAAACGATGACGTGAAGATGAACTGGACATGGGCAAGCGGTCTTCTCTGGGATGAGTGCGCAAATCAGTGTTTGTGCTGACGGGTGACACCGGCGTCGAATTGGGCGACGACCTGCTTCCAGCCTGCGCTGCTCAGCGCGCTGTCGGCCAGGTCGGTGGGGACGGGCAGGTCCTTGCTGCGGTTGAGCCAGATGTCCGGCTCCGCTTTGCCCTCGGCGTTCAGGCGCATCAGGAACGAGCCGGCCACTTCCGGGGCCTGGCTCTGGCCGAAGTAGGCGTCACTCTTGAGCAACTGCCAGGCATGGCCGCCACGGCTGACCGAGCTGGCGTCCTGGGCGAAGGGCGCGAAGCCTTCGTCGGCGAGGATTTGCGGGGTCGGTAAGGCCTGTTGTTCTTCGCGCAACAGCTGGATTTCGTCGAGGGTCACCCGCAGGTCGGCGTAAATACCCTGTTCAGCGGCGCTGAGGTCGCGGCGGGCATCCAGTTGATGGGCTTCGACGCTGCTGACCACCTGGGATTCGCCGCGCCAGAGTACGACCGAGCCGGCAACCGCGAGGATCGCCAGGCACAGCAGCAGGACATAGAGGGTTTCGTGGCCGGCACCGGCCGGGCGCACGAGCTGGGTGGTGGGGGTCGTCATGGGGCCTCGATATCCGCTTGGTCGATTTCGACCACGTGGCCGGGGCCGGCGTCGAACAGCACGTAGAACTCGCTGCCGGGTTTCTTGAAGGTCAGGGTCGAGTCCGCGCCGAGCTTGCCCGGGACCAGGATGGTTTCGTCATAGCCGATCACATCCAGGGTCACCCCCGGCGCGCCGCTGCCATCGGAGAAACCACCGGTGCAGCGAATCTGTTCGGCGTCGATCGCCTTGCACTCGCACATCGGGTTGTGGGCCAGCGCCTGTGCGCTGAAACCCGCGCCCAAGGCCAGGAACAGCGCGCTGCCGAGCAGGCGCAGGGGGGATTTGCGGCGGGCAACGGTCATGGTTTGCCTCCTTGTTTGTTCAGCCAGGCGAGGGTGGCGGGGGAAGCTTTGGCGAGCGGTACGGCGGCCTGGTGCATGCTGCCGTCCCAGCCTTCCATGGTGATCCAGATTTCGGCGTCGGCCTTGGTCTTCGGCGGGATTGGCAGGGTCGCGCCCATGCGATACGGCGAACCAAAGAAAATCACCCCGGCGGCGCGCAGGCTGCGGGGTTTGCCGATACGCAGGTAGGTGGCCTTGACCTCGTTGATACAGACCTGGCACAGCGCTGCGTTGAAGCTCTTCATGTAGCCCGCCGGCCCGGAGTTGAGCGGTGCTTCGTTGCGCAGCTCAGCCAGTTGCAGGCTCCAGGGGCCGACCTGGATTTCGCCGATTTCACGCTCGCCCAGGCCGCTGTCGCCGCGAAACAGCGCGACGTCGGCGAAGTACTTGGGCATGAACCCCAGGGGAATCAACAGCAGCAGGATGTTGATATGAAAACGATACTTGTGCCAAAGCTGGCTCAGGCGTGACGGTTGGGGTGCTGCGGCGCTGACCTTGCTCACAGGTTGCCCTCCGGCGAGTTGCTGTTCATGGCTGCAACCGGTTGTTCAACCTTGGCCGCACGGGGTGGCTTGTTGCTGCGTTTCAGGGCATTGGCGGTGGCCAGGGCGGTGCGCTTGGTCCAGATCAGCAGGCCGCTGAGGACCATCATGCTCAGCACCAGGCCGAAGAAGAACCAGATCATTTTGATCCACAGCCCGCCAAAGTCGCCGGTGTGCAGGGGGCGCATGGATTCAGTGACGAACTCCAGCCCGGTGCGGTCCGACAGCAGGCGCGAGGCATCGATCTCACCGTTGTAGGGGTTGATGGTGGCCGTCTGGAACATCAGCGGGTACCAGCCACGGCCACCCACATTCAAGTGGCTGTAGGCATTGCTCGGCAGGCTGACGAAGCTGGCCTCGAGGCCGGGGATTTTCTGCTGGGCGATGAGGATGGCGTTGTCCAGGTCGATGATTTTCGGCGGCGAACCGTCCGCCGAGACCGGCACGCTTTCACGGGCGACCACCGGGATCACCGGCTCGCTGGAGATCGAAATGTGGTTGTCGAACAGCAGCGCTTCGATCAGGAACCAGATGCCGGTAATGGAAATGACTGCAATGAACCAGATCGACCAGATCCCGCTCAGGCGATGGAAATCACCCCAGAAAATCCGCGCTCCATGGTTGAAGCGCAACGTCGGCTTGAAAAAGCCTTTCCAGAATTTCTTGTACACCACCAGGCCGGTGATCAGTGACACCAGCAGGGGAATGCCGAGGAACGACACCAGGTACCAGCCCCAGCTGAAACCGTTGGTAAAGGGCACCAGCCACCAGCCGTGCAAGGCGCGGGTGAAGGCTTCGAAGTTGAAGTCCGGGCTGATGCCCTGGATCACGCCGGTGTAGGGATTTACATAGACCGACACCGAACGGCCGTCCGGATAGCTCACGCTCGCGGTCAGGGCGAAGTGGGATTCATCCGAGCGGCTGATGGATTCGACGATGGTTTGCGGCTCAGCCTGGTTGATGGCGGTCAGCACCTGCTGGTAACTGAGCAATTCGGCATCATCGGACGGCTTGCTGGCGCGCACGTCCGGGTTGGCCAGCCAGACAATTTCCTGGCTGACCACCGCCAGGGTGCCGGTGACGCAGACGATCAGCACAAAGAACCAGATGGGCAATGCCAGCCAGCTGTGCACCAGAAACCACAGTTTGGAGCGGGATTTCTTCGACATGAATGAGGGTCTTGATTCGATGAGAGGAGCGGTGCGGGGGCACCGTGATTCCGAAAAAGCCGGCCGTAGCTTTTGCCTACGCGGCGGGCTGCATCTAGTTAAGACGAATGAGAATCAAAAATCCCGAACATCAAGTTGAAACTAAATGTTTCAAAGTGGCTGTTCAGGCGCTGGGAAGGGGCGTGGCGAGGTGCTGGGAAGCCCGGCCGGCCGGCAGTTGCGGGTCAAGGCCGGGCTTTGAGAAGCGCAATTGTATTATTGAGACTGGAACATTTCCTCGGCTCGCTTTTCGATCTGCTCCTGGGTCAAGTCTTCCTTGTGGGTGGCGAGAAACCACAGATGACCGTAGGGATCTTTCAGCGTGCCCGAGCGGTCGCCGTAGAACTGGTCCTTGACCTCGGAAACGATGACGCCGCCGGCATTGATCGCCTGTTGGTAGCTTTTATCCACATCCTCGACATAAAGGTGCAAGCCAACCGAGGGCGATGTATTCGGATTGCCCAAGGGGCCCTCATCGCACGGGGTTCCGAGCATGATGGGGAAGCCGCCGATGCGCAATTCGGCGTGGCCGACCGTTCCGTCCGGCATCGTCAGGCGCATGACTTCGGTCGCACCGAAGGCTTTCTTGTAGAAGTCGATGGCCTCGGCGGCCTTGGCAATGCCCAGATAGGGGGTGATGCAGTGAAAATCATCGGGAATGGGTTTGACGCTCATGACCGTTCTCCTTGTTGAGGGGGGATGAGGCAGTCCTTTGCCGAGTACAGTTCGAGTCACTATAGGCCAGTCACTCCCGCGCAACGATTGGCCCGACGGGGTGCGGAAATTGCCACTAGGGTGCCATCGCAGATCCCGGGTCAGGCCTCGGGCTTGAGCAACTGCGCCCCGGAGCCCTGCTCGCCCAGCACATCGGCGTAGTTGCGCAGCGGGCAGGCTTCCATCGACAGGCAGCCACAGCCGATGCAGCCGTTGAGCTTGCTGCGCAGCAGGGTCAGTTGGCGGATACGCTCATCCAGGTCGTTGCCCCACTGCTCCGACAGCAGCTTCCAGTCCGCAGCCGTCGGCGCGCGATGGTTGGGCAGGGACTTGAGCGCCTCGCCGATTTCCGCCAGGGGAATGCCCAGGCGCTGGGCGACCTTGATCAAGGCCACCCGGCGCAACACTTCCCGCGGGTAACGGCGCTGGTTGCCCTGGTTGCGATTGCTCTGGATCAGCCCCTTGGCCTCGTAGAAGTGCAGGGCGGTCACTGCTACGCCGCTGCGCTCGGCCAGTTGCCCGACACTCAACTCCTTGTGCAGGTTTTCCTGATTGATCATCACCGTTACCGCTTGACCTTGACTTAACTGGAGGTTTTATCCTGCCAGCCTTCAATTCGCAAGTTGCGACTGACGCGCCAGGGGGCATCCTCATGCAATCGCTAGAGAAAAATCGCAGTTTCACTCAATTGATCGAATTCGACGTCGAGCCCGATCAGCAGCACGGCCTGGTGCTGGCATTGTCGGCGCAGACCGAGCACCTGGCGCAGCACTGCCAGGGTTTTCTCAGTGCCAGCGTGCAGGCCAGCGATGATGGCCGGCGCGTACTCAATTATCTGCAGTGGCAATCGCGCGAAGCCGGCGAGGCGGCATTCCAGGGCATCGAGAGCGGCGAACAGGATTTCTGGCAACTGATTCGCGCTCACCAGGCCAAGGGCGTGACCTTTGGCAGTTTCCAGGTGCTGCGCAGCATCGAGCGCAGCCAGGACAATGCCTTGCACTGCAACCTGGTGAGCTGAAGGCGAGGACGATGACGAAAAGGTCGATAACGACTATCGAGCGCGATGATTTTTCTCCCGGGAGGGCCGCGAGTAGCCTGTGTCCATTGCCCAGCACCGCTCACAGGACCTCGCCGATGAACGCTTTTCTCGCCCTCTCGTTACTCTTGGTTGCCTCGGTGCTTGCCGGTTGCGCCAGTCACCCCGCACCCGAGCTGCGTCCCTACACCGCTGAGGAACAACGCGAGCTGGCGCTGGAAGCACTGAACCGTCGCGGACTGTCCTTTGACGAGTACCAGTTGAAAAAAGCCGAACTGCTCGGCCAGCCGCGCAACCGTTTCGGCTTTGATCGCCAAGGCGAGATGAATGCCGAGCGTGGCCTGGTGTTGCAGGGGCGTGCCAGCTGAGCGACTGTACCGCTCGAAGTTTTCTCCAACTGTGCGTGGGCGCCGCACAGCGGCTGGGATAGGGTCGATACCTGACTCATCTGCCGGAATTGCGCCATGACCCTCTCCCTCGATTTACTGCTGGGCTTCGCCCTGTTTGCCCTGGTGACATCGATCACCCCCGGGCCGAACAACACCATGTTGCTGGCCTCCGGCGTCAACTTCGGGTTCAGCCGAACCATCCCGCACATGCTGGGCATCACCTGCGGCTTTTTCATCCTGGTGCTGGCCGTCGGTTTTGGCCTGGGCGCGGTGTTTCAGGCCTATCCTGTGTTGTACAACGTGTTGCGCTTCGTCGGCGCGGCCTACCTGTTGTACCTGGCGTGGAAGATCGCCCATTCCGGGCCGGTCTCCGACTCAGGGGAGGGGCAGGGCAAACCTATCAGTTACCTCGGTGCGGCGGCCTTTCAGTGGGTCAATCCCAAGGCCTGGATCATGGCCATCGGCGCAATCAGCACCTACACCCCGCTGCAGGGCTACTTCACCAATGTGATGGTGATTGCGGCAGTATTTGCCCTGATCAACCTGCCCAGCGTCGGCGTCTGGGTGGTCTGTGGCAGTTTGCTGCGCAATGTCCTGCGCGATCGCCGCTGGCTGCGCTTGTTCAACTGGGGCATGGCGCTGCTGTTGGTGGCATCGCTGTATCCGATGCTGCACGAGAGCTTTGGCTGACGAGCGCTTCATCCCGGTGTGCGATGCCTGTTAAGCTCAACTTCAGGAGCGTTCCTACGCACTTTTAAATGAAGTTGTCTTTCTTTAACTGCATCCGATCAGGTATTGCTGGTTTCTTGCGTTAGTTTGCGCGCCACCTCGAGCGTGGCGCGGCGTGGATTCCCTTCGATGCCACTGATCCCGGAACCTGCTCTGCGAGCCTTATATATGAACAAGCGTCCTCTCTACTTCGACTACGCCGCCACGACTCCTGTGGACGAGCGGGTGATCCAGGTCATGGTTGAGTGCCTGGGGTTCAACGGTAACTTCGGCAACCCGGCGTCCAGTTCCCATGCGTTTGGCCAACAGGCTCGGCGTTCAGTCGAGTTGGCCCGCCAGCAAGTGGCCGAGCTGGTCGGAGCGCAGGCCCGGCAGATCGTCTGGACCTCCGGCGCCACCGAATCCAACAACCTGGCTCTCAAGGGCGTTGCACAGGCCCGTGCCCAGGTCGGTGGTCACATCGTCACCAGCCAGATCGAACACAAGGCCATCCTCGACACTGCCCGACAATTGCAGGACGCCGGTGTCGAGGTTACGCACCTGCTGCCGGACGCCGATGGCCTGATCACCGCGCAGGCAGTCAGCGAGGCGTTGCGTGAAGACACCTTCCTGGTCTCGGTGATGCTGGTCAACAACGAACTCGGCACGCTCAACGATATTCCGGCCATCGGTCAGACAGTCCGCGAGCACGGTGCGCTGTTCCACGTCGACGCGGCGCAGGGTGCTGGCAAAGTGGCGATCAACCTGGCCGAGTGGCCGGTGGACCTGATGTCGTTTTCCGCCCACAAGCTCTACGGTCCCAAGGGCATCGGCGCGCTGTATGTCGGACCCCGTGCGGAGCAGCGCCTGCAGGCGCAAATCCATGGCGGCGGGCACGAAGGCGGATTGCGCTCGGGCACCCTGGCCACCCATCAGATCGCGGCGATGGGCGCGGCTTTTGCTCTGGCGGCGGAACATTTTGCCGAGGAAGCGGCGACCATCGTCCGCTTGCGCAGCCGCTTGCTTGAACAACTCGGCACCATTGCAGGGTTCAGCCTCAATGGCAGCACCACCCAGCGCATTCCCCATACGTTGAGCCTGACCTTCAAGGAGGGCGAGTTCAATGCCCAGGCGCTGAGCGCGTCCATTGCATTCTCGGCGACCTCGGCCTGCAACTCGGCAAGCAACGCGCCTTCCCATGTGCTCTTGGCCCTGGGCCATGACGCGCGCACAGCCGGGCGCACCATCCGCCTGAGCCTGGGACGTTTCACCACCGAGCAGGATATCGATCAGGTCGCCCAACTGATCAAGGCCGCACTCGCCAGCCCACCGGCGTTCTGGGCCACCCCCCAACCCTGACGCGCCGGCCACGAGTCAGCGCCCGATAACACTATTGATGTGCTTAGCAGGAGACATGATGAGTACCCAGCCTTTGACCCAGGGAACAGTTCCCCAGCGCCTGGCGCAAACCCGCGAACTGATGAACCGGGAAGGCATTCATGCTTTGCTGGTGCCGTCGGCCGATCCGCATCTGTCGGAATACCTGCCGGGCTACTGGCAGGGACGTCAATGGTTGTCGGGCTTTCATGGTTCGGTCGGGACGCTGATTGTCACCCGTGACTTCGCCGGCGTCTGGGCTGACAGTCGGTACTGGGAGCAGGCGACCAAGGAGCTCAAGGGCAGCGGGATCGAACTGGTCAAGCTGCAACCCGGTCAGCCAGGCCCTCTGAACTGGCTGGCCGAGCAAACCCCCGAAGGCGGCGTGGTCGCGGTGGACGGTGCGGTGATGGCCGTGGCGTCGGCGCGCACCCTGGGCGGCAAGCTGCAGGAGCGCGGTGCTCGCTTGCGCACCGACATCGATCTGCTGAGCGAAGTCTGGAGCGATCGCCCGAGCCTGCCGGATCAGCCGATTTATCAGCATCTACCGCCACAGGCCACGGTCAGCCGTGGTGAAAAACTCGCCAAACTGCGCGAAACCCTGAAAGCGCGCGGTGCCGATTGGCACTTCATTGCCACACTCGACGACATCGCCTGGTTGTTCAACCTGCGCGGCGCTGACGTATCGTTCAACCCGGTGTTCGTGTCCTTTGCCCTGATCAGCCAGCAACAGGCAACCCTGTTTGTCGCCTTGAGCAAAGTCGATGGGGCGTTGCGCGCGGTCCTCGAACAGGACGGTGTAACCCTGCGCGATTACACCGAGGTGGCGCAGGCATTGGCCGCGGTGCCGAGCGGTGCAAGCCTGCACATCGATCCGGCGCGGGTCACTGCCGGGTTGCTGGCTCACGTCGGCAGCGGCGTGAACCTGGTCGAGGGGTTGAACCCGAGCACCTTGGCCAAGTCGCAGAAAAGCCTGGCCGATGCCGAGCATATCCGCCAGGCCATGGAGCAGGATGGCGCGGCGCTGTGCGAATTCTTCAGCTGGCTCGACGGTGCGTTGGGCCGTGAGCGCATCACCGAACTGACGATCGACAAGCACCTGACGGCAGCGCGGACCCGACGTCCGGGCTACGTTTCGCTGAGCTTCAACACCATTGCCGCCTACAACGCCAATGGCGCGATGCCGCATTACCACGCGACAGAAGAGGAACATGCGCTGATCGAGGGCGACGGCCTGCTGCTGATCGACTCCGGTGGCCAGTACCTGGGCGGCACGACCGACATCACCCGGATGGTCCCGATCGGCACGCCGACCGCGGAGCAGAAGCGCGATTGCACACGGGTGCTCAAAGGCGTGATTGCCTTGTCCCGGGCGCGCTTCCCGCGGGGCATCCTGTCGCCCTTGCTCGACTCGATCGCCCGCGCACCGCTCTGGGCCGAGAGCGTCGACTACGGGCATGGCACCGGTCATGGGGTCGGTTACTTCCTCAATGTGCACGAAGGCCCGCAGGTGATTGCCTATCAGGCCGCCCCGGCGCCGCAAACCGCCATGCAACCGGGGATGATTACCTCCATCGAGCCGGGCACCTATCGTCCTGGGCGTTGGGGCGTGCGGATCGAGAACCTGGTGCTGAACCGCGAAGCGGGGAGCAGCGAGTTTGGTGAGTTCCTCGAATTCGAAACCCTGACTCTGTGCCCGATCGACACCCGCTGCCTGGACACCACGCTGCTCACGTCGGACGAGCGCGACTGGTTCAACGGGTACCATGCCGAAGTTCGCCGGCGCCTGAGCCCGTTGCTGGAGGGCGCTGCCCTGCAGTGGTTGAACACTCGGACCGCCGCGATCTGACACCACGACACGCCATTGCCTGCGCGGGCAATGGCGCGTCGCCGCGCGCTAGCGCAATGCTTCTCGGACGAAGTCCAGTCGATCCTGGCCGAAATACAACTGGTCGTCGACGAACATGCTCGGCGCGCCAAACACTCCTCGTTGAATCGCTTCCTCGGTGCACGCCTTGAGGGCATTCTTGACTGCTTCATCAGCGGTCAGGGCCAGCACCGCCTGCGCATCGAAGCCGTGCTCGGCCAGCACTGCCGTCACCACAGCCGGATCATTGAGGTTCCTGCCGTCGACCCAGAGTGCGCGGAACAGGCAGTCGATAAAGTCCAGGAAGCGCTCGGGATGCTGCATCTGTATGCCGGTGACCGCGCGCATCAGCAGCAGGGTGTTGATCGGAAAGTGCGGGTTGAGCCGAAAGGCCACGCCGTAGCGGGTGGCGTAGCGACTCAGGTCGAGGAACATATAGCGCCCTTTGGCGGCGATGGTCGCGGGCGAGGCGTTACCGGTGGCCTTGAACACGCCTCCCAGTAACATCGGCCGATAAATCAGCTGGCTGTCGGTTTGTTCGCAGATCCCCGGTAGCTGGGTGTAGGCCAGGTAAGTCGCCGGACTGCCAAGGTCAAAGAAAAACTCTACGCTTTTGCTCATAGTCAACGCCCTCTGTTCTTTAATTAGGGGGAGAGAGGCTCACCAGCGTTCATTCCAGGGCCGCAGATCCAGTTCGAAGGTCCAGGCGTCCCGTGGCTGAGTGTGCAGGTACCAGTAGTTCTCGGCGATATGTTCGGGGTCGAGAATCCCGTCCTGGTCCTTGAGGGCGTATTTTTCCGGAAAACTCTGACGAATGAAGTCAGTATCGATGGCGCCGTCGACCACCACGTGGGCGACATGGATGTTCATTGGCCCCAACTCCCGCGCCATGCTTTGGGCCAGTGCGCGGATACCGTGCTTGGCGCCGGCAAACGCAGCGAAACCCGAGGCGCCGCGCAGCCCGGCAGTGGCCCCGGTAAAGAGGATGCTGCCGCGTTGGCGGGTGACCATGCGCCTGGCCACTTCGCGGGCATTGAGGAAGCCCGAGAAGCAGGCCATTTCCCAGATCTTGAAGTATTTGCGCGCGGTTTCTTCGAGGATGCTGCAGGGGACGTTGGCACCGATGTTGAACACCATGGCCTCGATCGGGCCGATCGCGGTTTCGATCTGTTCGATCAGGGCGACCACCTCTTCTTCGTTGCGCGCATCACAGGCAAAACCGTGGGCTTCTCCACCGCTGGCGTTGATCGTATCCACCAGCGGTTGAAGCTTGTCGGCGCGGCGCCGCGTGACACAGGCCACCAGGCCTTCGCGGGCAAAGCGCCGGGCAATCGCACCACCGGTGGCGTCGCCAGCACCGACAACCAGTACCACTTTCTTGTTGTTGATCGTTGTAGTCATCGTCATCGCTCTTTGGTAAACGGTCGTTAACTAAACGAACGTTATGCTACGCTCCTGGCTACGTCAAGGCGATGGAGTTCGGGAGCAGCCAATGCGTTACACAGCCACTCATAAACTGGAAACCAGGGAGAAACTGCTGGACAGCAGTTCGAGCTCAGCCAAGACCGCAGGCTTCGCGACGGTTGGAGTCGACGGTTTGATGAAGGCCATCGGTCTCAGTGGAGGGGCGTTCTACAGTCACTTTTCGTCGAAGGATGAACTGTTCGCGGCGATCGTCGAGCGTGAGTTGAGCGGGAGTCTTGCGCGCTTGACTGGCGAGGGCGAATTGAGCCGAGACAGGCTGGAGCGTTGCCTCAAGCATTATCTGAGCATGGCCCATGTCGAACAGCCTGGGACTGGCTGTGCATTACCGTCCTTGGGGGCGGAGATCGCTCGCGCCGATGCCCAGGTTCGCCAGCAGGCCGAGCAGTGGATCTGCCGATTGCAGGAGAATTGGGCGCGAATTCTGCAAAGCGACAGCCTGGCCTGGGCCATTCTGTCGCAATGCGTGGGAGCACTGGTGGTTGCGCGAATGTTGGCTAGCCCGCAGGTCCAGCAACAGGTGCTGCAATCGAGCTACAACGAGATCGGGCGGCAGATCGCCGGGCCCGAAGCTTGAGGGTTACTTACAGATGACAATCATGCTGCGACTGGTGTAGCCGGCAGGGTTCAGGCCGAAGGGGTAGTCACCGGGGTCCTCGACGCCGTCGCCAGACTTGGCGACTACCTTATACCCCTTGGGGCCGCAGGCCTTGACGGCGGTTGCGGTGCATTGGTCCCAGGAGGACGACAAGCCTGAGCAATTGATATGCAGGCCTTTCTTGCCGCGTTTGACTTCGGTCTTGGACGTTGCGGCGCATCCTGCGATGGCAAGTACAGCTATAAATACCAAAAATCGTTTCATTCCTTTCCCTATTGCGGTCTCGGGTCTGGCTGCCGAGCCTGAAAGCCTACGCTTTTGCTGTACGGGGTGTAAGTCCTTGACCGAACTGTCCATGTTTAACGTCGAGTGGCGGCTAAACATGGCTTAAACGCAGACTAAATGCCAGACCTTTGTAGGAATCTTTCTCAATCAGTCGCCACAATTGGCTTGGCTTCCCGGCCCATGGTCAGCGTTGCACCTACTGACGCAAGAATGATGCAGCTGATTGCCATCCATTGTGCGAAGGACAGGTATTCCTGCAGGAACAACAAGCCGGAGAGGGCAGCGATGGCGGGCTCGACACTCATCAAGGTGCCGAAAGTGCGAGCCGGCATGCGGGTGAGGGCAACCATCTCGAGGGTATAGGGCAGGGCAGTGGACAGAATGGCCACGCCCAGCGCGACGGGGATCACCGAGGGAGTCAACAGCGATGCGCCGGCATGTGCGATGCCGAAGGGGCTGACAAAGAGTGCGGCGATCATGACGCCGAGTGCTGCGGTTTGCACGCCATTGTCTGCACCCGCCTTCTGCCCAAAGAGAATGTACAGTGCCCAGCACACACCGGCGCCCAATGCATAGGCGGCGCCAGTCAAGTCCATGCTCGCGCTGGTTGCTCCTGTGGGTATCAGCAGCAACAGGCCAATGATCGCCAGGGCAATCCAGAGAAAGTCGATGGCCTTGCGCGACGCGTAGATCGCTACCGCCAAGGGGCCGGTGAACTCCAGTGCCACCGCGATGCCCAGTGGAATAGTTTGCAGCGACATATAGAAGAGCAGATTCATGCCGCCCAGCGCGATGCCGTAGATCGCGACTGTTCTCAACGACCTGGCAGTGAGTCTGGCCTTCCAGGGACGTAGCAACACAATCATGATCACACTGGCGAAGATCAGTCGCAGCGTGGTGGTCCCCTGTGCGCCAACCACCGGGAACATGCTCTTGGCCAGGGAGGCACCAGACTGGATCGACGCCATGGCTATCAATAGCAGACCAACCGGAAACAAGGTCGAGCTGAGGCTGCGGGGTTGTTCATTCATTGCGAGGAATCGTCCTGATAATGGTCGTATGAGCAAATGTGTAGACCATCATGCTCAAGTCGTGAGGGTTGAGCAATATACTGCGCATCTTTTATTGGTGTTGCCGTTTTTGGTCGATCTTTTGTCGGGTAATCAGCTTTCTTATAGAAAAACCAAATTAGCAGTTGACGGCAGATTTCATGTGTCTATAATTCGCCCCACTTCCGGCGCAGTCGAAACGGAAAACTCCTTGGTAAACAACGAGTTACGCAGTTTTCGGCAGTCAGTGTTTCAGGTCATCGAAGCACGAAGGAAGTTGAAAAAGAGGTGTTGACAGCAGCGTGTAACGCTGTAGAATTCGCCTCCCGCTGACGAGAGATCGAAAGCGCAAGTGGTTGAAGTTGTTAAGGATTCCTTGAAAACTTCTGAAAATAATCACTTGACAGCAAATG